>DASVQE010000026.1:0-51734 GCA_036389275.1 Thermoanaerobaculia bacterium
TCCGGTGGTCATAGAGCGGAGGCAATACCCGTTCCCATTCCGAACACGGCAGTCAAGCTCCGCATCGCCGATGATACTGCGCGGGCAACTGCGTGGGAAAGTAGGACGCCGCCGGGATAATTTTTATGAAAAGCCGCTGAGGAATCAGCGGCTTTTCGCTTTTTATGGCTGTTTTCAAGGCCCGTGTATGATGCGCCGGTGAAGCGTCGCCTCGGCGTGTTCGCCGCCGCTCTCCTGCCGCGACTGGCGCTGGCGACGCTGACCTTCGGCTCCACCGACCTGGTGGCCTCGCTCCGCAACACGCTGCGGGTGATGCACGGTCTCTCCGCGGTCACCCCGTATCTCACCGGGATCGAGCTGTGGCTTTGGATCTCCGGGCACGTGGTGATGGCGACGGACCTGCCGCTGTCGCTGCCGTACAAGTTCCTGCCGTGCCTCGCCGACGCGCTGATCGCCCTGCTCCTGCTCGAGTCGGACGCCGAGCGCGGAATGCGCCGGGCGCTGCTCTACGCCTTCGCGCCGCTGCCGCTGTTCATCCACGCCTTGCACGGACAGTGGGATGCGCTCTGGATGATCTTCCTGCTGCTGGCGCTCCTCTGCGCGCGCGGCTCGGGCGACGCCGCCGCGGTAGTCACCGGCGCGGCGCTGGTGCTCTCGCTCGTCTTCAAGCCAGTGGCCATCGCCGTCGCGCCGCTGCTCCTGCCGCGCGACAAGCGCAGGGCCGCGCTGTTCGTAGTCGGCGCGGCGGTGACGGCGGTCCTCTACGCCGTCATCGCGTGGCGCGCCGGCATGCTGGTGACGCTCGCGGACTTGGGCGATATTGCGAATTACGCCGGCGGCGGCGTGCAGCTCTTCGGCCTGCCGCTCCGCTTCCCGCGCCTGCCGGCGCTGCTCGCGGCGGCCATGGCATTGTGGGCGCTGCATTGGTTTCGCCGCATCGAGCGCGAACAGGCCGTACTGCTCTTCTTCTGTGCAGCCATCGGCCTGGCCGGCCTCAGTCCGCAATATCTCTGCTGGCCGGTTGCCTTTGCGCTCCTGACCGGCCGCACCCGTTTCCTCGCGCTCTATACGCTGCTCGCCGGGATCTTTCTCGCGCTCTATTACGAGCTGCCGGCGGTCAATCTCCGCAATGTCGAAAATCTCGGGACTTATGGCTTCTTGAAGCCGTTCGGCCATTGGAGCCCGGTGGTGCCGGACGTCCGCTTACGCCTCGTCGCACAAATTCTCGGTAATTACGCCGTTCCATTATGCGCGCTGGCGTATGCAATCTGGAGCGGGAGCCGGCCGGCCGCAATCGCGGTATCGCCGCCGATTTCATTGCGGCCGCTGGTCGTGCCGCTGGCACTCTCCGCGGCGTTCGTCGTCCTCGCCGACGTCTGGGCCGCGAATCAGAACGCATTCGCCGACGAGCAATTCATCGTGACCGTCGACCGCCGGGTACGCTCCTATGACATCGTCCGCTACCGCGCGGAACACGCCGGGAAAATGTGGGTGGCGCGCAGCTTCGTCGATCCGGCGGCAGGGCGGCCCATTCTGAATGCGGCCACGCTGGCCATGCTCTGGGTTTGCGCCTGGAGCGTCGTCGCGGCGCGGGAGCCGTCGTGAAGAACCGCCTCGGCGTGTTCCTCGCCGCGCTCATTCCGCGGGCGATCGTCGCCTACGTCACCTTCGGCGCCGTCGACGCCGTCCATAATTTTCGCAATTTCCTGCTGCTGACCGGCGGCCGCGACATCGTCACGCCTTATCTCCCCGGCATCGAGCTCCTGCTCTGGATCGAAGGGCTCCTCGGCTACGCCGCGCCGCTACCGGTCATGTTCGCCTGGAAGCTGGCGCCGCTCCTCTGCGACGCGCTCATCGCACTGCTGCTGTACGACATGGCTCCTGACGCAAAAAGCGGATTGCGCCGCGGCCTTCTTTACGCAATTGCGCCCGTCCCGATTTACGTCTGCTCCATTCACTCGCAATGGGACAGCCTCTTTCTCTATCCGCTGCTGCTGGCCTTGAGCCTGGTGGATCTCAAACGCAGGCGCAAGAGCATGATTGCCGGCATCGCCTTCGTGGTCTCGCTGATCTTCAAGCCGATCGCCGCGCCGCTGATCCTGCTGCTGATTCCGAAGACGCGCGAGCGCATCGTCGCCTTCGTCACCGGCGCGGCCGGCGCCATGGTCGCCTACGCGGCCATCCTCTACTTCACCGGCACCTGGCCGAGCGTCTACCGGCTGCTCGGCGTCGTGCAGTACGCGGCCGGCGGCGTGCAGGTGTTCGGGCTGGCCTTCCGGCCGCACGACCGGCTCATCGCCGTGGCCGGGGCGATCGCCGTGGCCGCCTTCGTCTATTTCCGCGGACGCTGTACGCGCGCCGAAGGGATGCTGATTTTTCTGGCGATCACTCTCGGACTGTCCGGATTGTCCGTGCAGTACCTCTGCTGGATTCTGCCGTTCGCGATCCTCTGCGAGCGCTGGATCTTCGTGACGCTCTACGGCCTGGCGGCGGGATTCTTCTGCGTCTACTACTACCAGTCGCCGTATGTGAACCTGCTGAACATCGATCACCTCGGCGCCTACGGACTGCTGCATCCGCTCGGTCGCTTCGGCCCGCCGCTGCCGCCGCGGGCGATCCGCCCGCTCCTGCAACTCGACGGGAACCTGATCATCCCGCTGCTGCTCCTCGGCTTCGCGGCGTTTCGCGTGACGGCCATGCTCGCGCGCGACGAACGCGCACGCGACGAGCCGATCGAGCCGCACCTTTCGCCGGCGCTCGCCTTCGTGGTGCTCATCGCCATCGGCGCGACGTGGGCGGCGCTGCAGCCGCGCGTCGATCCCGACACGTACGTCGTGCGCGTCGAGCAGAAGATCGGCGCGTACGACGTCGTGCGCTACCGCGGCCGCTCGGGCGCGCCGGGGACGAAACTCTGGCTCGCGCGCAGCCTGCTCGAGCCGGGCGTGGCCAATCCGATCGTCAACGCCACGAACATCGCCCTCGCCGCCGTCACGGCAGCGGCGGCGATGGCCTTCCTTTATCATTTCCGCCGTTCATGACTGACCTCGCATCTGTCGTTCTCCTCGCGCACAACGAGGCGGCGACGATCCAACGCGAGATCGCGGCCTTCCACGATGCGGTCGTCCGCCGCCTGCCGCACGCCGAATTCATCGTCGCCGAAGACGGCAGCTCCGACGGCACGCGCGCGCTCATCGAACAGGTGCAAGCAACGTACAACCTGCGCATCACCGGCGCGCCCGAGCGCCTCGGCTACGCGCGCGCGGTGCGCAACGCCGTCGCAGCGGCGGGCGGCGACTACATCTTCATCTGCGACGCCGGCGAGAAACATGAGCCGGCGGAGTTCTGGAGACTGTGGGAGCGGCGCGGCGAAGCGGACGTCGTGATCGGCCGCAAGACCAACCGCACCGACCAGTGGTATCGGCGGCTGATGACCTTCGGCCTGAACGTCTACGTGCGGGCGCTCTTCGGCATCGACGCGCTCGACAGCGACAGCGGGATGCGTCTCTACAACCGGCGCGTGGTCGAGCGCGTCTTCGGCGGCGAGCTTTTTTTTCGCGGCTTCATCTCCACCGAGATCGTGCTGCGCGCGACCGCGAGCGGCCTGCGCGTCCTCGAAGTCCCGGTGTCGTACCGCCAGCGCGCCGGCGAGTCGCGCGGCCTGCCGCTGCACTCGATGCCGCGCGCCATCCGCCGCCTCGTCGCCGACACGCTGCGTTTGAAAGGCGAGCTGCGAGGCCGTTTGTGACGCGCCGCCGCGCGGCCGTCTTCGTCACCGCCTTGGCCATCCGCTGCAGCCTCGCCTTCGTCACCTTCGGCTCGGTCGAAGCGATCAGCAACTTCCGCGAGACCGTGCGCGTGCTCTCCGGCCAGCACATCACCGCGCCCTACCTGCCGGGCCTCGAGCTCTGGCTGTGGGCGGGCAGCGTCATCACGCACTACACCACGCTGCCGGCCACCTTTCCGCACAAGTTCCTGCCGATCCTCTTCGACTCGCTGATCGCGCTGCTGCTGTACGACAGCGCGCGCCGCGGCGTTCGCTATGCGCTCTGCGTGCTGCCGATCGTGATCAGCGCGATGCAGCCGCAGTGGGACAGCGTCTTCCTCTACTTCCTGCTGCTCGCGCTCGTGCTGCTGCGCGAGGAGCGCGAGCGCAGCGACGCTCTGGCCGCCGTGGCCTGGACGCTGTCGATCATCGCCAAGCCGCTGGCCATTCCGCTGTTCATCCTGCTCCTGCCGCGCACGTGGCGTCGCGCGCGCGCGTTCGTCGCCGGCATCGCCATCACCGGCGCGGTTTACGTGGGCATCCTGGCCGCGCTGCATGCGCTGCCGACGTTGGCCGACTTTGCCGGCATCGCCTCGTATGCGAGCCGCGGCGTGCTGCTGTTCGGACTGCCGCACCGCCCGTGGAATCGGATGGCCATGGTGCTGCTGACACTGGCCGTGGTGATGGCGATGCACCTCTGGAAGCAGCTCGATCGCGAAACCGGCGTGCTGGTCTACTTTGCCGGCGCGATCGGATTCTCCGGACTCTGTCCGCAGTATCTGATGTGGATTCTCCCGTTCGCGCTGCTGACGCGCCGCGATCGATTCTTCGCGGCGTACTCGCTCGTGGCGAGCGTCTTCGTCGTCTTCTTCTATCAATGTCCGATCGTGAATCTGCCGAACGGCGAGAACCTCGGCGCGTTCGCGATGCTGCGGCCGCTCGGCGCCTTCAGCCCGCCGCTGCCGAGCGTGGCCGTGCTGCCGTTCGTCCGCTTCCTCGGCAACCTGGCCATCCCGCTGCTCGCCCTCGGCCTGGTCGCATACGAGCTCGCGCGCGCGGTGACGCGCAGCGACGCGCGCGCGCGTCCGCCGGTCGACACGCGCGCGCTGCTCGCGCCGCCGCTCCTCGCACTCGCCGTCCTCGGCGCGGCCGTCGCGTGGGCGGCCGTGCAACCGCCGCTGCGCGTCGAGCCATTCATCGCGCGCGTGCAGGAAAAGATCGGCGCGTACGACGTCGTCCGCTGGAACGGTCCGACCATGATGGCGCCGGGCAGCAAGATCTGGGTGGCGCGTACGTTCGTCGACGAGCGCGGCGCGCACGCGATCGCCAACCTGGCCACGTTGCTGCTCGGATGGTCGGTGATCGTGGCGATTGCGTCGCTGAATAAAAACCCGCTTCCCCGGCCGGAGGAAGCGGGTGCATCGCGCACGAGCGCGGCGACTGGGTCGCGGCCCAACGCTCATCGGCCGCGACGCACGCCAATGTAAGTCCGCGCGCGGCGCGCGTCAGCACGTTTGTGGAAAGCTGAACCGCGTCAGCGAACTTTTGTGCCGACCGGCACGGCCGCATCGACAGCGACGAGACTCGGCTCTCCCTCGATCGACGCCGCCAGCACCATCCCGTTCGACTCGACACCCATCAGCTTCGCCGGCTGCAGGTTCGCCACGATGACGACCTTCCGTCCGACCAGCTCCTCCGGCGCGTACTTGGTGCCGATGCCGGCCACGATGGTGCGCTCGTCCTCGCCGGTGAAGACCGTCAGCTTCAGCAGCTTCTTCGATTTCGGGACGCGCTCGGCCGCGCGCACTTCGGCCACGCGCAGATCGACTTCCATGAACTGATCGATGCTGATCCTGGCGATGCCGGGCGCCACCGCCTGCGTCGTCTCGATCGGTGGTGTGGTCTCTTCCATCTTCTTCTCTCCGATGTACTGCGCGAGGTCCACGCGCGGGAAGATCGGGTCGGCCACGCGCAGCGGCGCGTTGGTCGGCAGGCCGCCCCAGCGCAAGTCGCTCGCCTTGATCTTGTCGGGATCGACGCCGAGCCGCGACAGCGCCTCGCGTGTCGACGACGGCAGAAACGGCGCCATCATCACCCAGACGATGCGCAGCGACTCGAGCGCGTCCCAGAGGATGCGCGCCAGCGCGTCGTCGGCGCCGTTCTCCTTGAAGCGCCGCCACGGCTCGCGCGTGACGATGTAGGTATTGATGGCGTTGAGCAGCTCCCACACGCTCTCGATGGCGCGCTGGAACGCCAGCTCGTCCATGTAGCGGAGGTACTGCGGCACCACGCGATCGACCGCGTCGAGCAGGTCGTTGACGTAGCAGGTGATCGGCGGCGTCTTGCCGCCGAAGTAGCTGTCCGACATCTTGATCGCGCGCGAGAGCGTGTTGCCGAGGTCGTTGGCGAGATCGGCGTTGTAGCGCGTGAGCAGCGCCTGATCCGAATAGTCCTGATCCTGCCCGAACACCATCTCGCGCGTGACGTAGTAGCGCAGCGCGTCGGCGCCGAAGTCGTCGAGGATGTTGTACGGCCGCACCACGTTGCCGAGGGACTTGGAGATCTTCTGCTGATCGCGCAGCCAGAACCCGTGGCCGACCACGCGCTTCGGTAATTCCACACCTGCGGACATCAGGAACGCCGGCCAATACACCGCGTGGAAGCGCACGATGTCCTTGCCGATCAGGTGGATGTCCGCCGGCCAGTAGCGGTCGACGTTCTGCGTGTCGCCGCTGCCGAAGCCGAGGGCGGAGATGTAGTTCGTCAGCGCATCCATCCAGACGTAGATCACGTGTTCCGGATCGCCGGGGAACGGGATGCCCCATTTGATGGAGCTGCGCGAGATCGACAGATCCTTCAGCCCTTGCTCGACGAACGAGACCACCTCGTTGAGGCGCGTCGGCGGCCAGACGAAGCCGGGGTTCGCGCGATAGTGCTCGAGCAGCGGCTGCGCGTAACGCGAGAGGCGGAAGAAGTAGTTGCGCTCGGTCGTCCACTCGACTTTGTGGCCGTCCTGATCGGTGCCGTCCTTCACCTGATTCTCGGGGATGAAGGTCTCTTCGCTCTGGCAGTACCAGCCGGAATGCTCGCCGAGGTAGATGTCGTCGGGGTTGCGCTCGCGGATGCGGCGGATCAACTCGTAGACGCCGTCGCGATGGCGCGGCTCGGTGGTGCGGATGAAATCGTCGTTGCTGATGTGCAGCCGCTTCCAGAGATCGTGATGCGTGCTCACCACGCGGTCGGCCAGCTCGATCGGCTGGATGCCCGCTTTCGCCGCGGCGCGCTCCACCTTCATCCCATGCTCGTCGGTGCCGGTGAGGAAGCGGACGTCGTCTCCCATGCGGCGGCGATGACGAGCGATCACGTCGGCGACGATGTTCTCGTACATGTGCCCGATGTGCGGGTCGTCGTTGACGTAATGGATGGCGGTGGTGATGTAGAACTTGGGCATGCGAGGGCGCGGATTGTAGCGCTGTTTGCGGACGCAAACGCCGCGCCCGCGGCGAGGTGCGCAATGGCGTCCATATGGACCTCCGCCCATCCGGAAGCATATAGTCGCCGCTCCGCTTTTCCGAAAAATTCGCCGAAGAGAGTGAGGGACGCGCCATGGGCGAGTACTTCGTTCCGCTGAAAACGCTCGTCCCTGCCGCGGCCGGCCTGCCACTCGACGCCGTTCCCTTGCTCGGGCCGCTCTACAACGCGGCGCTGGAACATGCCGGCGTCCGCGACTGGCGCGAGTCGTGGAGCGACACGCACGTCTCGATCGATGGCGAAGCGGCGCTCGACGCGGCGATGGAGATTCCGCTTGGCGGCGGCGCGGACGGCGCGGCGCTCGTCGCCGGCGCGAGCGGCGGCGGACTGACCGCCCTGAAGTTTCAGCTCTCCTACGCCCGCCGCTCCGCGCTGAAAGCGGCCATCGAGGAGAAGATCACGCCGCTCGTCGGCACGGCGGCGAAGGAAGAGGACGTCGACCTCGATCCGCCGGTGCAGGTCTTCGCGCAGATGGACGTCATTCCGACGCGCTTCCGTCTGGTCATCAGCGGCGCGGGATTGAGCATCCGTCTGCCGAAGAGCGTGCGGCGCGGCAAGACGCAGATGGACGGCGCGGAGATCGCCGCGATCGTGCCGGCCGACGACGCCGACCAGAGCGTCTACATCGCGCTGCCGTCGGCGGTACTGACCATCGACACCGAGACCGGCGTCGACGTGCGGCTCGCCGACGACCAGGCGCTCGAGTTGCCGCCCTGTCTCATCGGCGACTCCGGACTGGGGCTGCTGGCAAACGACGTCAAGGTCGACTTCTCGCGCACGACCGGCTTTGCCGAGGTGCTGGCGCGGCCGGGATATGACGAAACGTGGGTCGGCGTCTACATCGCCGAGCTGGCGATCTTCAATCTCAACAAGGTCCTGCCGTGTCTGTCGAACCTGCCGCGGCGCATCGAAGCGACGAAGTGGATCATCGGCACCGACGGCATCAGCGGCGCGCTCGACGTCGAGGCGCTTCCGGCCGGCGACGCGAACGCGGCGTGGCAGGCCCTGGACCTCGGCATCGAGTTCGACCGCGGCTCGCTCGTGCGCGGCACCATCGGCAGCATCATTCACGCCGGCACGATCGCCAACGACTTCGTGAGCCTCGGGCCTGCCGGCGATCTGAAAGTGCTCTTCTCGCTGCGCCACAATCCGAACCTCCCCGGCAACGACGCGTGGGGTTGGGAAGTGGCGCTGCTCACGCCCGGCTCGAAAGACGCCGGCCTGCTGCGATTCAAGAACGCGGCGCTGAAGAGACTCTTCGTGGCCATGCCGGTGCTCGCCGCGATCGCCCTCGGTGCGGATGCGCAGTTCAGCAGCAGCGACACACTGATCGTGCTGCTCTTCGCGCTCTTCGCGAAGCTCGAGCTCGACGACAAGATCGTCTTCGAGTCGATCACCATCGAGACGCTGCGCTTCCGCTGGTTCGCGGACGGTACCGCGCCGGTGGTCCGCTATCTCGACATCGTCTTCGACATCCAGACGCGGATCAGCATCCACAATCTCAACCTGGTCCTGCTCACGCTCGACACCAGCCGCCCGATCGGCGTCGACATGAAAGGACTGACGCTGCGCTGGGCGCTCGATCTCGACGACCTGCCGGACGACGTCAAGAAGACCATCCCGAAGTTTCAGTTCATCTGGGATTCCAACGGCGGCATCACCTTCGACTTCGCCGAGCAGGCGCTGATCAAAGACTCGTTCCTCGAGATCGTGAAGCTCGGCGGCGGCAAGTGGGAGAAGGGTGCGTGGCTCGACGTCGGCGTGCGCACGACGCAGAAGCTCACCGATGCCGGCGCGGCCGGCGCGGCGGCGCGGCTCTTCTTCCTCACCGACGGCACGCACGATCACACCGAGCTCGAAGGCCTCGAGATCACGATGCTCGTGCCGGAGGCGATCTACTGCCACGCCTCGCTCGGATGGGGCAAAGAGAAAGAGGTGTGGGCGCACGCGATGGTGATCGGCAACGGCTCGGCGTCGCTGATGCCGATCGATCCGACCGACCCGATGGGAAAGCTGCGCGCCTACACGATGCGCAGCAGTTGGATGTACGACATCGAGGTCTACATGCGCTGGGGCAAGATCGAGGGCACCGACGTCACCTCGCTCGTGGCGCAGGCGTCGCTCAGTTTCTCGACCGGCATTCCGCTCGGTTCCACCGGCGCCTCGGTGTTCGGTTTTCTCGGACAGGTCGCGAACAACGCCGTGCCCGACCCGCCGAACGGCGACTGGCGCGCCTGGTTCATGGACCTCGATCCGAAGAACAGCGTGATCGGACCGAAGTGGACCGATTGCGAGGGCGCGGTCGGACTCGGCTTCGGCGCGATCTTCGGCTCGACGCTCGATCTCGGCCGCACCTGGAACGGCAAGGTCGGCCTGCTGATCCTCGTTCCCGGTCCGATCATCGTCGTGGCCGGAACGTTCTCGCTGCTGGAGGCGCGGCCCTCGCTCGGCGACGACAAGAGCGCGAAGTTCATCGGCCTGATCGTGCTCGACCCGACGCGCAAGACGCTCACCGTCGCGGTCACGGTGAACTTCAACATCCCCGACCCGTCGGGGAAGATCGTGAAGATCAGCGTCCCGACCGAGATCTTCGTGGACTGGTCGAAGGAGCACCGCCGCTTCCATCTCTACATCGGCAAGCACTGGCCGCTGTCGGAGCGCGCCAGCGCCGTGGCCCTCGGCATCTTCAACATCAGCGGCTACCTGATGTTCGACAGCGAGGACATCGAGAACCTCGCGAACAGCGGCATCAACGTGCCGGCGTTTGCCATCGCCCACGGCGGCCGCGCGGAATGGCAGAAGGGTCTGAAGTCGGGAAAGATCAAGTGCTACTTCTACGTGCGGGTCGAGTACAACCTCGCGGTCGGGATGCCCGATCCCTGGCTGCTGTTCGGCGAGCTGGAGATCGCGGGCGGCCTGGTGGTGAAGGTCTTCGGCTTCGGCTTCGAGTTCGGCGTCTGGGCGCGCTTGACCGCCATCGCGCCCGACCCGTTCGAGATCAAAGGTGAGGTCGGCGTCCACATCGACTTGCCGTGGCCTCTGCCGGACATCGATCACAGCGTGCCGCTCACGCTGGTGAGCGAGCAGAGCGATCCGCCGAAACTGCAGGAGATCGTCGGCGAGCTGTCGCTCCATCCGGCGAATGCGAATCAGCCGATCACCTGGGCGCAGGGCACGGCTGCGCCGCAGGACGTGCCGCTCGATCCGTCGCTGACGCTCTCGTTCCGCTTTCCGATCCGCAACGAGACGGCGCAGATCGGCAGCTTCAACTTCGACTCGGTCGACCTCGAGACGACGCACTGGACCAGCGGCGGCAAGGGGTACGTCCTCCGCCTCGTCGATCTGACGCTCACGAACTGCAAGACCAACGCAGTGCTGACGAAGATCCCGGCGATCTGGCGTCCGGAAGGTGCGCCGGCGGCGGGCGGCGCGAAGGCGCGCATGTCGCTCGACCTCTTCGCCTTCAAATCGCTCACCACCTCGCGCTACATCGGCACGGCCGCCGAGTACATCGACACGATCACCAAGACGTGGGATCCATGCGCGCCGCCGAAGAAAGCGTCGCTGGTCCCGTACACGTTCAAGAATCAGCCGCCCGGCCCGTTCCAGCAACTCGTGCTGCAGCGCAAAGGAGAGCCCGACGTGCTGGCCAAAGCGCTGCCGGCGCCGCCGAACGCCGACATGCTCCAGAAGCTGTTCGGCCTCGCCACCTCGCCGCCGGGCGTGGTGGCGTGGCCGGGCGACGGCTCATTCTCGGCGTGCGTGCTGCCGCTCACGGCCGGCGCCTGGACGAAAGCGCTGCCGCAACTCTTCGCCACGCAGCCGCTGTCGCTCGAGTTCGAGCGCGCCGGCGACGTGCTGTTCGCGTGCATCCGCCCGGCCACGCGCGGGCCGTCGATCACGGCGAAGTTCTACGACGGCGATACGCTCGTCGAGACGTCGCACGGCTTGTCGGGCGGCACGCAGGGTCCGTGGGAAGTGGTGCTCTTCGCGCATCAGAAGCCGGTCACGCGCCTCGAGCTCACCTCGACCATCGAATCGCTGTCCATCGACGGGCCGCCCATCATTCCGTTCGCCTACCTGATGATCTTCTGGCTGCGCTACGAGGCGGCGGTGATCAAGCAGGTGCAGGACGAGGAGTCGGCGAAGGCGTGGTCGCAGCTCTGGTCCGATCTCCTCGATCAGCAAGCGGCGACCAGCGACGCGCTGCTGCTCGACTGCGAGACGACGTACAGGCTCTCCGGCAAGGTGCAGTGGAACGCGGTCAAGGGCGTCGAGCCCGAGGGAGGATCGTTCGAAGAGTCTTTCTGGTTCGACTTTCACACCCGGAAAGAGCGCGAGAAGTGCCCGCTGGTGAAACGCCATCCGAACCTCGGCGCCGCCGACGACCGGTGGGAGATCGAGACGCTGCCGGGCGACGGCACCTACGCGATGTATCGCACGCGGCCGGTCCGGCTCACGTTCCGCGATCCGCGCATCGAGGCGGTCTTCGCCAAGTTCGGCGAGCAGATGATCCTGCGGCTCATCGACGATCAAGGCAAAGACCTCTTCGACACGCTCGAGATCATCGCCGCCGATCCGCATTCGCTGGCGGAGTACGAGGCGGTCTGGAAAGCGAAGGTCGAGGAGTCGCAATGCGCGCCGACCGGCATCGACACGCTCTGGTCGATGGGCATCGCCAGTTTCCCGACGCTCCTCAAACCGTCGCGCGAGTACAAGGCCTCGGTCTACGCGCTGCCGTCGAGCATCTCCGATTTCTCCAACGTCGACTGGGCGAAGTGGGACATCGTGCACGACTTCAAGTTCCGCACGTCGCGCTGGAACGGTCTGTTCGAGCACGTCGACGCGCACACGCTCTACGACGACGTCGTGACGAAGGTGCCGGACTTTGCGTCGATCCTCGCGCTGCTGCCGCCCGACGGGTCGCCGCTGCGCGACGATCAACTGCTCGACGCGATCCTCTTCGACTGGCTCGGCTACTCGATCAAAGGCATTCCGCTCGATCCCGAGGCGGTGCTGCTGTGGCGGAAGAACAAGGATGGCGTGATGGTCGCCGTCGGTCTGCTCCTCGACGGACCGGAGCCGCTGCTGCGCGAGGCGGGCAGCAGCTTCGGCCTCTCGGTCGAAGGCGGTCCGGCCGGCTTCCGCCTGCTCAGCGGCGCGAGCGCGACCCGCTCGCTGCTGCTCTTCACGAAAGCCGGCCAGTACGCGGCGGCAAAGCCGGGCGCGTATACGTTGACGATCGTCGACGCGTTCGTCGACATGAACGGCAACGCCGCCTCCGAGAGTCATTCGATGTTCATCGCCATCGGCGATCAGCCGGCGGCGCTGCAGCAGGAGCCCGCGCCATGAGCGTCCCGCCCGACACGCCTTCGATGCCGAGCCTCTGGATCGATCCGAACGTGCTGCAGCTCGTCGGACTCGGCACGGCCGGCGATCCCTATCTTCCCGACGGCCGCCATCTGCGCTGGTTCTTCGGCCGCTACCTCGGCTTTCCGCGCAGCGGGTTCCGGCTGCGGCGGCGGCGCAGCCCGTTCGATCCGAACGGACGCGCCGAGGAAGTGAAGCAGCGCATGGGCAGCCTGGCGACGACGAAGGCCGTCGTCGGCACCTCGCAGTGGGCGCAGTTCGGCGGCATCGGACTCTCGCAGGAAGGCGGCTTCCAGTACACGAAGCCGTCCGGCAGCGCCGATCCGCTGCTGCGCATCACGAAGAAGCCGCTCACGATCCGGCTGCTGCCGGACAATCCGTCGCCGGCGCCGCACTTTGGTCCGGCGCTGACGAATCCGGCCTCGTACGTGCTGCTGACGATCGTCCGCCGCGACCGCACCGGCTATGTGACGGCCGAGGCGTCGTACGAGAGCGCGCCGGACAACCTGCAGTTTCAGGATCGGCGTACGGCAGGACAGGAGCTCGGCGGCTGCCTGCCGGTGCCGCAGCAGTGGGTGACGGAGACGCTGCTGCTGCAGGGCGGTCTGATCGAGCGCGTCGTCATCAGCGGTACCGATGCGGTGCTCGCCGCGGTGCAATGGCTGCCGACGCGCCTGTACGTAGAGATGGAAGGATGGACAGACGTCGATACCTACTTCCTTCCGCTCACCGACGCGGCGCAGATCTATCCGGAGTGGTCGGCGAAGAGCGGCGCGCAGATCGCGGCCGAGCGGCTGCACCACGCCCGGCCGCACGCGCTGCCGCCGTGGGATCACACCGCGATACCGCCGGCGCCCGACCCGGCCGCAACGGTCGATGCCGATCTGCAGAAGCGCTACCTCGGCGCCGCATTCGCGCGCGTCGACGACGCCATGCGCACCTTTCTCGGCGGCGAGCTCGCCACCTCGAAGCCGCAGGCGGCGATCGAGGTGCCGCAGACGCTCACGTGGGACGGCAACGATGCGCCGGGCGGCGGCGCGAACGTCGTCTACCGCCCGTTCGATCACCTCTACAGCGCCGCGACCGATCCGCACATGGCCCGGCTCCTCGGCCTGATGACCACCGACAAACAGGAGCCGGCGGGCGTGTGGGACTACTGCGTCTCGGCCGCGTTCACGCAGCTCTGGATGTGGTGGATGCTCTTCCCGCAGGAGCTCGAGCAGCTCGCGCATACCTTCGCCGGCAAGAAAAACGAGCGGGCGATGGCGGCCACGACGCAGCGCGAGATGTTCTTCGCCGCGTCGGTCGCGACGGGACTCGCGCGCACGGCCGTGCCGCTGCCCGATCCGGTGGAGACCTTCACCGCGACGCCGCAGCCGTATCCCGGCGGAGCGTCCGTGCAGACGGAAGTGGAGCTGGCCTGGCCGATGCCGCAGGTGAACTTCTACGAGGAGCCGCGGCGCGCGCGCGTCTTCTTCGCGCTGCGGAGAAACGGCGGCGGCAGCGACGTGGCTTTGCATCGCATCGACGATGAGACCGACGTCCGCCTGCCGATCGTGCCGACGCGCGACGCCACCGTCGACGGCTTCATGCGGCTGCGCGATCACACCATGCCGGAGTACGGCAAGTATCAATGGCGCCTCAGCGGGATGGATCTCTGGGGCCGCTTCAGCCCGTGGAAAGAAGCTGGCGCGCAGGTGACCGATCTCGTGCCGCCGCTCGCGCCGACGCACGTGACCGCGGCCTTCACGAGCGCGACCTCGGTGGCGGTGTCGTTCCACTGGTCGGCCTTTCACCAGGACGCGGCGAAAGACGTCACTGCGTTCGAGCTGCATCTGCTGCAGGGGAAGGTCGAGCCGTCCGAGACGACTTGGGGAACGCTCGAGCATGCGCCCGGCGCGCTGACCGCGCCGCTCCGTTTCACCTGGAAGGCGCTGCAGGTCACGTCGGCGCTGCCGGCCGGCTTGAGCGCGAGCGTGACGAGCGTCGCGCTGAGCGCGGACGACGGCGGCGGCTCGCGCATCACCGTGAACCTCTCGCCGGTCACCGCGCCGTTCGACGAGGCGCGGTTCGCGCGCGTGTCGGCGACCGTGCGCGCGCTCGACGCCACCGGTAATGAAGGAGCGTTCGCGCTGCGCGCGGTCGCGGAGCGGCCGGACGATACGCCGCCCGCGGCGGTGACGATGCCGCTCGAGCCGCAGCGCACCTCGTATCCCGACGCGCGCGGACGCGCCTACTATCGCGTGAAGTTCGGTGTTCCGGCCGGCATGTCGGCGCAGGTGCTGCGCGCCTCGCAGAACGCGCTGCTCGAGGCGGCGGCGATGACCAGCGACGCGTTCGAGGCGCTCGACACGACGCAGCGGGTGACGACGCTCAAGCAGCTCGCGACCGCGCACGGCCAGGTCTTCACCGCCGATCATCAGGTGCCGTACGCGTCTGGCGCGGCCGAGCATGTGATGACATTCGCGCGCGGCGAGCGAACGTGGAGCGTCGTTGCCGTGCAGCTCCGCAGCCAGACCGGCGTCCTCGCGCCGTGGCCTGACGATCCCGGCGCATTCGCCGTGATCGCCGTGCGGCGTGCGGCCACGCCGCGCGTCCCGGTGGTGACGGAGGCGCGGCCGGGCGACCGCGCGGCGACGCTGCACATCGCCGCCGATCCCGCGACGACGAAGTACGTCGTCTATCGCACGCGCGATGCGCACAAGACGAGCGACGTCCGCGGCATGCGCCCGGTGGCGGAGCTCGACGCCCTCGCCGCCGGCATCGTCTTCACCGACGTCGATCTCTACGCCGACGCGCTGCACTACTACCGCGTCGTCGCGCGCGGCGAAGACGGCGCCGAGTCGGAGCCGTCCGCGAACATCGTGGTGCGGCCGTGGAGCAGCGTCGCGCCGCCGGCGCCGCAACTGCTGTCGGTGAAGACGCCGGCCGGCAAGCCGGCGCTCCGCGAGCTGCAGTTCCACATTCCGCGCAGCGACTATCCGCTCACAGTCTTCCGCCGCGCCGCCGATGTCGCGTCATGGGAGCTCATCGGCGCGAACAGCAGCGGCGGCGCGATCAACCTTGCGCTCCAGCAGGTGACGCCGATCGCCGGCGGCCACGCCGTCACGCTCGTCGACACCGTGCCGGCAGCCGCGGCGCACTATCGCTACTTCGTTCGCATCCGCGATCCGCGCGAACGCTTCGCCGACAGCGCGGCGGTGGAGGAGACGGCATGAGCGCACTCGACCTGCTCAAACAATGGATCGGCGCCTCGCCCGGCGCGCCGAATTTCGCGCAGCCCTTTCGCGGCTGCACGATGACGCGCACGTTCGTCGACCTCGCGCAGCCGGATCTCCTCGGCGGCGTCGAGCTGCTGCTCAACGGCGCCGCCGATGCCGCCATCCGCCTGCCGTTCAACGGCCTCATTCGCTGCATCCCCGATTTCCTGACGCTCGACAAGAAACAGAAGGAAGCGATCGAGGCCTTCTGGCCCGATCTGCGCGATATCAACGGCCAGCGCTTCCTGCCCGGCGTGCTCGATCCCGACGCGGTGCTGGTCGAAGTGTGGCCGTCCGCGTTCCGCCGCCTCGAGCTGATGTTCGCGGCGACGGAGATGCCGGTGCCGAACGCGTCGAAAACGACGCCGCAGGTGCCGGTGCCGCGCTGGTTCGTGATCAGCGGGATCTCGAACGGGGAGCTGCAGAATCGCGTGGCCGGCATCGTCGCGCAGACGTTTCCCGGCAAGAGCATCGACGTGGCCGGATTCTTCCAGGCGAAGTTCCCGATCTACGCACCGGCCAACACCACCATCGACGCTGCCTTCGCGACGAAGGCGAAGGTCTGGGCCTTCGACTCCGCCGGCCTCGTCGTCGATCCGCTCGTGATCAGCGCGCTGCTCGCGGAGATCGCCGACGACATCTTCGAGCCGTTCGCCGCGCCGGGTGCCGACACGACAACCGGCGCGGAGCGGCACGTCCTGGTGTTCAGCGATCACCGCGGCTTCCCGTATCAGCCGTGGCAGGAGCCATCCACCGTGCAGCCGCTGCCGAACGTGCCGCCGCCGGAGTTCAACATCGGCAGTGTCGCCGACTCGATGAGCGCCTCGCACGTGCGCATCTTTCAGAATCCGGAGCCGAACTGGACGTCGCTGAAGAATCAGCTCGTGGCTCTGACCGTCGCCGGCGACGACGTGCGCGTCGGACTCGCTCCGCACGGCGTGGCCGGCGCGTCGCTGCAGACGTCCCTCGGCTCGTGGAGCTTCCGACGCGTCCACACCACCGACCTCGGGAAATGGTTCCCGATGAACGTCAATCCGAAGAACGACATCGCCCGCTTCAGCGAGGGCAACCACGTGCAGGCGATGGTCGATGGAGGCGAGACGTTCCGCGAGATCTATCGCGCCTACCGCCGCACCCATCGGAATGATGTCTACGAAACTCCCGACGCGTTGCCCGACGGCGCGCCGCGCGCGCAGGCGGAGATCGCCGGCGCGCAGATCTACCTGACGAACTACAAGATCTCGCCCGACCATCAACTCGTCGGCGAGCGCGCGCTGACCTCGACGGCGCGCACGCAACCGGGCTCGAAGAGCGTGGCCAACCCGCTCGAAGGCGCCACGCTCGTGCCGCAGGCGTCCGTCGCCGCGGTCCCCGATCAGCGCGCCTGGTGGATCGTCGGCAAGAAAGGCGCGCTGCCTCCCGGCGCCGCGATCGAGCTCGAGCCGCACTTTGTCAGCACGAGCTTCTTCGCCGACGACCCGCGCCTTCCGGGCGAGGACGTCGGCGCCGATCTCTTCGGTATCACCGTGCCGGGCGAGCAGCGGACGATCCGCGCCTTCGCGAATTCGGACGGCCAGTTCTTTCTCCCGATCACCTTCCTGCCGGACTGGAATCGCGAGGCGGAGCTGCGCGTCATCACCTGGCTGCCCGACAAGGACGACAAGACGCCGTTCGTCGTCACCACCTCGGGCAAAGGGACGAAGCGCATTCACGCCTTCGGCAACGTCGTCCTCGCCGCGCCCCCGTCGTTCAGCGTGCCGGCCGCCGGTCCGACATGGGGCACGCCCGACATGATCCTCAGCAACAACGGCGCGGGCCAGGGCGCGCTGCTGACGGTCAACAGCACGACGCTCGCGCTCGGCGCGACGCTGCTCGTCGCCAACCAGCGCAACGGCGACATCACCGTCACGCTGCCGCTGGTTGCCGGCACCGGCGTCACGATCGCGCTGCCGACCTTCGCCCTCGGCGACATCGCGCTCGTCGCCGTCGCGCCGCCGGGCAACGATCCATCGCTCGCCGCCGGCTTCTTCGGCATCGGCATCACGAAGGAGACGCGCGCGAGCGGCTTCATCCCGGCGCATCCGCACGAGCTGATCGGCGTGCTGCGCGGCGCCATCGACGCGGGCGTCGACGTGCGACTGCTCGCGTACCGCGATCAGTTCGACGGCCCGGAGTCGGCGGACGCGCTCACCGTGAATCCCGGCACCGTCGCCGCCATCAACGCCACCATCAACGGCAAGCGCGGCGAGGCCATCCTCGATCCGATCGTGCGCGAGACCGGCTCGCACCATCAGAAGGCGACCTTCATCCGCTCCGCCGACGGCGTCACCGCCTTCGTCGGCGGCCTCGATCAGACCTCCAACCGCTGGAACCTCGGCCACGACGAGGTCGATCCCGATCGCCCGACCGACAAGCTGTGGCACGACATCCATTGCGCGATTCGCGGCAAGGCGGCCTGGGACGTCTATCGCAACTTCCGGCAGCGCTGGAACGTCGCGCGCACGAACGAGACCGTGCAGGCCACCGGCACCTACAGCGCGGTCGACCCGATGCCGGCCGGCGCCGATACGAATCCGGCCATCACCCGTAACGACGGCACGCACGCGGTGCAGATCAATCGCACGCTGCCGTCGAAACTCTTCGACTACGTCTCGATCTGCGATCCGGAAAAAGGAGAGCGCGGAATCCTCCGCTCCTACGAGCGCGCCATCGACAACGCCCGCGACTTCATCTACATCGAGGAGCAGTACTTCTTCAACGCGAAGCTGGCGCTGCGCGTCAACCAGCGGCTGCGCGCGCCCGACGGGCCGCGCCACGTGGTGGTCGTGCTGCCGCGCGCGCTCTCGGAGGCGAAGGCGCTCGATGTCGTGCTCTACGCCATCCGCGTGCGCGCGCTCAACTCGCTTGTCTACGGCAAGCCGCTGCTCGCGCCGGGCGAGGACGGCACGCAGCTCGAGAGCTATGTCGGTGACCGCGTCTGCATCGTCCATCCGATCAACGACGCCAAGACGCCGGTGTACGTGCACGCGAAGACGCTGATCGTCGACGACTACTGGATGTCGATCGGCTCATCGAACTTCAACCGCCGCTCGATGACCTACGACGCGGAGATCGACGCTGCCACGATCGACGCGCGCTGGCGACGCGGCGCCGGCGTGACGCCGCACGAGCTGCGCGTCCGCCTCATGGCCGAGCACCTCGGGCTCGACGCGCTCGAGCAGCCGCTGGTCGAGGATTTCCGCCGCGCCTTCGCGCTCTTCCGCGCCGCCGTCACCGAGCCGCCGCCCTGGCTCGCCGGCCGGCAGCGGATCATCGCCTACGATCCCGTCTTCACCCACCTCGGCGTCCAGCCGCAGGAGTACAACGGCGTGATGCTCGACGCGCTCGACGCCGCCGTCGATCCCGACGGCGACGAGATCGACTTCGCCTCGAACATGATCCAGGTGCTGACGCTGCTCGACCTCCTCGGCGCCGCCGAGGCCGACGCCGAGGCGGCGACGTTCGGCGGCATCGGCGCCATCCGGGTGTCGTTCGATCTCTCCGCACTGACGGAGGTCACGCATCACGTCCGTACGGAAGTGACGAAGGTGGAAGATCCGGAAGCGGGCAAAATCGCAGCGGGCCCACTCTCGCCGTCGGTCCCGGCCACGATCGGTCTCTTCCGCATCGGCAAGACGCACGAGATCACCGCGAAGGCCTTCGACGCTGCGGACGCCGTGATCGGCACCGCCACGGCGACGGTCGTGCCGGCGCAGTTCTCGAACGAGGTGACGCTGGTGTTCAGCGTTTGAGGATGCGCGATCGGCCGGCTACAGCGCCGCTTCCCAGAAATCGGAGAGGATGATCTCTCCTTCGCTGGAAAGGTCGGCTTCGTACCGCTGCTGCCACCAGGGCCAGTGCTCGACGGCGAGCTCCGCCTCTTCGAGCACGGCCCAGAAATCGACGGAGTCGGGTGCCATCCCGACGATTATCGTCGAACGAGCTCCGGGCTGAGGAACTTCTTCAACTCGTAGAGTGCTTTCGCTTCGAGGTCGAGGTAGCTCAGCGGAATCAGTTCGACTTTCGGCGGCGAGCTGCGCGAGTCCCAGCGGATGCGCTCACCGGTCGATTTCACTTTCCGGTCGCGCGGAACGCCGCTGGACGTCGTCATCGAGAAGAGCTCGATGAAGCGATGCGGCGCGATGCCGAGGAACGGCTCGAAGCGCACGGCGTGCACGTGCTCGCATGCGTGATTCGAACAGCGCGGCGCCTCGGCATCGTCATACGCGAAGATCGCGTCGCGGTGCAGCTCGAGCGCGCGGCTCTTCGGATACGGCTCGATGTAGACGACGCGCCGCACGCCGGCCGTGACGATCAGCCGCGCACATTGATGACACGGAAAGGTCGTGGTGTAGAGCGTGGCCTCGCGCGGACTGGCGCCGATGCGCGCCGCGGCGAGAATCGCTTCCATCTCGGCGTGGCTGGTGCGGCCGAACTCGAGCAGGTTCATCACCCGCGACTTCTTGAACGTCTCGCGCGCTTCCTCGAGCCGCGGCTTGACGGTGGTGGTGAGCCAGCCGGCGTCGCGCGCGATGTCGAGCATCTCGTCGAGGATCTGATCGGCGTGGATGTTGACGGAGTCGCGCTCCTGATGGATGTCGCGGCGGTCGTAGTGCTCGCCGGCGCGATAGAGTCCGCCGCCGCCTTTCGGCACGTCGTTCCAGCCGACGCCGAGCAGCTCGCCGGCGGAGGAGGCGAGGACGGCACCGACCTGGCGGCCCAGTGCGCCGGAGGCGAGCGACGCGCCGAACGCGTGAAACATGAACTGCTCGTCGCGGCACGGCGTCTCGGAGAGATCGCCGAGGATGAGCCGCACGAAGCGGTCGATCTGATCGAAGAGCGGCGTGCCGGACGCCGGCGAGACGAAGAGATCGCAGAGTTGAAAGAGGTCGCGCAGGCGCTGGCCGAAGTGATCGGAGCCTTCGTCTTCATCGCGCTGCGCGAGCGCTTCGGCCTCGAGGAGATACGAGGCGAAGTTCGCCGACGACGGCGTCTCGTTGTGCGACTTGGCGATGCGCCGTGCGAGCGAGTCGACGCGCGACGGACGATTGACGTTCGCGCCGATCAGGAAGAATCCGGCGCCGTACACGCGGCGCAGCAGATGCGCTTCCTCCGGACGCTTGAGCGAGCGCAACACGTACGCGCGGCGCGCCGGCACGTTGCCTTTGCGCTTGCGCCGCCCGCGGATCTCGGCGATGGCCGCGGTGGCGACGGCGGCGGGACTCGCGGCGAGTCTGCGGATGGCGTTTCCCGCGTCCATGTACGAGGCGATGCGCATCTCCTCGGGCGTCTCGAGCAGGCGCACCGGCGAGCCGTCGATCTTCGTCAGCGGACGCCGCGCGGCGATCTGACGGATCAATGCGATGACGCTGATCTCCTCGACCTCGACGTAGTCGCTGCGCTTCAGCGCATCCCGCAAGGTGCGGCTGATTTCCTGCAGATCTGCGCCGACAGGACCGGCGAGAGCGAAGACCAGTTCAGAACCGGGTGTGGAATCGTGCGTGTCGTTCAAGGTTGACAGAGAGTACCAGAAGGACGTACAAGTACAAAGAAGGACGAAAAAGGAGAAGGGATTTTCTTGGAGTTCCTCGGAGTCGGAGGAGTTCCTCGGAGTTCCTCGGAGTGGACCTCGGCTCCTCGGCTCCTCGGCTCCTCGGCTCCTCGGCGATCGAGGAACTGAGACACTCCGAGGAACTCCGAGGAACTCCGAGGAACCGAGGAACTCCGAGGAACTGAGGAACCGAGGAACCGAGGAACCCGAGGACCCGAGGACCCGAGGACCCAATCCCATCAACAAGGACCCCCAAATGCGAAAGGAGCCGCGGATGAGCCCGTCCGCTATCGAACAGTGCCCCTGGTGCGGGAGCAAGATCACGCACGCGAAGTTTCTGCAGGTGCAGTCGGCCATCCGTGAGGACGAGCGCCGCAAGCTTGCCGCGGCCGAGAACGAATTTCGGGCGCAGATGAAAAAGCAGCTCGATGCGTTGCAGCAGCAGTTCGACAAGCAGCGCAAGAAAGAGCTCGCCGAGTATCGCGCCGCGCTCGAGAAAGATCGCAACGCTGCTCTGCTGAAGAAAGAAGCGGAGTTCGCGCGCGAGCGCGAGGCGCTGCAGAAGAAGATCGCCGACATGAGCCGCCGCGTGAAGAAAGGCGGCGACGTAGCCGAAGGTGCGGAGATCGATCTCTACGACGAGCTGCGCGGCGCCTTCCCCGAGGACCAGATCGCGCGGACGAAGGGAAAGAGCGGCCAGCAACTGCTGCACGACGTCCGCTACAAGGGGAAGAGTGCCGGCCGCATCTTGATCGATGCCACGCCGCGCAACGCCTGGCAGCACGCCTTCGTCACGAACCTCCGGCGCGAGCAGTCGGAGAACGGCGCCGACCACGCCATCCTGGCGACGTCCGTCTTCCCATCCGGAAAGAGAGAATTATTCATGGATGGAGGTGTGATCGTGGTTGCGCCGGCGCGGTTGCGCGCCATCGTGGAAGTGCTGCGGCGCGCGCTCATCTCCATGCACGTGGCGAAGCTGAGCGAGGCGGAGCGCGCCGACAAGCTCTCCCGCCTCTTCAAATTCATCACCTCGCCGGGGTTCAAGAAGAAACTCTCCGAGGCTTCCGACCTGACCAGCGAGGCGCTGCAGATCGATGTCGACGAGAAGCGCGCCCACGACCTGGTGTGGAAGAAGCGCGGCACGGTGCTCACGCGCATCAAACAGGTGCTGCGCGACATCGACACCGACGTCTGCGCCATCATCGAGTCAGGTGACGACGATCCCGATTCCGAGGCGCAGGAAGAGCCGCTGCCGAAACCGACGCCGCTCCGTCCGGCGGCTTTCCGGGTGACGACGCGATGACCGCTGCCGCCGACATTCAATGGCAGGAGCGCCGCCTCGGCCGCACGATCCTCCGCACCTATCGCGACACGCGCGATCTCTACGACGTCATCCCCAACGAGCGGCAGCCGCGCATGGGGCCGAAAGTCGACCTCGAACTGCAGCGGCAGATCGAGGCCAACGAAGGCATCTTCGAGCCGCTGCTCGTTGAGCCGCATCCCGACCTTCGCGGCAAGTTCCGCATCATCGACGGCGATCGCCGCTGGACGAACTCGAAGGTGCTGGTCGAGTCCCAGAAGAAAGAAGAGTTCCGGCGCATGCCGCTGGAGATCACCGACCGCACGCTCACCGATGACGAGCGTCTGCGCGTCTGGATCTACATCCATCGCCAGCGGAAGGAGTGGGACGCGAAGGAAAAAGAGATGGTCGCGTACGGCCTGGTCGACATCGTCGGCCGCGCCAGCGCCGCGAACATCCTCGGCGTCACCGTGCGCGAGCTCGACAAGCTCGTCGACGTCTATCAGTTGTCCGAGAAGCTCACCAACCTGCCCGAGCCGGGCGCCTCGATCACCTGGGCTCGCGAGATCAAGAACATCAACAAGACGCTCCTCACACCGACCATCCTCGACACGATCGTTCGGAAGGTGAACGACAAGGAGATCACCAACTCGAAGGACATCCGGAAGCTGCGCGTGGTGCTGCGCGATCCGGTGGCGCGCGAGCGCTTCGTCGACGGGCAGAGTCTCGAGGCGGTGATGGACGCGCTGGCGCCGGACACGAAGCAGAAGGGCACGCTGGCCGGCGACATTCAGGAGCTGACCGCCGCGCTCAAGCGCCACTCCTGGACCACGCTCGTCGAGAACCGCGGCGACGCGCGCCTGCTCGAGCAGGTCGAAGAGGCGGAGCGGCTGCTGCGCGATCTCAAGAAGGTGCTCGGTTGACGCTGCCGCGCATCGAGCCGCTACGGCCGGTGCGCAGCGACACGGTACCTCTCGGCCGCGAGTGGCTCTACGAGGTGAAGCTCGACGGGTTCCGCGGCCTCCTGCATCTGCAGAACGGCCGCGGGCACTTCATCTCGAAGAACGTCAAGCCGATGCGCCGCTTCGATGACCTGGCGGCCTCGCTCGTGCGCGCGCTCGACGTTCGCGAGGCGATTCTCGACGGCGAGATCGTGGTCATGGGCGCGCACGGTCCCGACTTCAAGGCGCTCTTCTACCGCCGCCGTCCCCCGGCCTACGCGGCGTTCGATCTGCTCTGGCTGAACGGCCGCGATCTTCGCGCGCAACCGCTCTGGCGGCGCAAGCGCGCGCTCGAGAAACTCGTCGCGCGGACGCCGGTCGGCTACGTCGACGCGACGCAAGACGCGACGCTCTTCGCCCGCACGATGCTGCACGACCTCGAAGGCGTCGTGGCCAAGCGCCGCGACGAGCCGTACGCCGCGGCCACGCGCTGGCTGAAGATCAAGTGCCGCGGCTACTCGCAGATGGAAGGCCGGTGGGAGCTGTTCGCGCGGTGAGCAGGCGTATCCTGAGAGGCGAGAGTGAGAGTCGTTGCGCGCCGCTGGATTCTCTTTGCCGCGATGGTCGCGGTCTGCTCGCAGTCCGCGCGCGCGCTCGATCCGTCGCGCCGCGTTGACCTCGAGCCGCTCGACGTCTGGCGCGACGGCCTTCCGCAGTACACGGTGCAGGCGCTCGCGCAGGACGAGCGCGGCTATCTCTGGCTCGGCACGTTCGAAGGGCTGGTGCGCTTCAACGGCTTGCAGTTCGACGTCTTCGACGAGCAGCGCGTACCCGGCATCACCAACTGGCAGATTCGCGCGCTCGCCCGCGGCCGCGACGGCACGCTCTGGATCGGCACGACCGGCGGCGGGCTGCTGACGTTTCGCGACGGCGCGCTGCGTCCGTTCGACGTGAAGCTGCCGAATGCGTCGGTCGTGGCGCTCCTCGCCGCGCGCGACGGCGCGATCTGGGTCGGCACGCGCGCCGGTCTGGTGCGGCTGCGCGGCGGCCGCGTCGACACCTGGCGGGCGGACGTGCTCGGGAACGACAGCATCTCCTCGATCGTCGAGGAGCGCGACGGCACGATCGATGTCGCCACCGAGGGTGGTCTGGTGCGGTTCCGCGGCTCGCGAATCGAGCGGCTGCTCGACGGCGCGCGCGTATCGGCGCTGACGGTGGCGCGCGACGGCGCGCTCTGGGTCGGCACGTTCAACGATGGCGTCTATCGCTTGCGCAGCAACGAGCGGACGCATGTCGCCTTCGACACCTGGGTCACCTCGCTGGTCGAGGATCGCGACGGCTCGCTCTGGATCGGGCTCGGGCCGGGTGGTCTCGTGCGCTGGCGCAACGGCGCCATGGAACGCCTGGGCGTCGCGCAAGGGTTGCCGAACGACACGGTGCGCGCGCTGCTCGAAGATCGCGAAGGCAGCCTCTGGATCGGGACGAACGGCGGGCTCGCGCGCATCAAGGATCTGAAGTTCGCGAACTACACGCGCCGCAGCGGACTCTCCGAGGACAACGTGCGCGTGGTGACGCAGACCGCCGACGGCGCGCTCTGGGTCGGCACGTACGGTGGCGGCGTCGATCGCATCGCGCCCGACGCGCGCATCGAACACTTCTCCGCCGCCGAAGGGTTGCGCGATCCATTCGTGCGCACGATGGCGCCGGCGCGCGGCGGCGGCGTCTGGGTCGGCACCGGTCACGAGCTCGCGCGCATTCGCGACGGGCGCGTCGAGCCCTTCGGCGCGAATGCCGGTCTCGCCGGCGAGAAAGTGGATGCGATCCTCACGCGTCGCGACGGCACGCTCGTCGTCGTCACCGAGTCGCACGGCATTCAGGTTGTCCGCAACGGCCGCTTCGCTCCGATGCTCACCGGCAGCGACCAGCTCACCTCGGCCCGCGTGCTGCTCGAAGACGCGCGCGGCACGCTCTGGGCCGGCACCAGCGACCGCGGGCTCTATCAGATCGAAGGCGGTCGCATCGTCCGCCAGTGGACCACTCCGAAAACCGTCTTCGCGTTGTACGAGGATGTCGACGGCACGCTCTGGATCGGCTCGCGCGAAGGTCTGCTGCGGATGCGCGGCGGCCGCATGGCCACGATCTCGACGCGCCACGGCCTGCGCGACAACGTGGTCTTCCAGATCGTCGACGACGGCGCCGGCGCGTTCTGGCTGACGTCGAGTCGCGGCATGACCCGCGTCGATCGCGCCTCGGCCGTCGCCGTCGCCGATGGGCGCGCGCAACGCGTCGTCGCCACGCCGTTCACGCGCAGCGACGGCATGGCCAGCAGCCAGTGCAACGGCGCGACGCAGCCGGCCGGCATCCGCCTGCAGAACGGGCAGCTCGCCATTCCGACGGTGGCCGGACTCACCATCGTCGATCCGCGCAACCTGCATCGCAACGTCGTGCCGCCGCCGGTCTTCATCGCCGAGGTGCTCGTCGATGGGCGGGCGACGACGACGCGACAGTTGCCGTGGTCGGCACATCGCCTCGATGTCCGTTTCGACGCGCCGAGTCTGTTGATGCCGGAGCTGGTGCGGTTCCGCTATCGACTCACCGGCGTCGACCGCGGCTGGATCGAGACCGAGCAGCGGAGCGCGACCTATCACGCGCTGCCGCCGGGACGGCACGTGTTCGAAGTGGAGGCGCGCAACAACGACGGCGTGCCCGGCGTGCGCGCGGCGACGTTCGCGATCGAGCTGCCGGCGCCGCCGTGGCGGCGGTGGTGGGCGATCGCGGCGTATCTTGCGCTGGCCGTCGCGCTGGTGATCCTCATCGTTCGCGCGCGCGAGCGCGTGCTGGTGCGGCGCAACGTGCAACTCGAAGAGCGGGTGCTCGAGCGCACCGCGGAGCTGGACGCGGCGAACCGGCGGCTCGAGGCGCTGTCGATGACGGATGGACTCACCGGCGTCTCCAACCGCCGTCACTTCGACCAGGAGCTGCAACGCGAATGGAGCCGCGCGTCGCGCAACGCCACGCCGCTCTCGCTCATCCTCATCGACGTCGATCACTTCAAGGCTTACAACGACGTCTACGGCCACCTCGGCGGCGACGAGTGTCTGCGCCGCATCGCCGCCACGCTGCGCGAGACCATCCATCGCGCCGGCGACGTCGTCGCGCGCTACGGCGGCGAAGAGTTCGTGGTCCTGCTGCCGGCCACGGCGCAGCATCAGGCGGTGGTCAACGGCGAGCGGCTGCGGCGCGCGGTCGCCGAGGCCGGCCTCGAGCACAGCGCCTCGAACGTCGCCCAGATCGTCACCATCAGCGTCGGCGTGGCCACCGTGACGCCGACGGCGGAATCGCAGCCGGAGGAGCTGGTGCGCATCGCCGACGAAGCGCTTTATCGCGCCAAGCGCGATGGGCGGAATCGGGTGATTTCCGTCGCGGCGTGAGCTCCTCGGGTCCTTCGCGGAACCCGAGGAACTCAAAAACGCCTACCGCCGCTTCTGCCGCTGCGCCTTCCACTGCTCGAGCTGCGCGCGCTGGTCAGCGGTCAGCACCGACAGGACGCGGGTGCGCTCCGCCTGGCGGATCTGCTTCATCTGCTCGCGCTGCGCTTCGAGCGTCGGCTTGAGCGCGTCCGCCTTCGCGGTGTCGTTACTGCGCTTCGCCTCGCGGAACTGCTGCATGTTTGCGCGGAACGAGTCGAAGAAGGCGGCGTTCTGCGCGCGCGTCTCCTTCTTGATGTCGCGGATCTGCTGCTTCTGCGCGTCGGTCAGGTTCAGCTTCTCGGCGAAACGGGCGCCGTGCTCGCCGCCGCGGCGGCCGTGCCTGCCGCCGAAACCGTTGTGCGGTGCGGCCATCGCCATCGTCGCGCTGAGCGCCAGAACGCCTGCTGCTGCAATCCATTTGTTTTTCATGCTTCGGGTCTCCTTGCCGCAATAGACACTTCGCCGGGCTGCTTCCTTTCCGCCGTGCAACGAACTGCACGGGCGTGTCACGAGCGTCGCGGCGGCACGCGCGGCCGACCTGTACTCTCCTTGCATGACCACGCGTCTCACTTCGCGCGAGTGGCTGCTGATCTTCGCCTTCTGGACCGGCCTGGCCGTGATCTCGGCGGCGAACCGGCTGCTCGACGCGCCCGGCTTCATCCGGGTGATGGCTCCGGCCGGGCCGGTACTGCTGGCCTTCGTCGAAGCGTGGATCTGGGCCGCGCTCACGCCGCTGATCTTCAATCTCAGCAGCCGCCTCGTCAGCGAGCGCTCGCCGTGGTGGGTGCGCATCGGCGTGATCGTCGCCGCCGGCATCCTGATCTCCATCGTGATGTACATCCTGATCGACGTCGCTCGCGATCTCCTGATCGACGTCCCGCGACGGCGGCGGCCGTCGACGATGCGCGAGATCGGCCGCTTCCGCTTCGTCAACCAGCTCGTCTTCTACCTGGCCGTGCTGGCGGCCGGCTGCGCGCGCGAATATTTTCTGCGCGACCGCGACCGGGAAGCGCAGGCGGCGCGGCTGCAGGCGCAGCTCGCCGAGGCGCAGTTGAACGCGCTGCGGATGCAGATCAACCCGCACTTTTTGTTCAACACGCTGCACGCGATGTCGGCGCTGGTCGAGCGCGATCCGTCCGGCGTGCGGCGGATGATCGCCCGGCTCAGCGAGCTGCTGCGGCACACCACCGACAGCAGCGCGCGCGACCTCATTCCGCTGCGCGCCGAGCTCGATTTTCTGCGGCGCTACATCGAAATCATGGAGATCCGCTTTCAAGGACGGCTGCGCGCCACCATCGACGTCGACCCGTCGCTGCTCGATACGCCGGTGCCGAACCTCATCCTGCAGCCGATCGTCGAGAACGCGCTCGAGCATGGCGCGAGCCGCGTGGCCGGCACGGGCGAGATCGCCATCACCGGCCGTCGCGAAGGCGACCGGCTCGTGCTCACCGTGCGCGACAACGGGCCCGGCATCGGCGAGAGCGACGGCCGCGGCGGCGTCGGCCTGACCAACACGCGGGCGCGGCTCGCGCAGCTCTACGGCGAGCGCGCCGGCGTTACGCTCGAGTCGCAGGAAGGAGGCGGAGCCCGTGCCGAGATCGTCATCCCCGATGCGCGCGCTGATCGTCGATGACGAGCCGCTGGCGCGGCAGCGCATCGAAGACCTGCTGGCGAAGGAGAGCGACGTCGAGCTGGCCGGCTTCGCCGCCGACGGCGCGGCCGCGGTCGAGGCGATCCGCACGCTGCAGCCCGACCTGCTCTTTCTCGACATCCAGATGCCCGGCATGACCGGCATCGAAGTCGTCGACGCGGTCGGCATCGAGCAGATGCCGGTGACGATCTTCACGACCGCGTACGACCAGTACGCGGTGAAAGCCTTCGAGCTGGCCGCGCTCGACTATCTGATGAAGCCCTTCGACGACGAGCGCTTCGCCCAGGCGCTCGACCGCGCCCGCGAATCGATCCGCGCGGCGGGCGGCTCGCGCGCGCCGAAGTACCTCGAGCGCATCGGCGTCGAAGCGCGCGGCCAGGTGCGCTTCGTCGCAGTGGACCGCATCGAGTACATCACCGCCGACGGCCCCTACGCCGAGCTCCACGTCGCCGGCCGCACGCTGGCGCTGCGCGAGCGGATGCACACGCTCGAAGAGCGTCTCGACCCGGACGTCTTCTTCCGCATCCACCGCTCCGCCATCGTCCGCCTCGACCGCGTCGACGCGCTCCTCCGCCGCCCCGGCGGCGACTACGCCGTCCGCCTCACGGACGGCACGGAGCTGAGCCTGAGCCGCGCCAAACGGGAAGAGCTGGAGCGGCGGCTGGGCGGCGCGGCGCATTGAACCGCGTCCTGCGCACGTATTGCCTTACGTACGGAACCTCTATCCATCCGCACGTGAGTCATGATAGAATTCCTGAAACAATCCAAAAGTCACACTGATCTGAATCCGTACGTCGGGTGGACGAGGAGCCTTTATGGGTAGACCCGCGGTGGTATTCCTTTTGGTCCTTCTGGTCGGCGGCACGGCCGCGGCGCAGAAGATCCCGAATCCGCCGCCGGAGGCGGATCCGCACGCGGCGGCACTGTCGGATTCCCTCTATCCGTCGGCGCGCGTCTGCGGCGAGTGCCATCCCAATCAATACCGAGAGTGGAGCCTCTCGTCGCACGCCTACGCGAACGTCTCGCCGATGTTCAACAAGTTCGAGCAGAAGATCAACGATCTCGCCTCCGGCACGATCAATTACTTCTGCGTGCGCTGTCACGCCAGCGTCGGCACGGCATTGGGCGAGAAGCGCGACATCGCCTGGTGGAACCGCAGCGCCGCCTCGAAGGAAGGCATCACCTGCGTGAGCTGCCACCGCGTCGGCAACGGCTACGGCAAGGTCAATGGCGCGCGCCGCATTACACCCGGGCCCATTTCGGAGCCTGTATTCGGCCCGATGGAAACCTCGGGCGGCCTGATCGCCATCAGCAACGCCCGCACGCTGCGCCTGCTGGTCAGCCCCGACCAGCCCGACCGCCCCGGATATCTGCGCATCCACCAGACCGCCATCCAGTCGGATTTCATCAAATCCTCCGAATTCTGCGTGACCTGCCACCAGGTGCAGGTCCACCCCGGAATCAAGCTGGAGACGGTGTGGGAGGAATATCGCAATTCACCGGCGAAAAAAGAGGGCATTACGTGCCAGCAGTGCCACATGAGCACGAGCCCCGGACAGAACACCGGCTTCGGCAAAGGGTGGGCGGCGAAGGTCAACGGCATGACCGTGCGCAATGACCGTCCGCTGACCAATCACATGTTCATCGGGCCGGGATATCCGATCAGCCATCCCGGCCTCTTCCCATTGAACCTCGAGCCGTCGCCGTATACGCCGCAACAATGGCTGACGTTCGATTACCGCGCGAAATGGGGCAGCGACGAATTCGAGAACGGCCCCGGTAATTCGGCGACGTTCCCGCCGGAATGGCGCAATCCCGCCGACCGCCGCGCCGCGTGGAACATCGTGCAGGAGAATTACAAGGTCTGGCGCGAGCGGCAGCGGCTGCGCAAGCAGCTCCTCGAGAACGGCTCGCGTATGGATGGTCCGTTCTTCGCCTCCGCTCCGAAAGCGGGCAGGAAACTCGCGTTCGAATACCGGCTGACCAATCTCAATAAAGGCCACAATCTGCCGTCCGGCTCGCTCGGCGCGCAGCCGGAGCTCTGGATCAACGTGGCTCTGATCGATCCCGACGGCAAACGGATCTGGGAATCGGGTTACGTCGACAGTCACGGCGACATGGCCGACCTGCAGTCGCTCGACGTGCGCGCCGGCAAGATCCCGTACGACGCGCAGCTCGTGAACATGCAGGCGAAATTCATCACCACGAACGTGGCCGGCACCGACCGCGAGATGTACCTGCCGATCAACGTCGACTTCGACCAGTTGCCGTTCATCCGGCCCGGCGGCACGCCGACGTCGCTGCTCAATCATCCGCCGTTCGCGCGCATGGAAAAGCGGAGCATTCCGCCGCTCGGGACGCGCGTCGCCAAATACCAGGTGCCGGCGGAATTGATGAAGAAGAGCGGCACCTACCGCCTGGCCATCCGCCTGCGCGGACGCACCGAGCCGATTTACTTCATGCAATTCGTCGGCGCGACCAAAGACATGATCCGCAGTGAAGAGGAATGGGCGACCGACACGCATTCGTACGTCGCCGAATTCGACGTGCAGTGAGGCGGACGATGAATACGAAGACGCGCATTGCCACCGCGCTCCTGGCCGCAGTCGTCGCGGCGCTTCCACTGCTCGCGGACGACGAGGTCGAGCCGCACACCAGCGGACATCCGCACAGTACGTCGCCGGACGTGCGGATCCTGCCGGGGGAGGCGGACCGCAGCCTGTTCACGAACGTTGTCGATGATGTGAGCCCCTATGACGCCGAGGAGCAGTTGGCGATCTACGGCGGCAAGCACATGAACAAGACCTCGCAGCCGCTGCTCACGCGCGGCATCCGCCTGTACGACCGCGGCGCCTACACGCCGCGCCCAACCTGGCTCGGCGAGACCAATCCGATCAATTTCGGTTTCCTCGGCTACGGCGACATCCGTTTCGCCGCCGACGCCTACGACAACGGCGTGCCCGGCCCGAACGGCAAGACCGAACAGCAGGCCATCGCCGCGCGGCTCAATCTCGACCTCGACGTGGCGCTCACGGCCACGGAGCGCTTTCACGCCTTCGTCCGGCCGCTCGACAAGAACGGCTCGTTCACGCGCTATCAATTCAACAACGGCTCGCAGGACAAATTCGTCGACCAGTTCGACTTCAATCTCGACACGCTCTTCTTCGAGGGCGACATCGGGCAGCTCATGGGCGGCTTCCGCAACAAGGCCGCGTCGTTCGACCTGCCGATCGCCATCGGCCGCGTGCCGCTCTTCACGCAGAACGGGATCTGGCTGCAGGACGCCTTCGACGGCGGCGCGGTCGGCATCACCGCGCACAACAGCCCGAAATTCGACATCAGCAATTATGACGTGACGCTCTTCGCCGGCTTCAATGGCGTGACCACCGCCGCGGTGCCCGCGGGCGACAAGGCCAAGATGGCCGGCGCGGCCGGTTTCGCCGATCTGCGCGGCGGCTATGCGGAATGGGGTTACGGCTATGTGCGCGCCAATGACGACGACCTGAGCTACCACAATCTCACCGCCGCATTTTCGCGGCGCTATTTCGGTCTCGTGGCGAATTCGATCCGCGCGATCGGCAATTTCGGGCAGAAGGGTCTGCCGGGCCAGCCGAAGCGCGCGGACGGCGTGCTGCTGCTGCTCGAGAACTCGTTCACGCGCCCCAATCCGGTCACGGTCGTGCCGTACGTCAATCTCTTCGCCGGCTTCCGCCACCCGCAGCCGCTGGCCCGCGCCGGCGACATCGGCGGCGTGCTGGCGAATACCGGCATCAATTTCCAGTCGGACGGCATGACGAAATATCCGAACCTCGATCCGTTCGCGCAGGACTCCTTCGGCGGCGCGGTCGGTTGGGAGTATCTCTTCAATCTGCAGCGCCAGATCGTGCTGGAGGCGGCCACGGTGCAGCGCTTCAACGGCAACCATGCCGGCGCGCAATACGCGCTCGGCGCGCGCTACCAGCACAAGATCAACAACGCCTGGATTCTGCGGCTCGATGCCATGCGCGGCTGGATCGAAGGACAGAACGACGTCTACGGCGCGCGGATCGAGCTCCGCCGCAAATTCTGATGGAGGTGCTCCCGTGGCTGTCTTTCAATTGAATGTCAATGGGACGATGCATACCGTCGACCTCGACGGCGACATGCCGCTCCTATGGGTCTTGCGCGACGTCCTCGGCCTCAAGGGAACGAAATTCGGCTGCGGCGTCGCACAATGCGGCGCCTGCACCGTGCACCTCGACGGCAAGGCCATCCGCTCCTGCGTGACCGACGTCGGCGTGGCCGCGCTCTCGCGCATCACCACCATTGAAGGCCTCTCGCCCGACGGCACCCATCCGTGCCAATTGGCCTGGCTCGAGCACGGCGTGCCGCAATGCGGCTTCTGCCAGCCGGGGCAGATCATGGCCGCGGCGTCGCTGCTGGCCGCGAACAAATGGGCCGACCCCACCGACGAGATGATCGACAACTCCATGCGCGGCAACATCTGCCGCTGCGGAACCTATCCCCGAATCCGCGAGGCGATCCATACCGCCGCGAACAGGAAGGTGCCGTCATGAAACCGGTGCTCGTCAAGATTTCCCGCAGGAATTTCCTCCGCCGCGCCGGACTGGGCGCCGGGGCATTGGCCTTCGCCTACTATTTTCCGGGCGAGGCCGGTGCGGCCCTCGATCCGCGCAGTCTGATCCATCGCGAGTTTCCGCTGCCGGGCGTCGATTTCGTATTGATCCAATTGGACGGCACCATGACCATTCTCGCGCACCGCGCCGAAATGGGTCAGGGCATCCGTTCCAGTCTGGCCGCGCTGCTGGTCGATGAGATCGGCGCGGACTGGAACCGCGTGCACGTGCGGCAGGCCGACGCCGACGCGTACAAATTCGGCGTGCCGCTGCTGTTGCCGCTGCCCGGTACGCCGGCGATCGTCAAGAGCGAGGACGCGCAATTCGTCGACAGCTCGCGCAGTATGGCCGCGTATTACCAGCCGATGCGGGCTATCGGCGCGGGCATCCGTTTGACGTTCATCCGGGCCGGCGCGCGCAAGCTCGGCGTCGATCCGTCGACGCTCGACCTGCGCAATCACAAGGTGGTGGAGAAGAACGGCACGCGCTCGGTCGACATCAAGAACCTCCTCATCAGCGCGAAGAAAGTGCAGGCGCCGACGACGAATGAAGCGATCGCCTTCATCCGGCCGCGCAGCGAGAGCCTTTACCTGAAATCGGGCGGCCCGAAGATGCCGCTCCTCGACGGCAAGGACATGGTCACCGGCAAGGCCGTCTATGGCGCCGACGTCGATCCGGGACGGCCGGGGATGCTGACGGCGGTGATCGAGCGTTGCCCGGTGGCGAACGGCGAGCTGCAGTCGTTCGATGCCACCGAGGCATTGAAGGTGGCGGGAGTGCGCCACGTGGTGGCCGTGCTGCCGGACGATTTCGTGAAGCGCTTCGGCGCCGGCGGCGTCGGCGCCTCGTTCATTCCGCACGCCGGAGTGGCGGTCATTGCCGACAATACGTGGGCGGCATTACAGGGACGGCGGAAATTGAAGGTGCAGTGGAACATCGCCGGATCGGCCGCCGCCTACAATGCCGATTACGACACCGACGTCTTCCGCCAGCACCTGCGCGAATCCGTCGCGGAGCCGGGAGAGCCGGTGCGCGTCAAAGGCGACGTCGACGCGGCCTTCGCCGGCGCGACGCCGATCACCGCCTCGTATCACGTGCCGCATCTCGCCCAGACGCCGATGGAGCCGCCGGCCGCGGTGGCCGTCTATGACAACGGCAAGTGGGAGATCTGGACGCCGTCGCAGGGGCCGGAGCTCGCCCAGCATTACATCGGCCTCTACATGCTGGAATCCGACCCGCTGAACTGGCTGGCCTGGCAGGCGGAGGAAGACATCCAACTGCGCGACTGCGAGCGGCCGGCGCAGGATTCGTTCAATGCCAAGCTCGCGGCGCGCATGGGCATTACGGTCCCGCAACTGATGGAGCGCCGCGACGAGATCAAGAAGAAGATCCGCGACAACATCAAAGTGCACGTCACGCTCCTCGGCGGCGGTTTCGGCCGGAAGTCGAATCCCGATTACGCGGCGGAGGCGGCCTTTCTGGCGCGGCAATTCCCCGGCACGCCGATCCGCGTGCAGTGGACGCGCGAAGACGACATCAAATTCAGCTTCTACAATGCCACCGCGGAGATGGCCTTCAAGGGCGCGGTCTCCAATGGGAAGGCCACGGCCTGGCAGGAGCGGAGCGCCTTCACCTCCTTCTTCGCCACCCTTTTTCCGCCGCCGTCGAATCGCGAGGACGACGATCTCAACGACCTGTGGGTTGCCGCACGTGCGGGATTCCATAACGGTGGAAAATATCTGTACGGCTCCGCCATCGAGCTCGCCCAGGGACTGGCCGATCTGCCGTACGACATTCCGAATATCCGTCTGGAAAACAATCCGGCCGAGGTGCACATCCGCTGCGGCTGGATGCGCTCGGTGGCGAACATCTATCACGCATTCGGGGCCTGCTCGTTCATGGACGAACTGGCCATCGCCGCGGGCCGCGACCCGCGCGATTTCCTGCTCGACACCGTCGGCGACGTGGTGCTGCGGCGGCCGCAGCTCGTCGCCCAGCAGGTGCAATGCCTCGACAACAACATGTTCCCGACCATCCCGATGCAGATGTCGATCGGCAAAGGCAACGACCGTTTGCAGCTCATCGGCGAAAAGTCGGGTGAGGTTCTGTTGTCCGACATCAAGGACCTGAGCAAATACGACATCAAAGGTTATCCGGCCGGTGAAGTGTTCGAGGTCATTCCCGAATATCCGTCCGACGCCCGCCGCCTGCGCGGCGTGATCGAGCGCGTGGCCCGCGAGTCGAATTGGGACGAGAAGGTGCGGCGTTATCGCGGCACAAAGCGCGGCCTCGGCATCGCCGCGCATCGCAGCTTCCTCAGCTACATGGCCGCGGTCATCGACGTGGAGGTCGGGCCGAACAACGAATTGATCATCCACGACATCTGGGGCGCGCTCGACTGCGGCCTGGCCGTCAATCGCGACCGCGTCATCGCCCAGATGGAAGGCGGCATCAATTACGGCCTGAGCATCGCCCTCTTTGGTTTGATCACCGTGAAAAATGGGGCCGTGGTACAGAACAATTTCGACGATTATCCGGTGCTGCGCATCCATCAGACCCCGAAGGTCATCCACACGTACATCCAGGAGCCGCCGCCGGCGGTGGTGGCGGAGTACGCCGCGCACAAACAGGAAGTGCCGCCGACGGGAGTGGGCGAGCCGCCGACACCGGTCATTCCGCCGGCACTGGCCAACGCCATCGTGGCCGCGGGCGGACCGCGCCTGCGGGAGATTCCGTTCGGCAACGTGATGGGGATCGCCTGATTACCGCTTGATCAGCTCCGCGCATCCTCGGCGATCACATCCGCCGCTTTCTCGCTGATCATGTAGATCGGCATGGCGATGAAGAAGCCGGGGATGCGCGGGAAGACCGACGCGTCGACGACCCGCAATGCGCTGGTGCCGATGACCCGGAAGCGGCTGTCAACGACGGCCGTGTCGTCGTCCGGCGTTCCCATCTTGCAACTGCAGGAGGCGTGATGGCCCCACGCATTGTTGCTGATCCATTCACGCAGGCGATCGTCGCCGAATTCCGGCCCGGGAATCAGCTCGGCGGCGATGGCGTGATTGCCGGAATTCATGCGGCGCACGAGCTTGACCGCCGTTACCATCGCGTCGAGATCGGCCGCGGCCTTGTCCGTGCCTTCGGAGAAATAGTGAAAGCGGATCACCGGACGCTGTAATGGATCGGCGCTCGCGAGGCGCACCGTGCCGCCGGTATTTTCGGTGTGCGCCTTCACAATGGCCCAGGTGAGGTGGTCGCGCCGCTCCTCGACGCCTTTCGAATAGCCGGGAAAATAGCCGTGGAAATCTCCCGGCAGGCTGAAGATGAAGAGGTCGGGATCGGGCTTCGACGGCGCGGAACGGAGGATCAGCGCGGCCATGGCGCCATTGGAGGTATAGAGCCCGCGGCCGTGCTGCCATTCCTGAAACTCGCGGTCGCCCGGCTCGCCCGGCGCCGGCGGATGGAACGTCGCGCCGCGCAGCATCGAGAACGGACGCTTCATCCGCGAGACGACGGCCACTTCGTAACGGTCCTGCAGATGGCTGCCGACGCCGGGGCGGTCGGCCAGCACAGTGATGCCCATCTCCTGCAGATGTCCTTTCGGGCCGATGCCGGAGAGCATCAGCAATTGCGGCGTATTGAAGGCGCCGCCGGCGAGAATGACCTCGCGCGTGCAGCGATACTGTCGCGTGACGTATTGCGGCGCCTCGGCCGCATTCGGATCGGCGCGATAGAGATTGCGACCTTCGCGGCATTCCACGCCGACGGCGCGGCGGTGCTCGTCGAACAGTACGCGCGTGGCGAGGTGATTCATCCGGATGTCGAGGCGGTCGGGATGCTGCGCGCGCACGGCCTTGATGAACTCGCGCGTGCCGTTGCGGCGTCCTCGCGCCGTGGCCAGCGGCACGGTGGAAAAGCCTTCCACGGCGGCGCGGTTGCGGCGGTCGTTCGGATCGTCGCGGGTGCGCAGCCAGCGCAGCACGCTCCAGTGGCGGACGATCGAGCGCATGGTGGCGAAAATGGTGCGGGCTACTTCCATGTCGCCGAGGGCCACTTTCGGGCTGACCTGGCTGGTATGCAGCCAGCCATGAAACCCATGGCCGCTGTCGTTGGGCGCGCCGGGCGCCGGCTCGTCGCGATAGTGGCAGCGCTCCGCGCGCTGAAAGTACTGCCACATATTTTCCGCGCGCCACGACGCATCCCCAGTTACCTCGGCGATGGCATTCCAGTCACTGTCGTGCGGCACGACCGTGATCATGGCGTTGTGGGCCGTGCAGCCGCCGAGGGTGCCGGCGCGCGGATAGAGCACACCGCCTTCCTCGGGTTGATACTTCGGGTCGCGCTGCTCGTCGGTATCGTAATGATGGACGAAAAAGTTCCACGACATATCCTGCTCTTCCGAAGCGTATGCGTGGAAGACAGGCACCTGATAGTTATAGGACTCGGGATCGGAACCGGCCTCGATGAGCAAAACGCGAAAACCCCTGACGGCGAGATTCGCCGCCAGGGGTCCGCCGCCGGCTCCGGAGCCGACGACGATGTAGTCGGGGAGCTGTTCGTCGATCGCCGCGTCCTCAGAACGTCTTGAGCAGCTCGATCAGGGCGCGCTTGTCTTCGAGCGGCAGATTGCGCCCGAATTCATGCCCCTTGTCCTCGATGAAATCGGGGCATTTGTTCAGGGCGAGGAACTTCGGCACCAGCTCCGTGCGCATCAGCTCCGCGGTCTGGGCGTCGTCGAGATTGTCGCGCTTGATCTTCTCCAGCGTATCGATCACCGCCACCAGCAATTTCGCACGCTTGACGCCGTTCGCAATCCCGGGATCGAGATTGGTATTGGAGATCAGGTTGATGGGCGTGTCCTTCGGAATCGGCCCGATGCGATAGCTGTCGGACGCCGCGTCATAGAGCGTCTTGTGACGGTCGAGCGCGGAGCGCAGGATCGGCGGCAGATATTCGCGCGGCAGGAAGATGAACGACTTCTTGCTGGTCTTCCAGATCAGATTGCCGCGCGGCTGGATCCAGAGCATTTTCTCGATGCCGTCCTGGAACGCCTTCATGCGCGCGTCGACGCTGACGTCGTTCGGCGTGAGCTCCATCGGATCGGCGCCGACGGTGTTGTTGTGCAGGTACGGCGCGCTGCTCCAGAGGCTGATCAGCGACGGCGGACGATAATAGCCGGGTCCATTCGGCTCGTCCTTGAGCGGAATGGTGACGTTGCTCTTGCCGCCCGGCGCGTAGGGATTGTCGACCTCGAACGTGCCGATGCGCGGCAGCTCCTTGTACGTCTTCGACGAGAAATTATCCCAGATGTGATTGGCGGTGGCGTTCGTGGCGGCGGCGCGGGTCGAGTTCGTCCCGATCTGCGTGACCGGGTGGCGGCGCTCGTCGCTGAGGAAATTGTCGGTGAAATAGCCGGGCGTCTCGACCTGCGTGCGGAACCACGCCTTGGCCTGTTCGCTGATGGCGCCGCTCGTCTCGAACGGATCGAAATCGGGCTGCTTGCTCGAGTGGCAGGCCGCGCAATTCTCGGCGAACACCTGCCGGCCGCGGTGCAGCACGTTCTCGTCGCGCGTCAGATAGCGCGCGCCGCCCGGGGCGTCCTTGAGCAGCAGCGGCTTCGCATAGTTGACGAAATAGACTGCCAGGGCCCGCGACCGATCCTCGCTCCAGTTCCAGGAAGCGGAGCGCTGCTGCAGCTCGCGCACGGTCACCGGCGACTGTGAGCGCAGCAGATGATTGCCGGGGAAGGCGCCGCCGATCAGCGGGCGGAAATGGCGGCGCCATTCCGGCCAGGCGTGGCCGATGTTCACGTAGACGCGGCTCAATGCGCCCTCGAAGCCGACCGAGTCGTCGCCCTGTTTGAGCACGCGCGGCACGAGCTGGCCGTGATCGACGCTGAGCCATTTCAGGTCGAGCGCGCCGCCGGTGAGCTGCTCTACCATCGGATCATTGTTCGACGGCGTCGACACGCCGCGGGCGGCGCGGCTGAGGCGCTGCGGCACATTAAACACGCCGTTCATCGTGCCGGGATTGTTCAGATAGTCGGTGGCGATGAACGAGGTGTCGAGCGCGCCGGGGCGGCTGGTGTGGATGAGCTGCCAGACGAAGCTCTCTTCGTCCGCGCCGGAGACCTGCACGGAACTGCCGCTGCCGGTGACGCGCCGCGGCACGAAGAATTCGGCGACGTTGAAGTATTGCGCGCCGATGTAGTCATTGAGATTTTCCCACTTCGGATTGTTGACGTCCTGCGGCGGGCGGACCGGATCGAAGCTGACGTGGCAGAGCGCGCACGACATGCCGACGATGTACGGCCGGACCAGTTTCGGATTGTTGTAATACGAGGGATTCTCGTAGAAATCGTGATTGACGCCGTCGGCGGCGACGTGCTTCATCCACTCCGATTTCGCGGCCTCATTGAAATTCGGATTCTCGGTGAGGCGCAAGCCGACTACGCCGGAGGAGCGGCCGTAGGTGGCGTAGTCGACCTGCTGGTCGATTTTGCCGTCGGGATCGTCCGGCCGCGGCACGTCGAGATAGAGCCCGTACGGATCGGGGCGCGTCGAGGCCATGAAGCCGGGCTGGTTGATGATGCCGATCTCGAGGAAGCGTTGGTCGCGGCGGCGGGAATCGAGCGTCTTGAGCAGGTCGGCCGTGCCGAAGCCGTGCTGCGAGAGCCAGTCCCACATCAAGCCGCTGTCGCCGACCCAGAGGTTCCAGACGATCCGGCCGCGCAGCGCCTCCTTCTGATCCGCCTTCGACGGATCGAGGGTGAAGCCGTTCATGCCGGGGAAGACGTCCACTTCCGTCTCTTTCCACTGCGGCGGCGTCGGCATGTAACGCACCGCCGGCTGCTGGTTGCAGGCGACGATCAGAGCGACGGCCGAAACGACGCCGATGAGGAGTCCGGACCGGATCCGTGACATATGGCTCTCCTTGCTCTCGCGCGGTTTCCGCGGAGACTGCCGATTGTGATGGAGGTCTATATGGAAGGAGAGTCCGTAGAGACGGATTTCCCTACCCACGGACTTACTGATTTCCGCGCGGGTCTCCGACGCGCCGGAAATAATCGCGCAGTTTCGGAGGGCGGTAGCTCTCGTCGCCGTCCCAGCGCTGCAGCACGCTCGGGTGAACGGCCTGGGTCGGATCGAGTCCGTTCGGCCCGCTCTCCTTCGACTCCTCCGACGGCACGCAGACCGGCCGCTCGTAGCGGCGCATCAACTTGTATTTGAGGCTGAGCGAGTCGTGCGGCGGCTTCTGCAGCGGATTCGGATGCAGCGGCCGCGCCGCCAGCACGTCGGCGTCGAGCACGAGGCCGGCCTGCTGGCTCTTGTCGAGCATCCACTGCAGGGCGATGTCGGAGAGCCCGGTCTGCTCGTAGCCGCCGCCGACGTCGGAGTGCACGCCGGCGAACCACATCTGCTCGATCTTCGGCGCCGCCTTCGGATCGTAATTCCAGAGCGTCGGCTGGAACGGCCCGCGGCGCTCGTCGATGGCCAGGGCGTGATAGGCGAAGCGGACGTTGGGGCCGAGCTGCGTGTCGTGAAACGCGTAGGCGTGTTTGTCCTCGCCCGGGATGCCGAGCGCGCCGACCGTGTCCCAGACGCCGATGAACTCGATCGGAATCGGCTGGTCGGGGCTGATCGAGTTCGCCTTGCGAAAGGCCACCGGCTTCTCGTCGCCGGCGCGCGCGTCGCTGCGATAGAGCTCGAGCGCGGCGTGGTACTGATCGGCGCGCGTGCGCTGCAGGATGCCGCACTTGCGGATCATGCCGCCGATGCTGCGCGCGGTGAACGCGCCGCGGCTGAAGCCGAAGAGAAAGATCTCGTCGCCGAGCTCGTAGTTGCCGACGATGAAGCGGTAGGCGTCGTGGATGTTCGCCTCCAGCCCTTCGCCGGCCACGCCGCCCTGGATGCGGTCGACGAGGTTGCCGGTGCCGACGCCCTGGTCGTAGTAGATGATCTGCGCGACGTCGCCGTCGCGCTTGGCCACGCGCACGGCCGTCTTGACGACGTTCGTGACGCACGGCTGCCCATCCTTCTGCACCTGGTCGGCGCGATTCCATGTGCCGTCGCAGCAGATCACGAGTCGTTTCATACAAAAGGAGAGTCGCCGGGGCAGCGTTTCCCTACCGCCGGAGGTGCTGCTCCTCGTCGACGTCGAGCGCCGCATCCTCGAACGGCACCACCGCGGCGCCGTGCCGCTCGATGATCAGGCGCGCGCCGCGGTCGCCCTGCAGCGCCAGCAGCTCCGGGATCAAGTGCGGCGCGAAGATGGCCGGCACGCCGGCCACGCCGCCGTAGCCGCTGGCCACGATCGGCGCGTCGACGGCGACGAGCGCGCGCAGATGCGCGGCGGTGACGAGCGGCTGATCGCAGAGCGTGATCAGGATGCGCGCGTCGCTGCCGGCGCGCGCGACGCCGGCGCGGATCGAGCTGGCCATCCCTTCGTCGGCGTCGGGATTGAGCTCGCGCGTCACCACGATCACCTCGTCGGCCGCTTCGCGTGCGACGCGCGCCGCGCGATCGAGCAGCGTCTCGCCGTCGAAGACGACGTTCTGCTTCGGGCGTCCGAGGCGCTTCGAGGAGCCGGCGGCGAGGACGAGAGCGACTACACGCACGCCGGTTTGTCGGCCGGCTCGTGGATCGGCACGGCCAGCTCGCGCAGCGGACGGGCGGAGCGGCGCTGCAGCGTGGCCTGGATCTCGGCGACGATGGAGAGCGCGATCTCTTCCGGCGTCTCGCTGCCGAGGTCGAGGCCGACGGGTGTGTGGATGCGGTGATCGCGGATGCGGTCGCCGAGGAGCTCCTCGCCGCGCTTGCGCGGCCCGAGCATGCCGATGTAGGCGAGATGCGACTCGAGGAGGCGCGGCAACAGCTCCGCGTCGCGCTCGAAGTTGTGCGTCATCACCACCGCCGCGTCGTAGTCGTCGAGCGGCACCGGCTCGCGTGTGGTCACGGCATCGGCGCGCCAGCCGACGTTTTCGGCGAGCCGCAGCACCGGCGCGACGTCGGGACCGCCGCCGAAGACGACGATGGCGCGCTGCGGCTGCAGGAGCTCGAACATGGTCGTGCCGTCGGGCAGCCGCGTCGCCCACTCGACCGGCTCGCGGCCGCGCCAGGCGAACGACGCCAGCGGCGGACGGTGCATCGCGTCGAACGGCTCGACCAGCAGCTCGAGAATGCCGCGGCAGCCGAGCCCCATGCCGAAGACCAGATCGTCCTCGCGCGTCGAGTCGTACGTCACCAGGCGGCGCTCCATCGTCACCAGCCACGGGCGGACGCGCTCGGCGAGATCGCGCTCGAGACAGCCGCCGCTGATCGCGCCGGTGACGCGGCCGTCTTCAGCGATGACCGCGCGCGCGCCAGCCCGGCGGTACGTCGAGCCTTTCGTGCGGACGACCGTCACCAGCACTCCGCGAGGCGTCTCCTCGAGCGCGCGTCGAATCCGATCGATTTCGTGCAATGAAGAAATGGTACACCCGGAAGTAACGACTTCAATCCTTCCGTCAGTGCGGAAGCGCCTTGATGGCCATCGCTACGAGTCCCGCCACGAGGATCAGCAGCGGCTCGGGGATGCGCTTCCAGCGCGTGATGCAGAGCAGCACGGCGGCGAAGATGGCGGCGGTCGGCAGGTCGATGATGGCGCGCCGCGCCAGCACGATCGCCGCGCCGGCGATGGCGCCGGTGGCGGCGGCGGTGACGCCGTCGATGAAGCCTTTCAGCCGCACGTCGCCGGCCAGCCGCGCGTAGTACGGCGCCGGAATGACCACGAAGAGGTAACAGGGGAGGAAGACGCCGAGTGCGGCGGCGAGCGCGCCGCTGGTGCCGCTCACGAGGTAGCCGATGAAGGCCACGGTGATGACCACCGGTCCGGGCGTGATCATCGCCACCGCCACCGCGTCGAGAAATTGTTTGTCGGTCAGCCAGCGATGTTCCTGCACCACTCCGCCGTACAGGAATGGGACGATGGCCAGGCCGCTGCCGAAGACGAACGCGCCTGCTTTGGCGAAGAACCAGAAGAGCCCCGGCAGCGAGGAGCTGGCGGCGTTCGCCGCGCCGAGCATGGCCAGCGGCGGCGCGAGCATCAGCGGCGCGCGCTTCCATGCACGCATCATCGCCACCACGCCGCTCACCACGATCAGCGAGATGACCTCGGCCTCCAGCATCGCCGTAGCGATGGTGTTGGCGATGAAGATCAGCCAGAGCAGCGCGTCGTGCGCGAGCGTCAGCCGCACGAGCTTGTACGCGCTGCGCGCGATGATGGCGATCACCGCCGCGCCGATGCCGTAGAACGCGGCCTGCATCCACGCGAGTCCGCCGTACGCGGCGTAGCCGGCGGAGATGGCCAGCACCATCAGCAGCGACGGCGCGACGAAGGCGATGGCCACGAGCGTCGCGCCGACGACGCCGCCGCGCGCCCAGCCGAGGTAGATCGCGAGCTGCGCGGCGAGCGGACCGGGTGCGAGCTGCGCGAGCGCGAGACCCTGCAGATACTCCTCTTTCGTGAACCAGCCGCGCTCCTCGACCAGGTCGCGCTGCATGTAGCCGGCGAGCGCGATCGGGCCGCCGAAGCCGAAGGTGCCGAGGCGCAGAAAATAGAGGAGGAGGTCCTTCACCGCAGCGCCTGTGCGACGGCGTCGTAGAGAAAGATGGACGACCGCGCGCAACGCTCCCAGTCGCCGAGGTGCAGGCTCTCGTTTTCCGCGTGCGCATTGCACGGCGGATCTTCGACGCCCATCAGGATCAGCGGCGTGCCGGGAAAGGCGGCGGCGAAGGTGCCGACGAAGCCGATGGTGCCGCCGGCGCCGATGACCATCGTCTCGCGGCCGTAGCCGCGCGCGAGAGCGGAGCGTGCGGCGTCGTAGACAGGGCCGCTGGCGTCGGTGCACCACCACGGCGCGGACTTGACGACGTGCGCGGAGACGCGCGCGTGCGGCATCGGCAGGGCGAGCAGGCGTTCGACGAGCGCGCGACCGGCGTCGTCGGAGCGCTGCGGCGGGACGGTGCGCAGCGAGAGCCGCGCCCGCGCTGACGCCGCGATCTGATTGAAGGAGCGCTCGACCGGCGGCGCGTCGAAGCCGATCACGGTGACGGAGGTGCCGTGCCAGGTGTCGTCGCGCGTGCCGAGGAGCGCGACGCCGTCGAGGAGACCGAGGTCGCGGCGGAGCGCGGCATCGTCGGGCGCGATGTTCGCCGCCGGGATCACCGCGGTGATGAGCTGACAGAGGATGGCGATCGCGTCAGGCACCGCGCCGCCGCCGCGGCCGCTGTGCAGCGGACGCTCGAGGCAGCGCACCTCGACGTCGACCATGCACATGCCGCGGAGGCTGGAGATCAGCGCCGGGATGCCGGTGGCGTAGTTCGGGCTGTCGGCGAGGACGACGGCGTCGGCGCGCAGCAGCTCGCGATACTGCTCGAGAAAACGGCCGAGGTGCGGCGAGCCGATTTCTTCTTCACCTTCGATGAAGAAGCGGAGGTTGCAGGGCGGCGCGCCTGCGTAGCTGGCGGCGGCGGCGATGTGCGCCAGCACGCCGCCTTTGTCGTCGGAGGTGCCGCGGCCATACAGTCGGCCGTCGCGCTCGACCGGCTCGAACGGCGGCGTGGTCCAGCGGGCGAGGTCGCCCGGCGGCTGCACGTCATGATGTCCGTAGATCAGGATGGATGGAGCTCCGTCGTCGGCGTGCAGCGTGCCGTAGACGGCCGGATGCGCACCTTCGACTTCGAGCAGCCGCACCTCCGTCACTCCATTGCTTTCCAGCAATCGCGCCACCGCCTCGGCCGACTTGCGCACCGGAGCGGCGTCGCCGGCGGAGACGCCGGGGATGCGGCAGAGCGCTTCGAGCTGCTCGCGGAAGAGGCGGCGATTGCGGGTGAAGCGATCGAGCGCGGCCGCGACGGCGAGCTCGCGGAGGTGGCCGGCGTCGTGCTCGGCCATCAGCTCAGCGAGCCTCTTCAACGTGATCATCCCGACGGTTTCGAGCGTGCCTTCGCGGGCGAGGTCGCTCTCGCTCGCCGCGCGCAGCCTCGCCACGTTGCGCGCGCGGGCTTGCGCGAAGGCGCGCGCTGCTGCTGCGGCGTCGGCGCCGAGATAGTCGCGCTCGCGGGCGACGCGCGCGCCGTCAAAGTCGGGAAGGAAGGGCGCGCTCTCGCCGAGGAGCCGCTCGATGCGCACGCCGTAGCCTTCCACTTCGAGATCGCGCAGATGGCAGAGATGTTCGAGGGCGCAGAACTCCTCCGCGGCCGGACGCGCGCGCAGATCGCCGAGCTGCGCCACGAGCGCGTCGACGCGCGCCGGCATCGCCGCCAGTTCGTCCAGGATCATCCATTCCTCCCGAATCGCAGCCGCGCGCCGCGTCCCGCCGCAATCGCGCGTTCGTACGCGACGGCGGCCACGGCGGCATCCTGAAAGCCGGCGCCCGTCGAGTCGAAGACGATCACCTCGTCGTCGCCGCGCCGCCCGGCCGCGCGTCCGCTCACGACCGCGCCGAGCTCCGCCCGCACGTCTTCGCGCTGCATCGCGCCGGCGGCGATGGCCGCGCGCAGGTCGCCGATGGTCGCGCTTTGTTCGAGCACGTCCGCCACGATCGCGGCATCGCGCATCAGCGCCGGATCGATCTCCGATTTCTGCGGATTGTCGGCGCCGACCGCCGCCACGAACGCGCCGGCGGCGAGATGCTCGCGGCGGAGGAACGGCTCGCGCGCGGTGGTGCAGGTGACGACGAGGTCGGCCGGCGCCGCGCCGATCACGACGTCGATGCCGAGCTTCGAGCGCATGCGTGCGGCGAACGCTTCCGCGCGCGCGGCGTCGCGGTCGACGGCGTGCACGCGCCCGAGCGTTCGCACGCAGGCCAGCGCCTCGAGCTGCGCCGCCGCCTGCTGGCCGCAGCCGTAGATCGTCACGCTGCGCGCATCGCCGCGCGCCAGATGCTTCGCGGCGACGGCGGTGGCGGCGGCGGTGCGCTGCGTCGTCACCTCCATCGAGTCGAGCACGGCCAGCGGCGCGCCGCTCACGGTGTCGAAGAGCACGAGCAAACCCTGGATGGTCGGCAGCGGCGCGTTGTCGGGAAAGTTCGCGTTGAGCTTCGCCGCGAAGCGATCGCCGAGGATGGCGGTCTTGATGTGAAACGCACCGCGCTCCGCGTGCGCGCTGAGCAGGCCGGCGGTGACGCGGCCGGCGTCGTAGGCCGCGAAGGCGCGCTCGACGGCGTCGATGGCGTCGTGCATCGGGACCAGCGCCGCGTAGTCGTCGCCGGTGAGCAGCAGCGTTTCCATGCGCGTCACGCTACGCCGCACGCGCACGCGCCGCTAGGAAATCGCGCGCGGTTTGGGACGATCGGCGCGGAACGCGGCCGGCGTCATGCCGACGTGGCGGCGAAAGACCATCGTGAAGTGCGACTGGTCGTAGAAGCCGGCCTCGAGGGCGATGTCGGCGATGGAGCGCTGGCTGCCGAGCAGCGCCTCTTTCGCATGCTCGATGCGCAGGCGGCGGAGATACTCGCCGGGCGAGCAGCCGACGTGCGGACGGAAGCCGCGCGCGAGCGTAGCCGGGTGCACTCCCGCCGCCGCCGCAACCTCGGAGAGCGACACGCGCCGCGACCAGTGCGCGTGCAGAAAGTCGCGCGCGCGCTCCAGCCAGCGCGGCGCAACGGCGGACGGGCGTCCGGCGCGGCCGATCAACTCGAGCAGCAGCCCTTCGACGACCAGTCCGGAGACGTCGTCGCGCATCGCCAGCTCCGCCGCCAGCCGCCGCACCGGCAGCGAGGCGTCGGAGCGCGGCAGCAGCGCCGGCCGCTCGAACAACTCCGCGGCGCGGCCGAGGGACGGGAATACCGCGGCCGGGACATTGGCGATTACGCACGAGGTCTGCTGCGCGCCGTAGCGATCGGTGTGCGCCTCGCCCGGCGGCCGCACCACCACATCGAACGCCGCGCAGTCGAAGCGGCGCGTCGACGTCGTCTCCACGAACGACCCGCGCGTGGCGAACATCAGCGCCGCCACGTCGTGATAGTGCCGCGGCAGCGACGTGGCCGGCGTGTACGTGCTCTCGAAGACGACGAAGCGTCCCGCCTCCAGCCGCCGCACATCCTCGCCGTGAGTGGTAGGCGAAAAGTACACGCGAGCATGGTAGCGCGGATGCTTGCCTCCTCCGCCGCGGTTTGACACGATCGGCGGCGATGAATCAGGTGCTGATCGAGCGGCGCGATCGCGGAGTGCTCCGCCACGCGGGCACGGTGTACGGCGCGTCGGTGGACGGCGTTCCGCTGACGGTGTATCTCCCGCGATCCGGAAGTGCGGAACTGCTGCTGCTGGCCGCCATTCATGGCGACGAGGCGGAGACGACGGTGGCGGTGTCGGAGGCGCTGCGCTGCCTGGCGAACGAGGCGCTGCAGGCGGCGGTGATTCTCTGCGGGAATCCCGACGGGATGCTGCGCGGCACGCGCGGGAATGGGCGCGGCGTCGATCTCAATCGCAACTTCCCGACGTCGAACTGGCGTCCCGAGCCGGTGTTCTACAAGAGCCGCGCGAACGATGCCCGCGACATCGCGCTCTCGCCCGGCCCCGAGCCGGCCTCCGAGCCGGAGACGCAGGCGCTGCTGGCGCTGATCGAACGCCTGCAGCCGCGGGCGATCGTCACGCTGCATTCCGCTCTCGCCTGTGTCGACGACTCCGGCGCCTCCCACCTCGGCCGGCAGCTCGCCGATCGCTGCGCGCTGCCGTTCCTCAACGAGATCGGCTATCCGACGCCCGGCTCGATGGGGACGTGGGCCGGCGAGCGCGGACTGACGCTGGTGACGCTCGAGCTCGAGGATGCGTCGCTCTACACGCTCAAGGACCGCCACGTGCCGATCCTCATCGACCTGATGACCGGCCGCTTCGAGCTCGAGGCGCGTTGATGCACATCCTGATCACCGACTCCGGCGTGGGCGGTCTCTCGGTGGTCGCGTATGCGGAGCGCTTCGTGCGCACGCGCGGCGCGGCCGAACCGGTGCGGCTCACGTTCGCGAATGCGTCGCCGGCGAATGACTACGGCTACAACTCCATGCCGACGCGCGAGGAGAAGCTGGCCACGTTCGATCACTTCCTGCGCAGCGTCACCGAGCGCTTCGCGCCCGACTCGATTTACATTGCGTGCAATACATTGTCGGTGCTGCTGCCCGACACGCCGTACGCCGCCGATCCGCTCGTGCCGGTGCGCGGGCTGGTCGAGACGGGCGCGTCGCTGCTGCTCGCCGAGCTCGCCCGCGATCCGCGGAGCGTGGCCATGATCTTCGCCACGCAGACCACCATCGACGCCGGCACGTATCCGCGCATCCTCGCCGAGCGCGGGATCGAGCGCTCGCGCATCGTGGCGCAGGCGTGTCCCGGGCTCGCCGATACGATCTCCGAGGATCGCGACGGAACGAAGACCGCGGCGGAGATCCGGCGCTGGGTGGATGCCGCGGTCGCGAAGATGGAACGCCGCGACGTTCCCGTGGTGGCTTCACTCAACTGCACGCACTACGGCTACCGCAAGGATCTCTTCGCCGCCGCCTTACGCGAAGCCGGCGTCGACGCGCGTGTGGTCGATCCGAACGAGCGCGCCGCCGCCGAGCTGTTCGCGCAAACACCGGCCGGACCGCATCGCGAGGTCGAGGTGCGCTTCGTGACGCGCTACGCCATTCCCGCCGCGACCATCGAGGCGCTGACATTCTTTCTCGCCGACATTTCGCCGCGCACGGTCAACGCAATGCAGCACTTCTCGCACGACCCAGCGCTGTTCTAAACAGACGAATGGGGGACGACGAGGGGCCTCCGGCGGCCGGGGCCACAGGCCCCGGACCCCGTCTGTTGGCCTAGCCTCGCGACACAGCCTTCCAAGCTCACGACACTGTGTCGCGGAGGCTAGGCCAACAAAACGGGGTCTGGGGCCTGTGGCCCCAGCCGCCGGAGGCCTCCGGTCGTCCCTCGATCCGTTAGAACGCCACGCCGCGGCGCCAGAGCAGCGCGCTGATCGACCATCTTCCGTCGCGCTGGAAGAGCTGCATGCTTTTGACGGCGCGGAACAGTACTTCTGCGTCGCGAGAAACGCGTGCCTCGTAGATGCTCAGCACGTGGGCGATGTCGTTGAACTCCTGCACCTGCCGCGACACTTCACTCTCGTAGAAGCTTGCCAGCTCGCCGCGCGCCATCTTCTCTTCCAGATCGCGGCGGAACGTGCGCGGATCGAACTCGAACACGCCCTCTTCGTTCACCCGCACCAGACGCGCGTTCGGCGCGAGCACCTCGTCGAGCAGGCGCCAGTCGGGCGTGTCGCCGGCGTCGAAACACAACGCCCGATACAGCCCGCTGATCGCCTCGTCGAGCGTCAAGCCGGCTTGCCCCAGAAGTAACCCTGCCCGTACTCGACGCCGAGCGCGCGCACCACTTCCAGCTCCGCCGCCGTCTCGATCCCTTCGGCGACGACCGTGCAGCCGAGCGTGCGCGCCACCGCCACATAGCGCCGGAGCTGGTCGATGCGCGCGGCATCGCCCGGCACACCGATCACGCAGCGCTTGTCGATCTTCACGATCTCCGGACGCAGCAGCACGAGACTCTCCAGGCAACTGCTGCCGAAGCCGACGTCGTCGATGGCGATGAGGATGCCGGCCGCGCGCAACGCCTGCACCGCCGGCAGCAGATACGACGGATCGCCGATGATCTGCTGCTCGCTGATCTCCAGGCAGAACGTGCCCGGCGGCACCGGCTTCGGCAGCAGATCGAGCAGATGCTCGACCGGCACCGCCAGCAGCGTCGTCGGAAAGATGTTGAAGTGGAAGCGCGCGTACGGCGGCAGGTCCATCGCCGCGGCGACCGCCGATCGCAGGCAGGCGTGATCGACGAGCGTGAGGATGTTGCGCTCGGAGCAGAGGCGGAAGAAGTTGTCCGGCAGCTCGAGGCTTTCGTTCACGTAGCGGCTCAGAAACTCGTAGCCGACGGGGCTCTCGTCGCGCAGCTCGTAGATCGGCTGCTTGACCGTGACGATGTGGCGGCCGCGCGCCAGGTGCGTGCACATGTCGGTCTGCGCGCGGCGCCGCTGGTCGGTGTCTTCGAACTCGCTCGACTGGAAGACGACGCGGTTCTTCCCCTGGCGCTTGGCGCGGTCGAGCAGCAGGTGCGCGCGCGAGAGCAGTTGATCGACGGCCGGCAGGTCCGCGGTCAGCAGCATGGCCGCGATCGAGGCGGTCAGCGTGATCGGGCCGGTGCTGTGCTGAATGGTGGCCGTAGCCACCGCCAGGCGGATGCGCTCGGCCACGCGCGACACCTCGGACGGATTGGTCTCGGGCAGGAGCAGCATGAACTCGTCGCCGCCGACGCGTCCGGCGAAGTCGATGCCGCGCACCGACGTTCGCAGCCGCCGGCCCACTTCCTTCAGCACCACGTCGCCGGCGGCGTGGCCGAGGCTGTCGTTGATCTGCTTGAAATCATCGAGATCGACGACCAGCACCGCGCTCGATTCGGCGCCGCGAGTGAGGTGCTGCACCTCGCGCGAGAGCGCCTGCTGCAGTCCGCGGCGGTTGAGCAGCTCGGTGAGCGGATCGATGAGGGTGAGCCGTTCGAGATCGCGATTCGCGGTTTCGAGCTCGCGCTTCATGCGCGCCAGATCGCGCACGCCGCGATGGCGCTCGACGGCGTAGCGGATCGACCGGATCAGCGAGTCGAAGGCAATCTCGCCTTTGCGCAGGTAGTCCTCGGCGCCGAAGTGCAGCGCATCGGCGGCGAGCGATTCTTCGCCGCGGCCGGTCAGGACGATCACCGGGATCTCGTGCACCGCGGCTTCGAGCTGCACGAGGGCCTGCAGGTCGGTGGCGTCAGGCAGGCCGAGGTCGAGGATGACGACGTCGACGTCGCCGCCGCGCACTGCTTCGCATGCGGCGGCGGCGCTGGTCACATGGCGAATGGTGAAGTGCGGATCGTCGGAGTGGGCGAGCATCTCCGCGAGCGAGCGTGCCGAGGAGAGGTCGTCTTCCACGATGAGCAACCGGAGAGCGTGCGTCGCTTGCGCTGCGTCTGGGCCCATGCACTACCGATACGCCCGCGAAGCGCGGGACGTAGTGAGCCGCATCACGTCTGGTGCGAAGCAGGGGACGACGGGAGGCCTCCGGCGGCTGGGGCCACGGGCCCCAGACCCCGTCTGTTGGCCTAGCCTCCGCGACACTGCCTTCCAAGCTCACGACACAGTGTCGCGGAGGCTAGGCCAACCAATGGGGTCTGGGGCCCTCG
>DASVQE010000027.1:0-77742 GCA_036389275.1 Thermoanaerobaculia bacterium
CCAGACCCCATCTGGTTGGCCTAGCCTCCGCGACACTGTGTCGTGAGCTTGGAAGGCAGTGTCGCGGAGGCTAGGCCAACCAACGGGGTCTGGGGCCCGTGGCCCCAGCCGCCGGAGGCCTCTCGTCGTTCCCCGTAGCCACCGCGAAAAGTTCACCCCGAGATCTTCAGCACCGTCCACGCCGTGCCGTTCCAGAGGAGTGTCGCGTGCGAGGTTTGGGGTGCGGCGAAGCGGTCGTGCGTGGTGCCGCGGGTGAAGGCGGCGCCGACTTCGTTCGGGATCCAGCGCCAGGTGAACGCAGCCGTCGCGGTGCCGTCGGGGTTTGACGAGACGCCGGTCACGGTTCCCATCTCCTTGCGCGCGAGCGGCACCACGTCGAGGATTCCGTTCGGGCGCATCAGGAAGCGGCGATCGTTGCGCGCTTTCGGTGCGAGCATCACGCTCCCGGTCCCGTCGACGACCAGCCAGCCGGCGCGTTGCAGATCCTGCACGTCCGCGCGCGTCTGCTCGTTCATCTGCGACTGCTGCTGCATCGACAGCGACCAGGCGGCGTCGGTGAACTGGTACTCGCCGAACTCCATCGACGACATGATGATCTGCCGCGCCTGATTGGCCGAGGGTGGCGGCGGCGTGGATGGTTTCGCGGGAGCGGTGGATGTCGTAGCGGCGGGCGGCGCGGCCGTCTCACCGCCGCAGGCGACGAGGAGCAGGAGCAAGATGCGCAGCGCTTTCATGCGCACCGGTCAGTGCAGGAACTCGACCACCATCGCCCGCACCTTCGGATCGGGCAGCGTCTCGTGCGACCCATTCTCGACCACCTCGTGACGGCTGCGCGGAAACGCGCGGCGCCGCAGCGCTTCAGTCTGCGCCGGCGGCGCATTCGGATCGCGCGAGCCGGTGATGAAGAGCGCGCGCACATTCGAGCGCGGCACCGCCGGCGGCCGCGGCGACTCGCCGAACGTCGCGCAGATCGACGGATCCCATTGCAGATTCACGTTGCGCATCACCGACCGCTGCGCTTCGTCGCGCGTGGCGCGCAGCCGCTCCTCCGACCAGCCGCTCGAGCAGTCGACCGCCAGCGTCATCAGGTTGAACGACTGCAAACCTTTCCACTGCTGCTCGACGCGCTGGCCGAGGGCGGTCGTGTTGCCGGTGCGTACCTCGTCGACGAACGCGCGCAGCTTCGGCGTGGCCCGGCCATCGGGCAGATCGTTGCGCAGCGCGGAGAGCAGCGCGATGCCGCCGATGCGAAAGCCGTTGACTGTCTGCGGCGAGGCGTCGAGCTGCTGCACGAGCTGCGCGACGTCTTTGTCGATGCCGAGAGCGGCGAGCTGCGCGTCCCACGCCGCGGCGTGCTTGAGCAGCGTGTCGGGAGCGCGCGTGCTGGCGAATACGACCCGGTCGACTCGCCTCGGCTGTTGCCGCAGGACTTCCAGCGCGACCTCGGAGCCGTAGCTGAACGCGAGCAGTTTCACCTGCGACGCGCCGACGGCGCGGCGGAGCGCATCGACGTCGGCGGCGATCTCGCGCGTCGAGTAGCCGCGCAGATCGACGCCGCCGGCGCGCCAGTAGGCGGCGCAGTCGCCAACGCGCGCAGCGAGCGCCGCGCGCAGCGACTCGTCACTCGCCAGAAAGTCGCGCGGGACGTCCGCGGCAGGGCAGGTGAGGTTCGGCAGCGACATCCCGCTGCCGCGCTGGTCGAGCAGCAGTACGTCGCCGTCATCGCGCAACGCATCGAAGAGTTCGTAGTACACGGGCACGCGCGCCAGTACCGAAGCCGGCAAGCCGGGACCGCCGGAGAGAAAAACGATCGGAGGCGCGCCGCTCCGCTTGCGCGCCGGCAGCCGCACCGCGCTCACGCGGATCCACCGCGAGTCCGCCGCCGCGCGGTTCTCCGGCACCGCAATGGTGATCTGCTCCGCCGCCACTTCACGTCCGTCGAAAGTGCGCAACGTGAACGAACCAACGGTGAGCAGAATCGCCAGCAAATGCGCCATGCCTGCAGATACGCAGCCGCAGCGGGAAAGGTGCAGGGGACGACGAGGGGCCTCCGGCGGCCGGGGCCGAGGGCCCCAGACCCCATTGGCTGGCCTAGCCTCCGCGACACAGTGTCGCGAGTTGGCAGGCAGTGTCGCGGAGGCTAGGCCAACCAGACGGGGTCTGGGGCCCGTGGCCCCAGCCGCCGGAGGCCTCTCGTCGTCCCCCGTTCCTAAGCCCGCAGCGACTGCAGCTCTGCCGGCGTCAGCGGACGTGCCGCGCCTTCGGGCAGGTCGCCGATCGTGACTTCGCCGATGGCGATGCGCGTCAGCTCGACCACCTTGGCGTCGAGCGCTTCCACCATTCTCCGCACCTGCCGGTTCCGTCCCTCGGTGATGGTGATCTCGAAACGCGTCCCGCTGAGACGCTCCACGAGCGCCGGCCGCGTTGGACCGTCGCGCAGCTCGATCCCGTTGCGCAGCCGCTCGAGCTCCTCGTCGCCCAGCGGACGCGACGCCTTCACTAAGTACCGCTTCGGCACGTGATAGTCGGGATTCGTCAGCCGCTCGGCGAACGCCGTGTCGTTCGTCAGCAGCAGCAGGCCGGACGTATCCATGTCCAGACGTCCAACCGGAAAGAGGTAACGATCGCGATCCGGAAGGAGGTCGTAGATCGTCTTCCGTCCTTCCGGATCGCGGTACGTCGTGAGGTAACCGCGCGGCTTGTGCAGGAGAAGATAGACGCGATCCGCCTGCTCGACCGGCCGCTCGTCGAACGTGACGCGGTCGCGCTCCAGGTCGATCCAGCGATTCGGATCGCCCTCGACCCGCCCGTTCACTTGGACCCGTCCTTCGCCGACCCACCGGCGCGCCTCGCTGCGCGAGCCGAGTCCCGCCTTCGACAGAACTCGTTCGAGCGTCTTGATGGGACGCGCGCCGGACGGCGGTGCGGCGACCGATTTGATTTTCTTCGGCAACGCGGCGCTACTCCTCGATCCGCAGCTCCACGTCGTTGCCGATGGTGATGCGGGCGATGTGCGACTGCGGCGTGAGCCAGACCTCGTGGACCTTGCCGCTGTTCGCGTCGGTGAAGCGGTAGTGATGCGGCTCGACGAGCTGCGCCTCTCCTTCCTTCTTGCGCGGATCGAAGGCGAAGGTGACGCGCTGGAAGACGCGGTTGCCGTAGTCGGGCGAGTCCGCGGGCTTCCAGCCGCCAGCGGCGCGACGCGACCAGGTCACACCGCGGGCGCTTTTCTCGGCGCGCCACTCCTCGCTGCCGGCGCGGAGCTCGACTTTTTCTTCGCCGAGGCGCGGGCGCGTCATCGTGCCGCTCGCGGTGAGATTGCCTTCGCGCAGTGTGAAGCGGAAGCGCGGCGCGGAGCCGAACCAGAGCATCGCCTCGTCGTACTCCTTCGCCGACGACGCGGGCGGCGGTGCGATCGACGTCGTGGCCGGCGCTGCTGACGACGTCGTCGCCGGCGGTGTGACGGGCGCAGCCGGCTGTGGCGGCGCGGGCTGTTCGCGCGAACATCCGGTGACGATCGCGATCGAGAGAAGCGATTGCACAAAAGCGTTGCGTCTCATGGAAGAACGCAATGCTACTCTCTCGTTCGAGGCAATCATGCGAGCTCGGAATGCGTGGTGGTGGTGGGTTGCTGTCGGCGCGGCGCTCGGCTGCGCGACTTTCGGTGTGTCGCGTCTGCCGCTGTTCGGCACTGACTACGTGCAGCAGGCGAGCATGCTCGCGCCTCCGCGGCGGCCGGCGCCGCCTCCGGTGTTCGTGCCCGAGCCGCCGCCGGCCGAGCCGTCGAGCGAAGTGCCGACGCTGGTCGAGGTCTCACAGCAGAAAATCGATCGCCGCATTCACGCACTCGGCCGCGAGCTCGCGGAGATGTGGACGCGCAATCCGGAAGAGCTGGTGGTCGTGATCGACGATGCCGCCCGCTCCGTCCCGAGCGCTCCCTCGGTCACGCTGCTCCTGGCCATCGCCCACGCCGAGACCAACGGCAAGATCCTCGACGTCTCCGAGGCCGGCGCGGTCGGACTCGCGCAAGCGACGCCCGTCGCGTATCGGCAGGAACGACTCGACGGCAAAGTCTTCGTCACCGCCGACTACCTCGTCGGCTCGCGCGCGTACATCATGAAGAAGCCTCTCGGCGACGCCGACACGATCGCCTCGCTCGTGGTCGACTCCGACACGCCGGCCACGCGCAAGAAAGCGAAGCGCCTGCTGCGCGCGGCGAAGGAGCTGCGGCGCGAAGGCATCGACGAGCTCGACCTGCTTGCGCCGTACGCGTCGAAAAAGTACTACGCCAACATCCACCGCATGGACGCGCACAACGCCGAGGTGCTCGCGCATCTCGGCAAGCTGCTCGAGAGCGGCTCGCGCGCCGAGCTGCGCAAGTTCCGGAACGACGTCCGCACCGAGTACCGCGCGCTCAAGCAGACGCAGCTCACCACCTGGGCGCGCTATCAGAAAGAGCTCATCGCCAAGCGCGACCGCATGCTCGAGAAACACTTCGGCATGCGCGCCGATCTGGTGAAGCGCACCATGGCTTACGAGGCGAGCGAATACCTGGGCGAGCAGCTCGACGACCGCTTCTCGGCCAAGAGCATGGCCCGCTTCCTGGTCCGTCACCTCGACCGCAAGACCGCCGAGGCGCGCAAGCTCGCCGCGTCGGAAGACGACGTCGAGGAGATGACCGCCGCGCTCTACAACGGCGGCTCGCACAACGTGAAGCGCATGCTGGCCGGCCTCATTCGCGCGCTCCCCGAGACCGAAAAGTACATGCGCAAAGTGCCGGCCACGCGGCGGCGCCTCGACAGCGTCATCGCCGGCGTGCCGATCGACGAGTCGGCGGTGCGGACGCTGCGGTGACGCGCGCTAACGCCGTCCCGTAATCAATCGCGCTCCGCGCTGATACGTGAGGTACGCCCACGCCCACTGGCTGATCACGAAGAGGCGGTTGCGGAAGCCGATCAGGAAGAAGATGTGGATGGTCAGCCAGGCCAGCCAGGCGAAGAAGCCGCCGAAGCGGATCTTGCCAAAGTCGGCCACGGCGGCGGCGCGGCCGATGGTCGCGAGCGACCCTTTGTCGCGATAGCGGAAGGCGCGCAGCGGCTGGTCGGCGAGCGCGCGCTCGAGATTGCGGGCGGTGTGCTGTCCTTCCTGGATCGCCGCCGGCGCGACGCCGGGGACGAAGCTGCCGTCGCGCTGCTGCACCGCGGCGAGATCGCCGAGGACGAAGACTTCGCGGTGGCCGGGAATGGCCAGGTCGGGCTCGACGATGACGCGGCCGGCGCGATCGAGCGGCACGCCGAGGGAGCGGCCGAGCGGCGAGGCTTGCACGCCGGCGCCCCAGAGCACCGTGCGCGCGGCGATGAAGCGCTCGCCGATGTGCACGCCCAAGTCGTTCACCTCGGTGACGGTCGCGCCGGTGATCACCTCGACGCCGAGCTCCTCGAGCTGCGTGCGCGCCTTGCGTGAGAGCGACGGCGGATACGGCGGCAGCACGCGCTCGTGACCTTCGATCAGGACCACGCGCGCGCTTTCCGGATGGATGTTGCGGAAGTCGCGCACCATCGTCTGCCGCGCGATCTCGGAGAGCGCGCCGGCCAGCTCGACCCCGGTGGGTCCGGCGCCGACGACGACGAACGTCAGCAGCGCGCGCTGCGCCTCGGCGTCGGGCTCGCGCTCGGCGGCCTCGAAGGCGAGCAGCACGCGGCGGCGGATCTCCAGCGCATCGTCGATGGTCTTGAGGCCCGGCGCGTAGCGTTCCCATTCCGGATGGCCAAAGTACGAGTGCGTGGCGCCGGTGGCGATGACGAGATAGTCGTAGTCGACCGTGCCGCCATCGGCGAGCTGCACGCGGCGGTTCGCGAGATCGATCGACGCCGCCTCGCCGAGCAGTACGGAGGTGTTCTTCTGATGCCGCACGATCGCGCGGATCGGCGCGGCGATGTCGCTCGGATTCAGCGCCGCCGTCGCCACCTGATAGAGCAGCGGCTGGAAGAGGTGATAGTTGTGGCGGTCGACGAGCACGACCTCGGCGTCGGCGTTGCGCAATCCGCGCGCGGTGTAGAGGCCGGCGAAACCGCCGCCCAGGATGACGATGCGTGGCATGTGCGCGTCGGGCGCACTCTATCGTCAGTCGGTGCCGAAGCGCTCGGCGAATTCGCGTACGAGCCGGCGCAGGTCGTCGAGGTACGACGGATCGTCGGCCAGGCGCTCTTTCATCGACGTGAGGAACGGGAGATCACCGTCGTCGTCGGAACCGTTGCGCGCGATCAGCGAGAGCCACTTGTCAGGATCGCCATCGAAGACGTTCAGCAGGATTTGCACGCGGGCGAAATCGGCGGCCACGCCCCAGAAGCTCCATCGCGGCGCCCAGTCGATCACTTCAACCTCGGCGGTGCCGAACGAGGGCTCCGCCGCTCCGTACGAGACAGATGACACACTTCACTCCTTCCCGAGACACTCACCTAAGGAGTGACGGAGAGAGGTAATTCCCTACCTGTCGTAGAACGCGGGCTCGTACAATTCGCGCCCATGAATGCGGCGTACGTGCACCTGACGCTGAACATTTTTCCGCCGGTGCTGGAGCTGGCCGGGCTGGCCGTGCTGGCGGTCTCGATCGCCGTGCGCAGCCGCGGCGCGATGCGCACCGCGCTCTCGCTGCTGGTGGCGTCGTCGCTGCTGGCGGTGCCGGTCTATCTGAGCGGCGAGCCGGCCGAAGGGCTGGTGAAAGGGCTGGACGGCGTCACGACGTCCGCGATTCATCCGCACGAAGAGGCGGCGGAGTTCGCGTTCATCGTGCTGATCGTGCAGGGACTGCTCGCGCTGGCGGCGCTGCTGCTGTCGCGCAGGCGCGAGCTGCCGTCGTGGGCGCTGATCGTCATCGTCATCGTGACCGTGGCCGGCACCGCCGCGATCGCGCGCACGGCGTTTCTCGGCGGCAAGATCCACCATCCCGAGAGCGGGATGCGCTGACTACTTCGCGCCGATCTTCGCCAGCTCCGGCTTGCCGACCCAGCGGCCCCACGAGAAGCAGCGCACGCAGGTGAAGGTGTAGTCGGTGATGCCGGTCTCCGGATTCGGCTTCGACGAGGTCTCGAGCTTCGACTGGCAGCGGTAGCAGAGGATGGCGTCGCCACGCTGGATGTTCTCGACGAGCCCTTCGACCTGCTGATCGAGAAACTCCTGCTGCCGCGGCCTCTGCGGAATGGTGATCGTTTCCTTGTCGCGCGGACAGGTGAGGAAGATGTGATCGGCGAAGGTGGTCTGCACGAAGTCGCCGGCCATCTTCACGCCGGGATGCTTCGGACAGGGAACGCCCTTGCCGCTCCAATACGCCCGCGCCAGCTCGCGCATCTCTTCGACTTCGGTCGGCATGCGGGCGAGATTGTACGATGGACCCCATGCACGCGATCGTCCTTGCCTACGTCCTCGGCGCGGCCTGCGTTCCCCGGCCGGTCGCGAAGCCGGCGGTACACGCGGCGCGCGCCGTGACGGGCGTCTTCACCGAGCCGGGCACGTTCAAGCTGGAGGAGTGGCCGGCGCAGGTCGAGGCGATGAAGAGGGCCGGCATCGACACTGTGATCGTGAAGGCGTTCAGCGATGAGACGGCGGCGATCGCGACGCGCGCGCACGAGCTCGGGCTCACGGTCTACCTCGGCCTCACCGATGGCGCAGGGTTCGATGTCGACAAGGCCACGCCGGAGTCGCTGGCCGGCGCGCTGCAGACCGATCGCCAGGTGTTTCAGGCGGCGAAGTCGCTGCCGCACGACGGCTGGTACATCGGCCGCGAGGCGCACAACAGCAGCAACGCCGAGGCGATGAAACGGATGCGCGAGCTCTATCTGAAACCGCTCGCCGCCGACCTCTTCGCCGACCGCCCGCGCGTGCTGCTCTCGCCCTACTTCAATCCCGCGCCGGACGAAGACTTTCTCGGACCGGAGGAGACGGCGCAGGCGTTCGCCACGCTGGTCGCCGGTACGAAGATCACCACGATCGCGCTGCAGGACGGCACCGGCGTCCGGTTCGACGAAGACGAGCGCTACTGCACGTGGCCCGATCTGCGGGTCTATCTCGCGCAGGCGGCGGCGTACGAGAGCGCGGTGGCGAAGGCGCTGCCGGGAAAATTCTGGCTGAACGTGGAGGCGTTCGGCGACGACGCAACTCCGTCGCGCTTCCGCAGGCAGCGCGAGATCGCACCGGCGGCGAAGATCGTCACGTACGAATGGAAGGCGTATCAGAAGCTACGCTGGGTCACGCGCCGGCGTTGAGCCGCGCGCGCCGCGCTCGATCGCTTCGAACACTCGCAAAAAGTTTCCGCCGAGAACCTTCTCCACGTCCTCGGCGCGCATGCCGCGCTCCATCAATCGCGCGGTGAGCGCGGGCAAACCGGCGGCGGTGGTGAGGCCTTCGGGCAGCGCCGGCACGCCGTCGAAGTCGCTGCCGATGCCGACGTGGTCGATGCCGGCGACGTCGGCGACGTGGAAGATGTGATCGGCCACCTGCTCGAGCGTCGCGGTCGGACAGCCGAGGGTCTGGAACCACTGCAGGTACGTATCCCAGTCGGTGCGGTCGTCGGGCAGCTCCTCGGTGCCGCCGCCGCCGGCATCCGGCTGCTTCGGCCGCCGCTGCGCTTTCATGATCACCTGCGCCACCTCGTCGTCGATGAAGGCGGAGAAGAAGTTGATCATGCAGACGCCGCCGTTCTGCGCGAGCGCGCGCAGCATGTCGTCGGTCATGTTGCGCGGATGACGGCAGAGCGCGCGGCAGGACGAGTGCGTGGCCACGACCGGCACGCGCGTGGTCTCGACGACGTGGAAGAACGCGGCATCGGAGACGTGGGAGATGTCGACGATCATGCCGAGGTCGTTCATGGTGCGGACGACCTCGCGGCCGAAATCGGTCAGGCCGCCGTGGCGCGGCGCGTCGCCGGACGAGTCGCACCAGTTGTTCGTGTTGACGTGCGTGAGCGTGAGGTAGCGCGCGCCGCTCGCGTACAGCTCGCGCAGGATGTCGAGCGAGTCTTCGATGGCGTGACCGCCTTCGACGCCGATCATCAGCGCCAGCTTCGCATCGCGCTTGGCGGCGCGGATGCCGGCGCTGTCGGTGCAGTGCACGAGCGCGTCGGGCCGCCGCCGCGCTTCTTCGTGGACCAGCGCGATCAGCCGCCGCGCGAAGTCGGCCGCGCCGCGCCCGGCGTAAAACGGCGGCACGTACGCGGCGAAGAACGACGCCGTGACGCCGCCTTCCTGCAGCGAGCGCAGGTCCGCCTGCGCCTCGGTGTCGTGCTCGTCGAGGTGCACGTTGTGGCGGAAGAGGCGGTACGGCGTGTCGCAGTGGCCGTCGACGATGATGGCGCGCCGGTGTACGGCTTGCGCGTCAGGTGCGGAGATACTCATCGAGCCGGTCGAGCTCCTTCACCGCCGTCGTGAAATCGTCGAAGAGGAACTCCGCCTTCGCCAGCAGCGCCTCGTCGAAGCCGCCGCAGCGCAAGGCGACGATCGGCAGCGGGATGCGATGCGCGGCCAGAATGTCGTACGGCGTGTCGCCGACGACGAACGTTCGATCGGGATCGCTCTTCACCTGATCGAGGGCGGCCTGGAAGATTTCGGGCGACGGTTTCGAGAGCTGCGCATCCTCCTTCGACGTCGTTCCTTCGAGCAGATCGTCTGCGCCGAGAAGGCGCACATAGTACTCGACCTCGTCGGGATTCGACGACGAGGCGAAGGCGAGCTTGAGCCCGCGCGCGCGCAGCTCTTCGAGCGCCTCGCGCACGCCGGGAAAAGGCTGCACGCTCTCCATGTAGCGCTCCTTCCACAGCTCGCCGCGGTATTTCTTGAGCGCTTCGCCGAAGGCGCGCATCTCGCGCACGGTCAGCGTGTCGGGCACGAGCAGGTCGCCGCCCTTGCCGATCTGTTGGCGGATCAGGTCGCGCGGCACGTCCTTGCCGAAACGGGCGAAGGCCTCGAGCCAGCAGTCGGCGTGTTTGTCGTTCGAGTCGACGAGCGTGCCGTCGATGTCGAGTAGCAGTGCTTCGGTCAGCATGGTGGTCACGCGCGCCACCTAGCAAGAAGCGCGCTTAGCCGCGGCGCGTGCAGACGAACACGGCGTGGCCGCGCGGCAGGCGCGTCGCTCCGTAGCCGCGGCGCACGCGCGCGGCGAAGCCGGCGGCGCGCAGCTCGCGCAGGATGTCGGCGCGCGCGTACAGCGAAAGCGTATGCACTTCGTCGCTGCGCCGCGGCGTGCCGTCGACCTCGCGGAAGCTGATGATCCGCCGAGTCAGGGTCTCGCCGTCGCTGTCGCGCGCGACGATCACAGACCAGTCGGCGCCGTCGACCTGATGGGTGTCGTGCGCCGCGTACGAGCCGCGCTCGGCGACGTCGAAGATCAGCAGGCCGCCGGAAACGAGCGCGTTTGCGGCGCGCGCAAAGAAGGCGCGCGCCTGGTCGAGCGTCCCGTAATTGAGGACTTCGCCGGCGGCGACGATGGCGCGCGCCGGCGGCAGCTCGGCCTCGCCGAAGGTGCCTTCGACGAAGCGCGCACGCGGCGCCACGTTGCGAGCCAGGGCGAGCATCGCCGGCGACGCATCGATGCCGAGGGTCTCGAAGCCGGCGCGCGTGAGCTCGCGCGCGAGCACGCCGCTGCCGCAGCCGACGTCGATGACCAGGCCGTCGCGGATGCCGGCGCGCCAGAGGATCTCGAGCAGATCCATGCTTGCGGATTCGATGAACTCCGTAAATCCGTCGTGATGGATGTACGCCAGATCGTCGCGGTAGATCACGACTCCGCCGCGATGCGGATCTGCCGCAGCATGGCCCGGCGAATGAGGCCGCTGAACGGGCGGATGAAGAGCCAGTAGAGGCGGAACTTCGCGCGCGCGCCGTCGCCGCAGAGGACGCGCGTCTCGGTGACGACGTGCGTTTCGTCGCCGCGCCGCTCGAGGAAAAAGTTCCAGGCAGCGCGGGCCACGTCGTGCGGCACCGGCGTGCGGAACGTCGCGGCGTCGATGTCGCGCAGCTTGCAGGCCGGCTTCCAGAACGGGCCTTCCAGTCCGATCACCAGCTCGCGCGGCGGCTCGTCGGCGATGACATGGAAGCCGCTCTCGACCCGCATCGCGCCTCGGCCGCGCATGCCGCGCAGGCGCGTCAGCAGGCGGATGATCGCGCTGCGCGAGAAGTCAGTCTCGCGGATCACAGCGTAGACGCGTTCGGGCGTGGCGCGCACGCGTGTCTCGTGCCGCTCCATGAAATCGCAGTGCGGCAGCAGCGCGTCGATCAGCACGGCTCTACGATTCGTGCGCCTTGAGGAACGTCTGCGGGCGCGTGAAGGTCTTGGCCATGCCCAGTCCGCGATTCAGCTCGCCGAACGAGACCTTACCGGTGGCGACGGCGGCGCCGAGCTGCACGTAGGTGCGCAGCTTGCCGCGGTGCTTGTAGCGGACGTCGAGGGCGTGACGCCAGAGGCGGGAGTACTCGCCGTAGAACTCGTCGAGCGGCAGCTTCGTCGGGAGCACGGCATGGACGATGTCGAACATCTCCCAGCGGTCGGTGGTGACGTTCTTCTTGGCCGCGTCCCAGAGATCGGTGCCGGGCAGCGGCGTGAGGATCGAGAAGCCGCTGTTGTATGCGCCCATCTTGTCGATCCATTCACGCAGGCGCGTGAAGTCGTCGCGGTCCCAGGCCGGGTCGACGATGAAGTTCGGGGTGAAGCCGACGCCGAGGTCTTTGAGGATGTTGATGGCCTGGACGTTGTTGTCGGCGGTGTTCTTCTTGTTGACCGCCTTCAAGCCTTCGTCGGTGACCGACTCGAGGCCGAGGAAGATGGCCAGGTCGCCGCACTCCTTCCACATCTCGATCAGGTGCGGAAACTTGCAGATGATGTCGGTGCGGGTCTGCACTGTAAAGTACTTGCGGATGCCGGATGCTTTGATCTGCCGAGCCATCTCCTCGCCGCGGCGGACGTTCATCCAGAAGATGTCGTCGGTGATGAAGATGTTGTCGGCGGTGATCTGCGCGAGCTCCTGCACCACGCGCTCGGGCGACTTCTCGCGGAAAGTCGACTCGTGAAACTTCCAGACCGAGCAGAAGTTGCACTTGAACGGGCAGCCGCGGGCCGTTTCCATCAGCGCCAGCGGCTTGCGGAAGTTGATGTAGTAGTGGTCGGCGTAGCGCGCGATGAGATGCCGCGCCGGGAGCGGGTAGCTGTCGAGGTTCGGCCGCGCGTCGGCCGCGCCGGTCGAGACCCACGCGTCGCCGTCGCGCACTTCCAGGCCGCGGATTTTCTTCAGGTCCCGCGCCTCGGAGAGCGCATTCACCAGCGGCGGCAGCACCTCTTCGCCGTCGCCCATGGCGATGGCGTCGACGGCGTCGTGGCGGAACCAGTCGGGATCGCGCGAGGCGTCGTGTCCGCCGACAACCACGAACGCGCGCGGCATCTCGCGCCGGATGCGCTCGGCCAGCCGGATGGTGCGGTTGCGCTCGGTGGTGAAGTTGCACTGCAGGCCGACCACGTCCGGATCGAACGCGCGGCACTCCGCCATCCCTTTTTCCTCGCCGTCGATGCGGAGGTCGAGCACCCGGCACTCGTGCCCATCCTGCTCGAGACACGCCGCCACGCAGATCGGCCCCAGCGGCTCGACGAACGTGAGCATCTCCAACCCGAGAATCCCCCCGACCGGAGGCTTGAGGAACGCAACTTTCATGTGGTCGGAGGAACCTTACCAGAAAGAAGACGATTCCTTCGCGCGTTAGAATGAAAACGATGGTGAAGAAGCCTGTGGAGACGATTCGGGACGCGGCGGCGGCGCCGGTCGCGGAGCCGCGCGTTGCGGAGACGGAGCGCCAGCGCAAGTTCGCCGACGCTCTGGCGAAGGTGAACGCGAAGTACGCCGGCCTGCTGCGCCGGCTGAGCAGGTAGTGCCGCCGCTGTTCCTGACGCTCGACGAGGTTCTCGAGATTCATGCGTCGCAGCTCGCGCTCTTCGGCGGCAGCAGCGGCGTGCGCGACGCAGGGCTGGTGGAGTCGGCCATCGGCAAACGCGTTAGAATGAAAACGATGGTGAAGAAGCCGGTGGAGACGATTCGTGATGCGGCCGTGGCGCCGGTCGCGGAGCCGCGCGCGGCGGAGACGGAGCCGCGGCAAGGCGGGAACCGTCAGGTCGAGGAGATTCTCGACGAGCTCGACGTGCAGTACGGCGAAGTGTTTCGCCGGCTCGCGGAATGAAGCCGCGGTTCCTCACGCGTGCGGAGATCCTGGCGATTCATGAGCGGCAGATCGCGCGGTACGGCGGATCGAGCGGCATCCGCGATGTGAATCTGCTGGAGTCGGCGCGCGCGAACGTCGAGGCGACGTTCGGCGGCGAGTTCCTGCACGAGACGCTCTTCGCGATGGCGGCCGCATACCTTTACGGCATCTGCCGCAATCATCCGTTCATCGACGGGAACAAGCGGACGGCGCTCGCGTGCGCGCTCGTTTTCGTGCGATTGAACGGCTACAGGATCGTCGCCGATGCCGATGAGCTGTATGACCTCGTCATCGCCGTCGCCGAGGGTCGCGTTACGAAAGACGACGTCACCTCATTCCTCACCACTCACACCTGATACACATCCGTATTCACATACTTCAGTCCTGAGTCGACCATCAACGTGACGATGGTCGCGTCGTCGCCGAGGCGCTTCGCGAGCTGCATCGCGGCGACGGCGTTGGCGCCGCTGGAGGTGCCGGCGAAGAGGCCTTCTTCTCGGGCCAGGCGGCGGGCCATGGCTTTCGCTTCGGCGGTGGAGATGGGGATGATCTCGTCGACGGCGGATGGGTCCCAGAGCGGTGGGGTGTAGCCGATGCCGATGCCTTCGATCTTGTGCGTGTTGGGGGCGCCGCCGCTGAGCACCGCCGATTCGGCCGGCTCGACGGCGACGATGCGGATGTCGGGGTTGCGGCGTTTGAGGACGTTGGCGATGCCGCGCAGCGACGCCGCGGTTCCGACGGAGTGGACGAAGGCGGCGAGGTTGCCGGAGGTCTGCTGCCAGATCTCTTCGCCGAGGGACTCGTAGCCGGCGATGGTGTCGGGATTCTCGAGCTGGTTGGTCCAGAAGGTGTTCGGCTCGCGACTGAGTGTGCGGGCGGTCTCGATCATGTCGAGGATGAGCTTCTTACTGGTCTTGCCGTCTTCACTCGGGACGATGGTCAGCTCGGCGCCGAAGGCGCGCATCTGGTCGAGCTTCTCGCGGCTGAAGGCGTCGGAAGTGACGATGCGCAGGCGGTAGCCTTTCGCCGCGCAGACGAGGGCGAGGGACGCGCCGGTGCTGCCGCCGGTGTACTCGACGACCGTGCCGCCCGGCCGCAGCCTCCCATCCGCCTCGGCACGTTCGAGGACGCCGCGGGCCATCCGGTCTTTCATGCTGCCGGTGGGGTTCTGCCATTCGAGCTTCGCGTAGACCGAGGGCGCGAGCCTGCCGAGACGCACCATCGCCGTGTTGCCGATCGATTCCAGGATGTCCATGGCTGCTGAAGATAGGCGCAGCGGTCAAAATGGACCAGTGGCAGGATCGCCACATTTCGTATCATTCGTGCCATGCGCATCCACGTGCTCGCTCTCGACCACGTCTTCGACCTCGGCCTGGCGGCGGTGCTCGACGCCTTTCGCACCGCGAACGAGCTGATCGCGATGGCCTCGCTCGACGTCCCGCCGTTCGACGTGCGCCTCGTCGGCGTGCGGAAGCGGGTGCGCAGCGGACAAGGCCTGCTCGTGCCGGTGGAGCGGACGCGCCGCGCGCCCGACTGCGCGATCGTGCCGGCCATCGCCTACAAGATGCCGGAGCCGCTGGAAGCGGCGCTGCAACGCGACGACGTCCGCGATGCCTGCGAGCTGCTGCGACGCTGGTCGCAGCGCGGCACGCGCATGACCGCGGCCTGCATCGGGACGTTCGTGATGGCGGAGTCGGGGGTGCTCAACGGCCAGCGGGCCACCACCACCTGGTGGCTCGCGCCGCTCTTTCGCAAGCGCTATCCCGACGTGCAGCTCGACGAGTCGAACATGATCGTGACCTCGGGACGCTGCGTGACCGCCGGCGCGGCGCTGAGCCACATGGACCTCGCCCTCTTCCTGATCCGCAGCGTCAGTCCGCGGCTGGCGGCGCTCACCGCGAACTATCTGATCGTCGACGCGCGGCCGTCGCAATCCGCCTACGCGCTGGTCGATCACCTCGTGCACGCCGACCCGATCGTGCAGCGTTTCGAACGTTGGGCGCGCGCGCATCTGGCCGAGCCGTTCTCGCTCGACGCCGCCGCGCGCGCCTCCGGCGCGAGCCCGCGCACGCTCGCCCGCCGCATGCACGCGGTCCTCGGCAAGTCTCCGCTCGGCTACGTGCAGAGCCTGCGCGTCGAGCGCGCCGTCCATCTGCTCCGCACGCGCAAGACGAGCCTCGACGAAGTGGCGGAGAAGGTCGGCTACGCGGACGGCGGCACGCTGCGGGTGCTGCTGCGGCGCGAGCTCGGTACGGGCGTGAAGGAGCTGCGACGTCTGTCATCGCGAGCGTAGCGAGTGACCTGGGCGGGCGGCGCGCGGTGCACGTGCCTGCCGCGCCACCCGAGCCCCAGGTCCCTCGCTCACGCTCGGGATGACAGCAGCCGCACCGCTTCGTCGGGCGGCAGCGGGCGCGCGAAGTAGAAGCCTTGCGCGTAGGCGATGCCGAGCTCGCGCATGCGCGCGGCCTGCTCGGCGGTCTCGAGACCTTCCACCGTCACCTCCATGCCGAGGACGCGGGCCAGGCCGGCTACGGTGCGGACGATCTCGTCGACGCGGCGCACATCGGCGTCGAGGAGGAACGAGCGGTCGATCTTGAGCATGTCGAACGGAAACTGCCGCAGGCTGCTGAGCGAGGAGTAGCCGGTGCCGAAGTCGTCGAGGCTGAGCCGCACCTGGATCTCGCGCAGCGCGCGCAGCAGCGCGGCGGCGGCGTCGGCGTTGTCGATGAGGATGCTCTCGGTGACCTCGAGATGCAGCCGGCGCGGCGCGATGCCGCTCTCCTCGATCGCCGCCGCCACGCGCTCGACCACGTCGGGCTGCAGCAGTTGCCGCGCGGAGAGATTGACGTGGATGTCGATGTCGTCGCGCTGCCATTCGCGCAGTTGGCGCAGCGCCTCGCGCAGCACCCATTCGCCGATCGGCACGATCAGCCCCGTCTCCTCCGCCACGGCGATGATCTGGTCGGCCGGCACGAGCGTGTCGCCGCGCTGCCAGCGCAGCAATGCCTCGAAGCCGGCCACGCCGCCGCTCTCCATCCGCATCACCGGCTGGTAGTGCACGCGCAGCTCGCCGCGCTCGATGGCGCGCCGCAGGTCGGTCTCGAACTGCAGCAGTTGCACGGTGCGCTCGTGCATGGCCGTGTCGAAGACCTCGTGGCGCGCCTTGCCGCGCGCCTTGGCGCGATACATGGCGATGTCGGCGTCGCGCAGCACGTCCTGCGGATCGGTGTAGCCGGTGGTGCTCAGGGCGATGCCGATGCTGACGGTGGTGAAGATCTCGTGCGCGCCGATGCGGAACGGCACGAGCAGCTCGTCCTGGATGCGCTGCGCGGTGCGGACCGCGTCGGTGCCGCGGTCGATGCCGTCGATGAGCATGGCGAACTCGTCGCCGCCGAGGCGGGCCACGCTGTCGCTGGAGCGCACCAGGTCGGCGAGCCGCTGCGCCACCGCGACCAGCAACTCGTCGCCGAGGACGTGGCCGAGGCTGTCGTTGACGACCTTGAAGCGATCGAGATCGAGAAAGAGCACGGCAAAGTGCGAGTCGGGATGGCGGCGATGCGACTCGATGGCGCGCGCCAGGCGATCCATGAACAACGCGCGATTCGGCAGTTGCGTGAGCGCGTCGTGGAACGCGTCGTGGGTGAGGCGCTCGACGGCGAGCTTCCGCTCGGTGATGTCGGTCTGCGAGCCGGCGATGCGCGTGGCGGTGCCGGCGGCGTCGCGCACGGCCAGGCCGCGGCTGAGCATCCAGCGATACGACCCGTCGCGGCAGCGCATGCGATGCTCGCTCTCGAGATGCGGCGTCTCGCCGCGCAGATGCAGCTCGACCGCGCTGCGCAGGATCTCCGCGTCGTCGGGATGCACGCGCGAGAACCATTCGTCGGGCGCGCTGCCGATCTCCTCTTCCGAAAATCCGAGCATCGATTTCCAGCGCGGCGAGTAGTAGACCTCCGCGGCCGGCAGGTCCCACACCCAGAGCCCGTCGTTCGCGCCGCGGGCAGAGAGCGCGTACCGCTCTTCGCTCTCGCGCAGCGCCTGCAGGGTGCGGCTCTGCTCGAGGGCGTAGCGGATCGAGCGCTCGAGCAGCGGCGCGTCGATGGTGCCTTTGACGAGATAGTCGGCGGCGCCGGCGCGCATGGCGGCGAGGTCGACGTCGCCGTCGCCCTGGCCGGTGAGCAGGATCATCGGCGCGGTCACGCCGAGTGCGCGGGCATGGCGCAACAGCTCGAGCCCGTCGTGCTCGCCGAGTCGGTAGTCGACGAGAAAGAGATCGTGGCCGTCGCGGCCGAGGGCGCCGAGCGCCTCGTCGAACGACGAGATCCAATCGAGCGCGAACGTGGTGCGCTTCGACTCCGACAGCAGCTCGCGCGTGAGCACGTAGTCATCCTCGTCGTCTTCGACGAGGAGGATGCGCACCTCGCGCGGGTCGGGCTCAGCGGATCTGGTCAGGCGGCAGCTCGACGATCTCGATCCAGTAGCGTCCGACCTCGCGCATCACCGCCACCAGCCCTTCGAAGCTGACCGGCTTGGTGATGAACGAGTTCGCGCCCAGATCGTAGGTGCGGTAGATGTCCTCTTCCGCTTTGGAGGTGGTGAGGACGACCACCGGGATGCGGCGCAGATCGGGATCGGCCTTGATCTCGCGCAGCGCCTCGCGGCCATCCTTGCGCGGCATGTTCAGGTCGAGCAGGATCAGGCCGGGCGTCGGCGACGACTCCGGCTCGGCGTAGCGGCCGCGGTGATAGAGGTAGTCGAGCAGCTCTTCGCCGTCCTCGACGAAGCGGAGATCGTTGACGACGCGGCTCTCCTCGAGCGCGTTGGCCGCGAGCATGCGGTCTTCCTCGTCGTCGTCGGCGAGCAGAATGACGATGGGGCGTGCCGGATCGGGTGGCTTCATGCGTTGGCCTCATGATGCGCCGGCAGCGTGACGATGAAGGTCGCTCCTTCACCCGGTCTGCTCTGCGCGCGAATCTCTCCTCCGTGGCGCTGGGCGATTTTGCGGCAAATCGCGAGCCCGATTCCGGTGCCCTCGTACTGGGCGCGCCCGTGCAGCCGCTCGAACATCGTGAAAATCCGCTCGGCGTATTTTTCCTCGAAGCCGATGCCGTTGTCCGCCACCGTAAGGCGGCAGTTCCCGTTCTCCACCGTTCCATCGATCCGGACGTGCGGAGGTACGCCGGGACGGTGAAATTTCAGCGCGTTCGCGGCGAGGTTCTGCAGGAGCTGGCGCATCTGCAGCGGGTCGGCCTCGATGGCCGGCAGCGGACCGATCTCGAGACGGCCGCCGCTCTCCTGCGTGCGCAGCTCGAGGTCCTTGGCCACGTCGCGGGCGATCGCGGCGAGGTCGACGCGCACGAACGGCTGCGCCTTGGTGGTCACGCGCGAGAACGACAGCAGGTCGTTGATCAGGATCTGCATGCGCCTGGCCGCCGACTGCATGCGATCGATGTAGTCGCCGGCCTGTTCGGGCAGCGCGGCGGCGTGCTTCGACTTGAGCAGATCGCCGAAGGCCTGGATCTTCCGCAGCGGCTCCTGCAGGTCGTGCGAGGCGACGTACGCAAAGTCCTCGAGCTCGCGATTCGACTGCTCGAGGCGCGTGAGCGCGTGGCGCAGCTCCTCGTCGGCGCGCTTGCGGGCGCGGATGTCGCGGGCGATGACGACCGCGCCTTCCTGCACGTCGCGCTGCGTGATCGGCGAGATCGAGACGCTGACCGGCACGGCGTGACCGTCCTTGTGGCGCAGCAGCCGCTCCTGATCGCGGATCGGCCCGCGCCGCGCCAGATCGCGCAGCGTGCGCGAGATGGTCTCGTCGCTGCCGGTTTCCTCGAGGCGGTCGATGAGCTTTCCGGCGAGGTCGGCGTGCGCGTAGCCGAAGAGCGATTTCACGGCATCGTTGACCACGCGGATGCGGCCTTCCGCGTCGATGACGAAGAGCGCGTCGGCCATGGTGGCCAGGATCTCGGTCGCGGCGCGGGCGGCGGTGATCGGCACGAAGCGGTGGCGGCGGATCGTGCCGGAGGCGATGAGCATGAACGCGGCGACCGGGACGTAGCCGAGCGGCCGCATGCGCGCGCCGAGCATCGGCGCGAAGTCGACGGCGGCGACGTAGACCACGAGGAAGCTCACCATCAGCTTCGCCACGCGCGCGCGGCGTTTCGGGTCGGTGCTGCGCCGCCACTCGATGATCCCTTCGATGGTCTGCGTGCCGAGCGCGCCGGCAAAGTAGAGAAGGAAGGGCGGCATCAGCGGACCGGCCGTCGGATAGAAGCCCCACGAGTGTTTCGCGACACCTGCTGCCAGTCCGGAGGTGAAGGCGGCGGCGAGGGCGAAGGCGGCGCCGACGATCCAGGCGGCGGCGATCAGGCGCCGTCGCGAGGAGTAGAGCCGCAGCGCGGTGGCGGTGAAGTCGTAGATGGCCGGCGGCAGCAGGCAGACCGCCGCCAGGCCGATGCGCGCGCAGCGCGTGGCCGCATCCGCGGCGGTCGCGCAGTACATCGCGGCGAAGGAGAGGAACCAGACCGCGACGCAGGCGATCATCGCGCAGAAGAGCACGGCCACGCGCGAGGCGCGCTGCCGCGCGTAGATCGCGGCGGCGAGCGCGACGAGCACGCAGCCGAGGATCGCCCACGGCACTGCGAACGGATTCCACTGCATCTGACGGAGGCGATTGTAGTCGCCGCCGTCGTCGCTACCGTTGCGCGCGCCGTCCCGGCAGCGCCAGGGCGACGAAGGCGGAGAGCAGCAGCACGGCCGGAAACACCGACAGCCGCGCCGCGCTCGCGACGCCGCCGGCCAGCAGCGCGACGAAGCCGCTGCCGATCACGCCGCCGATGTAGCGCATGGTCGAGAGCGCGCCGGAGGCGACGCCGGCCTGCGACGCGCCGACCGCGCCGAGCGCCGCCGCCTGCGACGGGCTGGTGGCGAGGCCGATGCCGCCGCCCATCAGGATCAGCGCGGCCAGGAGATGTCCGCCGGCGATGAAGAGCGCCGCGCCGGCGGCGGCGACGAGCGCGCCGGCGAGCGCCATCGCCCGCGAGCCGATGGCGTCGGAGAGGCGGCCGCCGACGGGCGAGGCCAGGACCATCGCGCCGGTGAAGAAGAGGAGCATCCGTCCGGTGCCGGCCGCCGCGCCGCCGCTGCGCTGCAGGAAGAACGGCAGCAGGAAGAGCATCGAGTACATGGCCAGGTTCTGCAGCGCGACGATGGCGCTGCCGGCGGCGAATGCGGACCGCTGGAAGAGGCGCACGTCGAGCACCGGGTCGCTCGCGCGCAGCTCGCGCCAGACGAAAGCGGCCAGCGCCGCAGCCGCGGCGAGCGCGAGCCACGGGCCGCGCTCCACGGCGGCGACGAGCAGCACGACTGCGATGCCGAGGAGCGCGCTGCCGGCGAAATCGAACCGCGCGGCGCGCTCGCGTTGCACGCGCCTTTCGCGGCGCGGCGGCTCGAGCGCGAACGAGAGCAGCACCACCGGCACGTTCACGAAGAAGACCGAGTGCCAGCCGTAGCGCGCGGTCAGCAGCCCGCCGAGGAGCGGGCCGATCGCGGCGGCGGCACCCATGATCGCGCCGAAGATCCCGAAAACGCGCCCGCGCCGCGCGTGCGGCACGCTGTTGCGCAGTTGGGCGAAGACGGTCGGCACCGACAGCGCGCCGCCGATGGCCATCAGCACGCGGCCGGCGGTGAGCACGGCCAGCAGCGGCGAGAAGGCGGCGATCAGCGCGCCGAGGCCGAACATGGCCCGGCCGGCGGTGAGCACGCGCGAGGTGCCCCAGAGATCGGCGAGCTTTCCGGCCGGACTCTGGGCGACGATGCTGACCACCAGGTACGTGGTGACGAGGCAGCGCGTCACCAGCGACGGCGCGTCGTGAAAGCCGCCGGCGATGGCCGGCAGCGCCACGGCGATGATGGTGGAGTTGAGCGGCGCGAGCAGCGCGGCGAGGGCGAGGCCGGCGAAGCGGCGCGTCGTCAGCGTCTCGACGGGCGCCTCGGCCTTCGTGGTGATCGGACGGGACTGCAACAGAAAGAGTGCACCATCCTCGAACGCCCACTCGATGTCCTGCGGCGCGCCGAAGTAGCTCTCGCACGCGGCGGCCAGGCGATGCACCTGCAGCACCTCCTCATCGCCGAGGCTGAGCTTTGTGATCCGTTCCTCCTCCACCTCCTCCTCGGCCACGCCTCCGCCATCCGCAAAGTGCACGGCGACGTCTTTCCGTCCCGCTCTCCGCTCGAGGATCTCGCCGCCGCGCGTGACGCGGTACGAGTCGGGGACGACCAGTCCGGCCACCACCGCTTCGCCGAGTCCCCAGGCCGACTCGATCACGCGCTCGTCGGCGCCGGTGACCGGGTTGCGCGTGAAGAGCACGCCGGCGACGTCGGCGTCGACCATCTGCAGCACGACCACGCCGATGCGCGGCTCGCCGCGCACGCCCATCTTCGCGCGATAGGCGAGGGCGCTCTCCGCGCGCGCCGATGCGTGAATGGTGCGCACGGCGTCGAGGAGCGCGGCCTCGCTGGTGACGTTCAGCAGCGTGACATGCTGCCCGGCGAAGCTTGCGTCGAGCGAGTCTTCGCCGACCGCCGACGAACGCGCGGCGACGGCGCGCAGTCCCGACTCGCGATAGGCGCGCGCGATCTCACTCGCAGCATCGCCGTCGCCGCGCGCGGCGCGAGCCACGAGCTCCCACGAGATGGCGAAGCCGCCCGGCACCGGCAGTCCGGCGCGCAGCGCCCGCGCCAGCGACGACGCTTTGCCGCCGAACGACGACTCGTCCGCCGCCTCGGGCAAAGCAACGATGGTCACGCGAGCACTTCGACCGTGCCGCTGGCGCCGTCGATGCGGACGCGCGCGCCGTCGCGAATGCGCTCGGTGGCGTTGCCGCAGCCGACCACCGCCGGGATGCCGTACTCGCGCGCGACCACGGCCGCGTGCGAGAGCGTGCCGCCGCGATCGGTGACGATGCCGCTCAGCAGCGGCAAGAGAGCGTTGTACGACGGCGCGGTGGCGCGCGTGATCAGCACGTCACCTTTGCGGACGCGGGCCATGTCCGCGGGCGCGAGGACGAGCCGCGCCACGCCGACGACCTCTCCCGGACTGGCCGGGTAGCCGCTGACGCCGGCGGCGTCGCTCCTCGCCGTTTCGCGCGCGGCGAACATCTCGTTCATGACCATGCCGATGGCGCGCGCCGCGCGCGCGGCGGCGGGCGGCAGCCACTCGGCGGGCGGCGGATCGGATGGCGTGCCGCCGAGGAATGGAGGTGCGTCGGCGATGGTATGCGTGGCGCGGTAGTGCGCGTGCGCGGCCGCCTCGTCGGCGGACGGCCCGTTGCCGCCCCCGAGCAGCGACACCAACTCGTCGGGCGTCAGCTCGACCGCATGTTGCGCTTCGTGCAGGCGCCCTTTCGCCACGAGGCGCTCGCCGGCGGCGAGCAACGCCCGCCGAGTGATGCCGGCAGACCAGGTGTCGTTCTCGTACGTCCGCTCGTCGCGCAGCCGGTACACCGCGCGCGCTTCCGCGAGCAGCTCGTCGAAGCGCTGCCGATGCTGCGCCGGCACGCGCTCGCGCAGCGCCGCCTCGCGCTCGATCACGTCGTCGCGCGTCTGCGCCGAGCCGCCGCCGAGCGAGGCGCGGATGTTCTCGACGAGCAGCTCCGGCATCTCTCCGATGGTGAGATCGGCCAGGTCATAGCCGGTGGCGATGCGCACGCCGGCGGCGTCGACGTAGGCGCGCGCCGCGGCGCCGGCCGCGTCGGTGCGTGCGGTGAGCGCGTCGATGATCGCGCGCGGATCGCTGCCGGCCAGCAGCGTGGCCGCATCGGCATGCGCGGCGAGCGCGCGCACCAGCGCCGCCAGTTCGTCCGCCGCGCCGTTCGACACGCGGCTCGCGCCGCGGAACAGCGGCAGCACCGCCGACGGCGCGAGACCCGTCCAGTCGCGGACGTGCACCAGAAAATCGCCGAGCGGCAGCATCGCCGTCGCGTTGAACGAGTGATGCGTGGTGATGGCGCGCGTCACCGCGTCGCAGCAGCGGCGCACGTGCGCGGCGAGCTCCGCGTCGCTGAGCGCGCGCGCATCGACCGCCTGCAGCTCGCGGTTCTGCCGGATGATGGCCGGCTTCACCTCGTCGTCCCAGCGCGCCAGATCTTCGCGCCACAGCTTCGTGGCGAAGACCATTTCTGACGTACGGATGCGCTTCCGTACTTCCGGATGCAGCTTCGTCAGCGCCTGGAAGATCAGTTTCGGCGGCGGACCTTTCGCACCTTTCGGCGCGCCGACCGGCCGCGGGCAGATGTAGATGAAGCGGTTCACGATCCCGAACTCGAGGTAATCGAGCAGCAAGCCGTAGCGGGAGGTCGTGGCGCGGAATCCGGCCATCGCCGCCGCCGGCATGATGGTCTCCATCGCCCGCGTGATCGGACGCGTCATGTGCGTGCGCTCGAGCTCCCACACCCCCGGCCCCGGAGCCTTGAAATCGCCGATGCTTTGCATGGCGCGGGATGATAGCAAGCGTCAGCGCGCGGGCGTGACGCGCCAGATCGCGTTGCCGACATCGTCCGCGACCAGCAGCGCGCCGGCGCGATCGACGGCCATGCCGACCGGCCGTCCCATGGCCCGATCGCGCTCGTCGATGAAGCCGGTCAGCACGTCTTCCGCCTCGCCCCTCGGCCGGCCGTTCGCGAACGGCACGAAGATCACCTTGTATCCGCTGCGCGGCCGGCGGTTCCACGAGCCGTGCTGCCCGATGAATGCGCCGCCGGCGTAGTGCGGCGGCAGCAGCGAGGCGGTGTAGAACGCGAGGCCGAGAGAACCGGCGTGCGGGCCGATGGCGTAGTCGGGCGTGACCGCGGTGGCGACGAGCTCGGGACGCTGCGGCTGCACGCGCGCGTCGACATGCCGGCCGAAGTAGCTGTACGGCCAGCCGTAGAACGAGCCGTCGCGAATCGAGGTGAAGAGGTCGGGCACCAGGTCGCTGCCCATCTCGTCGCGCTCGTTGACGACAGCCCAGAGCGCGCCGGACGACGGCTCCCACGCCATTCCCACCGGGTTGCGCAGGCCGCTCGCGAAGAGGCGCGCCGACTTGGCGCGCGGATCGACTTCGAGGATCGCCGCGCGCCGTTCTTCCGCGGCCATGCCGCGCTCGCCGATGTTGCTGTCGGAGCCGACCGAGACGTAGAGCCGCGAGCCGTCGCCGTTCGCGACCACGTTGCGCGTCCAGTGATAGTTGTGCGCGCCGGCGGGCAGCGCCACGATCGTCTCCGGCGCGGCGGTGATGCTCGTGTCGCCGTCGCGATACGGCACGCGCACCACCGCGTCGGTGTTGCCGACGTAGAACGCATCGCCGGCCAGCGCCATCCCGAACGGCGAGTGGAGGTGCTCGAGAAACGGCGTGCGCGTCTCCGCCACGCCGTCGCCGTCGGCATCGCGCAGCAGCGTGATCCGGTCGGGACTCGGCACCGCCGCGCCGGCGACTTTCTGGAAGTGGTCCATGAACCACTCCTTGATGGTGCGGCGATGCGGCGGCTTGGCCGGCGCGTTCGTCTCCGCCACCAGCACGTCGCCGTTCGGCAGCACGTACAGCCAGCGCGGATGCTGCAGCCCCGTCGCGAACGCATGCACCGCCAGACCGCTCGCCGCGACTGGCGTCCGTCCATCCGGCCAACCGGTCGCTTTGGCGATCTTCACCGTCGGCACGAGCGACGGCTGCGGCGACGGCAGCTCCGGCCGCGCGCCGACGCCGGCATCCACCGGCAGGCGCGCGTGCTCGCAGGCCGCGAGGAGAACGGCAAGCAACAACAGACTGCGTCCGCGCATGCACAATGCGCGTTCATGATTCGCGCCGACTACTGCGCCGACGCGTTCTGCTGCAACGACCACCAGAGCGCGTTGAACACCAGCGGGAAGGTCGCGTGCGTCTGTCCGCGATGCTGCGGGCGGAAGCCGTAGAGCACGATCTTTCCCTTGCCGTACGTCACCGCCACCAGCGCCGCCTTGCGCGTGAGCCGCTGCGCGCCTTCGATCCAGCCGGAGAGCAGAACGTCGCGCGCTTCGTCGGGATAGGTGGCGAGCACCCACCGCTGCGTGTCGGGCGCGGGCGCGGTGGTGTCGAACGCGATGGCGGAGTCGAGGAACGCCGCCGTCTCCGCCGGCATCCCCATCGTCACCGGATGATCGGGACGGATGCGCAGCCGCACCAGCGAGCCGGGGTTCGAGTAGTCGTCCGGCTTCGCGCCGGCCAGCGCGTTGCGCACCGGGATGTTGAACTCGTCGATGACGTAGTCGCACGAGCCGGCGAATGCGAGCAGCGTCCCGCCGCCGTCGACGAATGCGCGCAGCGCATCGGCGCCCGCTTTCTCCAGTCCGCCGCGATACTCCGGCGGCACTTCGATCTCGTAGCGCATCGAGCCTTCGCCGCCGCGGCGCCGGCCGGTGGCAAGGATGTCCTTCGGCATATCCGGAAGGATGACCGCGTCGTATCCGGAGAGGCCTTTCTGCACTTCCTGCGGCGAGAGGCCTTTCACCGGCACGCCGTAGGTGTCGAGCAGCCAGCGCGTCCATCCTTCATCCATCGACGGCTGCCACGGTTTGTACGTGGCCACGCGCGGCATGCGCGCGAGCTTCTGTCCGCGCGCAATCACTTCCTTCGTCGCCGGCTGCACTTCCGTCACCCGCGTCGTTCCCTCGGGTATCACCGCGCGCTCGACGCGCACGCCCATCTGCAGCGGCAGCGTCCAGGTGGCGACGTCGTACGGCTCGAGGATGTCTTTCCCCGGCTGCAGCCGCACTTCCGGATAGCGCTGCGGCTCGAGCATCTCGATGATGAACTTCGAGTACGGCTGCGCGAGCGGAATCCAGTAGTCGCCGTTCGCCGCCTGCCGCACCTCGACGTTGTGCTCGTTCATCAGCCAGGCGAGGTACTGCGCGGTCGGCCAGTCGCGCTGATCGTGCGGGATGCGATAGCCGTCGCGCGGCGCGAGCGCGATGGCGCTGCGCGCGCGCACGAGCAGATCGCGCTGCAGGTCTTCGCGCCGGTCCGCCGCGAGCTCGAGCAGCGCGTCGGAGGCGATGCGCTCGTAATCCATGATGTCGCGCATCCGCCACCAGCCGCCTTTCCACGGATTCGGGTGGTTGATGGTCGGCTTGTACTCGACGAGCCCTTTCGAGCCGCCGCGCAGCTCGTTCGGCTCGACGTAGATCGGCGAGGCGATGCGCGCCGAGGCCGTCTCCAGCAGCAGGCCGGTGACGTTCTTCCACCAGCCGGTGTTGCGCGTGCCGCCGAGCCAGTAGGCGTCGAACGAGTAGCCGTAAATCAATCCGCTCTTGCCGGCCTGCTCGAGGCGGTAGGCCATGTTCGAGCCGACCAGATTCGCCTCGCGCCAGATCAGCGGATGGACGTCGGGATCGACCGGGTCGGCGAACGGCGGAATGAACATGCGCGGCCCGTCGGTGCCCATCTGATGCTCGTCGACGAAGAGCTGCGGCGCCCATTCCTTGTAGATGGCGCGGTTCATGGCCCGCGTCTCGACCTGCGTGAGCATGTACCAGTCGCGATTGTTGTCGTGGCCGGTGTAGTGGTGGTAGATCCACGGCAGGCTGCCGCCCTCGTACTTGGTGCCGAGGTATTTGCGGTAGTAGTCGGTGATCATGATCTGCCCGTCGGGATTGAGCGACGGGACGAGCAGCAGGACGACGTTGTCGAGGCGGCGCTTCGTCTCCGCGTCGTTCGCGCTCGCCAGCGCGTACGCCCATTCCATCGCCATCTGGCTCGAGGCGATCTCCGACGCGTGGATGTTGCAGGTGACGAGGACGATCGACTTTCCTTCGCGCACGAGCGACTCGGCATCGGCATCCGACAGGCCGCGCGGATCGGCCAGGCGCCGCGCGATCTCCTGCAGGCGCGTCTTGTTGCGCAGGTTCTGCTCGGAGGAGATCACCGCCATCACGAACTCTTCGCCGAGAGTCGACTTGCCGAGGACCTCGATGTCGACGCGCGGCGACGCCTCGTCGAGCGCGCGCAGATAGGCGCGCACCTGTTTGTAGTCGGCGAGCACGCGATCGCTCCCGACCTGCATCTTCAGGAACTGCGACGGCGAGGCGATTTGCGCCGCATGCAAATGCGTGGCGACGAGAAGGAGCAGCAGCGAGCGGAGGAGCTGTCTCATGGGCGCCGGATTATGACAGGCGTACAATTGCTTCCATACCAAAGGAGATCCATCCATGCCGAACCCCGTCCTGCGCGTTCTGGACGAGGACCGCGTACTGAACGCGCTCCCCGATCCGCTCGACTTCCGCGACCAGATGTACGTGCCGTCGCTCGTCTATGTGGCGCCGCAGCGCACGCTGCACGATTTCTTCGCCGCATGCGGCGGCAAGGAGAACGTGGAGGTGCTGAACCAGAGGTCCGAGGGCGCCTGCACCGGCTTCGCTCTCGCCGCGGTGGCGAACTATCTGCTGCGCACGAGCAAGGTCAAGCCGCCGGCCACCGCCGTGCCCGAGCCGCACGCGAAGGTGAGCGCGCGCATGCTCTACGAGATGGCGCGCCGCTACGACGAATGGGCGGGTGAGGACTACTCCGGCTCCAGCGCGCGCGGCGCGATGAAAGGGTGGCACAAGCACGGCGTCTGCACGTGGGAGAGTTGGGAGTACGCGCCCGGCGATGCCGGCACGCTGACCAAAGCGCGCGCCGAGGAAGCGAGGCAGCGGCCGCTCGGCGCGTACTACCGCGTCAACCACAGAGACCTCGTGGCCATGCACGCCGCGCTCGCCGAAGTGGGGATTCTCTACGCCACGTCGCGCGTGCACGCCGGCTGGCGCAGCGTCGGCGCGGACGGGATCATCCGCAAGCGTCCGAACATGATCGGCGGCCACGCCTTCGCCATCGTCGCGTACGACGACGCCGGCTTCTGGGTGCAGAACTCGTGGGGTCCGAAGTGGGGAAAGGATGGCTTCTGCAAAGTCTCCTACGACGACTGGCTCGAGAATGGTTCCGACGTCTGGGTAGCGCGCCTCGGCGTGCCGGTCTCGCTCACCGACAAAGCGTCGGTGGCCATCCTGCAGGCCGCCGGCCGCATCAGCTCACCCGGCGAGCAGCAGCATGAGCTCCGCCCGCACATCATCAGCCTCGGCAACGACGGGCAGTTGCGCACCACCGGCGCCTTCGGCACCAGCGAAGCGGACGTGAAGGCGCTCTTCGAGCACGACATCACCGATCGCTTCAACGAATGGAAAGGGAAGCCGCGCCGCCTGCTGCTGTACGCGCACGGCGGCCTTGTGAGCGAGCAGTCGGCCGTGCAGCGCGTGAGCGAGTATCTGCCGACGCTGCTGGCGAACCACATCTATCCGCTGGCGTTCTCCTGGAAGAGCGACTACTGGACGACGATCACCAACATCCTGCAGGACGCGCTCAAGCGGCAGCGTCCCGAGGGAGTGCTCGACGCGGCGAAGGACTTTCTGCTCGACCGCGCCGACGACGCGCTCGAGCCGCTGGCGCGCGCGCTGACCGGCCGCGCGGCGTGGAAAGAGATGAAGGAGAACGCCGAACGCGCGTCGCTGCCGGCCGAGGGCCGCAGGAAAGCGGGCGGCGCGCGAGTCGTCGCCGCGGCGATCAAGGCGCTGCGCGATCAGTTCCCCGACCTCGAGGTGCATCTGGTCGCGCACAGCGCCGGCAGCATCCTCTTCGGGCCGCTCGCGAATCTGCTGGCGAGCAAAGAAGGCGCGGCCGCGCACGGCGTGACCGGCTACGGCGTGCCGATCAAGACCTGCACGCTCTGGGCGCCGGCCTGCACGATGAAGTTCTTCGAGCAGTTCTACGCGCCGGTGATGAGCCGCATCGGCCAGTTCAGCATCTTCACGCTCACCGACCGCGCCGAGCAGGACGACAACTGCGCCGGCATCTACAACAAGTCGCTGCTCTACCTGGTGAGCAACGCGCTCGAAGACACTCCGCACATTCCGGGCTTGCGCGACGGCACGCCGATCCTGGGAATGGAGACCTGGCTCGACGCGGCCCTCAAGAAGAACACGCCGCTGGCGGCGCAGCTCCGCAAGATCAAGGTGGTGCGCTCGCCGAACACGCAGGCCCTCGACAGCGGGCGCGCGGCCACGGCGAAACATCACGGCGAGTTCGACGACGACCACGCGGTGGTGAAGTCGACCTTCATCCGCATCCTCGGCGCCGACGGCGCGGCCGCGCAGAAAGTCGCCGCGCAGAAAATCGCCATCAAGGGGAGCGCCGGCAGCCGCGTCGACCGCCGCCACGCCTTCAATCAACTCTTCCGATGAATCGCCCGCGCGGCGGACGGTATAACGTAGCAGCATGAATACCGTCCGCCGCCTGGCGCTCCTCGCCGCGGCCGCACTGCTCGCGGCGTGCGCCACCACCGCGCCGCCGCCCGCGCATTTCAAGATCCTGCAGCTCAACGACGTCTACAAGATCGAAGGTCTCGAGGCCGGCGCCAGCGGCGGCCTGGCGCGCGTGCGCACGCTGCGCAAGCATCTCGAGTCCGACGGCACGCCCGTGCTCCTGCTGCACGCCGGCGACGCGCTCTTCCCGTCGGTGATGAGCAAGTACCTCGAGGCCAAGCCGATGATCGCGGTGCTGAACCTGCTCGACGGCGATGCCGCGGCGCGCGATCCGCGCCTGGCCATCACCTTCGGCAATCACGAGTTCGACAAGAGCGATCCGACGATCCTGCTCGCGCGCATGGGCGAGTCGCAGTTCGACTGGGTCTCGACCAACAGCGTCTGGTGCCATCCCGACTGCAACGCGAAGTTTCCGGCCGCGGAGACGATGCTCTACGACCTCGGCGGATTGAAAGTGGGCGTGCTCGGCCTGCTCTATCCGATGCAGAAGCCGTACGTGAAGACCACCGACCTCGCCGACGCGGCGATGCGCGCGGTGCAGTCGCTGCGCGGCCGCGGCGCGCGCGTGGTCGTTGCCGTCACGCACGAGGACATGAGCGATGACGTCGCCCTGGCGAAGAGCGTCCCCGGCATCGACCTCATCGTCGGCGGCCACGATCATCTCTTTCTGCAGGAACGCGTCGGCGACACCTGGATCACGAAGGCGGACGCCGATGCGAAGAGCGTGATCGTCTACGACGTCAATGTCGGTGCGCGCGTGCAGACCACGCCGCTGCGGGTCGTGCTCGATACGACCATCGCGAAGGATCCAACCGTCGACGCGGAAGTGCAGCGCTGGCTCGGCGTGCTGTCGGAGAAGCTCGGCGGCAACCGCACCCTCGGCACGACCAGGAATCTTCTCGAAGGAGTCGAGCCGGCCGTGCGCGGGCGCGAGACAGCGCTCGGCAATCTGCTCGCCGACGTCGCCCGCGAGCAGATGCAGACCGACGTGGCGTTCATCAACGGCGGCAGCATCCGCATCAACGACAACATCCCGCCCGGCCCGATCACCAGCTACGACATGGAAGGCATCTTCTATTACACGAACACGCTGGTGGCCTTTCCGCTCACCGGGCGGCAAGTGCTCGACATGCTGAACAACTCCGTCTCGCGCGCCGACGCCGGCGACGGGCGCTTCCTGCAGGTGTCGGGCATCCGCTTCGGCTATCGCGCGAACGGCGGCGGCTACGTGGTCGACGCGAGCGACGTCACGGTCGGCGGCAAGCCGCTCGATCTCGATGCGACGTACAGCGTGGCCAGCGTCGACTACCTCTACCTGCATGGCACCGAGGACAACTACACGCTCTTCGGCGACGCCACGCGCCCGCCGAAGATCCATACGGAACGGGAAGCGGACTTCCGCAAGTCCGTCGAGGCGTACATCACGAAGTCCGGAACGGTGGAACAGTCGGTGGAAGGGCGGATCGTCCGCAGATGACGCTGGCCAGCCGCATCGCCTGGCGCTACCTGCGCCGCCCGACCGACAACCTCGTCTCCGCGGTCGGACTGGTCTCCGTCCTCGGCCTGATCATCGGGGTGATGGCGCTGGTCGTGTCGATGGCGCTGATGACCGGCTATCGCCGCGACCTGCAGCGCAAGCTCCTCGGCGGGAACGCGGAGGTGTTCGTCTACTCGATCGGCGGACCGATCGGCGCGCCGGAGGTGGTGCGGCGCACCATCGCCGCGGTGCCGGGCGTCGACGAGGCCTCGCCGGTGCTCTTCCAGCACGCGGTGGTGACGACGGAGACGAACACCACCGGCTCCGAGGTCATGCTCAAGGGCATCGAGCCGTCGCGCGGACGCAGCTCGCCGATGCTGGCGAAGATCGTCGGCGCGCGCGGCCGCTTCGAGACGGCGGAAGGTGAGCGCGGCGTCTCGGTCGGCAGGTATCTGGCCACGAAGCTCGGCGTGAAGGCGGGCGACGCCATCAGCATCACCGTCGCCGCGGCCGGCGCGGGCGGCTTCCTGCCGCGCAGCGGTACGTTCGTGGTGACGAACGTCTTCGCCACCGGGTTTTACGAGTTCGACGCGCGCTGGCTCTTCGTCGAGCTGCGCGACGCGCAGCAGTTGGTCGGCATCGGCTCGTCGGCGAACCTGATCGAGGTGAAGCTGCGCCCCGGCGCCGATCTCGACAACGTCGTGCAGCAGATCGAGCGGCGCACCGAGCGGCGCTACGCCGTCAGCGACTGGCGCGAGATGAACCGGCAGCTCTTCTCGATGCTGCAGATCCAGCAGCTCGTGCTCTTCATCGTCATCGGCCTGATCGTCTTCGTCTCGACGTTCAACATCGTCTCGACGCTGATCATGACGGTGCAGGAGAAGCGCCGCGAGATCGGAATCCTGCGCTCGATGGGCGCCGACGGCGGCCTGGTGCGGCGCATCTTCATCTGGTACGGCACGATGGTTGGCGTGGCCGGCACCGGCGCCGGCGTGATCCTCGGCACGCTCCTCTGCTGGATCATCACCCGCTTCGAGCTGGTCTCCTTCCCGCCGGAGATCGCCGAGGTCTACTTCGTCTCTTCGATTCCCTTCGTCACCCGCGGCACCGACCTCGGCGCCATCGCGGCGTTCTCGATGATCGTCTCCTTCGTGGCCACCATCCCGCCGAGCATGCGCGCGGCGCGGCTCAATCCGGTGGAGGCGCTGCGGTACGAGTGATCATGCGCGCTCTGCTAAGCTCTCACGCATGAGCTCGAAGCGACTGCTGTCGATGCTGTTTGTTCTGCTGTTTGCCGCTGCGGCGTTTGGCGCGCAGACGGTGCCGCTGTCGACGAATTTGAAGTTCGAGAAGCTGCCGAACGCGCGCAAGGATGCGATCACGCTGCTGATCACGCCCGAGCTCTCGCAGCTCGTCGTCCCGAAGAAGATGCGCCTGCTGCGGCTCGAGTTTCCGCTCGGCAATGCGGTGGCCGTCAACACGGAGAACGCGCTGCGGAGCGCGTTCGGCAAAGTGAAGATCGCGCGCTCGGCGGACGACGTCGAGACGCCGCTGGTGCTCGAGCTCACGTCGATGGAGGTGCAGCCGAAGCTGCCGCTGACGACGTTCGGGACGTACACCTCGAAGGTGACGCTCACCTACGTGCTGCGCGACACGAAGAAGCACACCGAGCGCACCATCACCGTGCACGGCGACGGCGGCAACAAGAAGAACGCCGGCCGCGTGCTCTGGGACACCGGCTGGACCTGGACCGAGCCGCAGCAGCTCGCGAAAGCGACCGACCTGGCCACGCTCGACGCGCTCGACGCACTGCTGCAGGACCTCACGCAGTAGCGCGCGCGACGCGCCGCGACCTCACGCGGGAAACGTGTCATCCGGAGTGTCGTCCGGCCAGACATCCGACGCTCCGCGCGGAGCGTGCTGCCTCGTCCGAGACGCCGAGATCGTCGCCACGGTGATGATCGCCGCGACCAGAATGAAGATGCTCCAGGGGACCACGCCGCCGCTCTCCGTCTGGCGCGGCGGCGTCTTCAGCGTCCGGATGATCGCGGTGGCACCGAGGCCTGCGGCGCTGGTGTAGTCGCCGGCGCGCAGCGGCGTGCGGAGCTGCGAGACGATGGCGTCCGCCTCGATGTTGGTCAGCACGCCGCGCAGCCGTTCGCCGGCGGCGAGGTACGCGGTCGCATCGTCCACGAAGAGCAGCAGCAGCGCGCGGCGCTTCGACTGCGGCTGGCGCAGGGCCGCGGCGGCCATCTCTTCCGGCGTCCTGCCGGCCGGCACGCGCTGGTAGACGGTCACGACGACGTTATTCGAGCTCTCGCGCTCGTACTGCGCCAGCGTTTCGTCGAGTGCGACCGCGCGCGTCCGGTCGAGCACGCCGGCGTGGTCGATGACGTGGTGCGCGGGCGACACGAACACGATCAGCGCGACGAGCAGCGCCTGCATGACGACATGGTACGCGCGCCTGCTATGATCCGCGCCGGTCCGCATGACTGAGGCACGGCTGATTCTCGAAGACGGCACGGTGTACGCCGGGGAGTCGTTCGGCGCGAGCGCCGATGCGATCGGCGAGGTGGTGTTCAACACGTCGCTCACCGGCTACCAGGAGATCGCCACCGATCCTTCCTACCGCTTCCAGATCGTGGTGATGACGTATCCGCACATCGGGAATTACGGAGTGGAGGAGAAGGTGCAGCAGAGCGACGAGCCGCAGGTCGCGGGGTTCGTCGTGCGCGACGCCATCGAGGAGCCGTCGAGCGCGCGCGCGGAGATGTCGATCGCCGATTACTTCACCCGCTACCGCATCGCCGCGATCTCCGGCGTCGACACGCGCGCGCTGACGCGCAAGATCCGCAACGAAGGCGCCATGCGCGGGATGATCACCACCGACGCGCAGCGCCCGGTCGATGCGATCGTCGGCGAGCTGCGGCAGTCGCCGTCGATGTCGGGTCTCGATCTGGTGCAGCGCGTCACGGCGCTTCGGCCGTATCCGTTCGAAGGCGCGCCATCGGAGGGACGCTATCGAGTGGCGGTGTACGACTTCGGAGTGAAGCGCGACATCCTCCGGCAGCTCGGGCAGCACGGCTGCGCGGTCGACGTCTATCCGGCTACGACGCACGCCGACGAGATCCTCGACCGCCGCTACGACGGGGTGTTGCTCTCCAACGGTCCCGGCGATCCGGAGCCGGTGACGTACGCGCAGGAGAATATCCGCCACCTCCTCGGCAAGGTGCCGCTGTTCGGGATCTGTCTCGGCCATCAGCTCCTCGGCCTGGCCCTCGGCGGCAGGACGTACAAGCTGAAGTTCGGACACCGCGGCGGCAATCATCCGGTCAAGGATCTCCGCACCGGACGCGTCGAGATCACCGCGCAGAATCACGGGTTCTCCGTCGATCCCGATTCGCTCAGCGAGAACGACGTCGAGTACACGCACATCAATCTGAACGACCAGACCCTCGAAGGCTTCCGCCATCGCCGCGAACCGGCCGTCGCCGTGCAGTATCACCCCGAAGCCGCACCCGGCCCGCACGATTCGTTCTATCTGTTCGAAGATTTCGTCCAGATGATGAACGAGTGGAAGCAAGGCCGGTGACCCACTGGTACGACTACGTCTTCTGGATCTTCTTCGGCGGAGGACTGCTGGTCCTCGCCGCGATCTGCATCGGCATGGCGCGTGAGTGGTGGCGCGAGCGGCAGCGGTGGAAGCTCGTGGCGCCAACGACGTTTCCACCGGCGATGCAACCGCGCGCGACGCCGACGGAGACATGGAGCCTCGGCGGAACGGGAACGTCGTCGAGCGATCTCTCCGGCGCCGGCTTCGACTCGATCTCGACCGGCACGAGCGGATCCGACATGAGCGTCGGTGACACGGCCGGCGGCGGCGGTGATTTCAGCGGCGGCGGCGGCGACTTCGGCGGCGCCGGCTCATCCGGCGGCTGGAGCGACTAAGCACTGACGTCGCCAAGGAAATGAGAGACGACCAGAGGCCTCCGGCGGCTGGGGCCACGGGCCCCAGACCCCATTGGTTGGCCTAGCCTCCGCGACACGGTGTCGCGAGCTCGGAAGGCAGTGTCGCGGAGGCTAGGCCAACAGACGGGGTCCGGGGCTCGTGGCCCCGGCCGCCGGAGGCCCCTCGTCGTCTCTCATTCCTTGGCGAAGCCAGAGCGTGCTGCTTAGAAGCCCTGTTCGGTGTGCTCGCCGAACGGCTCTTTGAGCGTGGCCACGATCTCGCCGATCGTGCACTCGTTGCGCACCGCGTCGACGATGTGCGGCATCAGATTCTCGGTGCCGCGGGCGGCGGTGCCGAGGCGGGCGAGTGCGGCGCGGAAATCGGACGTGCGCGCGTGGCGGAATGCTTCGAGCCGCGCCACCTGATCGCGCTCGACGCTCTCGTCGATCGTCAGGATCGGCAGCGACGTCCGCTCCTCGTCGATGAACTCATTCACGCCCACCACGATGACGCGCTTCTCCTCGAGCGCGCGCTGCGCGAGGTACGCCGACTCGCCGATCTCCTGCTGCATGAACCCCGACTCGATCGCCGCGCGCGCGCCGCCCATCGCGTCGATCTTCTCGATCAGCGCACGCGCCTCGCGCTCGATGTCGAGCGTGAGCGACTCGATCGCGTACGAGCCGGCCAGCGGATCGGCCGTCGCCGCGATCCCCGTCTCGTGCGCGAGGATCTGCTGCGTGCGCAGGGCGATCTTCACCGACTCCTCCGTCGGCAGCGCCAGCGCCTCGTCGCGGCTGTTCGTGTGCAGCGACTGGCAGCCGCCCAGCACCGCCGCCATCGCCTGATACGCCACGCGCACCACGTTGTTCTCCGGCTGCTGCGCCGTCAGCGTCGAGCCGGCCGTCTGCGCGTGAAACCTCAAAGCGACAGACCGCGGATCCTTCGGCGCATGACGCTCCGTCATCAGCTTCGCCCACAGCTTGCGCGCCGCGCGGAACTTCGCCACCTCTTCGATGAAATCGTTGTGCGCGTTGAAGAAAAACGAGATGCGCGGCGCGAACGCGTCGACGTCCAGCCCGCGCTCCACCGCCGACTGCACGTACTGGAGCCCGTTCGCGAGCGTGAACGCGACCTCCTGCACCGCCGTCGAACCCGCCTCGCGGATGTGATAGCCCGACACCGAGATCGTGTTCCAGCGCGGCACGTGCTGCGCGCAGAACTCGAAGATGTCCGTCACGATGCGCAGCGACGGCGCGGGCGGAAAGATGTACGTGCCGCGCGCCGCGTACTCCTTGAGGATGTCGTTCTGGATCGTGCCGGAGAGCTTCGTCCAATCGGTGCCGCGCCGCTCCGCGACGACGAGCAGCAGCGCGAGCAGGATCGACGCAGGCGCGTTGATCGTCATCGAGATCGACACGCGATCGAGCGGGATCTCCGCGAGCAGCGTCTCCATGTCGGCGATCGAGTCGATGGCCACGCCGACCTTGCCGACCTCGCCGCGTGCGCGCGCGTCATCCGAGTCCATGCCGATCTGCGTCGGCAGATCGAAGGCCACCGACAGCCCCGTCGTTCCGCGCTCGAGCAGATAGCGGTAGCGGCGGTTCGATTCCGCGGCCGTCGAGAAGCCCGCGTACTGCCGCATCGTCCAGAGCTTGCCGCGATACATCGACCGCTGCGGGCCGCGCGTGAACGGATACGCGCCCGGCTCGCCGAGGTCCGTCTCCGGATCGAAACCGCGTTTCAGGAGATCCGGAAACGCATAAAAATGGAAATCGTCTGCCATCGCGCCGCGTAGTTTATCGGTCGTGGAGCGGAAATGAATTTACAAGCGAGGCAAAACGACTCATATTAGTTCCACAATGAAGGTCCAACTCGCGGCAGTACTCACGCTCTTCGTGTGTCTATTTTCATCCGCGGCGGCGGCTCAGAACGCTTCGCTGGGGATTTCTCCTTCCACCATCAACTACGGCAGCGTCGAAGACTTCATCGCCATCCGCGGTTCGGGTCTGATCGGCACTGGCGGCACGCTCGTCACCTTCACCGGTCCCGGCGGAACGTTCGAGCTCGAGCCGAGCCTCGTCGTCGGCGACAGCTACCTCGAGGTGTGGGTTCCGATGGGCGTGGCGCTCGCGGAAGGCCGCTACACCGTCGCGGTCTACGCGCTCGAAGACGCCGGCCCGCGCCTGGCCGGCAGCGGCTTTCTGAATATCGCCGCCGTCGACAACCCGACGCCGCCGCTGCTGTCGACGCCGGAAGCGGTTTACGCCGAGGCCGACGGCCCGCGCGGTGCGGTCGTGACGTATGCGGTCGGCGCGATCGACGGCAACGGCGCCGACGTGCCGGTCACCTGCGACCAGCCCTCGGGCAGCGTCTTTCCGCTCGGCACCGCGATCGTCACCTGCAGCGCGACGAACGCCTACGGCACCTCCACGAACTCGTTCCCGATCGTCGTCGGCGACACGGTCGTCCCGGTGGTCACCGTGCCGGCTGACATCGTCACCGACGATCCGGTGGTGATGTTCGGCGCGACCGCGGTCGACAACCTCGACGGCGATCTGCCGGTGACCTGCTCGCCGCTCTCCGGAACCACGTTCCCGATCGGCACGACGGTTGTCGAGTGCGTCGCTGAAGACGCGCATCTGAACGCCGGCTACGGCCGGTTCACGGTCACGGTGACGAACGGCGTTCAGCCGCCGGTGCTCACGGTGCCGGCCGACATCACCGCCGAGGCTACCGGCCCTGACGGTGCGGTCGTGTCTTTCGAGGCCACCGCCACGAACGACGGCACGGTCGTCTGCACGCCCGCCTCCGGCTCGACGTTCGCCATCGGCACCACCGCCGTCAACTGCACCGCCACGAACGCGGGCGGCAGCGACAGCGACAGCTTCAACGTCACGGTCGCCGACACGACGCCGCCGACGATCCTCTCGATCTCCGCGACGCCGACCACGCTCTGGCCGCCCGATCACAAGATGATCAAGGTGCGCATCGAAGTGAATGCGTTCGACGCGGCCGATCCGACGCCGGTCTCGCGCATCGTCGGCGTCGTCTCGAACCAGCCGGTCAACGGCACGGGCGACGGCGACATGGCTCCCGACTGGAACGTCACCGGCGCGCTGAGCGTCGACCTGCGCGCCGAGCGCGCCGGGACGCAGGACCGCATCTACACGATCCTCGTCGACACGACCGACGCCTCCGGCAACGTCGTCCGCTCCACGGTCCAGGTGAAGGTCACCGATCCGTCGAGCGTGCGCCGCCGCGCCGCGCGCTTCTGATTCGCGACCACGCAACCCACCGGCGGTACCCGCGCGCAACTCGTGCGGGTACCGCCGCTTCATTTCGGGCATAATCCCGGCCTTTCATGGCCCTTTCCGGCAACCTGAAGACGATGCTCCCGGGCGACCTGCTCCAGTGGCTGAGCCTGGGGCAGAAGACCGGCACGCTCGTCATCAGCAACAAGAGGGTCGAGAAGAAGATCTTCTTCCGCAACGGCCGGGTGATCTCCTCCGCCTCCAACGATCCGCGCGAGTACCTCGGCCAGTTCCTGATGAGCCACGGCTACCTCACCGAGCCGGAGCTGAAGAAGGCCATGGAGGTGCAGCAGCAGTCGGGCATTCTCCTCGGCAAGATCCTGGTGATGATCGACGTCATCAACGAGGGCGACCTGCAGCGCTTCATGCGCCTGAAGGCGGAGGAAGAGATCTACGACATCTTTCTCTGGAACGACGGCGATTTTTACTTCGTCGACGACGAGCTGCCGAAGATGGAGATGATCCCGCTGCAGGTCGACGTCACCGGGATCATCATGGAAGGCACGCGGCGCGTCGACGAATGGGCGCGCATCCGCGAGCTGATCCCGAACGAGGCGGTGGTGCCGGTGCCGCTCGGCGTGATCGATACGAGCCAGGAGCTCGAGGACGTCGAGGAGCAGATCGTGCGCGCCGTCGACGGCAAGCGCACCATCGCCGACATCGTGCTCGAGAGCCGCTCGTCGGCGTTCACGGTGTCGTCGACTGTCGCCTCGCTCGTGCGCCACAACCTGGTCAAGCTCGTCGATCCGAGCGCGCAGAAAGCGGCGCGCGTGGCGGAGGAAGTCGCGCCCGCCGCGCCGCCGCCGGCGCGCACCGAGTTCAACGAGGACGACGAGATCATCTCGCTGCTGAGCGCCGCGCAGAACGCGCTCCGCGCGCGCGACTACGAGAAGACGCAGCGCCTTTTGCGCGCGGCGCAAAACCTCGACCCGAATCATCCGAAGGTGCGCACCGCCATCAAGGGCGCCGAGGCGGTGATCCTCGGCGAGCTGCGCAATCAAGGACTGCTCGAGACGCGTGTGCCGCGCGTGGCCCGCACGCTCGAGGAGATCACGCAGATGAACTTCTCCCCGAACGAAGGATTCATCCTCTCGCGCATCAACGGCCAGTGGGACATCGGCTCGCTGATCAAGATCAGCCCGATCCGCGAGACCGACGCGCTGCTGATCTTCTACAAGCTCTGGAAAGACGGGATCATCGCGCTGGCCTGACCAGCGTGGCGAGCGTCACCGCGACGACGGCCACGAACCAGACCACCCAGCCGATCTGCAGCGGCGTGACCAGGCTGGCCAGCGCGGCGAGCGGCGCCGGCAGCACGAACCAGCGCAGGCCGCGCGACACGCGCCCATCCTGCAGCGCGATCGCGCCGGCGACCGTGGCCACGGTGGCGTAGATCGGCAGGAGGAAGAGGAGCTGGCCGCGCACGACGTAGCCGGCGATCGCGACCGCAGCTTCCCAGCCGCGCATCTTCGAGCCGCCGAAGCAGGTGCTGACCGGCAGCACGAGCACCGCCAGGAGCAGCACGCAGCCGCAGCCGCCGACAAAGCGGAAGCAGCCCTGCCCGTCGTCGCTCATTCCAGCCCGACTAAACCGCGTACTTCGAGCTCGAGCGCGTTCATCTCGCCGGCATCGGTCTCGTGGTCGTAGCCGAGTGCGTGCAGCAGGCCGTGCACGATGAGGTAGCGCACTTCCGTCGCCAGCGAGTGCTTCTCCTCCGCCGCCTGCCGGCGCGCCTGATCGACGGAGATGACGATGTCGCCGAGCGGACGGCCGGTTGCGGACGGCTCGTTGTACGAGTCGTCGGCAGGGAAGGTGAGGACGTCGGTGGTGCGGTTCTTCTTGCGGAACTTCCGGTTCAGCGCCGCCATGGCCTCGTCATCGATCAGGGCGATGCTCACCTCGGTGACCTCTTCCGGCAGGCGATCGATCTTCTCGAGCGCGAGCAGCGCCTTGCGCGCGAACGCCGCCATCTCGCGCCGCGTGAACCGCGGCACGGCTGCTCCCGTCACCTCGACGTTCGTCACGAAGCAGACCTGTCGCTGGCCCTCTTGTTCTGCTCCGCGTCCTCGCGCTCCTTATCGTAGCGGTCGTACGCGTGGACGATCTTGCCGACCAGCGGATGGCGCACCACGTCGCGCTGGCTGAAGTCGAAGAAGCGCAGTCCTTCCACACCTTCCAGGATACGCCGCACTTCCCGAAGTCCGGACTTCTTTCCTTCCGGAAGATCGACCTGGGTGATGTCGCCCGTCACCACCGCCTTCGACCCGAAGCCGAGGCGCGTGAGGAACATCTTCATCTGCTCGGGCGTCGTGTTCTGCGCCTCGTCGAGGATGATGAACGAGTCGTTGAGCGTGCGGCCGCGCATGAAGGCCAGCGGCGCGATCTCGATGATCGACCGCTCCATCAGCTTCTCCACTTTCTCGAAGCCGATGATGTCGTAGAGCGAGTCGTAGAGCGGGCGCAGATACGGATTCACTTTCTCGGCGATGTCGCCCGGCAGGAAGCCGAGGCGCTCGCCCGCTTCCACCGCGGGCCGGCAGAGGATGATGCGCTTGATCGATTTGTCCTGCAGCGCCGCCGCGGCGGCGGCGACGGCGAGATACGTCTTGCCGGTGCCGGCCGGTCCGACGCCGAAGACGATGTCCTCGTCCTGGATGGCCTGCAGGTAGAGCTTCTGGGCCATGTTGCGCGGCGAGACGATGCGGCGGATCGACTGCTGCACGGCGTCGTCGGTGAAGAAGTCGACCAGGTTCGTCTCCGGTTTGTCGCGCACGACCCGCACGCCGGTGGCCACGTCCGATTTCTTCATCGGGTAGCCCTGCTCGACGAGCTGCTGCAGCTCGCCGATGAGCTTCTGCACCGGGGCGATGCTCTCCGAGGCGCCGGAGACGAAGAGCTCGTTGCCGCGCGAGGAGATCTTCACCTTGAAGGCGTCCTCGATGGCCCGGAGGTTCTCGTCGTGATTGCCGAAAAGCGTGTGGGTCTGCTGTTCGTCGAGAGTCAGCTCAATGCTCGTCTTCTGGTCTGCCATGCAACCTCATGCAATGAAAAAACTGATCCATATCTCGCCGTAGTCGGCGCGTCGGTGAAACCTGAGGCGCCGGAGCTCGGCGGAAAACGGCTCGCTGCGGCGGCGGTGCTCGATGGCCACGAGCGCGTCGGGCGCGAGCGCGGCCTCGCGATCGATCGCGGTCAGCAGCTCGTCGTAGCGTTCGTAGTCGTAGGGAGGATCTGCGTAGATGAGGTCGAAAACCTGACCGCCCAGACGCTTAATCCCGGCCAGCGCGTCGGCGGTGACCGCGCGTACGGCAACGCCGAATGCCGCCGCCGTGCGCGCGATGGCCGCCGTCTGCGCGCGTCCCGAGTCGACCGCCACCGCCTCGGACGCGCCGCGCGAGAGCGCCTCGAACGAGAAGATCCCGCTGCCGGCGAAGAGGTCGAGAAAACGGGCGCCGTCGATGCGCGGACCGACGATGTTGAAGTACGCCTGCCGCGCGCGCTCAGAGGTCGGACGCAGCTCGCCCTTCGGCACCTCGACGCGCCGGCCGCGCAGCGCGCCGCCGGTGATGCGCAGCGTCGTCACTCCTGCGCAGCCGCTCCGACAAAGTACAAATGCAAGTCTTTCTTCGCCACGTAGATTCGGGTCGGCGCGGAGAGACACTCGAGCTCGACCACGCCGTTGGCCGGGATGATCCGCACGACCTTGTAGATCTTCTGATCGTCGGCCACGAGCTTGTCACCCTCTTTCGGCTCGTATCCGGCCACGCTGCTGGTGACGTCGCGATCCTCGGAGACGGCGCGCAGCAGATCGCGCAGCGGCGCGAGCTGGTCGTTGAGCGACTTCGGCGGCACCGCGCCGGGATGGAAGACGCGCTCGACGTACGCGCCGCGATCGTCGTACACGCGCAGCACCGAGCGCCGCTCCGGCAGCGGCGTGGTCAGCGCCCACGGCTCGATGGCGCGCAGCTTCTCCGGACTGACCGCCTGCAGGTAAGTCTTCAACGCGTCGGAGGGAAGGATCATCTTCTTCCTTATCGTCGCCGCGCCGGTCATGTTCACGACCACCAGGCCGCCTTCGAAGATCGAGACGCGCTGCTCGATGCCGCCTTCGCGCGTCGAGTAGTCGACGAGCGGCCGCGGGAGATGTCCGTCGACGAGCTGCGAGCCGAGCGCCTGCTTCGCGCCGGCGAGGTCGGGCAGGTCGTATCTTTTCAGCGCGCGCCGCTGCGACTCGGGCAGCGGCGTGGCGATCGCGCCGCCCGCCGGCGCCGGCGCCACTTGCGTGATGTCGTGCTGCGCGAACGCGCTCAGCGCGACGAACGGCACGAAGGCCGCGGCAGCGATCCGCATGCGGCGATCATACGCTCTCACCGGCGCGCTTGCCGGTGCTCTCACCGGTGCTCTCACCGCGCGTCTTCGAGCAGCCGCCGGGCGATCTTCTTTGCGTACGAGCGCGCTTCCTCCGGCGCGATCTCGCCGTTCCAGACCGCCTCGCGCGTCCGCTCGAGCGCCTGGGCCACGTGCGGTCCGCCCGGCACTTCGAGATCGTTCCCGCGCAGCGGCAGCTTGAACTTTTCGAACTCGCGGAAGCGGCGGATGTGCGCGAGCTCCTCGGGACGCTCGGCCGCGATCGCCGCCAGGGTCTCGTTCGCGACGTCGCGGTAGATGGCGAAGCGCTGCACGTCGTTCGTCGACGCGGCCAGCGACTCGATCAGGCGCGGCAGCTCGTTGGCCAGCTCGATGACGATGCGCGCGCGCTTCTGCGAGAAGCCGGAGCCTTCGAAGTCGACCGGCGAGGCATCGCCGCGCAGCAGCGCGCCGGTGAAGAGGACGTAGCGGTCGAGCTCCGGCTGCGAGGCCAGTTGCGCGTGCAACTGCTCGAGATGCGCGCGCAGCTCGCGGTTCTGCCGCCGTCCGAACAGCGCGTCGAACGCGCCGTAGTCGCTCAGCGCGGCCAGCACCGCCGGCGCGTCCTGCTCGTCCATCGCCAGGAACAGCTCGCGCCAGACGCGCTCCTTCGACACGAGCGTGAACGCTCCATTGCCGACGGCCTCGCGCAGCAGCTCCTCGGTGTGCGGCTCGAGCGCGAAGCCGAGGCGCGTGGCCAGGCGGATGGCGCGAAAGACGCGCGTCGGATCGTCGACGAAGCTCTTGTCGTGCAGCACCCGCACGAGCCGCGCGTCGAGATCGAGCGCGCCGCCGGTCGGGTCGTGCATCTTCCCGTCGATCAGGTCGAGGGCGATGGAGTTGATCGAGAAATCGCGGCGCAGCAGATCGTCCTTCAGACGTCCGGCCGTCACCGCCGGCAACGCGCCGGGGCGGCGATAGCGCTCCTTGCGCGCCGTGGCGATGTCGATCTCCGGAAACTCCTCCGCCGTCACTTTGTAGGTGAGGAACTGCGGGAACGAGCGCACCCGCCCGTTGATCCGTTTGGCCAGCGCGCGCGCGAGCGTCGAGCTGCCTTGCTCGAGCGTGAGGTCGAGATCGATCGAGTGGCGCCCGAGGAGCAGGTCGCGCACCGGACCTCCGACCAGGAACGGGTGACACTCCTTCTCCGTCGCCACCTCACGGATGATGTCGAGTGCGCGCCGCTGGGGATTCGGGAGCTCGAGGAGAAGATTCATGTTGAGCGGATCACGGACTCGTACAACTGCACGAGGATGCGCAGGCGTTGCCGCGTCCGGAACTTCGACGCCGTCTGCCGCGCTGCCTCCAGTCTGCTCTGCGCCACCTCAGGCTTGAACAGGGCGCCAAGTATCGCATGAGTCATTTCGTTCGGGTCGTTCGGCGGCACCAGCAGCCCGGTGCGCCCTTGCTCCAGACGCAAAAGATTGATCCGCGTTTTTGCGCCGCACGCAAGTGTCCCGGAGGCGACCGCTTCGGCCACGAAGCCGTCGAAGTCGTGCTCGTCGACGGCCGGGTCGACCCACAGATCCATACTGCGTAGATCGGCGGGTGAAGGGACGTGGTCGAACAGCGTCCAGGTGATGTCGCCGCGGAAGCGGTGGATGCGGGCCACGGTCTGCTCGACGAGGTTGTGCAGGCGCGGACGGGCGAAGCTGCCGATCCGTTTGACGTCATCGGCGGGCTCGCGATTGCTTCGGTCGCCGAAGTAATGCGCCTCCACCGCTTCCGGCAGCGGCTCGCGCTCGTCGATCGGCGAGACGATGCGCGACGGGGCGACCACGCGGCGCCAGCGCGAGCGCTGTACGTCCGCGCTGGAAATGTACGGGATGGGGAAGCGCACAAACGATGCGCGTGGCAGTTCGGCCGAGGCGTAGACGTGAGCGACGTCGCCGCGCGCTTCCTCGGGCGATGTGACGGAGACCTCATGCCCGGCGGCGGAAAGCGCCGCAAAATCGACGCGCTGGCACTTTCGTTCGTATTCGGAGGCCGAGGGAAGGAGGATCTGGGCGATTCGCAACTGCTACCATGATCCCACGTCCATGCGTTCGCAGCCTGCGGCCGGCCTCTGGAGCGATCGCGCTGAGCTCGCGGCGCAGCTCGCCGCGGCCTGTCCCGACTGGAGCGTCGTCTCCGGCGGCGACGAGCGCGAGTCGTGCCGCGTGGCCATCGTCGACGCCGGTTCCGAGCGGCCGTCCGGCAAGAGCATCGTGCGGGTGATGCTCTTCGAAGGCGAGCCGCCGCCGCGCCGCCACGGCGATCTGATCGTGCGCCGCGACGAGTTTCTCGCCCATCCGTCCGACTTCCTCGGCCTCGCCGCCGATCTCGCCGACGCCGTGCAGCATGCCGCACGTCTCGAGCAGGAGACGGCGTATCTCAAGCAGATCCACGAGCTGATGACGATGGTCGAGGCGAGCGCCGTCTCCGAGCGGATCACGCACACCGTCCTCGAGCTCCTCGGCCTCGAGTTCGGAACGCTCTTCCTCCACGACCCGCGCCTCGAGCGCTACGTCGTCAGCTACAGCAACGACCCGCACTATCGCGAGACCGGCGAGTTCCTTCCAGGCGTACGTCCGGATGTCCTGCAACAGGCGCTCTCCTCGGCGCAGCTCTTCGCCGTCTCGCGCGACGGCAGCGGCGACGGGATGATGGTGATGCCGCTGCAGGTGCGCGAGGATCTGATCGGCGTGATCCGCGTGCCGCTGGCCGCGCGCGATACGCTCGACGAGACCTCGACTTCGCGCGTGACCGACTACCTGACCGCAGTCGCGCAGGTGCTGAGCAACATCTATCAGCTCACCCGCAGCCGCGATCTGGCCATGCGCGACGATCTCACCAAGGCCTTCAACCGCCGCTTCTTCGAGACCTATCTCGATGAGGAGATCGAGCGCTCGCGCCGCTACGGCACGCTCTTCAGCATCATCTTTCTCGATCTCGATGATTTGAAGATGGTGAACAACTTCTACGGTCACCTGGCCGGCTCGCGCACGCTGCAGGAGGTGGCCAAGCGGATCCTCGCGGCGGTGCGCGGCATCGACAAGGTGGTCCGCTTCGGCGGCGACGAGTTCTGCATCATCCTGCCGCAGACCGATCCGGAGCAGGCGGTGGCGGTGGCGCAGCGCGTGGCGCGTTCCATCGCCGGCTCGCCGCTGCGCATCGACGCCGACGTCGAGGTGAGCATCACCGCCAGCTTCGGCATCGCCAGCTATCCGACGCACGCGATGTCGAAAGAGGATCTGATCCGCCAGGCCGACGCGGCGATGTATCGGGTGAAGTCGACCACGAAGAATGCGGTGGGCATCGCCGACAGCGCCGCCGCGAATCCGACGCGGCCGCTCGGCTAGTTTGTCGGATCAACCGGACAATCTGGCAGGCGCGTTGCTGACTCCGCCATGCGGCGAGGTCAACTATGTGGCGGAACAACAGCCTGTCGATCGTCCTCCTGATCCTCTTCTGCCTCTGCACGTTCGGTCACGCGTGGACCGGGTGGAAGACGTACAACGACGAGCAGGAGGAGCACGGCCGTCCGCAAGTCGGGTTCGGCGCGTTTCTCGGCACGAGTGAATTCGGCGAGACCATCTTCGAGAACTGGGAGAGCGAGTTCCTGCAGATGGGCTTCTACATCGTGCTGACGGTCTTCCTCTATCAGCGCGGCTCGTCGGAATCGAAGAAGCACGACGGCACGGATGAAGTCGAGGAACTGCCCGAGGCGCATCGCGACGATCCCAACGCCCCCGGCCCGGTGCGCAAAGGCGGCTGGCGTCTGAAGCTCTACAAGAATTCGCTCAGCATCGCTTTCTTCACTCTCTTCTTCCTCTCCTTCCTCGGCCACGCCGCCGCCGGCGCCGCAAAGTTCTCGGAGGAAGAAGCGCTGCACGGCCGCCCGCGCCACGTGACGACGTTCGAGTACATGACCGAGTCGCAGTTCTGGTACGAGTCCTTCCAGAACTGGCAAAGCGAGTTCCTCGCCGTGCTCGCCATCGTCGTCCTCTCGATCTGGCTCCGCCAGTGGGGCTCGCCGGAATCAAAACCAGTGCACGCGTCGCACGACGAAACCGGCGGCGGTTAACGACGACCGGAGGCCTCCGGCGGCCGGGGCCACGGGCCCCGGACCCCGTCCGGTTGGCCTAGCCTCCGCGACACTGCCTTCAATCTCACGACACGGTGTCGCGGAGGCTAGGCCAACCAATGGGGTCTGGGGCCTGTGGCCCCAGCCGCCGGAGGCCCCCGGTCGTCGCATAGAATCCACCCGATGGACGATCTTTCCATCCAGGGCGCGCTCGCCGAGACCACCGTGCCGGATCTGATCCGGTCGATCGTGCGGAGCAGTGAGACGGCGGTGTTGACGCTCGATGCGATCGGGCGGAGCGACACGATCTATTTCTACGAAGGCCGCATCGTCAACGCCGTCAGCACCGATCCTGACATGGGCCTCGCCGAGACGCTGCTCCGTTCGGGAGAGTTGAACATCCAGCAGTACAACCATGCCCTCGAACGCCTCGTGGTCGCGCGGCGCATCGGCGGTCTGTTGTGCGAGCTTGGGTATCTGAAGCCGGAGGATCTGACGCGCGCGGTGGAGCGGCAGGCGAGTGCGATCGTATTGAATGCGATGGCGTATCGCACCGGCAGCTACACCATCGTCTTCAGCGCGGAGTTCCCCGAGGGCATCATCACGTTGCCGATGCCCACCGAGCGTTTGATCCTCGACGGCGTGCGGCGCATCGAATACTGGTCGCTGATCACGCGCGGCGTCGGGCGGCTCGACCGCATGCTCGAGGCGGTGCCGGGTGCCGACACGCGCGCGTTCCAGCTCGAGCTCACCGACGATGAGAGCCACGTGCTCTCGCTGCTGGCCGAGGACGCGCAGTCGATCGAGCAGCTCTGCGCGCGCAGCTACCTCTCCGATTTCCAGAGCCTGCGCACCGTCTGGGGATTGCTCGCGGTCAACCTGATCCAGGACGCGGAGCGCGTCGAGCAGGACGAGCGGCGCGCGGCGGAGCTGAGCGAGTACGAGCTCGAAGGGCTGGTCGAGCGCTACAACGGCGTCTTCCAGAAAGTCTTCGCGCGCGTCTTCCAGAAAATCGGCGATCACGTCTACGACTTCATGGACCGCGTGGTGCTGCACCTCTCGCCGGAGACGATGCCGTACCTCTCCGGCATGAGCTTCGTGAATGAAGGGCGCATCGACTTCGATCAACTGCTCAACAACCTCTACGCCTCCGGCTCGAGCGATCACTCGGCGGTCGTGCACAGCGTGCTGAACGAGCTGCTGTACGGCTGGATCTACGAAGTGCGCGCGGAGTTCGGGACGGGAGAGGAAGCCGAGGTGACGAGGCTCGCCGCGGCGCTTCGCGCGTGAAGCTGCGCACCGCCACGCGCGACGATCTGCCGCGCATCGCCGAGGTGATGCGCGAGTCGACCGCGAGTCTGAGCGTCGGCTTCTACGACGCGCGCGAGCGCGCCAGCGCCGTCGAGCACATCACCGTCCCCGACGTGCAGCTCATCGACGACGGGACGTACTACGTGATCGAAGATGAAGGAGCGATCGTCGCCTGCGGCGGCTGGAGCCTGCGCCGCAAACTCTTCACCGGCGGAGGCGACGCCGATGCCACACGCCTCGACCCGCGCTTCGACGCCGCGCGCATCCGGGCGATGTTCGTGCTCCCGTCGCACACCCGCCGCGGCCTCGGTCGGTTGCTGCTCGACACCTCCGAGCGCGCCGCCCGCGACGCCGGCTTCCACACCTTCGAGCTCATGGCCACGCTGCCGGGCGTCCCGCTCTACCGCGCCTGCGGCTACGAAGAAGTCGAGCAGTCGGAGATCCGCCTCGCCGACGGCGTGACCCTCGGCGGCGTGATCATGCGGAAGGTGGTGGCGGCGGCGGGAGCACCTCCGCGTCGCGTCATGTAAAATAACTGCCGTCCATGCGTCTGCGTCCGCTCCTCCTGCTGCTCCTCACGCTCGCTGCCTGTGCGCCGGCCGGGCCGCCGGTCAAGCCGAACGACCGGGAGTGGACGTTGCTCACGGCCGACTATCAGTGGATCCAGACCGTGCGCGGCGCGCAGAAAGTGCCGGCGGCGTCGGCGTCGCGCAAGGAGCAGATCGAGGCGCTGCTCGAGAATCACAAGAAGCTCGAGCCGATGTACGTCGCGTTCACCGACAAGGCCAACGAGTACTTTCACCGCACCGGCGATCCGCGCGCCGCGACGTTGCTCGCCAAAGAAAAAATTCTCCTCGGCGACGAGTACATGAACGTGCTCTCGCGCTACGACAAAGCCATCGAGCTCTATCGCGCCGCGCTCGAGCTCGACCCGACGAATGGCGAGGCGCAGCAGCGCATCAGCGCGGCCGAGCAGCGGCGGTACGTCTCGATGAGCACCTTCGCCGCGGTGAAACAGGGGATGAAGGAAGAGGAAGTGCGGAAGCTGGTCGGGCTGCCGCGCGAGGACTGGATCAAGCAGGTCGTCCAGAACAAGCGCGTCTACTCGGTCTGGATCTACCCCAAAGCCGACGGCGGTGCCTCGGCCATCTACTTTGACAATGGTGTGGTCTATCACACAAACTGGAACGCTGCGGCCCCACCGAGCAACTCGGGCGGCAAGTGATGTTCCGGGAGGATGGACGGATGGAAGAACAGCACAGCGCCGACGATCAGTCGCATTACGAAATCTCTCTGACGGCAGGACAGGCCTTCGTCGCCTTCGTGCTCCTGCTGCTCTCGCTCGCGGCTTCGTTCGCGTTCGGCCTGATGATCGGCAAGGGACAGGCGGACGAGCGGCTGGTGGTGAAGAAGGAATCGACGCCGGTCGTGACCGAGGCCAGCGCGATGCCGAAGAAACCGTCGGGACGCATCGTCGAGCTCGGAGTGGCGGACGATGACTTTCAGGCGAGCGATACCGCCGCGGCGACCGACACGAGCGTGACCGCGCCGGCGACTGACGAAGCCACCGCTGCGACCATCAGCGAAGCAGAGGTCAACGACAGCGCGACCAGCGCGGCCGCGCCGGCGACAACGCCTCAGGCGCAGCAACCGCAACCGCAAACGCAACCGCAATCGCAGACGCAGCAAGCCGCCGTCGCGAACCCGCAGCCCGCGACCACCGCACCGCCCATCCCGCACTTTGCGCAGCTCCTCTCGACCAGCGATCAGAAAACCGCCGAGGCGCTGGCGGCGAGGCTCATCGACCGCGGCTTCACCTCCGCGTACGTCGAGCGCGGCACCACCGAGAAAGGTCCCGTCTTCCGCGTGCGCATCCGCTTCCCCAACGAGAGCGACGCCCGCGCCGCCGAGCCGAAGCTGCGCGAGTTTTCGAAAGACGTCTGGATCGCGAAGTAGTGTCGATGCCGTGAAGCCTGCTTCAGCGTCGCTGAAGCAGGCACGACCCTCGCTGGCAGTCACGACCATGTCTGATCAGCGAAGGACCAAGACCACCACTCCGGAGCTCGAGGAGCTGCGCAGCGCGCAGAAAGCGAAGCGGCGTCCGGCCGCCGATCCCACCTACATCCTCGACAAGGCGATCTACCAGCTCTGGGAGACCATCAACGATCTCGACCAGATCCAGCCGGAGCGCGTCGAGCACTACCGCGTCTCGATCTTCGGCAGCTCGCGCATCCGCACCGGCGACCCGATCTACGAAGAAGTGAAAAAGCTCAGCGCCGACCTCGCGCGCATGGGCGTCGACATCGTCACCGGCGGCGGTCCTGGCCTGATGGAAGCGGCGAACGCCGGAGCGATGGAAGGCAAGGGCGAGAGCAAAGCCTTCTCCTTCGGCCTGGCCATTCATCTCCCGACCGAGGAGACGGCGAATCCGTTCGTCGACAAAGTCTTCAGGCATCGGACGTTCTTTTCGCGTCTGCACCACTTCATCCGTCTCTCCTCCGCCTTCATCGTCATGCCCGGCGGCATCGGCACGGCGCTCGAGCTCTTCATGGTCTGGCAGCTCCTGCAGGTCAAGCACATGAAAGAGCATCCGCTGATCATGGTCGGTACAATGTGGCCCGGACTGATCGAGTGGATGCGCGGGCCGATGCTCGAGCGCGGCCTCGTCAGTCCATCCGACTTCGACGTGATCAAGGTCGTCGGCTCCTCCGGAGACGCCATTCCGATCATCCGCGAGTCGTACGAACGCTGGCGACAGGAGAGAGAGAATGCCGACCCAGGATGAAGTCCTCGAGGCGCTGAAGAAGGTCAAGTTTCCCGGCCTTTCCCGCGACATCGTCTCGTTCGGTTTCGTACGCGACATCACCATCGAGGGCGGCGACGTCACCGTCGCCATCCAGTTCCAGACCGAGAACCCGGCCGCCGGCCAGGCCATCGCCCGCGATGCCGAAGCCGCCGTTCGCGGCGTCAGCGGCGTCACCAGCGCGCGCATCCAGATGGAGATCGGCGCGCGCCAGTCCTCCGGCGGGCAGCAGCAGACCGCGCCCGCGGTCCTCGGCGGCGTGAAGTACAAGATCGCCGTCGCTTCGGGCAAAGGCGGCGTCGGCAAGTCGACCGTCTCCACGAATCTCGCGCTCGCGCTGCACGCCCTCGGCTACAGCGTCGGCATGCTCGACGCCGACATCTACGGGCCGTCGCAGCAGATGATGCTCGGCATCGAAGGGCGTCCGCAGATCGACGAGCACGACGAGAAGATCGTCCCGATGGAGCGCCACGGCATCAAGACCATGTCCCTCGGCCTCATCACCGATCCCGACACGCCGGTGATCTGGCGCGGGCCGATGGTGATGAAGGCGCTCGATCAGTTCCTCACCGACGTGAAGTGGGGCAATCTCGACTTCATGATCATCGACCTGCCGCCCGGCACCGGCGACGCGCAGCTCACGCTCACGCAGAAAGCTGGACTGACCGGCGCGGTGGTGGTGACGACGCCGCAGGACGTCGCGCTCATCGACGCGCGCAAGGGTCTGGCGATGTTCCGCAAGGTGAACGTGCCGGTGCTCGGCATCGTCGAGAACATGAGCTACTTCCTCTGCCGCCACTGCGGCGAGCGCGAAGAGATCTTCGGACACGGCGGCGGTAAGAAGACCGCCGGCCTTCTCGGCGTGCCGTTCCTCGGCGAGGTGCCGATCGATCCGAAGGTCGTCGTCGGCGGCGACACCGGCCAGCCGATCGTCGTCAGCGATCCCGACGCGCCGGCCTCGCAGGCGTTTCGCGAGCTCGCGCGGCAGGTGGTCGAGCAGCTCGAGTCGGGCATGGCCGGACACACGCACGATCACGATCATGACCATCATCACGATCACGACCACGCCCACACGCACTGAGGCGGGACGTTGTCAGCGCGACGCAAGCGAGCGACTCGACGGCGCGTCGCCGATGCGGTCGCGGACGCCGGCGTCATCACCGAGCCGGCCGATGCGAGCGCGCCGGCGTTGGCGCGCTACCGCGCCGCGCTCGAGTCGCGTTTCTATCTGCGCATCCACATGACGCTGCTCCTCGGCGCGACGTTCGCGTCGGGAGTGGTGGCCACGAACCTGCTGCTGCGCGCCGGTCTCTATCACCTGACCGAGCGCTACATCCTCGCGGTCTGCGGCGCGTATCTGGTGTTTCTCGGATTGGTGCGGCTCTGGCTGATCTACGTCGGCGCGGACAGGCGCGGCATCGATCTCGGCAGCAACGGCATCGACATCGGAGACCTCGGCGGCATCGGCGGCAGCGACGCGAGTGACACCGCGGGCGAGGTGCTGCACGCCGGCGGCGGACGCTTCGGCGGCGGCGGCGCCACCGGTTCGTGGGGCACGCCGACGCCGGTGAAGAGCTCCGGCTCGTCGGCGCTGGATTTCGGCGATCTCGACGATCTGTGGATCGTCGTGCTGCTGATCGCGCTCGTCCTGGCGCTGCTCGCGATCGCGGTCTACCTGATCTGGGTGGCGCCGGCGATCCTCTCCGAGGCTGCGTTCGATGCGGCGCTGGCCGGCGCGCTGGCGCGGCGCGCGAAGAAGATGAGCAGCCCCGGCTGGGTCGGCGCGGTGTGGCGCGCGACGGTGGTGCCGTTCCTCGTCGTGCTCGTTCTCGCCGGCGCGCTCGGCTGGGCCGCGGAGCGCCGCTGCCCCGAGGCGAAGCGTCTCAGCGAGGCGCTGCACTGCCCGGGCCGTTGACGTAGTAGATGCGGATCGACTTGCCGGCGTAGGCGACCGGCTGCCGTTCGCCGAGCCACGCCCAGGCGCCGCGCGTGCGGCCGCTGGCCTCGCGAAAATGCATCTCGCTGATGGCGATCCAACCGGTGGCCGGACGATACGGCAGCAGCGGACGCAAGCCGCGGAACCCGTGCGCGCCCGGCTGCGCGCTGCCAAAGTAGGCGAGCGAGAGCGCGTCGATGTGCCGCTCGTCGCAGATGCGCCGCAGCCGCAGCAGGTCCTGCCCCCAATCGAGATTGCTGTCGAGCAGGATGTGCGCGGGATCGCGCCCGGCGGTGACGTTGAAGTAGGCGAGGTGGTCGGGATGGGCGCGCGGGAACCCAGCGAGCTGCGCGAGGACGAGCACCGCCGACGCCACATGGCGCCACTGCACGACGGCGACGCCGGCCACGACGGCCAGCAGCGGATAGAGCGGCAGCACGTGACGTACGCCGATGTCGATGTGGCTCGTCATCGCTACCAGCAGCATGGCCGCGGCAGCGAATGCAGGAGCGAGCATCCGCCGCGCGCCGAGCGCGAAGGCCACCAGCAGAGCCGGCGTCGACTTGAACCAGAGCGCGACCGGAAAGTAATACCACCAGCCGTCGCGCCGCACGTAGCCGAAGAGGTATCCGGGATGCCCGGCCGCGTTGTGCGCGCGCAGCTCGGCGATGCCGCGAAGCAGCAGTCCAATATCAAACTGATAAATAGTGACGACCACCACTATCAACGTGATGAATGAGGCGATCAGCGGCCCGGCCAGCGTCCGCCGCAGCGATTTGCGTGCGGCGATGGCGATCACCAACGCCGCCGCCGGCAGAAACGCCAGCGCGGAGAATTTCGAAGTGACCGCCGCCGCCGCCGCCACGCCGAGCAGGACGCCGCGACCCAGCGACGGCCGCTCGATGCATGACGTCAGCAGAAAGAGCGCCGCCGCGATGCACGCCGCCGCGGCCATGTCGTTCGTGGCCACGCCGGCATGCGCGATCACGGTCGGCTGCAGCGCGAAAAACAGCAGCGCCGCCGCTCCGGCCCACGCGCCGCCGAGCCGCGCCGCCCACGCCGCGACCACGAAGCAGCCCAGCAGAAAAAAGAGCAGCGTCCCGGCGCGCGCGCTCGTCAGCGTCGCCAGGTAATCGCCATTGCCGTAGAGGATGGCGTTGCCGTCGAAGAGCCAGTGGCCGTGCGGAACGAAGCGCGCGCCGCGCAGCAGCGGCCCGAGCCCGCACGCGATGCGAGCCAGCGGCGGATGCTGGAGGTCCGCCTCCGCGTAACGATGCTGCAGCCAGGCCACGCCGCCGGCGATGTGCGCCGGCTCGTCGACGGTTTGATTGAAGATCGTCCAGCCATGCGCCACCGCCGCGACCGCGACGAGCGTGATGAGGACGCAGGCCGCGCGCGCATTCACGCGCCGGATGATATCTTCGCCGCCGCCATGATGAACAAAGTCATCGCCTCCGCGGACGAGGCTTTGCGCGACGTTTCCGACGGCGCCACGCTCGTCGTCGGCGGCTTCGGTCTCTGCGGAATTCCGGAAAACCTGATCAACGCCCTCGTCAAGAAAGGCGTCAAGGATCTGACTTGCGTCTCCAACAACGCCGGCGTCGACGACTGGGGACTCGGCCTGCTGCTGCAGACGCGGCAGATCCGCAAGATGGTCTCCTCGTACGTCGGCGAGAACGCGGAGTTCGAGCGGCAGTACCTGGCCGGCGAGCTCGAAGTGGAGTTCGTGCCGCAGGGGACGCTGGCCGAGCGGATGCGCGCCGGCGGCGCCGGCATCCCGGCCTTCTACACGCCGGCCGGTTTCGGCACCGTGGTCGCCGAAGGGAAAGAGACGCGCGACTTCGACGGCCGCATGTACGTCCTCGAGCGCGGCATCGTCGGCGACTTCTCGCTCGTCGCTGCCTGGCGCGGCGACCGCCTCGGCAATCTCGTCTACCGCAAGTCGGCGCGCAACTTCAATCCGATGGCGGCCACCGCCGGCCGGATCTGCATCGCCGAGGTCGAGGAGCTGGTCGAGCCGGGCGAGCTCGATCCCGACGGCATCCACACGCCCGGCATCTTCGTGCATCGCATGATCGTCTCGCCGCGCGTCAAGCGTATCGAGCAGCGCACCGTGAGAAAGGGATAGACCATGCCGCTCACACGCGAACAGATCGTCCGCCGCGCCGCGCGCGAGCTGCGCGACGGGTACTACGTCAACCTCGGCATCGGCATGCCGACCCTCGTCGCCAACAACATCCCCGACGGAATGGAAGTGATCCTCCAATCCGAAAACGGCATCCTCGGACTCGGCCCGTTTCCCACCGACGCCGAGGTCGATCCCGATCTGATCAACGCCGGCAAGCAGACCGTAACCGTGCTGCCTGGCGCGGCGTTCTTCTCCAGCGCCGACTCGTTCTCGATGATCCGCGGCGGCAAGGTCGATCTCTCGATCCTCGGCGCGATGCAGGTCTCCGCGCAGGGCGACATCGCCAACTGGATGGTGCCGGGCGCGATGGTCAAGGGGATGGGCGGCGCGATGGATCTGGTGGCCGGCGCGAAGCGGCTCATCGTGACGATGGAGCACGTCACGAAAAAAGGGGAGAAGAAGATCCTCGAGAAATGCGCGCTGCCGCTCACCGGCGTGCGCTGCGTGAATCGCATCATTACCGACTACGCCGTGCTCGACGTGACGCCGGAAGGTCTCGAGCTGATCGAGGTCGCGCCGGGCGTGACGGTCGACGAGGTGCAGTCGATGACCGAGCCGAAGCTGATCGTGCGCGGCGACGTGGCGGAGATCGCGATCTGACCGACCGCGCGGGCCGCGGATATTGGGAGTCGCTCTGGACCGCGCAGCGCAACCGGCGCGTGATCGGCGCGCGGCCGCTCACGCACGCGGAGCGCAGCTTCGACGAGGCGTTCGACGGGGCGTTCCGCATCCTCGGCGACACGCGCGGCAAGCGGCTGCTCGAAGCGGGATGCGGCGGCTCCGGCTGGCTGCCGTACTTTGCGCGGCGCTGGGGCTTTCGCGTGAGCGGCATCGACTACTCGAGCGCCGGCTGCGCGTCCGCGGAGTCGCTCGCGCAACGCGCCGGGGTCGAGGCGGAGATCGTCTGCGCCGATTTCTTCGCGCCGCCGGAGCAACTCCTCGGCGCCTTCGACGCGGTCGTGTCGATGGGCGTGGTCGAGCACTTTGCCGACACTGCCGCCGCACTGAACGCGCTGGCGCGGCTGCTCCGCCCGGGCGGCGTGCTCGTGACCGAGGTGCCGAACATGGCCGGCTTCAACGGCACGCTGCAAAAGCTGTTGCGGCGCCGCGTGTACGACATTCACGTGCCGCTCGACGCGCGCGCACTCGCCGCCGCGCACGAAGCCGCAGGACTGCGCCTCATCGAGTGCCGCTACCTGATGTCGTTGAACCTCGCAGTGGTGAACGCCGGCCGCTTCTCACCCGTGCTGGCCGCGCTCTCGCGCGTGGCCTGGCTGCTCGAGCGCCTCACCGGCCGCTGGCCGGCGACGCGCGCGCTGTCACCGTATGTGTTCGCGGTGGCGGAGCTCCGTCAATGAATGTACCCGAGGCTCCGCAGCTTCTTCAGCTCCTCCGACGTGTACTGCACGTCGGTCGTTTTGCGTGACGCGGCCAGTTGCGTGTAGAGCTCGCGCATGCGGCGGCGCATCGCCTCGATGGCCGGCTGCAGCGCCGCGTCGGCGATGCGGTTGCGGGTCATGCCGGGGTCGCTGGCGATGTCGTACAGCTCGTCGTTCGGCGCGAGCTTGCGCTGGGTGAGGAAGCCGGCGTAGATCGCGGTCGTCGTCGCGCCGGTCACGTGCAGCTCGTCGGGACGTTGCATGCGCGCGATCGACGCGTAGACGCGGCCGGCGCATTTCGCCGGCGAGACGCGCACCTCGATCTCGTCGAGCCGAGCCGCGGCGAAGCGCAGGCGCATCGGCGGTGCGTTCGCAGGGCGATCGATCCCGCCGTAGTCGACGGCGCCGTCGACGATCATGGCGATGTGCGTCGCGCACTTCGCCGCGTTCGGATAGTGATCGACCGTCACGACGAACGGCTCGTATGCGGAGCGCGCCAGCCGGAAGCGCACCGCATCGTCGCGCAGGCCGATCGCCTTCAGCTCCGTTCCTTCCGGCTTCGGCGGCGCGGCCGACGTCACCAGGTCGCGGTAGAGAAAGTCGAAATTGCGGATCAGCCGGTACGACCCTTCGGCGTAGAGCAGTGAGCGCGTGTAGGTCGGATAGCCGGTCACGATCATCGGCGCGGCCGCGGGCGCGCTGCGCAACAGCGTGGCCAGGCGGCCCGACATCGCGTAGGAAATTTGATTCGTCTTCGCGATCGCGTTGCGCAGCGTCGCGCCGCCGGCCGCCGCCACCGCGGGCGCGAGCTCGAGCGAGGAGACGTTCGCCGCGACGCGCGCGTGCGGCACGCCCGGACCCCAGACGATCAGCGGCACGTCGCTGGTCTCGCGATAGATGTCGGCATGGCCGCCGTCGTAGCCATGCTCGCCGAGCTGCTCGCCGTGATCGGCGGTGACGAACACCAGCGGATCGTCGATGCCGCGCGCGCGCAGCGTCTCGAGCAGCTCGCCGATCAGCGCGTCGACGTGGCGCAGGTTCTCGTCGTAACGGGCGATGCGCTCCTGCCGCGTCTTCGGCTCCGGCGCGTTGCGCCACCAGCCGTACGGCGCATGCATGTCGAAGTAGTGGACGAAGAGAAACAGCGGCGCGTCCGGCTTCTCGCGCCGCGCCCGCGCGATCAGCGCCGCCGCCGCGCCGTTCGTCACGCTGCCCGGCCGGGCGTGATTGAGCCGCGGCATGATCTCGTTATCCGACGGCTCGGAGTAGTAGTCGAACCCTTTCGCGAACCCGTACTTGCGCCGCAGATGGAACACCGACACAGCGCCGGCGGTGACGTAGCCGCGCCGCTTCATGGCCGCGGCCAGCGTGTCGAGTTTCGGGGCGATGGCGGTGGCGTTTGACAGCGCGCCGTGCACGAACGGATGCACGCCGGTGAGCATCGAGCCGTGGCTCGGCGTCGTGGCCGGGATCGGCACGAGCACGTGCTCGAACAGCAGCCCGTCCTTTGCGCGGGCGTCGAGGAACGGCGAGGTCGGCTGCGCGTAGCCGTACGCGCCGACGTGATCGGCGCGCAGCGTGTCGATCGAGATCAGGACGACGTGCGGCGGCGCGGCGTGTGCGAGTGATGCGACCAGCGATGTGACGGCAACGAGGAGCAGCGCGGCCAGCGCGCGCATCCGCTACGCCGCTTCCGTCTCGACCGGCTGCTCGGCGTGCTCCGGCTTCTTCCGCATGTCGAGGAAGAGCAAGGCGATGCCGATGCAGATCGCCGAGTCGGCGACGTTGAACGCCGGCCAGTGATGATTGCCGGCGTAGACGTCGAGGAAGTCGACCACGTAGCCGAAGCGGAAGCGGTCGAGCAGGTTCCCGATCGCGCCGCCGAGGATCAGATGCAGGCCGCTCTGCAGCAGCCGGTCCGTCACCGCCGAGCGCAGCGCGTAGACCACCACCACGCAGAAGACGGCGATGGCGCCGAGGTTGAGCAGCATCGGGACGATGCGCGAGTCGGCGTTCGCGCCGATGCCGAAAGCCGCGCCGGTGTTGCGCACGTGCACGAGCTGGAAGAAGCTCGGGATCACCGGCACCGCCTCGTGCAGGTCGATGCGCTGCACGACCAGCCACTTGGTCCAGAGATCGAGGAGGATCACGGCTACGGCGATGCTGACGTATTGAATGCGCTTCAACGGGTCGCTCCTGCGGCTCGGCGCTCTTCGATCAGGCGATCGAGCTCGATGCGAAGTCTGCCGAGGATCTCGTCATAAGTGAAGTGCCCGAGCGACTCCGGCCCGCGCTTGAGGTTCACGTAGGTCGGCGCGCACCACATGCCGAGGTCGGCGTCGTCGGTCTCGCCGGGACCGTTCACGCGGCAGCCCATCACGGCGATGGTGATGTCGTGCTCCTGCGCGTAGCGCGTCATCTCCTTGACGTTGTGGGCGAGGTCGATGAACGCCTCGTTCTCGACGCGCGAGCACGACGGGCAACTGATGATGTTCATGCCCTTCTGCTCGAAGCGCGGCACGGAGCGGAAGCGGCCGGCGGCGATGTCGTCGAGGATCTGCCGGCCGACGGTGATCTCCTCACCCTTGCGCTCGAACGGCAGGGTCAGTGAGACGCGGATGGTGTCGCCGATGCCGCGCGTGAGCAGTTGCTCGAAGGCGATGCGCGTTTTGATGACGCCGTCCGGCGGCATGCCCGCCTCGGTGACGCCGAGGTGCAGCGGCACGTCGGGACGAAGCGCGGCGAAGCGGATGTTCGCGTCGATCACTTTGTTCGGATCGGAGTCTTTGATCGAGACGCAGTACTGATCGAATCCGAGCTCGTCGAGCAGCGCGCAATGCTCGAGCGCCGACTCCACGATCGGCGCGATCGAGTCGTCGTGCGCGTACTTGGCGAGCTTCTCCGGATCGACCGAGCCGGCGTTCACGCCGATGCGCATGGCCACGCCGTGCGCGCGCGCGACGTCGACGAGGTAAGCGACTTTCTCGCGCACCGGCTTCTCGCGCTCGAGGTGGTAGAGGTGGCCGGGGTTGTAGCGCAGCTTCTGCACGTACGGCGCGACCTTCTCGGCGAGGCGGTAGTTTTCCTGCAGGTCGATGGAGAGGTTCGCGTTGGGCCGCGCGGCGCGGATCTCGGCGAGCGCGGCGACGTCTTTCGGGTTGTCGACGGCGATGCGGATCACGTCGGCGCCGGCCTGTTCGAGCAGCTCGACCTGGCGGATGGTGGCGGCCACGTCCTGCGTCCGGGTGGCCGTCATCGACTGCACGGCGACCGGGTTGTTGCCGCCGATCTTCACGTTGCCGATGCGGATCTCGCGCGTTTGCCGGGTCGTCACGCGCGTTCCTAACGCCTGAGGCCGAGAAAGATTCCGCCTGTTTCAACGTATCATCCGGCGTGCCTCGCCGCGCCGTGCTGGCCGCGCTCCGCGCTGCCGCGATCGTCATCATCGCCACCGGGCTCAATGCGCTCGTGGAAGGCGCGTTGCCGCGCTACGAGCCGCTCTATCTCTATCTGGCCGCGGTGGCGCTCGTCTCCTGGCTCGACGGCGCGGTGATCGGCGGCGTGGCCGCGCTCGTCTCGGGCGCGCTCTACGCGCTGCTGTTCCTCCGGCGCGAGGAGACGACGCCGACCTCGATCGCGGTGCCGTTCGCCGCCGGGCTGGCGGCGATGGCGGTGACGGTGCTGTTCCGCGCCGGCACACGCGCCCGCCGCCGCGCCTCGGCCGTGCAGATCTTCCCGCAGGAGCCGCCGCTGCTCGACCGTCCGCGCTACGCCACCGAGTCGAATGACGAGGTGCTGGCGGCGATCGACGAGCTGCGCGCCGAGCTGCGGACGTCGATGGCGCAGGTGACCGCCGCGCGCCTGCGCGAGGACGAGCTCGACGCGCGCGTGACTGCGCTGCGGCAGGAGCTGGCCGCCTCCGCACCGCAGCGAGGCGAGGTGGAGTCGGTGCGCGCGCAGCTCGCCGCCGCCCGCGACCACCGCGCCAAAGCGCTCGAGCAGGTGGCCACGCTGCAGGCCGCGGCGTCGGCCTCGGCGACGGCTTCCGCGGACCTGGAGCGCCAGCTCGCCGAAACGCGCGCCGAGCTCGCCACCGTGCGGCGCGAGATCGAAATGGAGCGCATGCGCGCCGAGACCTCGTCGGCGTTGCGGGAAGAGGTGGAGTCGGAGCTGGCGTCGACGCGCGCGGAACACGCGGCGGTGCTGCAGGCGACGCAGCAGGAGCTGGATGCGACGCGCGAGCAGTTGGCGTCGGCGCAACAGGAACTGCTCGGAATCCGCGGCGACCACTCGACCGCGCACGAGCAGTTGTTGGCGTTGCGCGAGGAGCATGGGTCGGCGCAGCAGGAGCTCGTCGCGCTGCGCGAGCAAGTGCTCGCGTTGCGCGAGGAACATGCCGCGGCGCAGGAGCAACTCGCTGCGCTGCGCTCGGAGCATGCGTCATCCCAGGAGCACCTGCATGCGACGCGCGAGCAGCTCCGCTTGGCGCGCGAACAGTTGCTCGCCGCGCGCGAGCAGCTCGCATCGACGCAGGAACAGCTGCTCACGCTGCGCGATCAGCATGCCTCGCTCCACGATCAACTGCTCGCGTTGCGCGAGGAACATTCGTCGGCGCAGGAGCAACTCGTCGGGCTCCGCTCGGAGTATTCATCGGCGCAGGAGCAGCTCGTCGCGCTGCGCTCGGAGTATTCATCGGCGCAGGAGCAACTCGTCGGGCTGCGCGTGGAACATTCATCGGCGCAGGAACAGCTCATCGGGTTGCGCGAGCAACATTCATCGACGCAGGAAGAACTACTCGCGCTGCGCGCGGAGTATTCATGGGCGCAGGAGCAACTCGGCGCGCTGCGCGAGCAACATGCGTCGGCGCAGGAGCAACTCGCCGCGTTACGCGAGCAACATGCGTTGGCGCAGGAGCAACTACTCGCGCTGCGCGAGGAACATTCACCGGCCCGGGAAGAACTGCTCGCGTTACGCCAACAACATTCGTCCGCGCAGGAACAGCTCGTCGCGTTGCGCCAGGAACACTCGTCTGCACAGGAAGAACTGCTCGCGCTGCGCGCGACACTTTCATCAACGCAGGAAGAACTATTCGCGCTCCGCGACGCACAGGAAGAACTCCTCGCGCTGCGCGAGACACATTCTTCGGCGCGGGAAGAACTGCTCGCCCTGCGCGAAGAACATTCATCCGCGCAGGAGCAGCTCATCGCCCTGCGTGTGGAACATTCGTCGGCGCGGGAGCAGCTCGCGCGGGCCGGAGAGGAGCTGCGCGCCTCGCGGGAGCAGCATGCGGCGGCGCTCGCGCAGCACGCGCAGGCGCAGCAGGAGCTGGCCGCGTGGCGCGAGCGGCACGCCGCCGCGGACGCGGAGCTCGCGCGCGCGCAGCAGGAGCTGGCGGCGATGCGCGACCAGCACGGCTCTGCGCTCGCGCAGTACGCCGACGCGCAGCAGGAGCTGCTCGCGTTGCGCGAGCAGCTCGGCGGCGCGCAGGAGCAGCAGGCGTCGGCGCTCGCCGGCGCCGAGCGCGAGCTGGCCGCACTGCGCGCGCAACATGACGCCGATCGCGTCCAGCTCGAAGAGGCGCATCGGCATCTCGCGGAGCTGCGCGCGAGCCACGACTCCGCCATCGCCCAGTTCGCCGACGAGCGCCGCTCCGCCGACTCGCTGCGCGTCCGCGTCGCCGAGCTGGAAGAGGCGCTTGCATCGGAGGCGGCGGCGCGGACGGATCTCGAGCGCGCGGCGGCGGCGTTCGACGAGAAGCTCCAGACGATCGTCACCCATCTCGCCTCCGATCACGAGGCCGACCTCGGCACTGCACTCTCCGAGCGCGAAGAAGCACGCGCCGAGCTGCGCCTGCTGACCACGCGCTTCTCCGCGCTGCAGCAGAGGTTCGAGGAGGAGCATCAGCGGCTCGAAGACGCCACCCGGCTCCTCACCGAAACGCGCGCCGCCGCCCAACGCGAGATCGACGCGCTCCGGGCCCGGCTCGACCCCGGCCACACAGCGCCGCCGGCGCCGCCGCGCCGTCCGCGCATCCTCATCGTGCATCCCGGCGCCGAGCTGCGCGACGCCGCGCGCGTGACGCTGGAGCGTTCCGGCTACGAGGTGCTCGCCGCCGCAGACGGTCTCGAGGCGCTGCGCGTGGCGATGGCGGAGCAGCCGTCGGTGGTCATCGCCGACCTGCTCATGCCGAAGATGGACGGCCGCGAGCTCTGCCAGTTCCTCAAATCGCAGGAGCGCACCGCGCACATCCGCGTCGTGCTGCTCGCTCGCGCCGGCGACGAGCCGCGCGGCGTGCAGGCTGACGAAGTGCTGCGCAAACCGGTCCCGGTCGAGACATTGCGCGCGACGTTAGCGCGGCTTGCGAGTTAGGACCCGTAAGCGTCGCGAACGACGAGCATCATGTGCCGCTCCGGCGCGTCGAGCGGCGTGAAGCCGAACTGCGCGTAGAGACCGTGCGCGTCGCGCGTGACCAGGTGCCAGCGGCGGAGGCGCTGCAAGTCGGGATGCTCGCGGATCGACTGCATCAGCAGCTTCCCGATGCCGCGGCCGCGGTGCGAGTCGAGGACGAACACGTCGGCGACATAGCCGAACGTCGCGTAGTCGGTGACGACGCGGGCGAAGCCGATCTGCGCGTCGTCGTCGAACGCGCCGAAGGGCAGCGAGTGCTCGATCGACCGCGCCACCAGCTCGCGCGGGATGCCGCGGGCCCAGTACGACTCCTGCGACAGGTAGCGATGAATCAGATCGACGTCGAAGCCGTGGCAGCGGATCTCGATCGTCACACCACCATCTCCGTGCCGCGCTCCTCCTCGATCCCGGCGATCACCTGCAGCGCCGACTCGAGATCGGCCAGCGTCTGCGGCGCGCCGATGCTGATGCGCACCGCGCGCGGCACGTCGGCGCCGACGGCGAACGACGACGCCGCCGCGACGCGCACGCGCCGCCGCCGCGCCTCCTCTGCGAAGGCATCGCCGCTCCAGCGCTTCGGCAGCTCCAGCCAGACGTGCGAGGAGCGCGGATCGCCGGTCAGCTCGCGGCCGAGGATCCGGCGCGCGGCGCGATTGCGCACCGCCACCTCGGCACGCTTCTGCGCCGTGATGCGCGCGGCGGTGCCGTCCTCGATCCACGTCGCCGCCAGCTCGGCGACGAGCGGCGAGGCGAAGAGGATCGTGGCGGCGAGCGACGCGTGGATGCGCGGCAGCAGCGTGTCGGGTGCGGTGAGATAGCCGAGGCGGAGCGCGGGCGCGAGAGCCTTCCCGAGACCCGTCAGAAAAATCGTGCGGTCGGGCGCGAACGCCGCCATCGGTTGCGGTGTTGTATCGAGCAGGAACCCGCAGACGTCATCTTCGATGATGGTGACGCCGTACTTCGTGGCGATCGCGGCCAGCTCGCGGCGCCGCTTCTCCGGCACGACCATCCCGGTGGGGTTATGCAGCGACGGAATCGTGTACAGCACCTTCGAGGCACGGGCGCGGCAGGCGCGCTCGAACGCATCCGGCACGATGCCGTAGCGGTCGAGCGTCAGCGGCTGCAGCTTGATGTGCAGCAGCGCCGCCACCGCTTTCGCGCCGTGATAGGTGAGCGCCTCGGTGAGGATGGTCTCGCCCGGCCGCGCCAGCGCGGCGAAGGCCAGCAGCAGCGCATGCTGCGTGCCGGCCGTCACGACCACATCCGCCGGATCGGTGCCGCGGCCGATCCAGGCCGCGCCGGCGGCGCGATGGCGCTCGCTTCCGGGGCCGACGGCGTACGTGGCGGTGAGCGTCGAGGTGAGGCGTTGCAGCGTGGCGCTGGCGACGACCGGCAGCAGCGTGTGCACGGTGTTGGTGGCGAGGTCGATCTCGCGCGCGGCCTCATGCGCGCGCGGCGGCGTGCGGCGGATGAACGTGCCGCGTCCAGTCGACGACTCGACCAGTCCGCGCCGCGCGCTCTCGGCGTAGGCGCGGGTCACGGTGACCGGCGTGATGCCGAGAAGCCGGGCCAGATGGCGGTGCGTCGGCAACTGGCTGCCGGCGACCAGCAGGCCGGCGGCGACGTCGCGCTCGAGCGCATCGGCGATGCGGCGGTAGATCGGCTCGGAGGAGTCGGACAGGCGCGGTGACCAGATTGTCATAGTCTAAGTGTGATAGGTGAGTCATGACGAGTGTAGCATCGGATTCCATGAACAGCAGCAGCATTCTCGACGCCGAACTTCTCCGCCGCGCGCACGATCACGCCGCAGCGTTTCTCCAGTCGATGCCCGACCGCCACGTCGGCGCACGGGCCACGCGCGAGGAGCTGCTGCGCGCGTTGTCATCCCGCCTCAGCGAGAACGGCGAGGACGGCGCGGGCGTCGTCGACCTGCTGGCGGCGCAGGCCGACCGCGGCGCGCTCGCCTGTCCCGGCCCGCGCTACTTCGGCTTCGTCATCGGCGGCAGCCTGCCGGTGGCGCTGGCGGCGGACTGGCTGGTCAGCACCTGGGACCAGAACCCCGGCATCTACGCCACCTCGCCGCTCAGCTCCGTGGTCGAGGAGGTCGCGCGCGAATGGCTGCTCGAGCTGTTCGACCTGCCGCGCGAGTCGAGTCTCGGCTTCGTCACCGGCTGCCAGATGGCGAACTTCACCTGCCTCGCCGCGGCGCGCCACGGCGTGCTCCGCCGCGCCGGCTGGGACGTGGAGGAAGAGGGTCTGGCCGGCGCGCCGCGCGTGCACCTGGTCGCCAGCGCGGAGTCGCACGTGACCATCGACGTGGCCATGCGTTACCTCGGCTTCGGCACGCGCGCGCTGCTGCGCGTCGAGACCGACGGGCAGGGCCGCATGCGCGCCGACCGCCTGCGCCGCCTGCTCGAGAACCTGCACGGGCCGGTCATCATCTGCGCGCAGGCCGGCAACGTGAACACCGGCGCGTTCGATCCGCTGCGCGAGATCGCGGAGATCGCGCGCGAGCATGAGGCGTGGCTGCACGTCGACGGCGCGTTCGGCCTCTGGGCGCGTACGTCGAAGGAGCTGCGCGCGCTCGCCGACGGGATCGAGCTCGCCGACTCCTGGGCCACCGACGCGCACAAGTGGCTGAACGTGCCGTACGACAACGGCGTGGCCATCGTCCGTCACGCCGCCGATCACCGCGCGGCGATGACGACCAGCGCCGCCTATCTGGTGCAGACCAGCGGCATCGAGCGCGACGCGGTCGATTGGGTGCCGGAGTTTTCACGCCGCGCGCGCGGCGTCACCGTCTACGCCGCGCTGCGCACCCTCGGGCGCCGCGGCGTGGCGGAGCTGGTCGAGCGTTGCTGCGCCCGCGCGCGGCAGATGGCGGAGCTGCTGCGGCGCGATCCGCGCGTGACGATCCTCAACGACGTGAAGCTGAATCAGGTGCTGGTCCGCTTCGGCGACGACGACGAGCTGACGCGGCGCGTGGTGGCCGGAGTGCAGGCCGAGGGAACGTGCTGGCTCGGCGGCACGACGTGGCAAGGGCTGGCGGCGATGCGCGTGTCGGTGTCGAACTGGGCGACCAACGAGGACGACATCGAGCGGAGCGCCGCGGCGATTCTGCGGGTGTTGGGGTAGCGAGAACGCCTACGCGTCCAACACGCGCCAGATCTCGTCGGCCGCTTCCGCCTTGTCGACCACCGTCAGGGTGCGGCCGACGCGGCGGCGCACCGTCTCGTGATCGGCATTCGTCATGAGGATTACGTGGCCGAGCTCTTCGCCCACTTCCTCGCGCAGGTAGGTGAGCACGCCGTAGGCGCTTTGGTGCGGGACGTCGGCGTCGATGACGATGGCTGCGTAGTTGCCGGTCTCCAGCTTCTCGATCGCGTCCCAGCCGTCGGTGGCGCAGTCGCAGTTGAAGCGCTGCTCCATTTCGCGGCAGATCACCGGATTGTTTTCCACCACCAGGATCTTGTCCTCACGGCCCATGTCAACAATCTACGGGTCCGCCGCCTCGGAGGCAAGCGGATCATTTGAGGACTTTGGCCACGCGCGCCAGCAAAACCGTGTTTTTCACCGGTTTTCGGATGAAGTCGGCCGCGCCGATCTCAAACGCCTTCACCTCCGGCTCTTCACCCGGTAGACCGGAGACGAAGATCGTCGGCACGTCGATGCCTTTCTCGTGCAGCGCCTCGAGGACCTTGTGGCCGTCGATGAACGGCAGGTCGACGTCGAGCAGCATCAGGTCGACGTTTTCCCGTCCCATCAGCATCAGCGCCTCGGCGCCGTCCTTGGCCAGCAGCACCTGATAGCCGGCGGTCTTGAGCAGCGCGTTCGTCAGCTCGCGATTGAGCACGTTGTCCTCGACCACGAGCACGGTCTTGCGCTGCTCGCGCTCCGGCTCGTGCGCGGACTGCTGCCGGCGCGTGCGCTGGTGCGCAATCTCCTGCTGCAGCGCTTTCGTCTCCGCATCCGGCTCGACGTTCAGCTCGCGCCGCAGCACCTTCGCGCAGGCGTCGTACTGCTGCAGCGCGTTGAGCAGGTCGCCGGTGCGGGCGTAGAGGCGCATGAGCGTGCGGTGCATCGACTCCTGCAGCGGATCGATGCGCAGCGAGCGTTGCGCGACCGCCACCGCTTCGTCGATCGCGTCCTGCCGCGTGAGCTGTTCGACCAGCGTGGCGTGCGCGCGCACGGCGACGCGGTGCAGGCGGTCGCGCTCGGCGATCACCCACTGATCGAACTTTTCTTCATCGATCTGGAAGCCTTCCAGAAAATCGCCGTCGTAGAGGCGCGTGGCGGGATCGAGCGCCTCCGGCGTGCCGGCGGCGATGAGCGATTCGAACTCGACCACGTCGACGTGGACGAGATGCGGATCGAGGGAGAGAAAGTCGCCGTCCTCGACCAGGATCTTCTGCTCGGAGAGTTGCGCGAGCTCCTTGCGCATGGTCGACAGCGTCTGGCGCAGGCTCTGGCGCGCCTGCTCGGGCGCGGTGCTGCTCCAGAGCAGGCCGGCCATCTTGTCGCGCGAGACCAGTTGCGCCGGCTTCACGCCGAGGTAGGCGAGCATGGCCTGCGACTTCTTCGCGGAGATGGTGATCAGTGCACCATCTTCGGACCGCAGCCGGAAATCGCCGAGGAGCTCGAGGTGAAGCACCGCCATCGTCGCGGCGGATTATCGCATGCGACCGCCGCAACGCTACGCCGGGCGGTCGAGGCGGCAGGCGAAGCAGCCGTAGGTCGGAAAGCGCACGTGCAGGAAAGCGGTCTCGGGGCGGGCGAAGAAACCGTCGACGACGTCCTGCGCCGACGCGCGGTCGGTCATGGCCGCATCGAGGATCTCTTCCTCCGCGGAGTAGGCGCGCACGACGAACTGCGCGCGCAGGTAGTCGGAGTCGCCGCCGACGTGCAGCGCGTCGCTCGCCGCTGATGTGGCGTCATTCGCGAGGATGAACACCGGACCGAACTCGCGATACGGACCCGCTTTGCTGAACGGCGAGAAGCTGGCCAGGATCAGTTCCTCGCCCGGCTCGGCGCGGCGGAGGACATCGCGACACGGCTCGCCGCCGGCGGCGCGTACGCGTTTGACCGGCTGATCGAGAGCGTCGAGACCTTCGCCGCGGGCGCGGTCGAGAAACGGCTGCGGAAGCGGTGCGATGCGCGCGTGAAGGATGCTCATGCCGACACAACACGCGCCGCGGCGCGCGCGTTCGCGCTACCGCGCCGCGACGAGCCGCGCCGCGGCATCCTCGCCGAGGAACGTGCGGATCTCGTCGACGCGCGCGTCGACATCCGCCTCGCCGATCTCGATGATGCGGCGGGTGTAGCTCGGCTCGAACAGCAGCAGCGAGACGAAGTCGGGGGAGTCGGTCTCGCGCGCGCCGAGAGCGCGGACGAGCAGCTTCAGATTGCGCGGCAGGTAACGCTCGTAGTCGGCGGCGAGCTTGCCGAGATCGACCGACGGCCGGAGCACGAGCAGGTCGATCGGCTTCAGTCCGTCGCGCTCGGCCGGCGCGGTCTTGCGCAGCAGCTCGTTCATCCGCTGCATGCGCGCCACGTCCTCGTCGATGGCATCGAGGAAGACGGCATTGACGAGCTGCCCAAGAACTTGTGCAGCGGGCGGATAGCCGGAGACCACCGGCGTCGACGCTTCGTCGGGCGTGCGCTGGTAACCGGTGGACATGGCGATGATGCGCCGTGCGCCGAGGTGCACGGCCGGCGAGAGCGGCGCGGCCAGCCGGATGCCGCCGTCGCCGTGCCACTCCTGGCCGATGCGCACGGCCGGAAAGACGAACGGCAGCGCGGCGGAGGCCAGCACGTGCTCGATGGTGAAACGGGTCGAGGCGGTGCGGCGGTTCGGACCTTCGTAGACTTCGAAGTTGCGCCCTTCGACCCAGCGCACGGTCTGGCCGGTGGAGTAGTCGAGCGTCATCAGCGCCACGGCGCTCAGGTCACCGCTGCGGATGTTCTCGGCGATGCCGGGGATGGGCGTGCCGGCGCCGACGCCGAGGACGCGGCAGAGCAGATTGCGCAGCGGCGTCGTGTCGACGATCCCGTGCGGCTGCGAGCGCGTCCACTTGTTCCGCCGCGAGAGCACCGAGGCGAGCGCGGAACGGAACGGCAGCAGCACCTTCCAGTCGAACTGATAGATCGAGTCGCAATTGAGCTCGCACCACATCCGGTCGAGATCGCGCGCCTTCTCCGCCAGCGTGCCGTGGTGCGCGGCGAGGTACATGGCGTTGATCGCGCCGGCGGAGACGCCGGTGACGATCTTGAAGCGCACGTGCGGAAAGTGCTTCCCGATGCCTTTGAGCAGCCCGACCTGATAGGCCGCGCGCGCGCCGCCGCCGGTGAACATGACCGCGAGCTCGCCGCCCGGATCGTCTCCCGATCGAGTTGCTTCGAAGGTTGCCGGAAGGCTCATATGGCTGAGCTATTGCGAAGTGATTGCCAGCGTTGAAATCGCGTGACCGGCATCACGCATACTCTGTTCGCGATCGTACGCACACATGACGACTCAGCGCATCGCCGTCATCGGCGGCGGCATCAACGGATCGGGCGCGGCGTGGGAACTGGCGCGCCGCGACTACGACGTCACGCTCTACGACCAAGGTGTGTGCGGCGCGCAGACGTCGTCGGCGACGACGAAGATGATCCACGGCGGGCTGCGCTACCTCGAGCATCTGCACGTGCGGCTCGTGCGCGAGTCGCTGCGCGAGCGCGCCTGGCTGCTCGAGCATCTGCCGCAACTGGTCCGTCCACTCGAGATTCTCCTGCCGCTCTACGCCGACAGTCCGCGCCCGCGCTGGCAGCTCCGCCTCGGCCTCACCCTCTACGACGCATTTGCGGGACGTGCAAATATTGCACGTCACCGTTCTCGTCCCGTGCAAATGCTTCTCGCGCGCGCGCCGCTCGTGGAAGCGGGTCTGCGCGGAGGTTTCTCCTACTGGGACGCGCAGGTGGACGACTTCGCGCTGGTGCGCACGGTCGTGGCGTCGGCGATCCGCGACGGCGTCACGGTGCGCGAGCAGACCCGCGTCGAGGGGCTCGTCCGCGACGGCGACGGCTGGATCGTCCGCACCGCCAACGACGCGCAGCACTACGACCTGGTGGTGAACGCCGCCGGGCCGTGGATGAACGAGCTGCTGCGCGCCAACGGCCTGGCCGCGCCGTACGTGCTCTCGCTCGTGCGCGGCTCGCATCTGGTGCTGACGCGGCGCGTCAGCGAGTACGGGCTGCTGCTGCAGTCGTCGGGCGACGGGCGCGTGTTCTTCGTGCTGCCGTGGAAGGAGACGACGCTGGTCGGAACCACGGAGGTCCTGCAAACGGAGCCGCTCGAAGATGTGCACGCAAGCGATCAAGAAGTTGACTATCTGATCGCACGCTACAACCGCTACTTCCGCGAGCCGATCACCGCCGCCGACATCGCCTCGACGTTCGCCGGCGTCCGGCCGCTGGTCGGCCGAGCCACGAACCCAAGCGCGATCGGCCGCGACTTCCGCGTCGTGCGCCGCGGCAGCATGATCCACGTCTTCGGCGGCAAGATGACGACGTTCATGGCGCTGGCCCGCAAAGTAGCCCTACGCGCCGACAACCACTTCGGCCACACGCGCCACGCGCGTGCTCCACTCTTCACGGTTTGATGTCGGCGTCGAATGGGAACGACGAGGGGCCTCCGGCGGCTGGGGCCGAGGGCCCCAGACCCCATTGGTTGGCCTAGCCTCCGCGACACAGTGTCGCGAGTTGGAAGGCAGTGTCGCGGAGGCTAGGCCAACCAAACGGGGTCTGGGGCCCTCGGCCCCAGCCGCCGGAGGCCTCCCGTCGTCCCCCATTCGCCGCCGAAGTCAAACCGTGAATAGAATCGCGCATGACGTTTGTACCGACGTTGGATACGTCTGGCAGGCAGCGGCCTCGGATTCCGCGCACGCTCGATGCGGTTGAGATCCGGATCCTCGGCTCGCTGATGGAGAAGCAACTCTCGACGCCCGAGTACTACCCGCTGACGTTGAATGCGCTCGTGGCTGCGTGCAATCAGAAGTCGAACCGCGAACCGGTCATGGAGCTCGGCGAGGCGGAAGTGCAGCGTGCGCTCGACCGGCTGCAGGACGAGAAACTCGTCTGGCGCGTCCTCGGCGGACGCGCCGTGCGGTTCGACCACAACCTCGACACCGTCTGGCACCTGAACCGCCGGGAGAAGGCGCTCCTCACGCTCCTCTTTTTGCGCGGCGCGCAAACCGCGGGCGAGCTGCGTGGCCGGAGCGATCGATTGCAGACCTTCGACACCGTCGGTGAAGTGGAGGAGCTGCTGCGCGAGATGGCCGCGCACAGCGAGCCGCTCGTCCGCGCCTTGCCGCGCCGCCCGGGACAGAAAGAAGAGCGCTGGGCGCACCTCGCCGGAGGCGCGGTCATCGACGAGCCGGCCGCATCACCGGCGGCGTCGCATGAGAGCGACGCGCGCGAGCCGCTCTCCGTGCGTGTGCAGCGGCTCGAAGATCAGGTGGCGATGCTCACGCGCGAGCTGCACGAGCTCAAGTCGAAACTCGGCGAGTAAGCCTCAGAACCTTCCGCTGCGCAGACGCACGAACGCGTAGATCGCCTGCGGCTTATGGCCGTAGCGCTCCGGCAGCTCGTGCGACTGCGTGTGATAGTCGATGTTCACGCCGATGCCGCCGCGGAACGTCTGCGAGTGCAGGAAATCGAAGATGTAGCCGGCGGTGATGTGCGTGGTCTGCTCGAGCGCGTTGCCGCTGACCACGTCGGGAAAGCCGCCGGGGCGGTCGACCCATTCGGCGCGGGCCATGAAGGTGTTGCGCGAGGCGCGCAGCGCCAGCTCGAAACTGTACGCCGTCTCGGGCAGGCCGAGCTCCGTCTCGCGGCGCGTCCAGAGCGCCGTTGCCGCGGTGAGATCGCCGCTGTACGACACCGAGGCGGTGGTGATGTCGCGCTCGTCCACCTCGCGCAGCTTGCCGCGCGACACCTGCGCGGAAAAATGCTCGGACGGGGTGAGCGTCACGCGCACCGAATTCGAGTCGATGTCGCCGTCGTCGATCTCGGTGTGATCGCCGAAGGTGACGGCGTCGTGGAAGACGCTTCCTTCGACGCCGATCCAGCGCGTGGTGAAGCCGGCGGTGACCACGCGCGTCGAATCGTGAAACGACTCCTGAATGTCGTACGCGAACGGCGCCTCGGCGAAGTCGACCCCGGAGGCGCGCAGCTCCGCCGGAGGCGCGCCGAGGGCCGGGTCGCCGACGGCGGCGGCATAGACGTGCAGCAGCGTCGAGTCGGTGGGGCGGAAGCCGAGCTGCAGCGCCGCCTCGCCGATCAGATCGTGCGCGCGCATGCGGTCGACCAGCGGACCGCCCGCATCCGTCGGGACGTACTGCAGCATCTGCGGATATCCGTCATCGTCGGGAATCGTGTACGGCTCGAGCGAGACCCGGCCGCGCGCCAGCAGGAACATGCGCGAGCCGAAGTCGCGGCGCAGGCCGGCGCCGAGCCAGTTCGTGGAGAACGTCTCGCTGCGCTGCTCGGCCGGACCGCTCTCGCTGACGTTCGTGACGTGCGCGGAGAAGCCGTGGAAGAACGTCCAGCCGCCGCTGCCCGACGTCACCCACGGCACCGCGCCGGGGTTGGCGCTCGTGCCGGAAATGTTGCGCATCGGATCGACTTGCGCGCGTGCGGTGACGGCGACGAACAGAGCGAGCACAGCGAGACGCATCTTCATGCGCGCGGCAGTGTGCAACAGCTCTGCCGTTGCGCGCGAGTCACTCCCGTCCGACCGGATAGAGCATGGCCCGCTCGTCGTAGAACGGCGTCTTGCGATAGAGCCACTGCAGCCGCTCGCGCGGATCGCTCCGGAAGGTTGCATCGCTCTCGATCTTCGCCCGGAACTCCTCCGCCAGGGCCGGATCCTCGGCCAGCATCCGCTCGGCCATCGGCTCCATGATGTACGGCTCGACGTACTCGGTGGGCGAGAGGATCGAGTCGAAGTAGCCCCACTGGAAGAGCGAGTCGTTCGACGCAGGCTCGAGCAGCAGCACGGCCAGCGTGCCGTTCGGCTGATCGGTCGGCACGCGCACCGAGCCGGCCGGCCAGCGCTCACGGCGCCGCTCCGGCGTGGCGGTGGCGGTGACGCGCACGTGACCTTCGAACTGCGCCGCCGCGAATTTCGGATCGGCGAAGCGATCCATCGTCACTTCGACCTCGCGCGGCGCGGCGATGCGCTCGTAGCGGATGCCGTGCAGGTCGAGCAGCGCGATGACCTCGGGCCACGCCGGCGGAATCCAGTACGCGGTGGGCCGGGCGATGCTCGCCGTCACTTCGGTGGCCTGCGGATACGGCGCGCGCTTCGTCACGGGCTGGCCGAGCCACTCGACGCGTACGCCGCCGCTGACGGGCGAGAGCGACTTGCGTGAGGCCACGCCGAGGATCTCGACGGTTTCGGGAGCGGCATCGGGTGGCACGCGCCAGGCGATGGGGATGCGCTCGGGACGGCGCGCGCGATCGGCGTCGATCGCGGCGCGCAGCGCAGACGCGTCGCGTCCGATCGTGCGCAGCGCCTGCTCGAGAAAGACGTACATGCCGAGGACGCGCTGGTCGTAGGGCTTGAGCGAATGATTCTCGACCAGGATCGTGGCGATGTGGCGCGCGTCGCCGTAGCCGTGCGAGAGCCGCGGATCGCTCACGCCGGAGACGATGCCGGAGAGCGGATCGTCGGTGAAGATCAGCGGGCCGGGGATGTGTCCGGCCTCGCGCAGACCGCCGTCGACGGCGGGACGGAACGTGGCGTCGAGCCAGGCGGCGGTCGACGGCGAATACACCTGCCGTCCGTTCCAGCCGTAGGTGACGTCGTATTGATAGTCGGCGCCGTCGGTCACGTGCAGGTCGACGTAGACATCGGGCTGCCACGCGTCGAGCGCGCCGAGCATGGCCCGCATCTCCTGCGTGTCGGCCTTCACGTAGTCGCGATTGAGATTGAGGTTGCGCGAATTCGTGCGCCAGCCGCTCTCCTCCGGCCCGCGCTGGTTGATGCGGCTGTAGCGGGAGAAGCGCTCGTGCGCGTCGACGTTGAAGATCGGCACGAAGAGAAAATTCGCGCGGTCGAGCAGCTCGCGCTTCGTGCCGCGCACGGTCATGTCGCGCAGCAGCATCAGGCCGGCGTCCTTGCCGTCGATCTCGCCCGCGTGAATGCCGGCCTGTGCGAACAGCACCGGCTTGTTCGTGCGCCGCAGCGCCTCCGGCGTGAAGGCGCGCTCTTTCGAGGCGATCACCAGCCAGATGTCCCGTCCCTCGGGGCTCTTGCCGAGCGACACCATCTTCAGTTGCGGCGCCGCCGCCACGAGCCTGCGCAGATAGGCAAAGGTCTCGTCGTAACGCGGCGTCGTCTTCAGTCCGCTGACTTCAGACGGCGTGATCCAAGGATCGCCAGCGGCGACCACCAGAGATCGCGATTTCCCGTTCCATGGAATTGCGGGAGGAAGGAGGGCCGTCTGTGCGGAAGTGAGCGTCGCGGAGAGGAGAAGCGCCGTCAGCATGAGGCGTTTCATAGCACAGCGGCGCGCGGCGGTTCTGCCGGACTTACGGATAGAATGAAGTCATGCCTGACAAGCCGGTCGTCTTCATCCCGGGCTTTCCTGCCAGCGAGCTCTTTCAGCAGTCGACGCAGAAGAGGGTGTTCCCGCCGTCGATCACCGATCTGCTCAGCAGCGCGAAGAAAGCGGCGCTCGTCGAGCTGCTCACGCAGCCCGATCCGGCGCCGCCCGACATCGTGGCCGGTCCGCCGATCCGGCGCGTGCTGCCGATCGCGAAACAGGCCGAGTCGCTCTACGACCTCCTGCGCAGCCGCTACGGCTACACGATCGACGCCGGCGACAACTTTCGCGCGATCGGGTGGGACTGGCGGCACGCCGTCGACGACAGCGTCGTGCAGACAGCGATCACGAACGCGATCGCAGAGCTCGTGCAGGCCACCGGCAGACGGGTGGTGGTGATCATCCATTCGACCGGCGGCCTGGTCTTCCGCCGCCTGCTCGAGAGCCAGCCGCAACTCGTGCAGCAGATCGAGCAGGTGCTGGCGTTCGGCATTCCGTGGGCCGGCAATCTGAAGGCGTTCCGCTACCTCACGGAAGGCGCTGCAATCGGTCCGTTCTTCGCGAAGCTCACCGCCGCGCAAACGAAGCGCGTGATGCGGCGCGCGCAGGCGGCGTACGATCTCTGTCCGCCCGATCCGGCCACGACCGCGCTGGTCGACCGCGGCGGCGCGCCGCTGAACTTCGTCCTCGATGCGAACGGCACGCAGATCGGTCCGATGACGACCACGCCGTGGATCCGCGCGACCGACACCGAATCCGCCGCGCGCGCGCAGAGCGCGCACCAGCGCCTCGGCACGCGCACGAGCCAGATCCTCCTGCCGGGACAGGCCACGCCGCCGATCACGAACGTGGTCGGCTGGGGCTTGCCGACCGAGGTGCTGTGCGTGATGCAGCCGGACGGCAAGGTACATTTTCAGGACGGCGTCGACGGCGACGGCACGGTCGCGCTCAAGGCGGCCACGTGGCTGAGCGGACCGACCGTGCAGACCTTCGTGGTGCCGATCGGCGTCTATCCGACCGCGGGCATTCCGAATCCGCATCCGCGGATCTGGGACTCGCCGCCGGTCGAGCAGCTCTTCGATCTCGTGCTCAAACCGGGCACCGTCGCCGAGCCGTTCGTCTGCGCGGCAGCGGACGGCGACGAGGCGCTCGACCGCAACGCCGACGTCACGGTGCGCATCGTCGCCGCCGACGTGAACGGCGCGCCGCTGCCGAATGCGCGCGCGCTGGCGCGGCTGCCGCAGCCGGTGCAACTCTCGTTCGGCAACGACGTCCGCGCGACGCTGATCGTCCGCCGCGGCGGCGCGATCCGCGAGAACGTCCCGCGCGGCTTCTTCCGCTTCACCATCGACGTCGAATGGGGCGCGAACGGCCGGCGCGAGCTGCCGATGTTGATCCGGGTGTAAGGCTAATGCCGCGTCGAGCGGCGCTTCCCCGGCACGTACGTGAAGCCGCCGGGCAGCGACGCGCTCTGGCCGTTGCACGTGACCATCACCGGCACGTTGCCGGCGGCGTGCGGCGGCGCGGTGGCGGTGAGCGTGGCCGCGTCGACGATGGTCACGTTCGTGGCGGCGGCATTGTCGAAGAGGATGCCGCACGGCGCGACGAAGCCCTGGCCGGTGATGGTGACGTTCGTGCCGCCCGCGCTGACTCCGATGGCCGGCGTGATCGACGCGGCGATGATGGCCGCGCTCACGCTGACCGGATAGGTGTCGTGAATCGCGCCGCCGCTGCTGCTGACGTCGAGCATGGCCGAGCCGGCGCCGATTGCGTCGAGCTTGAGCGTGGCCACGCCGTCGGTGTTGAAGAGGATCGAGGGCACCTGCGTGGTGAAGACGGCCGGATCGGTCGAGCGCACTTTCAGGCGGAACGGCGCGGGCGGCGGCGGCGTGGCGCGCAGGCGCAGCTCCGAGGTCGTGCCGGGACGGGCGACGAGCGCGCTGCTGTTGACGAGGCTCACCGACGTGGCGAACACGGTGACGGTGCCGCTGATCGAGCCGCCGCTGGAGAGCTCCGCGGTGATGGTGGCCTGTCCGGGCGCGAGCGCGTGCACCGGCACGTCGACGTCCTGCGTGTTCATGCGGAACGTCACCAGCCCCGGCGACGCGACCACGGACGGATTCGAGCTGCGCGCGTTCACCTGCCCTTCGTTCTGGCGCGTGTCGTAATGAACGCGCCAGGCCACTTCGTCCTTCACGAGCAGCGCCTGCGTCTGCGGCTGGAACGCCGCGCCGGCATCGTCGTTCTTGATCGTGATCCTCACGCTCGAGGTGCCGATCACCGGCAGGCCGGAGGAAGTGGACGCGCTGACGAAGAGGACGCGGTCGGCCGCCGGGATCGTGTCGCCGAAGACGCGGATGCGCATCTTCTTCGCGGTCTCGCCGGGTGCGAAGGTGAGGTACTCGGTCTCGCCGTCCGGGAAGCTGTAGTACGGCAGCACGTTGTGCGCGAAGCAAACGATCGTCAGCGGCGACGTGTGCGGCGTCGTCAGCTTGAAAACGATGTCGTAATCCTTCGAGCCGGAGTCGCCTTCCGGCACGACGAGCTCGGAGGCGACCAGCGTCGGGATCGGCAGCGATTCGACGCGCACGAGCATGGCCGAGACGAACGGACCTCTGTCCGTGCAGGAGCCGCGCGACCATGCGCGCAGCTCGACCGGATCGTACGCATGGATGGTGCTGTCCGGCGGCACCGGCACCTCGATCACAGCCTCCGTCTGGTCGGGTTGCACCACCAGCGTGCCGCTGGCCTGCCAGCCGATGTTCGTCTTCCAGTCGATGGTGAACGGCACGAGCCGCTTCGGCTCCGCGCGCACCCGCACCTTCGCCTTGTACGTCCCGTCCGCGCGACCGGCGCGGAACTCGTCGGCGGCGAAGCTGAAGACGGGCGTGTCGACGTCGCAGACATTGATCACCAGCTCGCGCGAGACCGTGTAGCCGGGCGTCAGCGCCTCGAGATGCAACGTGATCTTCACCGCCTCTTCCCACTTCCCGTCGTGCACGAGCTGCAGCGACACGATGCCGGCAGCCTGTCCGGCCGCGAACTCGAGGACGCCCTGCGTCGGGACGTACTGCATGTTCTCCCGTCCCGCCGGCGAGCTGGTCGTCCAGTAATGCACGCGCGCGGTGCCGCTGGTCGTGCTGCGCCGCACCTCGATCTGCAGCGGATAGATCTGGTCTTCCGAGGCCGACTGCGTGGCGTTGACCGTGCCGACGAATTCGCCCGACTGCGCGAGCGCGGAGACGGAGAACAGGCAGAGAAGGAGCGGAAGAACCAGGTTCGGGCGCATGGGGAAGCCCGAATTGTAAGGCACTTTGCAAAAAGGAAGGGCGGC
>DASVQE010000028.1:0-6292 GCA_036389275.1 Thermoanaerobaculia bacterium
TCCGGTGGTCATAGAGCGGAGGCAATACCCGTTCCCATTCCGAACACGGCAGTCAAGCTCCGCATCGCCGATGATACTGCGCGGGCAACTGCGTGGGAAAGTAGGACGCCGCCGGGATAATTTTTATGAAAAGCCGCTGAGCAATCAGCGGCTTTTCGCTTTTTACGGCGATTCTCAATGAGTCGACACCTCGTCTTCGACCTCGACGGCACGTTGACCGATCCGCGCCGCGGCATTACGCGCTGTCTCGCCGCCGCGCTCACCGCCGCCGGCGCGACAGTGCCGCCGCACAATGAATTGCTGCAATTCATCGGGCCGCCGCTATTACAGGTCTTTCTCACACTGTTAGGCGATCCGGCCCGCGCCTCCGTCGCCGTGACGCAATTCCGCGAATGCTACGGCAGCGGCGGATTGCTGGAAAACGAGCCCTGCCCCGGCATTGTGCCGGCATTACAGCAACTCGCCACAATGGCCCCGTCACTGTACGTGGCCACGTCCAAACCGCACGTCTACGCCACGCGCATTCTCGAGCATTTCAACCTCGCGCCATTGTTCCGCGGCGTCTACGGCTGCGAGCTCGACGGCACCCGCTCCGACAAGAGCGAGCTGCTCGCCCATCTTCTCGAGCGGGAAGGCCTGCGCGGCGAGTCCATCGTCATGATTGGGGACCGCCGCCACGACATCATCGCCGCGCGCGCCAACGGCGCCGTCAGCGTCGGCGTGACCTGGGGCTTCGGCTCCGCGGCCGAGCTGCAGGAAGCCGGCGCCGACGCCGTGGTCGACACGCCGGACGAGCTGCTGGCCTGGTACCGCAGTGGCGCCGCGGCTCCGCGGGTATAATCGCGCCCGGTCCAATGAAAGCCGTCATCCTCTGCGGAGGTCAGGGCACCCGCATCCGGGACGCCAGCGAGCTCCTGCCGAAGCCGATGCTGCCGATCGGCAACCGTCCGATCGTCTGGCACATCATGAAGGGCTACAGCACCCACGGCGTCGACGACTTCGTCCTCTGCCTCGGCTACAAGGGCTGGCTGATCAAGGAGTTCTTCCTCAACTACCGCTTCGTCATGTCCGACGTCACCGTGCACCTCGGCCAGGATCGCGCGCCCGATCTGCGCCCGCGCTCGGAGGAGAAGTGGGACGTCACGCTCGTCGACACCGGCGAGCTGACCCAGACCGGCGGACGCGTCGCGGCCGTGCGCTCGTACGTCGAAGGCGACGAGCCGTTCTGCCTCACCTACGGGGACGGCGTGGCCGACATCGACATCAAAGCACTGCTCGAGTTCCACCGCTCGCATGGCCGCATCGCCACCGTCACCGCCGTCCGCCCGCCCGGCCGCTTCGGCGAGATCGGGATGGAACAGTCCGTCGTTCGCGAGTTCAACGAGAAACCGCAGGCCTCCGGAGGCTTCATCAACGGCGGCTTCTTCGTCTTCGACGGCCGCCGCATCTGGGACTATCTTCCCGACGACGCCGGCGTGCTGCTCGAGAAAGAGCCGCTGCAGGCGCTGGCCGCCGCGGGCGAGCTGATGGCGTTCGCGCACACCGGCTTCTGGCAGCCGATGGACACGCTGCGCGAGTACACGCTCCTCAACGAGCTCTGGGCGGGAGGCAATGCGCCCTGGAAGATCTGGTGACATGCGCATCCTCATCGTCGGGAACATGGGTTACGTGGGGCCGGTCGTGGCGAACGAGCTGCGGCGCAGGCATCCCGATGCGACGCTGATCGGACTCGACACCGGCTTCTTCGCCCACTGCCTGACCACGCCCGGCGCGCTGCCGGAGATCGTGCTCGACCAGCAGCTCTTCGCCGACGTGCGCGCGCTCACGCCGGAGACGCTCCCGCCGTGCGACGCTGTGATCTATCTCGCGGCGCTGTCGAACGACATTCTCGGCAACGTGAACGAGGAGCTGACCGAGCGCATCAACCACACGTCGGCAGTGAAAGTCGCGGAGATGGCGCGGGCGAGCGGCGCGCGCGCCTTCGTCTTCGCCTCGAGCTGCAGCGTGTATGGATTCGCGGAAGAGGCGCCGCGCACGGAACGGTCGGAGGTGAATCCGCTGACGGCATATGCACGATCGAAAGTGGCGGCCGAGGAATCGCTGCGGAAGGTGGCGTCGCCGGGATTTGCGGTGACCTGTCTGCGATTCGCGACGGCGTGCGGCATGAGCGACCGGCTGCGGCTCGATCTGGTGCTCAACGACTTCGTCGCCGCGGCGCTGACCTCCGGCACGATTCAGATCCTGAGCGACGGCACGCCGTGGCGGCCGCTCATCGATGTGCGCGACATGGCCCGCGCCATCGCCTGGGCGGTCGAGCGTCCGTCGTCGCAGGGCGGCGCGTTCGTGCTCGCCAACGCCGGCTCCGACGACTGGAACTTTCAGGTGCGCGAGCTCGCCGATGCGGTGGCGAAGCAGATCGACGGCACGCGCGTCTCCGTCAACACCGCCGCCGCGCCCGACCGCCGTTCGTATCGCGTCGACTTCTCGCTCTTCCGCGAGCTCGCGCCCGGCGCGCAGCCGCAGGCCTCCGTCACCGAGACCATCGGCGAAGTCGCGCGCGGACTGACCGCGATCAACTTTCGCGACGCGAACTTCCGCACCTCGTCGTTCATGCGCATCCAGACACTGAACCGTCTCCGCGGCGAAGGGCGGTTGCGGGAGGACCTCACGTGGCAACTCCGGTGACGGCGCCAGAGGCGGCGATCGAGCGCGAGAAAACGCTCGAGCGCGAAGTGCTCGAGCGGGTGCGCGAGCTCGTCGCGCTGCGGCAGCAGCGGCGCTCGGAGTTCGTGGCCGGCGAGACGCCGATCGCGTATGCCGGCCGCGTCTACGATGCCGAGGAAGTGGCGCTGCTCGTGGAGAGCTCGCTGGAGTTCTGGCTCACCGCGGGACGATTCACGCGGCAATTCGAGACGCGACTCGCGCAATCCTTCGGCTTGCGCCACGCGTCGCTGGTGAACTCCGGCAGCAGCGCGAACCTGGTCGCGTTCAGCGCGATCACCAGCCACACCTGGGGCGAGCGGCGCGTGAGGCCCGGCGACGAAGTGATCACCGTCGCCGCCGGCTTTCCGACCACCGTCTTTCCGATGCTGCAGTTCGGCGCGGTGCCGGTCTTCGTCGACGTCACCTTCCCCACGTACAACCTCGACGTGACGCAGCTCGAACAAGCGCGCTCGGAGCGCACGCGCGCCGTCTTCGTCGCCCACACCCTCGGTAATCCGTTCGACCTCGATGCCGTCACCGCCTTCTGCAGAAAGCACGACCTCTGGCTGGTTGAGGACAACTGCGACGCGAACGGCTCGCTCTATCGCGGCCGCAAGACCGGCACGTTCGGCGAGCTGTCGACGCTCTCGTTTTATCCGCCGCACCACATCACCCTCGGCGAGGGCGGCGCGGTGCTGTCGAACAGCGCCGCGATGGACCGCGTGGTCAACAGCTTCCGCGACTGGGGCCGCGACTGCTGGTGCGATCCCGGCAAGGACAACACCTGCGGCAAGCGTTTCGAGTGGCAGCTCGGCGAGCTGCCGGCCGGCTACGATCACAAGTACACCTTCACGCACCTCGGCTACAACCTGAAGGCCACCGACATGCAGGCGGCCATCGGCGTGGCGCAGCTCGCGAAGCTCGACGGCTTCGGCGCGGCGCGGCGTGCGAACTGGGCGTTCTATCGCGAGGCGTTGCGCGAGCTGGACGACGTGCTGATCCTGCCGGAGCCCACCGAGGGAAGCGACCCGAGCTGGTTTGGCTTCCTGATGACCGTGCGCGAAGAGGCGCCGTTCACGCGCGACCAGATCGTGCAGTACCTCGAGTCGAAGAAAATCCAGACGCGCATGCTCTTCGCCGGAAACCTGGTGCGGCAGCCGGCCATCACCCGCTGGGCGGCCGAGCGCCGCTCGCCCGACGGCGGCCCGGCGTATCGCATCGCCGGGGAGCTGACGAACACCGACGCGATCATGAACCGCAGCTTCTGGATCGGCGTCTATCCCGGCCTGACTCCGCCGATGCGCGACTACGTGGCCGATGCGCTGCTCGGCTTCGCGAAAGGACGCCGCTGATGCCGTTCCTCAGCGTCGTCAGCGGCTGCTACAACGAGGAAGACAACGTCGAAGAGCTCTACGTGCGCGTGCGCGACGCCATCGCCTCGATCGGCGACTGCACCTACGAGCACATCTTCATCGACAACGCTTCCACCGACCGCACGCTCGAGCGGCTGCGCGCGCTGGCCGCGGCCGATCGCAACGTGAAGGTCATCGTCAACACCCGCAACTTCGGCCACATCCGCTCGCCGTACCACGCGCTGCTGCAGGCGCGCGGCGACGCGGTGATCGGCATGGCCTCCGATCTTCAGGATCCGCCGGAGCTGATCCCGCAGTTCGTGGAGCGCTGGCGCAGCGGGTCGAAGATCGTGATGGCGGTCAAGCCGTCGAGCGACGAGAACTGGTTGATGGCGCGCCTGCGCCGAAGCTACTACCACTTCCTGGCGCGCATCGCCAACGTCAAACTAGTCAAGAACTTTACCGGTTTCGGTCTCTACGATCGCGACGTGATCGCCGCGCTGCGGCGCATCGACGACCCCTATCCTTACTTCCGCGGCCTCGTGGCCGACCTCGGCTTCGAGGCATCGACCATCGAGTTCCGGCAGCCGAAGCGGAAGCACGGCATCACCCACAACAATTTCTTCACGCTCTACGACCTGGCCATGCTGGGCATGACCAGCTACTCGAAAGTGCCGCTGCGGCTGGCCACGATGCTCGGCTTCGTCATGTCGCTGAGCAGCTTCCTCGTGGCCATGGGTTACCTGGTGATGAAGCTGCTGTTCTGGTATCGCTTCACCTTCGGCCAGGCGCCGCTGCTGATCGGCATCTTCTTTCTCGGCTCGGTGCAGCTCTTCTTCATCGGCGTGATCGGCGAGTACGTCGGCGCGATTCACACGCAGGTGCAGCGCCGCCCGCTGGTGATCGAGAAGGAGCGGATCAACTTCGACGACGAGGAAGTCGAGGCGCCGCGGAAGAGCTGGGGCGCGCCGGGGCGATGACTCTCCCGGAGGCGGACCTCGCTGATGTCGTGCGCCGCGCAGGACCGGACGCGATGCGCTCGCTGCGCGGCGCGACGCTGCTGCTGACCGGCGGCAGCGGCTTTCTCGGACGCGCGATCGCGGAGACGTTTTGCGCGCTCGACGAGCGTTGCGGTCTCGGCGCGAAGCTGCTGCTGCTGACGCGCGATGCGGAGCGGTTTCGACACGAGATGCCGCACGTGGCGAACGACAAAGCGGTGACGATCGTCAGCGGCGATCTGGCCAGCCTGACGAAGTTCGACGAACGCTGCGACTACGTCGTGCACGGCGCCACCGCGCCCGCGAACTCGCTGGCGAACGACCCGGCCGCGCTCGTGGCGACCATCGCCGGCACCGCGCAACTGCTCGACTACGCGGCGCGGGTTGGCGCGAAGCGCATCGCCTACCTCAGCTCCGGCGCGTTGTACGGCCGCGGGCGCGGCACCGACGCCGATCTCGCCGAGGACTTTGCGGGCGCGCCGGATGTGCGCGAGAGCCGCGCCGCGTATGGCGAGAGCAAACGCGTCGGCGAGCTGCTCTGCGCACAGCAGGCCGCGCGTACGGGGCTCGAGTACGTCTCGCTGCGCGCCTTCTCCTTCGTCGGTCCGCACATTCCGCTCGACGCGAAGTTCGCCGCCGGCTCGTTTCTCCGCGACGCGCTCGAGCAACGCGCCGTCGAGATCCGCGGCGACGGCACGGTCACGCGCTCGTACATGCACACCATCGACTTTGCGGCGTGGCTGTGGGTGATTCTGCTGCGCGGACAGAGCGGCCGCGCGTATCACGTCGGCTCCGAGACGCCGGTCACCACGCGCGAGCTCGCGAACGAGATCGCCTCGTACGCCAGCGTGCCGGTGATCGTCCGCGAGACTCCCGATCCCTCGAAGCCGATCGACCGCTACGTGCCGTCGACGGCGCGCGCGCGACAGGAGCTCGGGCTCACACAAACCATCGACTGGCGCAGTGCCATGCGGCGGACGTACGACTGGTATCAGCAGCGTCGCGCCGCAAACGAAAAGGAGACCTCCGTTGATTCGCGTCGCTGACTACATCGCGGAAACACTCGCCGCGCACGGCATCCGAGACGTCTTCATGGTCACGGGCGGCGCGGCGATGCATCTGAACGACGCCATCGGCCGCAACCGCGACCTCTCGTACGTCTGCTGCCATCACGAGCAGGCCTGCGCGATGGCGGCGGCGAGCTACTACCGCCTCACCAATCGCCTGGCCGCGGTGAAC
>DASVQE010000029.1:0-86019 GCA_036389275.1 Thermoanaerobaculia bacterium
TGCACGTGTCGGTCGGCGACGCGCGCGAGTTCCTGCTGACCACGCGCGAAAAGTACGACCTGATCTTCTCCGAGCCGTCGAATCCGTACCGCGCCGGCATCGCCAGCCTCTACACGCGCGAGTTCTACGAGGCCGCGGTCAAGCGCCTGCAGCCGGGCGGGATTTTTCTGCAGTGGATGCAGATGTACGCCGTCGACACGCGCACGCAGCAGACCATCTACGCCACGATCTCGACCTCGTTCCCGCACGTCGAAACGTGGACCACGACCAACGGCGATCTCATTCTCGTCGCCTCGCGCGAGCCGATCGTGCACGACGTCGATCTGATCCGCCGCCGGCTCGCGACCGAGCCGTATCGCAGCGCCGCGCACGCGGCGTGGCGCGTCGAGTCGCCCGAGGGAATCCTGTCGCGGTTCCTGGCCTCGGAGAGCCTGACCAGCGCCGCCGCCGCGCGCGCGCCGATCATCAACACCGACGACCGGCAGGTGATCGAGTTCAGCTTCGCGCGGCTGCTCGGATCGGAGACGGTGCTGATCCAGGAGATCATCGACGCCACGCATCGCGTGCCGGGCGGCGATCGTCCGGCGGTCGTGCGCGGCAACATCGACTGGGCCGCGGTCGGCGCGAACCGCTCCTCGTTCGAATGGCTCAACACCCGCGATCCGAAGAACCGTTTCGCCAAGCACTACTCGATCGGCGACTACGCCGGCGCGCTCGCGGTCTATCGCGAGACACCGTTCGCGCCGGTGAACTCGCTCGACACCGCGTCGCTAGCGATGACGCTCGCGCAGAGCGGCGACGAGGCAGCCATGCCGTTCATCAACGCGCTGCGGCAGTGGCAGATCACCGAGGCCGACGCGCTCACCGGCATCCTCCGCCACAAACAGGGACGCGATGCGGAGGCGGCGCCGCTGCTGGCCAGCGCGCTGACGCGCTATCGCGAAGATCCCTGGCCGCTGCTCGACATCATGGACGGCGCCATCACCGCGTCGATCGAGCTCTCCGGCGATCCGGCATTGGCGAACATGGTCGTCGACGCGCTGTCCCGTCCCTTCGCTTCGCATGTGCTCGAGGAGCAGCGCATCCGCGGCTTTCTCGGCGTGACGTGGCAGGCGCGCAAGTGCGGCGTCGGCACGCTGACCGCGCTGCAGCAGCTCGAGCCGCACGTGCCGTGGCGCGCGTCGATCCTGCAGATCCGCGCGGTCTGCTACGCCGCCGCGAACCTCGGCGACCTCGCCGCGGCCGCCAAGCAGGACGTGCAGCGCTACGACGCGAACGAGCCGTCGCGCCTCGCGCCCTGAAACATTTTCGCCGGAGGCCTCACTATGTCTCCTGACAAGGAGATCGCATGGGCCTCAGGAAGAGCTTTGTCCGTCTGACCGACGTGGAGCGCGACCGCTATCTCGAAGCGGTGCTCACGCTCAAGAACACGCCCGATCCGCTGAACGCCGGCTTCTCGATCTACGACCGTTTCGTCGGCATGCACATCGCCATCGGCCAGATCGTGCCGCCGGGCGGCGGCTCGCCGATCGCGGTCGGACATGGCAACTCCGGCTTCCTGCCGTGGCACCGCAAGTTCATCCTCGAGTACGAGCGCGCGCTGCAGAACGTGCATCCCGACGTCACGCTGCCGTATTGGGACTGGACCGATCACGCCGCGGTCGAGGCGGTGCTCTTCCAGGACAACTTCATGGGACCGAACGGCACCGGCGCGATCGACTCGAACGGCGGCCCCGTCTCCTCCGGATACTTTGCGTTCAATGCACCTGCATCACTGCCGCCCTGGTGGCCTTCCGGACTTCCGGGCTTCCGGATCCACAGCTCCTTCACCTCCGCCGCCCTCGGCACCACGCTGCGCCGCGGCCTCGGCTGGCAGTACGGCGTGCAGGACGCGCCGTTCGACGCGCTCACCATCAGCAGCGACGTCACCGGCCTGCTCGCGCTCACGACGTACGGCACGTTCCGCTCGACGCTCGAAGGCGGCGTCCATCTGCACGGCTACATCCACAACTGGACCGGCGGCCATCTGCGCAACGTGAGCGTCTCGCCGAACGATCCGCTCTTCTTCATGCACCACGCGAACATCGACCGCCTCTGGGCGATGTGGCAGGTGAACGATCACGGCGGAGCCGCGAACTACACGGCCGGCCCGGCGGCGACGCTCACCGCCACGACCGATCTGGTCTGGCCGTGGGTCGGCGCGGCGGCGTACAGCGATCCGATCCTCGACGGCATCGGCTACGCGATGGCCAGCTTCCCGGCCACGACGTACGGCGACCTGCTCGACCATCGCGCGCTCGGCTACTCGTACGACACGGAGGTGGCGATCGGCATCGCCCTCGACCAGTCGTTCAGCATGACCGGCTCGACGCCGATCGCGGTGAGCGGCTCGCCGAACCTGACCAAGTGGGAAGCGGCGAAGCTCGCCGTCGGCAACCTGCTGCATGACTGCAACGCCGCGCTCGCGAGCGGCGCCGCGTACGTGACCGGCGGCGTGCAGACGTTCACCACCAACGCCGCCGGCACCGTCAATCAGTTCACGAGCGTCTTCGCGCCGCCGACCGGCATCATCCGCGACGGCACGCCGCACAGCGAGGCGCAGTTCAACACGAACGCCGCCGCGCTCGCGCCGATCGGAGGCACGCCCATCGCCGGCGCGCTCACGTCGACGGAGACCTCGATCGTGCGCGCGCCGTTCGTGAACCAGCCGGCCGGCGAGACGCGCTTCCTCTACTTCCTCACCGACGGCCTCGAGACCGCGCCGCCGCCGCTCAGCTCACTCGCCTTCCACCAGTTTCCCGACACGCTGATCTTCGCCATGGGCTTCGGCATGGGCGGCGGGTGGGACGGCGTCGACTACACCGCCATTCACGACATCGTCTCGAAAGGGAAGACGCCGCCGCCGGCCGTGCCGCATCACTTCATGGGCGACGACCTGCCGTCGCTCGACAAGTTTTTCACCGACTCGCTGGCCGCGGCCCTCGGCTACAGCGCCACCATCGATCCGATCTACGAGCTCTTTCCCGGCGAGTACGTCGACACGGAGCTCACCGTCACCACCGCCGACTCCTCCTTCCTCATCGCCTGCCTCGGCTACGACTTCGACGACGACCACTGGCGCTTCGAGCTGATCGCGCCGAGCGGTGCGACGTTCGACGCGTCGTCGACCTCGCCGTACGAGATCACCTTCAGCAAGCGGAACGGCCGCGCCACGATCTTTCTCGCGCGCAACGCCGCCACCGCGGCGGAGTGGTGCGGCACCTGGCGCGTGCGCGCGGCGTACAAGATGCGCGAGGAGCGGGCGCGGCTCGACGTCACCGACTGGATGCTGCTCACGCCCACCGGCGCGCATCCGGTGCGCGGTCCGGTGTACGGCCGCTTGGCGCAGTCGCCGAAGGAGCGCGCCGCGGTGCGGACCATTCCGGCGCCGGTGAAGTCGATCGACGAGATCGACCAGTTCGGCGTGATGACCGCGGCCGCAGGAGCATGCACCGTATCCGTCAATATTTATGATCGCGGATTATTGAGTGCATTTCTGCTGCCGGAAAAACTGCAGCTATTTGCCGGCGACGAATTCCGCGTGGCGTTGCGCGTGGCCGACCGCAGCGGCCACAGTGTCGACACGCTGCGCGTCGACGCGCGCCTCGTCGCGCCGGCGCACAACCTCGGCGACGCCTTCGCCGATGCCCGCACCATCCCGGCCGAGGCGCGGCGCAAGTACATCGCGAAAAAGAAAGGCTTCGACCTCTTCGACGAGGCGCGCTTTCTCGCCGACTACGAGCAGGCCCGCCCCGGCGCCTTCGCCGTGCGCGACGAGCGGCTGCGCTTCGAGGAGAGCGGCAACGGCTTCACCGCCACCATCCGCGACAACCGCTTCCCCGGCGTCTACCACGTCTCCGCGCTGATCGAAGGCGTCTGGCGCGGGCCGAGCGGACGTCCCGAGCCGTTCCGCCGCCTGCTCAAACGATCGGTCGGCGTCGGCCTGCGCATCGATCCGGAGAAGTCGCGCGCCGTTGCCACGCGCACGCGCGGCGGCCTCTCCGTCGGCCTCACCCTGCGCGACGTCCTCGGCAACGTGGCCGTGCCGACGCGGCTGCGCGCCGCGCGCGTGCACGCCGACGGCAAGCTGGTTGAGAGCGCGCGCGGCGTCGACGCGTCGGAAGCACGGCTCGACGTTCCCGTCGACAAAAAGAAAGAACCGCGCGCGTTGGAAGTCGAGATCGGAGGAGTGCGGATCCCGGTGAAGATCGAGTAGCGCTACTTCTTCTTCAACTCGGTGAGCACGAGCTTGGCGACCGCCTTGAGCGTGTCGAACACGCCCGTGCCGTTCATGGCGATGGCCTCGAACGTCGGCTCGCCTTTGAAGTTGAGCTGCCGGTACATCTCGTCGGCGGCGAGCGCCGTCGGCAGGTCGCGCTTGTTGAACTGCAGGACGTAGGGCACGCTCTTGAGGTCGTAGCCCTGCTCCTTCAGATTCTTGTCCAGATTCTGCAGCGACTCGACGTTCGCTTCCATGCGCGCTTCCTGCGAGTCCGCCACGAAGACCACGCCGTCCACGCCTTTCAAAATCAGCTTGCGCGAGGCGTCGTAGAAGACCTGTCCAGGAACCGTGTACAGGTGGAAGCGCGTCTTGAACCCGCGCACGGTGCCGAGGTCGAGCGGCAAAAAGTCGAAGAACAGCGTGCGGTCCGTCTCCGTGGCGAGCGAGATCAGTTTGCCCTTCGCCTGCGGATTGGTCTTGTCGTAGATCCACTGCAGGTTGGTCGTCTTCCCGCAGAGGCCGGGCCCGTAGTAGACGATCTTGCAGTTGATTTCCCGCGCAGCGTAGTTGATGAACGTCATGGACTATTCGCTGAACAGGCTGTCGATGTCTTCGTCCGTAATCTCGGCGAACGGCGAGTCGAAACGGTGTGCCGCCGACCCGCGCTCCGCCTCCGCCTTTTTCAGGAGCTGCTCGAACGTGCGCTCGAGCTCCTGCGATGCCTTCTTCACACGCAGGCGCACCAGGCCGAGGGACGACTTCTCGTCGAAGATCACCACCAGGATCACGCGCTGCGCCACGAGCGAGATGTGGATGTTGTCGCGCTCGCCTTCGTGAAAGAGGATCGAGAACTCTTTCTCGCCGATCAGCTTCGCCAGCCCGTCGGTGGCGGCGACGTTGCCGGCGGTCAGCGAGGCGAGCGACGTCGCGTCGACGCCGCGCATGTCGCCCTGCACGGCGATCTGCTGGCCGTTCTTGTCGACCAGGAAAACGATTTTCGAGTTGGAGTCGACCTGCAGACGGTGAAGGATGTCCTTGATCTGCTGGTACTCCTCCTCGTACATGACGAGATCCGGAGCGGCCATTTCCCGTTGTATAGCACAGTCAGCGGTTAGATTTCGCGCCGACCTTCGAGTGCCTTCGACATGGTCACGTGATCGGCGTACTCGAGATCGCCGCCCACCGGCAGACCGAACGCGAGACGCGTCGTGCGCACGTCCACCGGGCGGAGCTGCTGGGCGATGTAGAGCGCCGTCGCCTCACCCTCGACGTTGGGGTTGGTGGCCACGATCACCTCGCGCACGCCGCCGCGCTGCACCCGTTTGATCAGGCCGGCCACGTCGATGTCCTGCGGCCCGACGCCCTTGAGCGGCGAGAGCGCGCCGAGGAGCACGTGGTAGACGCCTTTGAAATCGCGCGTCGACTCGATCGTCTGGATGTTGAAGGCTTCCTCGACCACGCAGATCACCGTGGCGTCGCGGCGCGGATCGCTGCAGATCGCGCACGGCTCGACGTCCGTCATGTTGTTGCACGCCGAGCAGCGGAAGATCTTCGACTTCACCTCGAGGATCGCCGTCGCCAGCGCCTCCGCCTCGGCGGCCGGACGCTTGAGGATGTGATACGCGAGGCGCGCGGCCGACTTGCCGCCGACGCCCGGCAGCTTGGTGAGCTCGTTGATGAGATTCGCGAGCGGCGGCGCAGTCGTCGACAAGGCTCAGAAACCCGGCATCTTCATGCCGCCGGTCATCGCGCCGATCGAGGAGTTCATCTCCTCGTCGACCTTGCGCGCGGCTTCGTTGACGGCGGCTTTGATCAGGTCCTGCAGCATCTCGACGTCGTCGGGATCGACCGCTTCCTTGTCGATGGTGATGGCCAGCAGTTCCTTGTTGCCCGAGAGCTCCGCCTTGACCATGCCGCCGCCGGCGGTGCCTTCGACGCGGATGGTCTGCATCTGGCGCTGCATCTGCTCCTGCATCTGCTGCGCTTGTTTCATGAGCTGCTTGATGTTCATCGCTTCATCTCCTTCACCAGTTCGCCGCCGAGGTGCTTGCGGAATGCGCTGAGCACCGGGTCGTCCTGCATCGGCGAGGGACGATCCTCGGCGCGGCGGCCGGAGCCTGGTTCGCTCGAGCCGCTTTCGATGATGACCTGCGTCGGCGCGCCGTAAACCTCGGCGGCGATTTTCTCGAGCGACGTCTTCTCGTCGGCGACGATCTGCCCCATGGCCGCGTCATCGAACTGCAGCACCACGCGCGTGCCGTCCTTGCGCGCCGACGTGGCGGCGGAGAGATAGCCGCCGAGCATCGGCCGCGCTTTCTTGGCGCGTTCGAGGAACGATTCGACCGAGCCGTCGCCGCGCGGTGTTGCCGGTGCGGATGGTGCGGATGCCGCGGGCGTCGCGCGTTGCGGTGCTGCCGCTGCCGTGGCGCTCGCGCGTTGCGGCGCCGGCGCGGGCGCCGCTGCCGAGCGATCGCCGGCCAGCACCTGTTCGACGCTCTTGAGCCGCGGAAACGTGGCCGCCTTCAGCAGCGCGATCTCGACGGCGAGCCGCTGATGCTCGGCGCGATTCACCGTCTCGTCGTCGCGCAGCAGCAGGTTCGCGATGCGCAGCAGCTCGCTGTACGAAAACTGTTCGGCCGCGCTGCGGATCGCCGGCATGTCCTCCGGCGCGCAGCCGAGCATCGCTTCGTTCGCGCCGCCGGCGAGCAGCAGCAGATTGCGCACGAAGTTCAGCAGGTCGCGATAGAGCATCTTGAAATCGCGTCCGCTGTCGGCTGCTTCCTGCAGCGCCTCGAGCAGCGCGCCATGTTCGCCGGCGGCGATGTGCGCGACGACGCGCGCGAAGAAGGTCGTGTCGGAGAGGCCGAGGATCGTGGCCACGTCGGCGACCGTGACCGAGCGGCCGCTGAAGGCGATCACCTGATCGAGCAGCGACAGCGAGTCGCGCACGCTGCCTTCGCCGCGGCGGGCGATGATCTCGAGCGCCGCGCGCTCGGCCGCGATCTCCTCGACCTTGCAGATGTCGGAGAGGCGCGCGATCAGATCGTCCAGCGTGATCTTGCGCAGCAGGATCTTCTGTACGCGCGAGAGGATCGTGGTCGGGACCTTGTTCATCTCCGTCGTCGCGAACATGAAGATCACGTGCGGCGGCGGCTCTTCGATCAGCTTGAGCAGCGCGTTCCACGAGGCGGTGGAGAGCATGTGCGCCTCGTCGATGATGAAGATGCGGTAGTGATCGCGGGCCGGCTGGAACTGCGAGACGTCGCGCAGCTCGCGGACGTTGTCGACGCCGGTGTAGGTGGCGGCGTCGATCTCGCGCACGTCGAGATCGATCCCTTCGGTGATCTCGCGGCAGATGCTGCAGGCGTTGTCGGGATTCGGCGTCGGCCCTTGCTCGCAGTTGAGCGCTTTGGCCAGGATGCGCGCCAGCGTGGTCTTGCCGATGCCGCGGACGCCGGAGAAGAGATAGGCGTGATGGATGCGCTGCGACTCGATCGCGTTCTGCAGCGTCTGCACGGCCGTCTGCTGGCCGACGACGTCATCGAACGATTGTGGACGGTATTTGCGCGCGAGCGCCTGATAGGACATGGGCGCGGTCAGTATAGAAGCGAAAAGCCCGCTCGGAAGAGCCCAGGCCGGACTGTGTCACACAGGGTAGGCACCTTATCGCTGCTTCCTTCCGGACCTGACGAGGTTCGGTGCTCCTGCTGCACAGGACCCGGGCTCATCCCAGCGGGCCGACTGCATCGATGGAATGGCGGAGAGAGTGGGATTCGAACCCACGGTACGGGTTAACGTACACACGCTTTCCAAGCGTGCGCCTTAAGCCACTCGGCCATCTCTCCTTGTCAATGAACGGATGTAACCGAGTGGCGGAGAGGGAGGGATTCGAACCCTCGATACCCGTGAAGGTATAACGGTTTTCGAGACCGCCGCATTCAACCGCTCTGCCACCTCTCCGTATCGGGTCTACCGCTGGCGCAGCGTACGAAAAAACCGCTGGAGCATCATCCGCGACCGCTCCTCTTCGACTCCGCCTTCGACGGCGAGACGATGATTGAGCCGCGGGTCCTGCACCAGATTGCCGAGCGATCCGCAGAAGCCTGCTTTCGGATCGCGCGCGGCGAAGACGAGCCGCTCGACGCGCGCGTTCACCAGAGCGCCCGCGCACATCGCGCACGGCTCGAGCGTGACGTACATCGTCGTCCCTTCGAGCCGCCAGTCTCCGACGGCCCGCGCCGCCTCGGCGATCGCGTAGATCTCGGCATGTCCGAGCGGGTCGCCCGACTCACGCCGGTTGCGTCCCCGTCCGATGATCCTGCCGTCGCGATCGACGACCACTGCACCGACCGGAATCTCGCCGTCGCCGGCCGCTTCGTCCGCAAGCGCGAACGCCGCGTCCATCCACTGCGCCTGTTCCATCTGTCAAAGAGTACGACGGCGGGCCCGTGCCCGCCGTGAGTTCAAAACCGAGTTTGGTGCACCCATGAGGACTCGAACCTCAAACCTTCTGATCCGTAGTCAGATGCTCTATCCAATTGAGCTATGGGTGCGAGCACGGAACCTTAACCACCGCTCCGGAGGGTTCATTCCGAGGCGGCGGCGCATTCTACTCGCGCTCCGGAACGCTCGCAACCTCTTGCCCGGCCCGTGAGTTGCTGTAGACTGGAAGCTCCTGGCGACTCCACCTGTCACGGCCTTCACGGTTGGCTACTGCCTGCCCACCCTTCCCCAGCCAACCGTGGAGGCGCGTGATTTACCCGCATGAAACGCGCATGAAAAAAGAAGACGTTTACGCGCGCACGATGCACACTCCCGACGATCCAGCGCGGGCGGAGCTGCGCGCCGCCTTGCGCGAGCTCTGGAAGCACCTCATGCCGCTGCATCGCGCGCTGATCGACGCCGCCAGCGCCGACTATCGCGCCAACGTCGCGCCGGTCAGCGGCCCCAATCACCTGCTGCAGCTCCTGCAGGAAGATCCCTTCTTCGCCTGGCTCCGCCCGATGACCACGCTCATCGTCGACATCGACTCGATGTCGCGCACCGATTTCGAGCGCGCCGACGTCGAGGCCATCGCCGCCCGCGTCGAGAGCCTCTTCACCGCCGGCGCCACCGCCGATCTCCCCAGCCGCTATCTGTCCCTCGTACAGAGCGACGTGGAAGTGGCCATTGCGCATGCGGCAGTGCGGCAGGCCTTATTGAGGCTCCTGCCTCCTTCCACAAAGACACCCTGACACCCTTCCGCGGAACCATTAGGGCGTAATTGCAGTAAAGTAGAAGTACCGCCCAATGGAACTTTTCCGCTTCGACGACGACTATGTGCGACGTCTGCGAGAGTGCGACTCTGCCGTGGTGCGCCATTTCCACGACTATTTTCGCGACCTGTTGCGCGCGACGTTCTCGCGCCGACTGCACACCACCGACGTCGACGATCTGATCCAGGAGACCTTCGCCCGCGTCTTCACCCGCCTCGGCGATCTGCACGAGGGCGCCAAGCTCGGCGCGTTCGTCTACGGCGTGGCCGGCCACGTGGCGCAGGAGCAGTCGCGCGCGAACTCGCGCAGCCAGCCGCTCGAAGCGGTGCGCGAGAGCGCGGTCCTGCCCGACGTCGAGGAGCGCGTCGACCGCAGCCGCGCCGCCGCCGAGGTGCGGCGCCTGCTGGCCGAGCTGCCGCGGCGCGACTCCGACATTCTGCAAGCGGTTTTTCTGCAGGAGGAAGACAAAGACGCCGTCTGTGAGCGCTATGGCGTGACGCGCGCCAATCTCCGCGTCCTCATCCACCGCGCCGTCAAGTCGATGCGCCAGTCATTGGAGCGATGAAACGTTTTTACGCCACCCGTCACTATGAGAACGATGGATCACACCGCAGCCACCCGCGACGACGTCCCTGAGCGCTATCTCCTCGGAGAGCTCAGCGCCGAAGACGCCGAAGCGTACGAGGCGCATGCCTTCGAATGTGAGGAGTGCGCCGCCGTGCTGCGCGCCGGCGCGCGCCTGATGGATGGCGGCCGCCGCGTCGCCGCCGAGCGCCGCAACGTCGTCTCCATCGACGCGCCGCGCCGCCGCACCATGCGCTGGATGTGGCTCGCGCCGGTCGCTGCGGCGCTGGCCGTGGCCGTGCTGCTGATTCCGCGCGGCGCGTCACGCTTGACGACGGCCGAGTTCGGACGCGCCAGCGACACGCTGCTCACCGGCGAGATGCGCGGCCCCGAAGACGCGCCGGTCGTGCACGTCTCCGACGACGCCGCAACCGAGCTCCAGTTCGACATCCCGGCCGACCCGCAATACGTCCGCTACGACGCCGCGCTGCACGGACCGCGCGGCGACGTCGTCGGCCAGCGGACCATCACGCCGCAAGAGGCGCAATCATCGATCCCTTTGCTGCTGCGCGCGTTGCCCGCGGGCAGCTACGTTCTGACGGTCGCGGGCGTCCGCAAGGATGGCAACCGCACCGCGCTCGTCAGCCGTCGATTCAACGTGGTTCCACTGCAGAGAGACGCAGCAACCGGGACGTGAGGACGTCCCAAGGAGGTAGCCCATGACGGACTTCAGTTATCACGCAAGTGTGCTCGGACTCGGAGGCATGCTCGAGGACGCGAGCGGCTGCACCACCGCCGTCCCGAGCCTCGCCGCAACCGCGCTCGCGCCGACCGGCGGCATCGGCTCGTCGGTGGTCGAGAACTACTGCAAAGACGGCGTCGAGTTCACGCGCGCCGAGAGCCGCGTCTGCGGCTCGCGCCTCGGCTCGCGCGACGTCTTCTCCACGCAGGCCGACGTCTACATCACCAATCTCACGCTCTTCGGCCGGCTCAAGATCGCGCTCATGCAGGCCTCGCTCACCTCGACGCGCGATGCGAACCAGGCCGACTCGCTGTTCGACTTTCACGCGACGTTCCGCGGCGTGACCGTCGACGGTGACGAGGTCGTGCCGGCGCTCGACGTCGACCTCGGCAGCTGCGGCACCTACGACGACTTCGCGCGCGTCGTGCGCGGCCGCAGCGACGACTACGCACAGCGCTTCGACTACGAGAAGCAGGACCTGCTCGACGCTCTGAACGCGCGGACGCCGGTGCGCGGCTCGTATCTCGAGCGCGCCGAAGTGCCGCGGCATCTGGTCAAGCCGCCGAAAGGCTATGCCGTACACATCCCCGGCTACGGCAAGCTGCACCTCGCCGAGTTCCTCTTCAAGCACGGACGCCGCCGCATCAACCTGGTGCGCCTGCAGTTCGGCGAGACGCTCGACTTCGACGTCGTCGAGAAGAGCGGCGAAGCCGGTGAGCGTCTGATGATGCCGATGGTGTTGTCCGGCGACCCGACGACGACGTCCGGCTCGCCGAGCGGCGGCTCGATGACCGTCGGTTCCGTGGAGGGAAATGGCAGCCCGATCATGCCGGCGAAGTAGCGCTCTGCTCGCGATCACGCTGCTGGCGCTCCTGCTTCTCGGAGCGTCAGCAGCGCCGCCGAAGGCGCCGCCGAGCGCTGAGGAAGAGGCGCGCGCGGCGCGGACGCTGATCGACCGCGCCGACTACGACGCCGCGCAGAAACGGATCAACGCCGCGCTGCGCCGCTTCGCATCGAGCGATGCCGAGGCGGTATGGGCGCTGCGCGTGATGCGCGGCGAGCTGCTCGCGCGAACCGGAGACCGCGACGGAGCCGCAAAAATCCTCACGCGGCAGTTGCCGCCGAAATTGCGCACGAGCGTTCCGGAAGTGCGGCGCCTGCTCTTCCTGCCCTACGTGACCGGCGACCGCTCTTCCGTCGAGAAGGCGCGCGCCATCGCCGCGAAACACCACCCGGAGTTGATGGCGGACTACTACATCGTCGTCAACGCGCTGAACCTCGATCCCGCGCACGCCGAGGAGCACCTGCGCGATGCGACGCGCATCGCGAGGCGCTACGGCAACCGCGCCGCGGAAGCGCGCGCGCAGGCCGCGATGGTGCTTGCGCTCCATCACCGGCGTCCGGCCGAGGCGATCCGATGGGGCGAGCAGGCCCTGCCGCTTTTGCGCGAGCTGCGGTTGCGCCGCGAAATCGAGCAGACGGAAGGCAACCTCGGCTGGGCGTACCTCGACAACGGCGACGACGAGTCGGCCGAGCCGCTATTCGTCAAAGCCGAGGCAGGCGCGCGGGCGGTGAACAACGTCGGCGACCGCGCCACGTGGCTCGTGCAGCTCGGCAACCTCGCCTACCACCGTCGCGACTGGGCCGTCGCGGAGCAGCGCTATCGCGAGGTCGTGAGCGCGCCGGGCGTGCAGGAGATCGAGCGCGCGTATGCGCTCGCGAATCTCGCGAGAATCGCGCTCGAGACCCGGCGCCTCGACGACGCCCGGCGCTACAACGCCGAGGCGCTGGTACTGAAAACGAAGAACGGCCAGGAAGAGGCGGAGCACAGCTCGCGCGTGATCGACGCCGGCATCGAGACCGCGGCCGCGCATTACGACGTCGCCGAGAAGATTCTGCGCGGCGTGATCGCGGATGCGAAGAGCCGGCCGCTTCAGTTGGAAGCGCAGGCAGGACTCGGCAGAGTCTACGCACGCTCGGGACGGACCGCGCTCGCGGAACAGGCCTATCGCCGCGCCGTCGAGACCGGCCGCGCCTTGCGGTCGTCCATCGATGACGTCGAGCTGCGCCTGAATTTTCCCGGCAAGACCAAAGCAGTCCTCGACGAGTACGTCGACCTGCTGGTCGCCAGCGGCCGCGCGAACGACGCGCTCGCGGCGACGGAGCTGAGCCGCGCCGAGTCTCTCGAGGAAGTGCTCGGCTCCGCTGCCGCGGCGCGCGCGCTCGATCCCGTCGCGATCGCGAAGCAGCACAACGCCGTCATTCTCTGCTACTGGCTCGGCACGGAGCACTCGTATCTCTGGAGCGTCACGCCGGCGGGCGTCGCGCTGGCGACGCTGCCGCGCGCGTCCGACATCGAGAGCGCCGTCGGCGCGTATCAGCGCGACCTCCTCGGGGCGCGCGGCACGCTGACCATGAGCGGCCCGCGCGCGCGCAAGCTGTACGACATGCTCGTCGCGCCGGCGAAGGTACCGCGCAACGCGCGCGTGATCGTCGTCGGCGACGGCAAGCTGCACGCGTTGAATTTCGAGACGCTCGTGCCGCCGTCGCAGCCGGCGCACTATTGGATCGAAGACGCGGTCGTCACCGCCGCCGGCTCGCTGCAACTGCTCTCGCGCGGAGAGCGCAGGAGCGCGACCGCGCCGCGCTCGGCGCTGATCGTCGGCGATCCGCTGCCCGCCGATCCCGCGTTTCCGCCACTGGCACATGCGAAAGAAGAGATTGCGCGCGTGGCGCAGCGCTTCGCGAAGCCGCAACTGCTCACCGGCGCGAACGCGACGCCGGCCGCGTACCGCGCCGCAACGCCGGAGCAGTACGACGTGCTGCACTTCGTCGCGCACGGCGTGGCCACGCGGCTTCGCCCGCTCGACTCGTCGGTGATCCTCGGATTCGATGCTGCGAAGTCGTACAAGCTCGTCGCGCGCGACATCGTCGCGCAGCACCTCGCCGCGCGTCTGGTCACGCTGTCGAGTTGTCACGGCGCCGGCACGCGCGCCTACGCCGGCGAAGGTCTGGTCGGACTGGCGTGGGCATTTCTCGGTGCGGGCGCCTCCAACGTCATCGCCGGCCTCTGGGAAGTGAGCGATGCCGCCACGCCGCAACTCATGTCGCGGCTCTATGAGAACCTCGCCAAGAGCGGCGATCCGGCGCGCGCGCTCCGCGATGCGAAGCTCACGCTCGTCCGATCGAAGAGCATCTACAACCGGCCGCTCTACTGGGCGCCGTTCGTGTTGTATTCGGGGTCGTGAAGGCGCGCTGGCGTCCCCGGCAGGATTCGAACCTGCGACCCACAGCTTAGAAGGCTGTTGCTCTATCCGACTGAGCTACGGGGACGGAGGAGGAGGAATTGGTCGGGGCGAGAGGATTCGAACCTCCGACCCCCTGCTCCCAAAGCAGGTGCGCTACCAGACTGCGCTACACCCCGACGCGGAAGAACGCTGCTGCCGCGGCCAACAGGAGGCCGCGGCAGGCCATTCCGGCGTCAGACGGCGCGGGCGGTGGGAGCGTCGAGGCGGCGCGCCGGCAGTGCGGCGGCCCACTTCGGCTGATCGGCGCGGTCGACGACGAACTCGAACACGGCGCCGTGCGAGCGGATGCGCAGCACGCGCTTGTCGGCCGGCAGGTTCTTGCCCGTCGAGAGCTCGTCCTCGTACTCGATCTCGTCGATGCGCGAGAGCTCGAACGACGCTTCCAGATCGGGATTCTCGTAGTACAGCGAGTCGGCCGTCACGGCCAGCGACACCGGGATGCAGTCGCGGCCTTCCACGTACTCGGCGCGCGTGACCAGCTTCGACGTCGCCTGACGCTTCTTCATGATCGCGTCGATCAGATCCTTCCGGCGAAGCTTCAAGAGCAGCGGAATGAGCACAGCGACGGCGACCAGTCCGATCGTCGTTAAAGCCGCAAGTCCAGGCATAAACCTTCCTCCTCGGGCGTGGAAACAAATTGTGAAGTTGTTGCCGGAAATGTACGCCTTTTTCCGTCATTAAACCAGCGCCTTCCGCCCGCATGAGACGGCCCCAACCGTACGTTCCGGCTAGAATGCGGAACATGGCGGCCGGGCGGCGGAAGACGCGCAACGAACACTCGTCGGGCGGCGCCGTCATCGCCGTGCGCGAGGGCGTTCCGCACGTCGCGCTGATCGCCACGCGCAACCGCACGCGCTGGGGCCTGCCGAAGGGCGCGGTCAACGAAGGCGAGACCGCCGAGGCGGCGGCGCTGCGCGAAGTGCTCGAGGAAACCGGTTTGCAGGCGAAGATCGTCAAGCCGCTCGACACGATCGAGTACTACTTTCGCGCCGGCGACACCCTCATCCACAAGCGCGTCGATTTCTATCTGATGGACTACGTCGCCGGCGAGCTGCAGCCGCAGCTCAGCGAGGTGGACGACGTCGAGTGGGTCGAGCTGACGGCTGCGTTGCGGCGCGCGAGCTTCGACTCCGAGCGGAAGCTGCTCGAGATGGCGCTTCAGTCGATGGACTCTTCTTCGTCGCTGGGCTCTTCTTCGCCGCTGCCTTCTTCGCCGGCGTCTTCTTCTTCTTCGTAGCGGACGCTTTCGTCTCCGCCTCGAGCCGCGCCGCGAGCGTCGGCGCCTTGCGCGAGGCCGCCTTCCGGTTGCTCTGCCAGACGTTGGCCGGATTCACTTCCTCCACCAGGCGGTTCGACACGACCGACCGCGGCGCCACGCGCGTGACGTCGACCTCCTCGTTCGCGAACTCGTCGCGATGCTTGAGCAGCAGCCACTCGTTACCCTTGTCGCCCGATTTCCCGCGGCCGCCGATCTTGACCAGCGCCCATTCGCCGAACATCTTCTTTCCATACATCCGGAAAGTCAGCTTTCCGGATTTCAGCGCCTTCACCGGATCGTCGCCCGGCTCGATGAACTCCCAGCCGCCCTCGTCCCAGATGATCACGTTGCCCGCGCCGTAGTTGCCTTCCGGGATCACGCCTTCGAATTTCGCGTAGTCGTACGGATGGTCCTCGGTCATCATCGCCAGCCGCTTGGTGGACGGGTCGTACGACGGACCTTTCGGCACCGCCCACGACTTGAGCACACCTTCCATCTCCAGGCGGAAGTCGTAGTGAAGGTGCGACGCCTGATGTTTCTGGATGACGAAGATCGGCAGCTTGCCGCGCTTCGGCTTGCCGCCCGCCGGCTCCGGCGTATCGCCGAAGTCGCGCATCTGGCGATATTTCTTCAGCAGATCGGGCATGCGTTACGACGCCTTTTTCTTCTTCGACGCGGGCCGCGCCGGCTCGGACGGAGCGCGTTTCGCGGGCGCGCGCTTCTTCGACGCGCCGCCGGCGTCGAGGCTGCGCCGCAGCGCTTCCATCAGGTCGACGACTTCGGCCGCCTTCTCCTCGTCGTGCGCCTGGGCCACGATCACCTCGCCCTGCGACTTCGCCTCGATGCGATCCATCAGCCGCTGCCGGTATTCGTCCTTGTACTTGAGCGGCTCGAACTCGTCGACGCTCAGCTCGTTGATGAGCATCTCCGCCAGGCCGAGCTCCTTGTCGCGCAGCTCGCCGCCCTCGGTCTCGATCGCCGAGAAGTCGCGCACCTCGTCGGCGTAGTACATCGTGTGCAGCACGAGGCCGTCCTCGAACGGCCGCAGCACCACCAGATGCTCGCGGTGTCCGGTGACCCAGCGCGCTACCGCCACCTTGTTCTGCTTCTTCATCGCCTGCGCGAGTAGCCGGTAGGTTTTGCCTCCGCCTGGCGCGGCGCCGAGGTAGTAAGCCTTCTCGAAGAAGACCGGATCGATCTGCGAGAGATCGACGAACTCGGTGATCTCGAGGGCGCGATTCTCATCCGACTCGAGCGCCTCGATCTCCTCGTCAGTGAAGGTGACGTAGCGATTCTTCGCGACCGGAAAGCCGCGGACCATCTCCGCGCTCTCGATCATCTCCTCATGCTGCGGGCACCACCATTTGCGATTGACGCGCGAGCCGCAGCTCCCGTGCAGGAGGTGGAAGTGCACGTCTTCCGACTTCGTGGCGGTGTAGAAACGGACCGGGATGTTGACCAGTCCGAAAGAGATGGTGGCGTTGCGCAGCGGGCGCATGATCGACTCTTTTTTGCACAGCTCGTTCCCATCGCATGGATTTTGCTTCTGACGGGTCCGGCAGCATGTCTCCTTCCGTCCGTCGCATGATCTGGGGTGCGTTCTGGGGCCTCAGTCTGCTCATCGTCGCAGGCGTGGCGCTCACGCTCACGGTGCTCCGCATGGAGCAGCGGCAGGAGTACGTCATCGTGCAGGAGTCGCGTCCGCTGCTCGACGCGGTGCGCACGATGGACGACGCGCTGAACACGATGATCTCCGGCGCGCGCGGCTATCTGCTGACGTCGCAGACGCAGTTCATCCAGCAGTACGACGATGCCGTGCGCGACTTCGACAAGGCGGAGTCGCAGGCGATGGAGCTGGCCCGCGATCCGCGCGACCGCAAGTTCGTCCTCGAGTTCCGCCGCCACCAGCAACAAGTCAAGTTGTTGACCGATCGCGAGCTCGTGCTGCAGCGCAGCGACCACGGCCGCGCCGCCGTCGACCTGATGCTGGAGACGGCGTCGCTCCGCCGCGCCGCGCCCGATTACGCCGGCCTCATCTCCGACCGCGTGCGCAGCGAGCAGGCCGCCGCGCTCGACCGCATCGCCAGCGCCCGGCAGTGGGTGATGATGCTGATGGTCTTCTTCGGCATCGTCATCATCGCCGTGGCGGCGGTGGCCGGCACGCGCCTCGAGCAGCTCCTCAACGAGTCGATCACGCGGCAGGTGCGGCGCACCGAGGCGATGATCGCGGGCATGGCCGACGGCGTGATGCTCGTCGACGGCGACGGCAAGACGGTCTTCATCAATCCCGCCGGGCAGCGGCTCCTCGGCACCGGCGAAGTCGGCGTCCCCATCTTCCGTCAGGCCGAGCTCTATCGCCTGCGCGACGGCCACGGCCGGCTGCTCACGCCGCAGGAACTGCCGGCCGCGCAGGCGCTGTCGACCGGCCGCTCCGTGCAGGACATGACCGTGATGATCGCGCGCGAAGAAGTGCGCGTGGCGGTGTCGATGAGCGCCACGCCGCTGCACGAGGATGGCCGCACCTCCGGCGTCATCGTCACCTTCCGCGACATCACCGAGCGCCGCGCGCTCGAAGAGCAGATGCAGCTCCAGGCCGAGCGCGCGCAGATCCTCGCCGACGCCGGCGCCTTCTTCTCCTCGAACATCGATCCGACCTGGGTCACCCAGGCCATCGCCGAGCGCGTGGCCGAAGTCCTCGGCGATTGGTCGGCGGTCATCCTCAAGTCGGGCGACTCGAAGGAGCTCAGCGTCGCCTCGATCTATCACCGCGACATGGCTTCGCTCGGACTGGCGTGGTCGTACATCTATCGCCAGCCGCTGGTCGTCGGCGAAGGAATCATCGGGCAGGTGGTCTCGACCGGCTATCCGTCGCTGACCACGAACGTGCGCGGCACGCAGGACGTCACCAGCCCCGGCACCTATCATCCGGCGCCGATGAAGCTCGCCTCGCTGCTGATCCTGCCGCTGCGCACGCGGCGCGAAATGATCGGCGCGATGATCATCGCCGCGAACGATCCCGACCGCGCCATGACGGATGACAAGCTGCCGCTGGCCGAGGTGCTGGCCGAGCGCGCGGCGCTGGCCATCGAGAACGCGAAGCTCTACACCGAGCAGGTCGACGCACGTCGCAAAGTGGAAGACCTGTCGCGCCTCAAGGACGAGTTCCTGTCGATCGCCTCGCACGAGCTGCGCACGCCCGTCACCTCGATCAAGGGCTACACGCAGCTCGCCAAGATGCTGATCAAGGAAGGCGACCTCGGGACCTCCGAGGAGTATCTCGACATCGCCCTCGACCAGATCGATCGCATGTCGCGGCTCATCCTCGAGCTGCTCGACGTGTCGCGCATCGAGACCGGACGGCTGGAGATCCGCCGCGAAGCCATCGGCTGGGCGCAGTTCGTCCGCGACGTGGTGCATCGCCATCACACCGCGGTGAGCGACCGCCGCTTCCACGTGAGCGTGCCCGACGACGGCAAGACCATCATCGGCGACCGCGACCGCCTCGAGCAGGTCCTCGGCAATCTGCTCGAGAACGCGGTAAAGTACTCGCCCGACGGCAGCGACGTCACGGTCACGGTCGAGGATCGCGGCGACTCGTACGTCACGCAGGTCTGCGACCGCGGGATCGGCATTCCGGCCGACGAGCTCAGACAGGTCTTCGAGCGTTTTCATCGCGGTCGTCAGGTGTCGTCGACGAATTACGGCGGCCTCGGGCTCGGGCTTTACATCACCAAGCAGATCATCGAGCGCCACGGCGGCGCGATCTGGGTCGAGAGCAAAGAAGGGCAGGGCACGCGCTTCTACTTTTCATTGCCGCTCGCGAGCGAGACCGCGACCGTCGCGCCGCAGGCGCAGGCCGCGCTCTCTCAGTAGACTCTCCCGATGCGCCGCCTGCTCGCGGGAGTCGCGCTGCTGTTCACGGTGTCCGCCCGCGCGGAGCTGCGCATCGAGCTCGTGCGCCACTCGCTCACCGGCACGCACTGCCGCTACCGCGAGTACGTTGACGGCATCCCGAGCGATGACTACGTGACGCGGCCGTGCGAGGCGAGCGCCGCGCCGCAGCCGTTCGTCGCTCGCTCATCGTTCCTCATGCGCGGCCGCCTCACGCATCGCGAGATCACGCGCGACCGCATCGCCATCGACACCGACCTCACTACCGGCGCGGTAGTGCGGCGCATCCCGCTCTACTACGAGGCGAAGCCGGCGCGCGTGTTCGATCCGAATCCGGTGGCGTCGCTGAACGATCCGTCGCTGCAGGATCGCAACGACGCGGCGAGCGCGGTGCCGCCCGCCGCGTATCGCGACGTGCTCCTCGACGATGTGATCGAGAGCGGACCGCTGCGCGGACCGTGGGTGGCGCTGGTCGATCGCCAGGGTCCGCCGAAGCCGCCGCCGGATGCGTCCGGGTCGCTCGTGTTCGATCGCGAGCAGGACGGCTTCGAAGACGTCAATGCGTACTTCCACATCGATGGAAGTCAGCGCTACCTGCAGTCCCTCGGCTACAGCGGCGCGCGCGCCATCGCGCCCTACGCCATCGAGACGGACGCGCATGCGACCACGGCCGACGACTCGCTGTTCGTGCCGTCGCAGGCGCAGCTCGGGCGCGGCGTACTGCTGTTCGGCGAAGGCGGTACCGACGACGCCGAGGATGCGGACCTGGTGGTGCATGAATACGGACATGCCATTCAGGAGTGGATCGCGCCGGGGACGTTCCTCGACACGTTCGCCAGCGAGTCGCGGGCGATGAGCGAAGGCTTCGGCGATTACTGGGCCTTCTCCGCGCACTACGCGACGCGCAAGGCGTCGGGACGCGATCCCTTCTGCCTGGCCGACTGGGACGCGCGCTGCTGGGAAGACGATGCCTCGCAGAACTGCGGCTACGCGCCCGGCTCGAACTGCCTGCGCCGCGTCGACAGCCCGCGCACGATGGCCACGTATCAGCGCGGCGACACGCCGGGCGTCGAGCATGCGAACGGGCAGATCTGGTCGTCGGCGCTGCGCGAGATCTTTCTCGCGGCCGGCAAGCGCGAGACCGACGTGCTCGTGCTCGAGTCGCTCTTCGATGTGCCGCCGCGCCCGACCTTCGCGGTGATGGCGGCGCGGCTCCTCGAGACCGACCGCCTGCTCTACGGCGGCGCGCACGCGAACGCGATCTGCGCGCCGATGCTCGCGCGCGGCATCCTCACGAATTGCAACGGCACGACGCTCGCCGCGGCGACGCACGTGCAGAGCGCGCAGCACGGCCTCGCCATTCCGGAGAACAATCTCGCCGGCGTCACCTCGACGATCGAAGTGACCGACGCGCGCGTGATCGAGTCGGTGGCGGTGCGCGTCGACATCGACCACAGCGCGCGCGGCGATCTGAGCATCCAACTGATCGCGCCCGACGGCACGACCATCCTGCTGCAGGTGCCGTCGAACGACCGCACGCGCGACATCCACGTGACGTACGGCGTCGACGCCGCGCCGGCCGGATCGTTCGAGGTGTTGCGCGGACGCAGCGCCGCCGGCGTCTGGCAGTTGCGCGTGGCCGACGTGCATCCGCTCGACACCGGCATCCTGCAGTCGTGGGGCCTCGTCTTCCGGTTCGCCGGCGACCCGCCGCCGCCCGCCCGTCCGCGCGCCGCGCGCACGCAGATGATCCCGGTCGTCGCGCATCTCTACGGCGCCGGCATCACACCGTTCGCCTCCGACGTGCGCCTCTCGAACGTGACCAGCGCGCCGGTGACGGCCACGCTCATTTTCACCCGCGGCGAGACGTTCACGACGCTCGACGTGCCGCTCGCGGCCGGCCAGACCGCGGCGTTCGACGACGTGCTGCAAAGCGCCTTCAACACCACCGGCAGCGGCAGCCTCGAGGTCCTCGGCGACGTGGTCGTGAACAGCCGCACGTACGCGCTCACGCCGGCCGGGACGATCGGCTCGCAGGTGCCGCCGGTGCGCGACACCACTGCCCTCGGCGAAGCGCCGCTCGTCGCGCGCGGCTTCCCGAGCGAGCCGTCGCGGAACAACGCCGGCATCGTGGAGACGGGCGGCGGTAGCGGCATCATTCGCATCAACGGCGCGACGATCGCCATTGGCCCGTTCGAGCAATTGCAACTGCCGGTCGACGCAACGGAGGCGCGCTTCGAAGTGGTGAGCGGCACCGCGCGCATCGGCGGCTATCTCTCGCAGCTCGATGCATCGGGCGACGCGCTGTTCATTCCGGCGGTGGAGCGTCCGCGCGAAGGCCTGGCGCCGGCGATCGGCACGAGCGCCTGGCGCAGCGATCTCTGGGGCGCGGGCGCATTCCGCTACATTCACGAAGGCATCAGCGTGACGCGCGAGCTCGCCGGCGCGTACGTTGATGTCGTGTCGACCGCATTCGCCAGCCCCGGCACGGCCGGCGCGATCACCGGAGCAGGAGATACGCGCATCGTGCATGACGGAACGACGCAATATGCGCCGTTCCTCACTTCCGGAAATGCGGAACAGCACCTCTCCTTCATCGAGACCGTCCCGCCGTATCGCACCAACATCGGCTTCGTCTCCGACGGCGCCGCGACCGCGGAGGCGATCGTGTACGACGGCGCGGGCGTCGAGCTGGCGCGCTACGAGCTCGCCACGGCCAGCGGGCTGGCGCAGGCGGCGGTGCTGGTGCGCGTGGCGGGCGGACGGGCGGTGGTGCGTTTCACCAGCGGGCGCGGTGCGGCGTACGCGTCGCTGATCGACACGCGCAGCGGCGACGCCACGTTCTTCGCCGCGCGGTGATCGTGTATTCTTCGCCGGCCATGTCCTCGCCACGCCCGCTGCCGGAAGCGCAGTCGCTGGCGCAGCTTCCGCTCAAGATCCTCGAAGAAGTGATCCGGCAGTTGCGCTCGACGCGCAATGACATCATTCGCTACGCCGTCTGGAACGTCCGCAATCTCACCGACGACGAGTTCAACAAGACCGACGACCGCAAGCTCCTCGGCTACTTCCGGCAGGACCTGCTCGAGACCCGTTTTCTGTCGAAAGGCCGCCGCATCGACCTCGTGCAGCTCTGGAACTGGTTCGACGCCGAGATGAGCGGCCTCGAGCCGCTGCTCGTCGACGGGCAGGAAGTCTTCCTCAACATCCAGGACAAGGATCTGGAAAAGGTGCGCAAGCGCATCTCCGAGATCCACTCCTTCCTCCCGGCCCTGCGCAGCGACGACCTCGAGAACTTCCGCCGCGTCAAATACAAGCTGCGCCGCACGGTCATGCGCCTGACGTACGACCTGCACCACCTCTTCAAGCGCCTCGAGAAATACCGCAAGAACATCTTCATGAGCAGCGGCGCACCGCACATGGAGCGCTCGCGCGTGCCGCTCGAAACGGTGGCGGAGATCCCCGAGCCGGCGCTGGTGATGGACGAGCACGACGAAGAGTAGGGGCGGTGGACGGTGACTGCGGCGTCGCCGCATGAGCAGCGGCGGTACAGGTTCACCACGGTGAAGGTGTCACCACAATGAGCAGCGGCGCACCGCACGTGGAGTCCTCGCGAGTGACGCGCGAATCGTGGGCGAGATGCCGGAGCGGGCGTTGGTGGCCGACGATCACGACGACGAGTAGCGGCGCTGCAAGTTCATCGTGAGGACGACGACGGCGCACGAGTAGCGGCGCTACACGTTCAGCGCGACGACGGCGTCGCCGCACGAGCAGCCCACGCCTCCTCCCACCACCCCTACAAATTCACCTCCACCGTCTGTCCTTCCGCCACCGTCACCGTCTTCGTGGCGATGACGGCGTCGTTGTCGCCGAGGAGTTGAAGGGTGTAGGTGCCGGGGGCGACGTGTGGGATGGGGATGGCGGCGGGTGTGGGCGGCAGGTCGAATGTCGTCGGGCGCATGGCGAGGCGCGGATAGGGGTTGCCGGTGGCGTCGAGCACGCGGACGCGCGCCGGATCGGAGCTCGAGGAGCGCACCACGATCTGGCCGCCGGGGGTGAGGCCGACGGTCTGCGTCGATGGGGAGGTGATGCTCACGGTCCGCGGCGCGTAGTCGAACGCGGAGACGGTTGCCAGGTAACGACCCGGCGCGAGCGACAGGCGCAGCTCGCCGCTCGCGCCTTCGCCGAAGGACATGCGCGGATCGGTCACGACGTTGCCGCTCATGTCGAAGACCCACACCAGCGGCGAGAGCGGATGGTTGTCGCGCGCGTCCACGACCATCAGCGTCACGCCGGCGGCGCGGCCGAGCTTCAGCTCGATCGCTTCCGGCGCCGACTCGCCGATGGTCACGGTCGAGAGCTCGTTGCCGTAGCCTTCCTTGCTCGCGCTGACGGTGTACGTCCCGGGCGCGACGAAGTCGATGGCGAACGCGCCGCCTGCGTCGGTCGACGCGCCGCGGGCGATGCGCGGTCCGCTCGACTCGCCGCCGCCGCTGTTGCGCAGTTGCACGTTCGCATTCGCGATCGGATCGCCCGTCGCGGCGTCGATCACCCGGCCGCGCAGCGCGCTGGCGCTGTAGTCGATGTCGAACGTCGCCGAGCCGCTCACGCGATAGCGGGTGGTGTAGGGGCTGAAGCGCTGCATGTCGATCACCGCCACCGAGTAGTCGCCTTCCTCGAGGCCGGTCACGCTGTAGTTGCCTTGCTCGTCGGTGGTGGCGTTGCCGCTCGCCTGCGCGCCGCTGCGCGGCTGGAAGTTCACCGTGGCGCCGCCGAGGGGCTGGCCGTTGCGCGTGACGCGCCCGCGGATGGTGGTGTCGGCGCGGAAGTGCAGATCGACCTGCTGCGCGCTGCCGGGCTGCACCTCCACCGTCTGCGAGGCCGAGCTCCGTCCGCCCGGCCCGAAGCCGCGTCCGATCGACGCGCGCACCTGCACCGTGCCGAGCGGCGCGCCGTCGATGCGGTAGTTGCCGGAGGCGTCGACCGGCGACATCGCATCGCTGCCGGAGCCGCGGACTTCGACGGTCGCATTCGCCAGCTCGTCCGCCGACAGTCCGGAGACATGCCCGTAGATCGTGCCGCCGGCGTGCATGACGATGCGCAGCGGCGCGCCGCTGCTGACGTCGAAGTCGTCGACGCTGCCGTCCACCAGTCCGCTCTTCGTCGACTCGAAGTGATAACGCGCGGGATCGAGCGACTCGAAGGTGAACGCGCCGTTGCCGTCGCTGCGCGCGGTGCGGAACGAGCCCGACGACGAGCGCGCGCTGATCTCGGCGTCGGCGACCGGCGCGCCCGACTCCGTCACCACCGTGCCCGACAGGCGTTGCCCGGCGCCGAGCTGCGCGTCGAGCCGCAGCTCCTTGCCCTTCAAATCGATGTTCTTGCGCGTGGCCACGTAGCGCGGATGGGAGAACTCGATCGTCTCTTCGCCCGGCTCGAGCGCCTCCAGCGTGTATTCGCCGCGCGCGTCGGTGGTCGCCCGCGCCGCGGCGCCGCGGCTGGCGAAGCCGCCCATCGCCGACACCGCCACGCGCACGCTCGCGCCTTCGACCGGCGCGCCGTCAGGACCCGTCACCCGGCCGGTGAGGCGCACGCCGGAGTCGAGCTCGAGCACCACATCGTCAACATCTTTACCATCTTCGAGCATCAGCGTCGTGCGCGCGCTCGTGTAGCCGGCGGCGTTCGCGACCAGATTCACCGCGCCGGTGGGCACGTGCTCGAGCGCGAACGAGCCGTCGTCGCTGGTGAAGCTGCGCAGCAGCGGAGGCGCGACCATGACCATGCCGCCGCCGCTGCGCGAGACGGAGATGCCGGCCTGGAAGGACGTGACCGGCTTGTGCGTCGACTTGTCGACGACGCGGCCGCGCACGCGCACGCCGGCCGGCACGTCCACCACGACGTCGCGCGCCGGCGCGGTGAGCATGCGCACCTCGTTCACCAGCTCGTCGTCCTTGCGGAACGTCAGCCGCAGCGGACCGGGCGAGGTGCTGATGGTGAAGGTGCCGTCGGACGTCGTCGTGCCGCTGACCATCTCGGTGCCGATGCCGAAGATCGACACGCCTTCGAGCGGCGCGCCGCCGCGCGTGACGCGGCCGCTGACGTCGGCGCCCGGATCGAGCGTGGCGTTGAGGACGTTCTCCGCCGAAGGCGTCACGCTGCGGCCGCGCACCACGCGCGTGGCGAAGCCTTCGCGGCGGAAGGTGAAGTCGTGCGTGCCTTCCTTCACCTTGATCGCGAACGTGCCGTCGTTCGCGCTGCGCACCGGCTCGTCCTGCGGCTCGTTCGGATCGTCGATGATGATGCGCTGCCGGAACGGACCGCCGCCGCCGCTCGCGGCCTCGGCCGCGGTGACGGCGACGCCGCCGAGCGGATTGCCTTCGCGGTCGGTGACGCGGCCGGTGACGGCGATGCCGGTCGGGATGGTCAGCACGACGCCGCTCTTGCGCTCGCCGCTGGCGAGGCGGAGCGGCTCGCTGCGAGCGGGCGGCAGACCCTTGCGCGTGGCGCGGAGGCGGACGTCGGAGTCGGCGCCGACGCGCATGCTGAAGCGGCCGTCGGGACCGCTGGCCGCGCTGGCGGTCTCGCCGCGGAAGCGCATGGCCATCGGATCGCCGCCGCTGTCTTCCGCGACGATCAGCGCCGCCGCGATGCCGCGCCGCGACTCGTCGAGTACCGTGCCGCTCACGCGCGCGAGCTGCGAGAGCGAGAGCTCCTGCGACAGCGACTGCCCTGCCGACGGCGAGACGTCCTGCTGCCGCAGCTCGTAGGCCGGATGCGACGCCGTCAGTTGAAACGCGCCCGGCAGCGCCGTCAGCGCGAAGTTCCCTTTCGCGTCGGTGACGGCGCTCTGCAGCGCGTCGCTGCCCGCGCCCATGCGGCGCATGCCGAGGCGGACCAGCGCGCCGGCGACGGGAAGCTTCGTCTTCGCGTCGGTGATGCGGCCGGAGATCGTGGCCGCTTTCGCCAGGCGCAGCGTGAGCGAGGGTTCTTTCGTGAACGTGCGCTGCGCGGCGAGCGCGCCTTTCTGCGCGGTGACGAGCGACCACCGCGACGGCACACGCGCGATGGTGAACGCGCCGTCATCGCCGCTCGCCGCCAGCGGCCAGCCGTCGACGAGAACATTCGCGTTCGCGACCGGCGTCGTGCCGTCGGCGGCGACGACGCGGCCGGTGAGCTTCGCGCCGGCCGTGAGCGTGCGCTGCAGCTTCGCCGGCGGCGGCGCGGCGCCCATCACGCTGGTGAACGTCTCTTCATCGATCGCGAAGTCGGGATGCACGACGGCGATGGCGCGCATGCGGCGCGCGTCGGGCGCTTCGTAGCGCCCTTGCGCGTCGGTTTTCGTGACGTACTCGAAGCTGCCGTAGAGAATCGACACGACCGCGTTCGCCACCGGCTTGCCCGCGGATTTGACGCTGCCGCTGCGCGTCTCGCTGCGAGTCAGCGCGGTGGCGCCGGTGTCTTCGTCGCGCTCGATGCGGCGCGCGCTCGGCTCGTAGCCGCGGGCGAACACGCGCAGCTCGACCACCGGATCCTTCGGCGAGTCGAGCGTGAAGGAGCCCTTCGCATCGGTCTGCGCCGACGCGAGCGGCACCGCCTCGGGATTGTCGGAGAGCAGCCGCGCGCGCCGCGCTTCGCCGCCCTCGAGCGCGTAGATCGAGACGCGCGCACCGGCCAGCGGCTGCCCGTCGGTGGTCATCACCGAGCCGGTGATCGCCGCCAGCGACGGCAGCGCGCAAAGGAGTGACGCGGCGAGGGCGAGTGTGCGGGAACGCATGGCGAATGGTATGACGCCGATCTCCCGGAACAGTTCCCGCCGCGCTCCTGTTGCCGCCCGCATGAAGAGTCTCTTGCTCGCAGTCGCGCTCGCGTCGTCGTGCGCGACGGGAGGAACGGCCGTGGATGCGCCTGCTACGTCGAGTTCGATTCAACTGCGCACGCTCTCGAGCGGCGGCTACGCGGCCGCCAAACCTGCCAAACCGCAGGCCACGCCGGCGCTCGACGAGGCCACGTACCAGCGGCTCTGGTCCTCGCTGATCGGCAACGGCGACGCGCCGGCCGTCGACTTCTCGCGCGAGTCGGTGGTCTTTCTCCTCGGCGGCGAAAAGTCGACCGGCGGCTGGACGGTGGTCGCGCGCGGCGCGAAGCTCGAAGGCGACGCGCTCGTGGTCGACGCGGCAGTGCAGGGACCGCCGTCCGACGCCATCGTCACGCAAGCCTTCACCTCGCCGTACGTGGTCGTGGCGGTGAACAGCAAGGCCTTCCAGAGCGTCCGCTGGTGAAACGGCGGAAGCCCGTCCTTCCGGATCTCCTGAAGGACCGCCTCGACGCGCTGGTGGCGACGTTCGACGTCTCGACCATCGAGCCCGACCCGCTGCAGCTCGTGCTCCGCTACGACGATCCGCTCGACCAGGAAGTGGCCGGATTGATCGCCGCCGCGTTCGCGTATGGCCGCGCCGATTTCATCGTCAGCAACATCGGCGCGGTGCTGGCGAAGATGACGCCGTCGCCGTATCGCTATCTCGAAACGTTCGACGCGAAGGAAGCGCGCAAACGCTTCGCAGGCTTCGCCCATCGCTTTCACAAGACGCCCGACCTGGTGATGCTCTTCGGCTGTCTCGCCGACGCCATCGCCACGCACGGCTCCCTCGGCCATCTCTTCGCGAGCTGCTACGACGCGCGCGACGCCGACATCGGCCCGTCACTGGCGCGCTTCGTCGCCTCGCTGCGCGTCTCCGGCATCGAGTACCTGCTGACCAGCCCGGACGACGGCTCCGCCTGCAAGCGGATGAACCTCTATCTGCGCTGGATGGTGCGCCGCACGCCGCCCGACCTCGGCCTCTGGACCTTCGTCGATCCGGCCAAGCTGGTGATGCCGCTCGACACGCACGTCCACCGCATCGCCACGTTTCTCGGCCTGAGCGAGCGCAAGAGCGGCGACTGGAAAGCGGCGCGCGCGCTGACCGACCGGCTGGCGCGCTTCGACCCGTCCGACCCCGTGCGCTACGACTTCGCGCTCTGCCGCCTCGGCATCCTCGACCTCTGCGCGCGCAAGCAGCGCGCGGAGAACTGCCGGGTGTGTCTGCTGCGCGACGTGTGCAGGTTTCCGCTCGCCTGAACGCTCCAAAAATCCGGCCCGGCAAATCCAAGCCCTTGGACGCGCCGCCGGCCGATGCGGAAATCCGTCGCACGCTTCAGCGTTTTGAATCAACGGCTTAGCCGCCTTCCGGGCGCGGCACTGCCATTGAATCGCTTCGTCCACTCCGATGCGCCGCTCGCTCGTCACGAACCTCCTGATCGCGCTCCTGACGGTCGGCGTGGTCCTCGGTGCGTTCGTCTCGTTCCAGCGCAAGCGCTCCTCCTTCGAGCGCATCGACTTCACCTTCACCCGCGACCGCGGCGTGATCGTGGTGAAGAGCGTCGACGCCGGCAGCGGCGCCGAGCGCGCCGGCCTCCGTCCCGGCGACGCGATCTGGCTGATCGGCGACACGCCGACCACCGAAGTCGAAGGCGTGCAGAAGACGCTGCGGCGCATCGGGCAGTCGGTGCCGATGCTCGTGGCGCGCGGCGGCCGCACGCTCACCATTCATTACAGCCCGCCCGAGCTGAAGGTCGACTACCCGTACCTGATCCTCAGCTTCATCGGCTTCCTCTACATCGCCATCGGACTCTTCACGCTCTTCCGCGGCGCGACGCGCGAGAGCCGCCTCTTCTACTTCGTCACGCTCTTCTCGTTCATCGTCTACGTCTACACGCCGGCCGGCGACATCGACTGGAGCTACAAGCTCCTGCAGATGACCGAGGAGCTCGCGCGGATTTTTCTGCCGCCGCTGGCGCTGAACTTCTTCCTGCTGTTCCCGAAGCCGCTGCTGCGGAAGAAAGCGTGGATCGCGTATCTCTACGTGCCGCCGGCGCTGCTCGCGCTCTGGACGATGGACCTGCTGCTGCTCGGCAACGCCGTCGCCATCACATCGCCGCGCCGCTCGCTGCAGCTCATCGACCGCTGGGAGCTGATCGACTTCGCCGTCTACTTCACGCTGGCGGTGGCGGCGCTCGCCTTCACCTATCAGCGCGCGGCCGCGGTCGGGAAGAAGCAGATCAAGTGGATCTACCTCGGGCTCGCCCTCGGGTTTCTTCCGTTCCTCGTGCTCTACATCATTCCGTACTTGCTGAGCGGCAGCGTGCGGCCGATCTACTCGACGCTGGCCATCCTGCCGCTCGCCTTCATTCCGCTCGCCTTCGCCGTCTCCATCCTTAGATACAAACTGTGGGACGTCGAGGTGGTGATCAAGGAAGTGCTGGCGTACTCCGTCACCTTCGTCTTCGGCATGATCGCCTTCTCGACGGTCAACGTGATCCTGTCGCGGGTGATCGAAGAGCGCTCGGCGATGGAGCGGAACTTCCTCGCCTTCTCCTCGGGCCTCCTGATCGCCGGCGTGCTCATTCCGGTCAAAGGGAAGATCGAGTCGGTCATCGAGATGATCCTCTACCGCGAGAGCTACCGGCATCGCCGCACGATGACCGACTTCGCGGAAGAGCTGGCGACGTTCCACGACGTGCACGAGCTGATCGCGATGTTGCGCGACCGGCTGCGCGCGACGCTGCTGATCGAGCGGATGAATCTCTACACGCGCGAGGCGGCGTCGTTCGTCATCTACGATCCGGAGGAGCGCGTGCCGCGGCGCATCAGCGTCGAGGCGTTCGGCAGGATGCCGAAGGAAGGTCCGGTGGTGCTCACGGCGCCGCGTCTGCCGGACGAGAGCGAAGTGCCGTGGCAGCTCCTGCAGGCCGGCTATCGCTACCTCTTTCCGCTGCGCAACCGCGGCGAGATGCAGGGGCTGTTGCTTCTCGGCACGCGGCGCACCGAGGAGCCGCTCTCGCGCGATGACCTCCATTTGATCGGCACGCTCACCGCGCCGGTGGCGCTGGCCATCGAGAACTCCCGCCTCTACGGAAAGCTGCGGCGGCAGCTCGAGGAGATCCGCGCGCTCAAGGAGTACAACGAGAACATCATCGAGTCGTCGCTCTCGTCGATCGCAGTGGTGGCCGGCGACGGCACGGTGCTGACCGCGAACCGCGCCTTCTGGGATCTGGTCGGCTCCGATCACGCCGGCGAGAGCATTCACGAGCTCTTTCCGCCGTACGAGCAGCTCGACCGCAACAGCGGCGCGACGCTCACCACGCATTTCATCAACCGCAACGGCGTCGAGAAGGAAGTGACCGTGACGGCGAGCCCGCTCACCGCCGGCGACGTCGCCGACGGCGCGCGCGTGCTCGTCATCGGCGACGTCACCGACCGCGTGCGGCTCGAGCGCGAGCTGCAGGACAAGGAGCGTCTGGCCTCACTCGGCCTGCTCGCCGCCGGCGTCGCGCACGAGGTCAACACGCCGCTCACCGGCATCTCCTCGTACGCGCAACTGCTGCTCGCCGAGACGCCGCAGGAGGATCCGAAATACGGCCTGCTGAAGAAGATGGAACAGCAGACGTTCCGCGCCTCGAACCTCGTCAACAACCTGCTCGACCTGATCGCCAACCGGCCGCGCACGCGCGAAGTGGTGAGCGTGCCGGAGCTCATCACGGCCACGCTCTCGCTGCACGAGGACCTGCTGAATGCGAAGCGCATCCGCGTGCATACGTCGCTCGTGCCGCTGCGCGTGCGCGGGAACTTTCAGGACCTGCAGCAGGTTCTGACCAACGTCCTGCTCAATGCGCGCGACGCGGTGAGCGAGGGCGGCAACATCTGGATTGCGGCCGAAGAGGAAAACGAGCGAGTGACGATCCGCGTGCGTGACGACGGCAAGGGAATCGCGCCGGACATGATCGGGCGCATCTTCGATCCGCTCGTCACCACCAAGCGCGGCCAGGGCGGCACGGGACTCGGGCTCGCCATCAGCCGCCGCATCATGCACGCCAGCGACGGCGACATCGCCGTCAGCAGCACGCCCGGCGCGGGCGCCGAATTCACCATCACACTGCCGGTGGCCGAGCGTTGCGCCACCGCGAACCGACAACCGTCAACCGTGAACTGACCGCATGCGAATCCTCATCGTCGACGACGAAGAAGTCCTGCGCGACGTGCTCGACGCCGTCCTGCGGCGCGAAGGATTCGACGTCATCTCCGCGGCCAGCGGCGAGGAAGCGCTGAGCATCCTCGACAGCACCGAGGAAGTCGATCTGGTGATTCTCGACGTCATGCTGCCGGGCATCAGCGGCATCGACACGCTGCGCGCGATGCGCATCGCCAACCCGACGTTGCCGGTCATCGTCATCACCGCCTTCTCGTCCATCGACGGCGCGATCGAGGCGATGAAACAGGGCGCCTTCCACTACATCCCGAAGCCGTTCAAGAACGAGGAAGTGGTGCTGACGGTGAACAAGGCCCTCGAGCAGCGCCGGCTCTCGCACGAGAACGAGCGGCTCAAGTCGGAGCTCTCCGAGAAGTACTCCTACGCGAACATCATCGGCAAGAGCGACATCATGCGGAAGGTCTTCGACCTGATTCGCCTGGCCGCGCCGTCGCGCTCGAACATCCTCATCATCGGCGAGTCGGGCACCGGCAAGGAGCTGGTGGCGAAGGCCATCCATCACGCCAGTCCGCGCGCGCGCAATGCCTTCGTCACGGTGAACTCCGGGTCGCTGCCGCCGGAGCTGCTCGAGTCGTCGCTCTTCGGCCACATGAAAGGCGCGTTCACCGGCGCCATCGCCACCAAGCGCGGCCTGTTCGAAGTGGCCGACGGCGGCTCGATCTTCCTCGACGAGATCGGCAACATCAATCTCGAGACGCAAGCGAAGCTGCTGCGCGTGATCCAGGAAAAAGAGTTCATGCGTCTCGGCTCGGTCGAGACGATCAAGGTCGACGTGCGCATCATCGCCGCGACGAACGCTGACCTGCAGAAGCTGATGGCCGAGAACCGCTTCCGCGAGGATCTCTACTACCGGCTCAATGTCATCACCATCTCGCTGCCGCCGCTGCGCCGCCGCCGCGAGGACATCCCGCTGCTCGTGCAGCACTTCCTGCAGAAGTATTCGGAGGAGAACAAGCGCAAGGTGCGCGAGGTCACTCCCGACGCCATGCGCCTGATGATGGATCACCTCTGGCCGGGCAACGTGCGCGAGCTGGAGAACACGATCGAGCGCGCGGTGGTGCTCTGCACCGGCGACCGCATCACGCCGGAGCTGCTGCCCGATTACCTGCGCTACCCGACCCGCACCGATGCGCCGACGATGATCGTCCCGCAGGACGGCATCTCGCTGAAGGACTCTGTCTCGAATTACGAGCGCACGATGATCCTGCAGTCGCTCGAGCTCGCGAACGGCGTGCAGAAGCGCGCCGCCGAGCTGCTGCAGGTGAAGCCGTCCACGCTCAACGAGATGATGAAGCGCCTCGGCATCCACGCGAAGTCGAACGCCGCGCTCGAAGACGAAGTCGCGGTCAGCGAGACGCCGTAGCGCGCCGCCGCAGCGCGCCGACGAGACCGCCGGCGCTGACCAGCGCCCATGCCGCTTCGATCAGGATCAGCCCGAGCTGCTTCGTCGTCAGCGCGGAGAGGCAGAGGAAGATCCCGCCGAAGAGGTTCATCAGCAGGTAGGTCACCGACTCGGGATCGAGGCGCTTGAGTTGTTGCGCGGCGTACGCGCCGAGAACGAGCAGCGCGCCGGCGATCGAAAGCAACTGGATGAACATAGAATCCTCCGCATGATTCGCCGCGCTCTGATCAGCGTCCTTCTGATTCTCGCCGCTTTCACCGCCGCCGCACAGCAAGCCGCACCGCCGACGCCCGAGGAGTTTCTCGGGTATGCGGTGGGCGAGCGATTCACCTCGCACGACCGCATCCTCGACTACTTCGGCGAGCTCGCACGCCGCTCGCCGCTGGTCACGCTCGAACAGATCGGCGAGACGTACGAGCACCGGCCGCTGGTCCTCGCCACCATCACCTCGCCGAAGAACCGCGCCGCGCTCGACGAGATCCGCCGCAACGCCGCGCAGCTCGCGACGGGCGAGGGCGACGCCGCGGCGATTGCGAAGAGCACGCCCGCGATCGTCTGGCTCGCCTTCGGAATCCACGGCAACGAGTCGTCGTCGGCGGAAGCGGCCATGCTCGTGGCGTCGACGCTGCTGCGCGCCGAGTCGGCGCAGCTCCTCGACGACACCGTCGTGATCATCGATCCGCTCGAGAATCCCGATGGGCGCGAGCGCTACATCCAATGGTTCCGCCGCACCATGGGCACCTCGCCGAATCCGAATCCGGAGTCGTTCGAGCACATGGAGCCGTGGCCGGGCGGCCGCTACAACCATTACCTGATCGACATGAATCGCGACTGGGCGTGGCTGTCGCAGCGCGAGACGCAGGCGCGCGTGGCCGCGTACCGCCGCTGGAACCCGCAGGTCTTCGTCGACTTTCACGAGATGGGTTTCCGCTCCTCCTACTTTTTTCCGCCGGACGCAAAACCGATCAACGCGAATCTGCCGAAGGACGTCGAGCACTGGCTGGAAGTCTTCGGCAAAGCGAACGCCGGCGAGTTCTCGAAGCGCGGCTGGCCGTTCTTCGTCGCGGAGAGCTTCGACCTCTTCTATCCCGGCTACGGCGACTCCTGGCCGGCGCTGCACGGCGCGGTGGCGATGACGTACGAGGTCGCCGGCGGCGGGCGCGGCGGCGTGGCCGTGGCGCGCGAGGACGAGAGCGTGCTCACGCTCTCCGATCGCGTGCAGCGCCACTACACCACGGCCATGACCACCGTGCGCACCGCCGCGCAGAATCGCGAGGCGCTGCTGCGCTACACGCACGACGCCGCGGCCGCGCAGACGGCGGCGGGCAAGAACACCTACCTGATTCTTCCCGGCTCGCCGAACTTCGACGCGCTGGTCTCGCTGCTGCAGCGGCAGTCGATCCGCATCGACATGCTGAGCGCGGCGGCGACGGTGAAGGCCTCGCGCGTCGACAACGGCGCGAGCGAGACCCGCGCGTTTCCGGCCGGCACCGCGGTGGTCTCGACGCGGCAGCCGCTCGGCGGCCTGGCGAACACGCTGCTCGAGCGGACGCCGGAGTTCAGCAAAGGGTTCGTCGAAGAGCAGCGCGCGCGCGCCGAGGCCGACGAGCCGGACGAGTTCTACGACATCACGACATGGTCGTTGCCGCTGGCGATGAACGTGGAGACGTACGTGGTGGCAGGACCGCTCTCCGGAACGACGGAATACCGGAAGGCCGCAGCTCCGGAGTTCCGCACGGGTGCCTACGGCTATCTCGTCGACGGCCTCGACCCGCAGCTCTACCGCTTCGCCGGACGGCTGCTGCAGCGCAAGGTGAAGTTCAGCGTCACCGACAGCGACATCGTCGCCGGCGACAAGACTTACTCGCGCGGCACGCTGGTGATCCTGAAAGGCAATAACCCGAAGGACCTCGACGCGACCCTCGGCGCAATCGTGCGCGAGACCGGCGTCACCACCACCGCCCTCGACTCCGGCTGGCTCGGCGGCACCGCCTTCGGCTCGGAGAAGATTCACGTGGTGGTCGATCCGCACATCGGCCTGGTCGGCGGGCCGGGCGTCGACGCCACGTCGTACGGCATGCTCTGGCACACGCTCGACGTCGACACGCCGATGCCGCACACGACGCTGTCGGTCGAGACGCTGCGCGGCATCGATCTCTCCAAGTACGAGGTGCTGGTCTTTCCCGACGGCAGTTACGCCGACCGCCTCGGCAAGCGCGGCGTCGAGCGGATCAAGCAGTGGGTGAGCGACGGCGGCACGATCGTCGCGATCAAAGGCGCCAACGCGTTCCTGCGCGAAAAGGACGTGGAGATCTCGAAGCTCAAGCCGTGGGAAGCGCCGAAGAAGAAGGATGACGACAAAACGGCCGATGAGCGCTACAACGAGTTCCGCGTCCCCGGCGCGGCGTTCCGCACGTCGATGAATGCGCGGTCGTACCTGACCTTCGGCGTGCCGCGCCCGCCGGCGGTGCTGGTGGAAGGCTCGAACGCCTTCCTGCCGCTCGCGCACAAGGTCGACAACATCGTCACCGTGGAGTCGAAGGATCCGCTGCTGTCGGGCGTGGCCTGGCCGGAGTCGCTCGAGCGGATCAAAGGATCGGTGTACGTGGTGAGCGAGCCGTTCGGCAGAGGTCAGGTGGTGACCTTCGCCGATGACCCGAATTTCCGCCTCTTCTGGCGCGGCACGCTGCCGCTGTTCTTGAATGCGGTGTTGTACTCGCCGAGTTTTCCGAGGTAGGGATTCGCACGATGCAGGTCAGGCAGCCGGCGGTTGCGGGCACGTTCTACGAAGGGACGCCGGAGCGGCTCCGCGCGCAGGTCGATGCCTGCTTTGCCGCGAATGCGCCTGCTGCCGAAAAGTCGGCGTTCGTCGGCGCGGTGGTGCCGCACGCGGGACTGATGTACAGCGGACACGTCGCCGCGGCGTTTTACGGCGCGGCGGTGCTGCCGAAGCGGTTCATCATCCTCTGTCCGAATCACACCGGCGCCGGGCACTTTGCGGCGATCAATCGTGAAGGCGCGTGGCGCACGCCGTTCGGCGACGCGGCCATCGACACGCCGCTCGCCGACGCGCTGATGTCGAGCAGCTCGCTGCTCGCGCCCGACACGCGCGCGCATGCACGCGAGCATTCGCTCGAAGTGCAGCTCCCGTTTCTGCAGCGGCTCCTCGGCCACGACTTTTCATTCGTCCCGATCTGCCTCGGCGCGCACCGCTACGACTACGCCGAAGAAGTCGGCCGCGCCGTGGCGGAGGTGGTGAAAGGCGAGAGCGAGCCGGTGGGCATTCTGGCCAGCTCCGACCTCAATCACTACGAAGACCAGCAGACCACGCTCCGCAAGGACCAGCTCGCGCTCGACGCCGTCACCGCGCTCGATCCGCGCGCGCTCTGGCGCGTCGCCGACGAGCTGGACGTCTCGATGTGCGGCTTCATCCCGACCACGGCCATGCTCGTCGCCGCGAACGCGCTCGGCGCCACGGCCGCGCGCGTCCTCAAGCACGCCACCTCCGGCGACATCAATCGCGACTACTCGCACGTGGTCGGCTACGCATCGGTGGTCGTGACGCGATGAGGATCGTCTTTGCGACGGCCGAGGTCTCGCCGATCGCGAAAACCGGCGGCCTGGGCGACGTCTGCGGCGCGCTGCCGAAAGCGCTGGCGAAACTCGGCCACGACGTCGTCGTCTTCATGCCGTACTACCGTCAGGCGCGGCAGTGGTTCGAGCGGCAGCACGTCTCCGTGCATCAGGTCATGCCCACCGTGGCGCTGCAGTGGGCGAACTGGCTCGCCGACGCGACGTTTCTGCGGACCACGCTGCCCGGCACCGACATCCCGCTGATCCTCGTCGCCAACGACTACTTCTTCGAGCGCGATCAGATCTACGCGCGCGCCGCCGACGGCACCGACGACTTTCTGCTGCGCTACACCTTCTTCTCGCGCGCGGTGATCCGCGGCTGCGAGCTGCTCGACTTCGCGCCCGACATCCTCCACTGCCACGACTGGCATACCGCGCTGCTGCCGCTGTACCTCGACTCCGGCCTGCGCGCCGAGCCGCACTTTGCCGATACGCGCTCGGTGTACACCGTGCACAACCTTCACTACCAGGGCAACGCCGGCGCCGATGCGTTCGTGCTGACCGGATTGCACAGCCGCTACTGGGCCGCGAACGGCATCGAGCATTTCGGCCAGGTCAATCCGATGAAGGGCGGGATTCTCTTCGCCGACGAGGTGACCACAGTGTCGCCGACGTACGCGCGGGAGATCCGCACGCCGGAGCTCGGCGCGGGACTCGACGGCGTGCTGCGCGCGCGCGGCGAGCGCGTGACCGGCATCCTCAACGGCATCGACGTCGAGGAGTGGGACCCGGCCGGCGATCCGCTGCTGCCCGCGCATTTCGATCTCGCGCATCTGAAGGACAAGGTCAAGGTCAAGCGCGCGCTGCTCAAAGAGGCCGGGATGAAGTTCTCCACGAAGAAGCCGGTCATCGCCGCCGTCTCGCGCCTCGTCGATCAGAAAGGCTTTCAACTGCTCATCCCGGTGATGACGCGTCTTCTCGACGCCGGCGCGCGCCTGCTGATCCTCGGCAGCGGCGACGCGCCACTCGAGAACGCGCTGCTGCGCATCGCCGAGGAGCATCCGGAGAACTGCCGCGTCTGGATCGGCTTCGACAATGCACTCGCGCATCGTTTGTACGGCGGCGCCGACATGCTGCTCATGCCGTCGATTTACGAGCCGTGCGGCCTCAATCAGATGTACGCGCTGCGCTACGGCACGGTGCCGATCGTGCGGCTCACCGGCGGACTTGCGGACACGGTGATCCCTTTCGATGGCACCAACGGCGACAGCGCGAACGGCTTCGGCTTCGTCGCCGCCCATCCGCTCGAGCTCTATCTGTCGACGTGGGTGGCCATGCTCAACTACAAGGACGCGAGTCTTTGGAAGGCTTTACAGGCGAACGGCATGGCCGCCGACTTCTCGTGGGACCGCTCCGCGCGCATGTACGAGGCGGTCTATCAGCGCGCCCGCGGATAGGCATCTCCGCTGCAGTAAGAAAGCGGAGGAGGACGGCATGATCGGTCTCATCATTGCAGCGGCCGGCACTCTCCTGTTGATCGCTGCCGGTTCGGGGCGCAAGCCCGCGCCCGTTCCGGTGCGGACCAGAAAGCGTTGAAGTCGGCGACCTACCAGGAGTGCTACGACGCGGTCGTCGCCATCTGGAACGATGAAGGAGGCAGAAGCCTCGACGACATCGCCCTGATGGCGACGATCAGTTCGGTCCTCGCCAACGCCTTCGACACCTTCTTCTGGACCGGCTTCTATCGCGTGTGCGGCGAGCGTCTCGTGATCGGTCCCTACATCGGCACGGTCGGCTGCCTGCAGATCGAGTTCGGCCGCGGCGTGTGCGGCACCGCCGCCGCGCGGCGCGAGACGATCATCGTTCCCGACGTGACGAAGTTCCCCGGCCACATCGCCTGTGACGCAAACTCAAAGTCGGAGATCGTGGTGCCGGTCTTCAACGCGCGCGACGAACTGATCGCCGTGCTCGACGTCGACTCCGATGTGCTCGATGCGTTCGACGAAGAAGACCGTCGCGGACTAGAAAAAATCGTACAGCTTTTTCAGCACGATTAATCGTCAAGCATTCGCAGCAGCTCGCGCAGCTCGCGCTTGACGCCGGCCAGCACGTCGGGCGGCGGTGCGGCGGCGCGAGCGATCGGTGGCGGCTCGGCGGGCGGCGGCGCGGGCGGCGGCTCGCTCGCCTCGGTCTCCAGCTTCTTCTTCGCGCCGGCGATGGTGAAGCCTTCGCGGTAGAGCAGGTCCTTGATGCGGAGGATCGTGTCGATCTCGCGGCGGGTGTAGAGGCGCTGGCCGCCGCCGCTCTTGTTCGGGGCGAGCTGCGGAAACTCCGTCTCCCAGTAGCGGAGGACGTACGGCTGCACGTCTGCCAGCTTGCAGACCTCGCCGATCTTGTAGAGCTTCTCGTCCTCTGCGCTGGCGCGGGCCACGCCGCGATTATAGAGGCGTCGACTCGGAGACCTGCTCCTCTTCGCCGCGGCCGAAGAGGCCGACCGCCGCGCGGAAGACGTCGTCGACCGAGACGTCCTCCATGCAGCGGTGATGGCGCAGCGGACACTCGCGCTGGTAGCAGGGCTGGCAGTCGAGCGTGGCCGCGCGCACGACGCGCGAGGCGCCGGCGATCACGGTGCGCTCCGGATCGGTCGGTCCGAAGATCGAGACCGACGGCACCGACAGCGCGGCGGCCACGTGCAGCGGGCCGCTGTCGTTGGTGATGATCGCGGCGCAGTGCGCCATGGCCGAGGCGAGCTCGAGGACGTCGCCGTCGTGGCCGACCATCGGCACGCCGTTGCAGGTGGTGGAGATCTTCTCCGCCTGCTCGCGCTCGCGCGGGCTGGTGAGCAGCACCACGTCGAAGCCTTCTTCGCGCAGCCGGTTGATGACGTCGACGTAGCGCGCGTCGCCCCAGCGTTTGGCGCGGCCGTAGAGACCTCCGGCGTGCACGCCGAACAGCGGGCGGTCGAGGTGCACGCCGATGCTCAGCAGCTTGCGGCGTCCGCGCTCGCGTAGCGCGCCCGGCAGCTTGATGGACGGCACGTCGCCGACCACGCGCGGCGCGTTCAGCGCCGTCAGCAGCGGCGTGTAGTCGTCGAGCTGATGGCCGCGGCGCTCGGGCGGCGCGATGGCGTGCGTGAGCAGCAGCCGGCGGAAGTCGGTCGGGTAGCCCCACCGTTCGTCGATGCCGGCGGCGAAGGTGACCATGGCCGAGCGGAACGAGTTCGGCAGGATCACCGCGCGATGGAAGTGGTGCTCGCGCAGCAGCGCGATGCGGCGGCGCGTCGAGCGCGGCCAGCCGATCACCTTCTTGAAGATCCCGGTGGCCTGCAGCAGCGGCGCGACGTTCTCCGGCGCGGCGATGGCCAGGCCGCCGTCGTTGCGGAAGCGGTGCTGCAGCGCCTTGTAGGCCGGCAACGCGAGGATGTTGTCCCCGACCCAGTTCAGACCGATTGCGACCGTTCTAACCGCCATGCGCTCGTTCGCCTTCTCCCGTCGCCTTCCAGCGGTCGTGCATCCACAACCACAGCTCCGGGCGCTCGCGAATGCGGCGCGCGAAGATGTCGTTGATCCGCGCGGTCAGTGCCACTGGATCGCTTTCCTCGCCGGCAGGAATCGCTGTTTCGAACTCGACTCGATGCCTGAGCCCGTCGGGAATGCAAAAAGCGAACACAATGGTAGCGCCGGCACGGATGGCCATCTTCGCGGGTGCCGGAGTGGTCCAGGCCGGATGGCCGAGAAACGGCACGAGCACGCCTTCGCGCGGCAGCACCGCCTGATCGGGCAGCAGCACGACCACGGCGTTGCCGGCCAGGCCTTTCAGCAGCGAGCGCGCGGCGTGGCGGCGGTCGATCATGGCCGCGCCGGTGCGCGCGCGCATGCGCTGCAGGTCGCGCTCGAGCAGCTCGTTGTCGAGCGGCCGGGCCACGGTGAGTACGTTGTGCACGCGCGACATCAGCGCCAGTCCGGCGATCTCCCAGCCGCCCCAGTGCGCGGTGAGGAGCAGCGTCCCTTTGCCGCGCGCGATCGACTCGGTGAGCATCTCCTCGCCGACGAACGGGCAGCGCTCGGTGAGCTCCTCGAGCGAGAGATGCTGCGCCTGCAGCGTCAGCAGCGCCTCGCGCCCGAAGTGCCGCCACGCCGCGTCGGCGATGGCGCGCAGCTCGCGCCGCCCGCGCTCCGGAAAAACCATGGCCAGATTCCGCATGGCCAGTTGATCGCGCCGCCGCAGCAGCGCGCCGGCGACCGCACCGAGGCGCGTGCCCCAGCGGTGCAGCGACTCTTCCGACGCGCCGCTGACGCGCTGCGCCACGAAGCGGTAGGCGATGTACTCGACGCGCTGCAGGAGCGGGTTCTTGCGGCGCTTGCGGCGCCGCTGCTCGGGCGCAGACTGCAACAGCCGCTCCGCGATCTCGCGCAGCACCTGCTCGTCGAACAAGAACTCGGCGGCGACGGCGACGACGTTCGCATCGCCGAGCTTCACCGCGTCCTTTTCAGTCGTGACCAGCGTGGCGCCGTTCGCCTCGCGGCGCAGCGCCTCGAGGTCGGCGGGCGTGTAGCGGTGGTGATCGCGGAAGCCGCGCGCGCCGATGACCTCGAGGCCGGCCGCGCGCAACGAGTCGAAGAACTGCTCGTTGTCGGCGAGGCCGGCGAAGGCGAAGACGCGCCGGACGCGCAGCGACTCCGGCACCGCCACCCGCAGCCGGCGCGGAATCACAAAATCGGCGTCGCGCAGCGCGGAGCGTCCTTCGCGGAAGAAGCGCGACGGCGCGTCGATGACCACGTCGACGTCGCGGTGGAGCTGCAGATGCTGGAAGCCGTCGTCGAGGACGAAGACGTCGGCGTCGTGCTCGCGCGCATTCTCGTAACGATTGCTACCGACAATCACGTCAGCAGAGGTTGCGCGATATATCAGGACAGGTTCATCGCCATATTTAACAGCATCGAATGACGTCACGAGTTCCTGTACGTCATTCGCCCGGCCGTATCCGCGAGTCAGCACCGCCACACGCAGCCCGCGCCGCTGCAGCTCCTTCACCGCGGCGATCACCGCCGGCGTCTTGCCCGTGCCGCCGGCGGCGAGGTTGCCGATCGACAGCACCGGCTTGTGCAGCCGCTTCGGCTGCAGCACGCCGGCGCGATAGAGAGCGCGCCGCAGGCGGTTCACGCCGCGATACGGCAGCTCCACCGCTTTGAGCAGCAGCTTCACGCCAGGAGCTCGACGATGCGGCGCGCCGTCCGCTCCGACGCTCCGCGGTTCTGCAGCACCGTCCGCCGCGCGCGCTCGCCCCACGCCTCGCGCAGCGCCGCGTCCGCGCACATCCGCCGCGCGAACTCCAGCACCTCCGCCGCGCTCCCGACTTCCGCAGCCGCCTCGTTCGCCAGGAAGACCTGGGCGATCTCCCGGAAGTTCGTCATCGACGGGCCGAAGCAGACCGGCACGCCGGCCGCCGCCGGCTCGATCGGGTTGTGCCCGCCGATCGGCACCAGCGTGCCGCCGACGAATGCGACAGTCGCGTAGCGGTAGATCCTGGCGAGCTCGCCGAGGGAGTCGAGCAGGAGCACGTCGGCCGGCGCGTCGGTGAGCGCGCTGCGGCGGACGACGCGCAGCGAGGACGTCGCCAGCAGGCCGGCCACGAGCTCGAAGCGCTCCGGCTTGCGCGGCGCGATCACGATGAAGGCGCCCGTCTCGCGGACGAAGCGCTCCACCTCCGGCAGCAGCGCCTCGTCTTCGCCTTCCATCGTCGAGCCGAGGACGATGACGTTGCGGCCGGCGATCAGCGACTCGAGCTGCGCGCCGATCTCGAGCGGCGTGTGGTCGGGCTCGTAGTCGAACTTCACGTTGCCGCTCACCTCGACCCGCTCGGTCGGCGCGCCGATGGCCACGAAGCGCGCGCGGTCGGTCTCTTCGCGCGCCAGGATGCGGTCGTACTTGCGCAGCACCGTCCCGACGATGGGGCGGAAGAGGCGGTAGCGCGGATAGGAGCGGTCGGAGATGCGTCCATTCGCGAGCAGCAGGCGCAGTCCGCGGGCGCGGGCGATGCGCGTGACGTTCGGCCAGATCTCGGTCTCCATCGTGGCGAATGCGCGCGGCTGATGGTGCGCGAGAAAGCGCTTCACCGCGAAGGCGAAGTCGAACGGAAAGTACGTCACCGTCGCGTCGGGAAAGAGCCTGCGCGCCTGCGTCTGGCCGGTCAGCGTGGTGGTGGTGAAGACGATCGAGGTGGACGGCCGCTGCTTGCGGATCTCCGCCACCACCGGCCGCGCCGCCAGCGTCTCGCCGACGGAGACGGCGTGAATCCAGAGGTCGTGCGCTTCCGGCGCGCCGCGGAAGAAGCCCATGCGCTCGGAGACGTTCGCCAGATATTTGCCGCGCAGCACGCCGGTGAAGAGGAAATACGGCAGCAGCAACAGGACGACGAGGTACAGCAGTACCTCGTACAGGACGTACATGCGCGCGAATGATAAACAAAGTGCGGAATCGGATAGGTGTCTGTGCGGCGCGCACGAAGGCTAGCGGCGCGGAGTTCCCCCAGCAGCACCTCGGCCGCACGGCGTCGGGCGCGTGCGAGCAGCTTCTCGGTGCGGCTGACGGAGAGGCCGAAGTGGCGCGCGATCTCGCGCACGCGCCACCCTTCGGCCAGCCGCAGCCAGAGCAGTTGCGCGTCGCGCGCCGGCAGCTTGCGCAGCAGCTCGTGCGCGGTGATGCGCTCCGCAAACGCGGGTTCGTAGCGATCATCGGGAGGCGGCAGCAGCCGCTTCTCACGGCGCCACCACGCGCGGCTGGCGTTGCTGATCGCCGCCACCATCCAGCCGCGCGCATCGCGCACTTCATGTCGATGCCCGAGGTACGCGAGCAGCACATCCTGCACGAGCTCTTCGGCCACGCCGTCCGGCACGCGGAACTTGCGCGCGGCAATGGCCATCAGCAACGGCCGCAACGCCTCATACGAATCGCCACTCACTCGCTACGGAGTTGCACGAGCGGCCGATTTCCGCCCCGGGTATGATGGGCAGCGGGTTCCTCGGTTCCTCGGGTTCCTCGGTTCCTCGGGCTATAGATCACATCATCCCGAGGAACCGAGGAACCGAGGAACCGAGGAACCAGAACCCATGCAAACCGTCATCGCCGTAGGCCTCATCCTTCCGGACGTCACCCGCACCGTCGCCGAGGAGCATCTCGAGGAGCTGGCGCAACTGATCGACAGCGCCGGCGGCAGCGTGGCTGCGCGCGTGATGGGGAAGCGCAGCGCGCCCGATCCGGCCACGTACATCGGCAAAGGAAAAGCGGAAGAGATCCGCAGCCTGGCCGACAAGCACGACGCCTCGCTGATCGTCTTCGACGACGACCTTTCGCCTGCGCAGTTGCGCAACCTCGAGAAGATCGTCGGCGGCGAGCGCAAGGTCATCGACCGCAGCGCGCTGATCCTCGACATCTTCGCCGGCCGGGCCCGCACGCGCGAGGCGCGCACGCAGGTCGAGCTGGCGCAGCTCGAGTACCTGCTGCCGCGGCTCACGCGCGCGTGGTCGCACCTCGAGCGGCAGGCCGGCGGCATCGGCACGCGCGGCGTCGGCGAGACGCAGCTCGAGCTCGACCGCCGCATCGTGCGCACGCGCATCGCCAAGCTGAAAGAAGAGCTGCAGCGCATCGAGAAGACGCGCGAGACGCAGCGCAAGGCGCGCGGCGCCGCCTTCACCGTGGCGCTGGTCGGCTACACGAACGCCGGCAAGTCGACGATGTTCAACCGCCTGACGCGCGGCGACGCCGTGGCCATGAACCAGCTCTTCGCCACGCTCGACGCGAAGTCGCAGAAGATCGCCTTCGAGATGCCGCGCGAAACCGTCGTGATCGACACGGTCGGCTTCATCCGCAAGCTGCCGCACCATCTCGTCGCCTCGTTCCGCTCGACGATGGAGGAAGCCGTCGCCGCCGATCTCGTCCTGCACGTCATCGACGCGAGTCATCCGCAGTTCTCCGAGCAGCGCGAGGTCGGCGACGACATCATCGGCGACCTCGGCATCGACTCGGAGCGGGTGCTCGAGGTCTACAACAAATCCGACCGCCTCGACGAGCACTTCGACGTCGGCCGCCGCAACGCCGTCGTCGCCTCGGCGCTCACCGGCGACGGCATCGACGCGCTGGTCGAAGCGATCCGCGACCGCGAGCGTGCCGGCGGTGAGCTGCTGCAGCTCGCCATTCCGCACGCCGAGTCGCGGCTCGTGGCGAAGCTGCACGAACTGGCCGAGGTGCACGAGCAGCGAGCTACCGATGACGGCGTCGCGCTCACTGCCTGGATCCCGAACGACGCGCTGCACCTCTTCTCCCGATTCGTGGTGCGGCGCGAGCGGCAGCGACGCGCGTCGTGAACATCCGTCCTGCCGTTGCCGCCGATCGCGAGCGCATCCGCGAAGTGCTCGTGGCCACGGCGCGCTTCACGCGGCAGGAAGTCGGCTGGGCGATGGAGCTGGTCGACCTCGCCCTCGATCATCCGGAGCGCGGCGACTACTTTCTGCACGTCCTCGAGTCGCCGGCCAGCGGACCGAATCGCGCCATCCAGGGCTACGTCTGCTACGGCCCGACGCCGATGACCGACGACGTCTTCGATCTCTACTGGATTGCCGTCGATCCGGCGCAGCAGGGTCAGGGCTGCGGACAGCTCCTGCTGCGATTCGTAGAAAACGAGGTGCGGCGTCAGAATGGAAGGATGCTGCTGATCGAGACCTCGTCGAAGCGCTCGTACGCGCCGACCATCCGCTTCTATCAGCGCGCCGGCTATCACGAGATCTCGCGCATCAAGGATTTTTACAGAATCGAAGACGACAAAGTGGTGTTCTGCAAGCAACTGGCGCAGCCATGAACCTCGCCCCGACGGACACGCTCTATCTCGCGCTGACCTGCTATGCGGCCGGCACGCTGGCCGCGCTGGCGTCGCTCTTCTGGCGCGAGAAGCGGCTGCAGGATTTCGCGCTGGCGGTGATGATCGGCGGCTTCGCCGCGCACACGGTCTGGATCGGCACGATCTGCGCGCGCACCGGACATCCGCCCATCACCAACCTCCCCGAGGCGGTGAGCTTCATCGCCTGGACGGTCTTTGCGGTCGAGCTGGTGCTCTGGGTCCGCTATCGCGTGTACGCCGCGTCGTTCTTCGTCTATCCACTGGTGCTGCTGCTGCTGACGTTGTCCGCAACCGTCGGCGAGCACTTCAAGCCGCTCGATCCCGATCTCCGCTCGAACGTCTTCATCGCTCACCTGCTGCTCTCGAGTCTCGGCGTGGCCGGCCTGCTCATCGGCGTCGCCTTCGGCCTGCTCGCGTTCATGCAGGACCGCGCGCTGAAATCGAAAAAGCGCGGGCGGCTCTGGGAGTGGATCCCGAGCCTCGACGTCTGCAAGCGCGTCGGCTACCGGTCACTTTCCATCGGCTTCAGCATCTATACCTTGGGACTGCTCGCCGGCGTGCTCTGGTCGTACCGCACGACGACCGCACTGATGGATCTCCGTACGAAACAGATCGGCGCCGTGATCGCGTGGGTGCTGTTCGCCGTGCTGCTGCAGCAGTACATCAGCGGCGCGTACCGCTCGCGGCGCACGGTGCTGCTCTCGGCCGGCGCGTTCGTGGCCATCATCGTGGCCATGCTGGGGATCCGGGGATGAGCCGATGCCGCTGATCCTGGTCGGGCTGAATCACCGCACCGCGCCGGTCGACGTGCGCGAGCGGCTGAACGTCACCGACGCGCGACTGCCGGAGACGACCGAGTCGCTGCGAGCGCTCGGCGGCATCGACGGCGCGGCGGTGCTGTCGACCTGCAACCGCGTCGAGACCATCGTCTCGACCCGCGACGAAGACGTGATCGGCACGCTCGTCGACTGGCTGGCCGACTACGCCGGCGCGCATCGCGCCGAGCTCGAGAAACATCTCTACATCCTCCGCCACGGCGACGTGGTGAAGCATCTGTTCCGCGTCGCCTCCGGCCTCGACTCGATGATCCTCGGCGAGCCGCAGATCGGCGGGCAGGTGCGGAAGGCGTTCGTCACGGCGCAGGAGCTCGGCTCGCTCGATCCGCTCCTGCAGCAGCTCTTCGACAACACCATGCGCGTCGCCAAGCGCGTGCGCAGCGAGACCGGCATCGGCGAGCACGCCGTGTCGGTGCCGTACGCGGCGGTCGAGCTGGCGAAGAAGATTTTCGGCGAGCTCTCCGGCCTCCGCGTGCTGCTCCTCGGCGCCGGCGAGATGGCCGAGCTCACCGCCGCGCATCTGCACGAGCAGCGCGTGCGGCAGGTGTTCGTCGCCAACCGCGCCTTCGAGCGCGCCGCCGAGCTGGCGCAGCGCTTCGACGGGCAGGCGGTGACGTTCGACCGCGTCGACGAGCATCTCGCCAAGTGCGACATCGTCATCGCCTCGACGGCCGCGCCGCATCACGTGATCGGGCGCGAGCAGGTCGAGCGCGCGCTCGACTCGCGCAAGAAGCGCAACCTCTTCCTCATCGATCTCTCCGTGCCGCGCAACATCGACCCGGCCGTGGCCCGCATCGAAGGCGCGTATCTCTACAACGTCGACGACCTGCAGCAGGTGGCCGACGCGAATCTCGAGCTGCGGCAGCAGAAGGCCGGCGAGGCGGAGCAGATCGTGTCGCGTGAAGTGGATGCCTTCCGCAAGCGGCTCGTGGCGCAGGACGCGGTGCCGACCATTCTCGAGTTGCAGCAGCGCCTCGAAGCGATCCGCGCCGCGGAGCTGGAGAAGTGCCTGCGCAAGATGGGACCGGTCACCGCCGAGCAGAGAAATGTGCTCGAACAATTCAGCACACAAATGATCAACAAAATTCTTCACTATCCGATCCTGCAACTGAAGGACGCCTCCGACGAGCCGCAGGAACGGGAATCGCTGCGGAAGACCATTCGGAAGATTTTTGGGTTGCGATGACGAAGGTCCTCGGCTCCTCGGCTCCTCGGGTCCTCGGGTCCTCGGCGGCCGCCAAGTCACGCCCGAGGAGCCGAGGAGCCGAGGACCCGAGGAGCCGTCTCAAACTCGGCACGCGCGGCAGCGCTCTCGCCCTCTGGCAAGCGAATGAAACGGCGCGGCGTCTCGCCGCCGCCGGCTATGAAGCCGAACTCGTCACGATCAAGACCACGGGCGACCGGCGGCAGGATGTGTCGCTGGCGTCGATCGGCGGCAAGGGCGTGTTCATCAAGGAGCTCGAGGAGGCGCTCGAGCGCGGCGAGATCGATCTGGCGGTGCACAGTCTGAAGGACGTGCCGTCGATCGTGCCGGAGCAGTTCGCGCTGGCCGGGTTTCTCGAGCGCGCCGATCCGCGCGATGCGTGGGTGCATCCGCAGGGCGCGAACATCGACGAGCTGGCCGATGGCGCGGTGATCGGCACGAGCGCGCCGCGGCGGCGCGCGCAGCTCGCGGCGCGCTATCCGTCGCTGCGCATCGAAGACATCCGCGGCAACGTCGACACACGCGTGGCCAAGGCGCGCGACGGGCAGTACGCCGGGATCGTGCTCGCCAGCGCCGGCCTCACGCGCCTCGGCCGCGCCGGCGAGATCACCTCGTATTTTTGCGTCGACGAGATGCTGCCGGCCGCGGGCCAGGGCATCGTCGCCGTCGAGTGTCTCGCGTCGAACGAGCGCGCGGTCGCCGCGGCGCGCGCGATCAATCACGAGCCGAGCGAGCGCGCCGCGTTGCGCGAGCGCGGCGTCCTGCAGCGATTCGGCATGCGCCTCGACTGCTACTCCGCCATCGCCGTACACGACGACGGCACCACGCTGCGGGCGTTCCTCGCGAACGCGGAGCGCGCCATCCGCGCGTCGGGCGATTCGGTCGACGAGGTGTTTGGATCGCTCAGAGAGCAGGGTGCGGAGGAGATGTTGTGAGCTTCCGAATTTATCCCGAGCGCAGCGAGGGATCTCCGGCTACACCGCGCAGCCGTGGCCCGAAGCGCGCTCTGCGCGGTGCCGCCGGAGATGCCTCGCTTCGCTCGGCATAAACTCAGAAAGATGAGCACGAGCGGAAAGGTCTACCTCGTCGGCGCCGGTCCGGGCGACGAAGGGTTGCTCACGCTGCGCGCGGCGGAGCTGATCGCGCGCGCCGATCTGGTTGCGCTCGACGCGCTCGTGTCGAAAGAAATCGCCGCGCGCATCCCGAAGTCGGCCGAGGTCGTGTATGTCGGCAAGCGCGCCAGCGCGCATGCGTTGCCGCAGGAGAAGATCAATCAACTGCTGATCGACGAGGCGCGGCGCGGCAAGACGGTGGTGCGCCTCAAGGGCGGCGATCCGTTCGTCTTCGGGCGCGGCGGCGAAGAAGCGGAGGAGCTGATCGCGGCCGGCGTGCCGGTCGAGATCGTCCCCGGCATCTCCTCGTCCATCGCCGGTCCCGCGTACGCCGGCATCCCGGTGACGCATCGCGCGCACGCCACGTCGGTCACGCTCGTCACCGGTCACGAGGCCGATTCGTCGACCGGCGTGCAATGGGAGCCGCTGGCGCGGCTCGACGGCACGATCGTCTTCATGATGGGCTTCGCCAACCTGCCGACCATCGTGCACAAGCTGATGGAGTTCGGCATGGCGCCGAGCCGCGGCTGCGCGGTGATCTCGAAAGCGACGACGCCCGAGCAGCGCACCATCGCCGGCACGCTGCACGACATCGAGATGCTGGTGCGCGACGCGAAGCTGGAGACGCCGGCGCTGATCGTGGTCGGCGACGTGGTCACGCTGCACGACACGCTGAACTGGTTCGAGTCGCGGCCGCTCTCCGGCAAGCGCGTGGTGGTCACGCGCGCCCGCGAGCAGGCCTCGGAGCTCAAACGGCTGCTGGCCGAATCGGGCGCGCAGGTGCTGCAGTTCCCGACCATCGAGATCGCGCCGCCACCGTCGTTCGACTCGCTCGACCGCGCCATCGCCGGCCGTTACGACTGGCTGATCTTTACCTCGGTCAACGGCGTGCAGGCGTGGTTCGCGCGGCAGCGCGACGCGCGCAAGCTGGCCGGCACGATGATCGCCGCGGTCGGCGCGGCCACGGCCGACGCGCTGCGCGCGCATGGCATCGAGCCCGACCTCGTGCCGGCGCGCGGCATCTCCACGGAGCTGCTGCCGCTGCTGCCGCAGGAGCAGCGCGGCGTGCGCACCGCGGTCGTGCGCGCCGAGGAAGGCCGCGATGAGCTGATCGACGAGCTGCGGAAACGGGGAGGTGAAGTCGATCTCGCGATCGCGTATCGCACCGTCGCCGCCGACTACGATCTCGACGAGCTGCGCGCGCTGATCGCGCGCGACGCCATCGACGTCGTCACCTTCACCAGCGCCTCGACCGTCGATCACTTTCTCGGCAAGCTCACCGCGGAGGAGCGCGCGCGCGTGCTGAGCCGGGCCATCGTCGCCTCGATCGGCGAGACCACCAGCAGCGCCATCCGCCGCTACGGCAAGGAGCCCGACGTCGTCGCCGCGAACGCCTCGGTGCAGGCGCTGCACAACGCCGTCGTGGCCGCAGTGACGCGCGCGTGACCGTCTGGAACGACGCGCAGTACACGCAACGGCTCGCGCACGCGAACTGGATGTCGAACGTGGCGGTGCTGATGCACCTCAACGAGCGCGCCACCGGCGATCCGGCGCGCGACTGGCTCTCGTCGTGGGCGCATCGATGGTTCGTCGGCCGCGACCTGCGCGTGCTGGTCCTCGGCTGCGGCGAAGGATGGCTGGAGCGTGCCATCGCGCAGTGGCCGTTCGTCGCCTCGATCGATGCGGTCGACTTTGCCGCGGCGGCCGTCGAGCGCGCTGCCGCGCAGGCGCCGCCGAACATCCGCTACGGCGTGGTCGACCTGAATCGCGACACGCTGCAGCGCGATGCGTACGACGTCGTGGTCGCACATTCGGTTTTGCATCACGTGCAAAATCTGGAACACGCGTTTGCAGAAATTGAAAACGCGATGAAGCCGCAGGCGACGCTGATCGTGAACGAGTACGCCGGTCCGAATCGCTTCCAGTTCAGCGACGAGGTGCTGGCGATGATGAACGCTCTCGCGGCGGCGCTGCGCCTGCCGGAGCGGAAGCGGCCGACGGTGGAGGAGATGATCTTCAACGATCCGACCGAGGCGGTGCGCGCCGCGGAGCTGCTGCCGATGATCGGGAGCGCGTTCGAGGTGCTGGAGCGGAAAGACCTCGGCGGCACGATCCTGCAGCACCTGCTGTACGAGACGAGTTTCCGCTTCGAGCATCCGAAGGAGCGGGCGCTGGTCGAGATGCTCTGCACGATCGAGGCGATGCTGGTGGACTCCGGCCGCATCGCCAGCGATTTCGTGCTGCTGGCCGCGCGTAAGCGTGGCGCACGCGTGACGCGCGCGAACCGCCCGCTGCCGCCGCGCCCCGAAGCGGCGCGCGACGTGGAGCCCGATCCGCTGGGCCGCGTCGCCAGCGCGACGCTGCACGCGCCGCGCGTCCGGCTCGCTCCGCATCACCTGCGACTGCTGCGCGTGGCGCTGCTGTCGCAACAGCCGCGGCGCGCGAATCTCTATCGCGAGAGCGCGCTGCTCGCGCTGCGCGAGCGCCTGCTGGCCCGCGGCGAAACGCCCTGGGAGTGGCTGCGACACCGCGCGCCGTCCGACGCCGAGGTGCAGGGTCTGCTCGGGGTGGCACAGGGGTACGACGAGGGGCCTCCGGCGGCCGGGGCCACGGGCCCCGGACCCCGCTGATTGGCCTAGCCTCCGCGACACTGCCTTCCAAGCTCCCGACACCGTGTCGCGGAGGCTAGGCCAATCGATGGGGTCTGGGGCCCTCGGCCCCAGCCGCCGGAGGCCTCTCGTCGTTCCCTCTTCCATCCGAGCTAGACTCACGCCGCGTGACACCGCGGCCTCTTTCTGAGCGCATCGTCGCCGCGTTCCTCTGGATCGCGGCCTTTTCGTTTGCGGCCGGCGTGTTTCTGTCGCTGACGCTTCTCTTTCCGGCGCTGCCGCCGACCAAGCCCGTGGCGGTCGGACTGGTGACCATCGCCCGCTACTCGAAACTGCGCGACTATCTCGGCGCGGCCTTGTTCTTCGTCCTCGTTCCGCCGCTGACCATCTGGCTGCAGCGCAAGCTCGCCGACTACGCGCCGCGCGACACCGCGGCGGCGCTCCTCTTCGCGGTGCCGTACCTCTTCGCCCCGTTCTTCTACCTGACCACCGGCAAAGTCGGCTGGATTCTGCTGCTGCCGATCGTTCTCTCTTTTGCCGGACCGCGCGCGCTCGACGTCTTCCGCACGCGGCGCTGGCTGCGGGCGATCTTCCGGCGCGAGCTCGGGCCGTACCACGCGCTGCTCTTCGCCGAAGGGTTGTCGTGGATCCTCTTCCGCTACATCGTCACCGGCCGCCGCATCGGCCACATCCCGACGCTTTTTCTCGAAGTCGTCTTCGGCATCACCTTCCTCGGACTTTTCTGGGCCGCGGCGCTGCTGATCGCGCGGCTCGCCGAAGTGAATTTCGCGCGCGATCTCGAGGACACCTTCCGACGCATCGCCTGCGGCGCGCTGCCGCTCATCGCGCTCCCCTTCGTCGCACTCTTCTGGGTGCCGATGACGATGCCGCGCACCGCGACCATCGTCGCGCTGCTGCTGTCGGCGCTCTTCGCCACGCGCGCGAAACCGCTCTCCGCGCGACGCGCCTGGAGCTTCGCCGCGTACGCCATCATCCCGGCGCTGATCTACCTCGTCAGCTACGCCTCGACCGCGCAGCTCTCCGACTGGATCGATCTCTTTCATCGCGGTGAAGCGATCGGTCCTGCCTCCGACTACCTGCGCGGCAAGGTGCCGTTCCGCGACGTCTTCGCGCTGCACGGCATGCTCGAGGACGGGCTGCTCGACGCCTGGCTGATGGAGCTCTTCGGCCGCTCGCTCGACGTGGCCGTCGCCCGCACCGTCGTCGTCGGCGCGTTCCTCGGCGTCTCGATCTGGTTCCTCGGCATCGCCGTCTTCGACTCCATTCCGCTCGCGCTGGTCTGCGTGGCCATGGGCGCGTGGACGACCGCGGAGAACAACCGGACGTTCTTTCAAGTCGCCGCCGTCGCGCTCTTCTGGCTGGCGCTGCGGCGGCGCAGCCGCGCCGCGGCGGTCTTCAGCGGCGTCTTCGCGGCGGTGGCGGTCTTCTTCAGCTACGAGATCGGCGTCTACACCATCGCCGGCGCGCTGGCCGCGGCGCTGCTGGTCTGGGTCGCGTCGACGCGCGTCGAGTGGAACGGCCTCGCGCCGATCACCGCGGCGCTCTTCTTCATCCTCGGCGTCGCGCTCGGCGCCGCGCCGTTCGTGATCTACCTCGCGCTGCACGGCGCGGTGGGCGATTTCGCGACGGTGTCGTTCGTCACCATTCCGAAGATCATCGACGCGGTCTGGTCGCTGCCGTTTCCCGATCTCGTGTCGACGTTCCGCAACGATCTCAACCTGCACACGCTCGCCGAGTTCGTGTTGTGGGAGAAGTTCCATCTGATCCTCAGCCCGCTGACCATCGCCGTCGCCGCGGTCTACCTGATCCAGCGCTGGCTGCGGCGGCGGCTCGACACGCTCGACTACGCGCTGCTCGTGCTGACCGTCTTCGCCACCATCGCGCAGCGCACCGCCTTCGGCCGCGCGGAGTTCCGGCACCAGTACTTTGCGGCGTTCCTGATCGGGCCGATGCTGGTGCTGCTCGCGGTGCTGGTCGTGCGCGCGCTGCGCGGCCTCTGGCGCAGCGGCAGCGACGGCACGCGCGCGTTCGTGGCGGCGCTCGCCGCGGGCGCAGTGCCGCTGATCGGCGTGCTGTTCTGGATTCCCGATCTCGTCAACGCGCGCATCGACGACCTGGTGCGCTACGGCCCGCGCGTGATGCACGCGCACCGCGACGCGCACGCGGAGGAAGTGTCGTGGCGCATCACCGACGTCACCGCGAACGTGCGCGCGCTCACGAAACCGGGCGAGCCGCTGTTCGATTTTTCCAACCAGCCGGCCTTCTACTTTTTCGCCGACCGCCCGAACCCGACCCGCTTCTACCAGGTGCCGATCCTCTCGCCACGCGCGTTCCAGGCGGAGACGATCCGCGCGCTCGAGCGAACCAAGCCGAAGGTGATCCTGCGTCGCTCGCCGGAACTCTTCGATCAATTCGACGGCGTGACCAACGACGTGCGCGCGCAGGCCGTCTCCGCCTACATCGATGACGTCTACCGCTTTCACAAGAGCGTGCGCGGCGTCGAGCTCTGGACGCGCAGCGCCGCCGCGCGACCGCGTCCGCTCGACGCGTACCTCAAGCTGATCCGCGTGCCCGAGCCGCGCGAGCTGGTGAACTCCGCGCTCGCGCGCATGGTCTTTCCCGCGGTCGGCAGCCTGCCCGGCGTCGGCGGCTCGTACTGGCGCAGTGACCTCACGCTGCACAATCCCTTTCGCGAGCGGATGCACCTGACCCTGCGCTACGTCGCCGGCGAGAGCGGCATCGACCGCCGCCTCACGCTCGCGCCGCGGCAGACCTTGCGCTGGGCCGACGTCGTGCGCGACGTGTTCGGTCTCGAAGGCGCGGTCGGCACGCTCTGGATCGAACATCGCGAAGGCCGCGCTCCCGTCGCGGTGGTCAAGACGAGTGACGTCGCCCACAACGGCCGCGCCTCGGTCGAGCAGCCGCTGACCAAACGCGATTCCGCGACGTCGTCGACCGTCGCGGCGGAGCTGGCCATCGTCGGCCTTCCATCGTGGACGGCCGGGCGGCGCGTGAACGTCGGCGTGGTCAACCTCGGCGACATCCCGGCCACGTTCCGTATCTCCGTGCGCGCGCGCAACGGCGCCACCATCGGCAAGCCGATCGAGTCGGGTGTGCCCGAGGGACAGGTGTGGCTGGTGAATGACTCCGAGCATGGACTCGGCGTGCAACTCGACGAGACCATGACCTTGCGCGTGACGGTGATCGCCGGCACCGGCGTCGCCTTCGCCACGGTGGTCGATGCGGCCGGCGACTCCGAGTTCATCGCCGCCATTCCGGCCGAGCAGCCATGAAGCGCGTGCCGCTGCCGGAGTCGTGGCGCCACGCGCTGGTGATCCGCGACGCGGAACTCACGCGCGACTGGTTCACCGACGATGAACTTGCGATCGTCGACGCGCTGCCGACGCCGAAGCGGCGCGAGCAGTGGATGCTCAGCCGCATCGCGGTGAAGCAGTTGGCGCTGGACTTACGTCTCTGCGCAGATCCACAGATGTGTACGTACGCACGTCCGCACGTCCTGCAGTCGTGGTTCGCCTCGGTGTCGCATTCGGGCCCGTACGCCGGCGCGATCATCGGCCGCGACCCGGTCGGCATCGACGTGCAGGAAGTGCGCGAGCTGAGCGAGCGCGCCGCGCATCTCTTTCTGTCGGACCTCGAGACGCGCGCGATGGCGTCGTGCACGCTCGAGCATCGCCTGCTGCACTTCTGGTGCGCGAAGGAAGCAGCGTGGAAGCAGCGCTCGGGAGACTTCGAGACGCTGAAGCAATTGCCGTTGGTGCTCGTGGATCAGCGCGACGACGGCTTGCTCTTCGACGCCGCCGAGACGCGGCGCATCGGCGACGTCATCGTCGCGGTCACGCTCCCCATTTCCTGAGCAGCGCCTTCGCGTCTTCGACCGCCGCCGCATCTTCGACCGCGTAGTCGGAGTGATTCGGCGCGGCGATCATCGCGCGCAGCATCTTCACCGCCTGCGCCTTCGTCGCGGAGTCGTTCGCGACCATCGCCTCGGCCAGGAAGAGCGTGGTCAGCTTGTTCGACGGATCGACGCGCTGCGACTCACCCAGGAAGCGCACCGCCTCTTTCTCCGAGGCCCAGCCGGTGACGAACGGGATGCGCGGCGTCTGATCGTGCAGGCGGCCGAGGACGCGCGACGGTGCGCCGCCTTCGAGGGCGGGATCGATGAGCATGGCGATGGTGGCTTCGCGGCGGATGCGGTCGGCCGCGCCTTGGCGCGCCGCGGCCATCTTGCCGTACGCGAGCGCCCACTCGCCCCAGTTCACCGCGTCCCAGAGGAACACCGCGCCGGCGCCGCGGATCGACTTCGCCGCTGCGGCGACCTCTTTCTCGCTGCCTTTCGCGCGCGCGCCGAGCTGCCGGTTGAGCGCGGCCAGCGCCTGCTCGCCCGCGGTCTTGGCGATGCCGTAGATGCGCTTCTTCTCGTCCGGCGACGCGGCGACGTACGCGCCCTTGAAGCGGAGCGCGCGCAGCAGGTGCGCGTGCGCCTCGAGGTCGTTGCCGTTCTGGGCGATGGCGCGCTGGTACGCGGCGATGGCGGCGTCGATCGGCGCGGCCTTCGCGTGCGCGCCGCTGGCGCCGTCGGCGCGGTTGGCGTAGGCGCGGTCGCCGTCGGCAACCTGCGCAAAAAGGGCGAGTGGCACGCACAATGAAGCGACCGCCAGCATGAAGCGCCTGATCATGATCGTCATTATCTCCTCGCTGGCCGGCTGCCGCGGCGAGCCGGTCCCGCGTGACTATCAGAACGCGCCGCCGGCCATGACTCATCCACCGCAGAGCGCGAAGGAGACGCCGGCCGCGAACGGGATGCAGGCGGAGTCGCCGCACCCGAGCAGCGGCGCCGAAGGAACGGTCGCGCCGTACGAGCCGGTGGCGCCGCCGACGACCGCCACGAGCGCGACCACGGCAACGAGCGTCGTTAATGCGCCGCCGGTGACGACGACTACCGGCACCGCCGCCACCACCACGACGTAGAATCGCGCGCCGTGCGCGTGGTCTTTCTCGGGACTCCGGAATTCGCCGTGCCGTCGCTCGAGGCGGTGGCGCGCGAGCATGACGTCGCGCTCGTGGTGGCGCAGCCCGACAAGCCGTCCGGCCGCGGCATGAAACTGCAGTCGCCGGCGGTGGCGGCGCGCGCGCGCGAGCTCGCGCTGCCGCTGGCCCAGCCGCCGCGCATCCGCAACGAAGAGTTTCTCGCGCAGATCCGCGCGGTGCAGCCCGACCTCGGCATCGTCGTCGCGTACGGCAAGATCCTTCCTTCCGCATTGCTGGAGATCCCGAAGCATGGATTCGTGAATGTCCATGGATCCATCCTTCCGCAATGGCGCGGCGCGGCGCCGATCCAGCGCGCCATCGAGGCGGGCGACCGCGTCACCGGCGTGACGATCATGCGCGTCGACGAAGAGCTCGACCACGGGCCGATGCTGGCCATCGAGACGACGGAGATCGGCCCCGACGAGCGGACGCCGGCGCTGGCGCGGCGGCTGTCGATGATTGGCGCCGAGGCGCTCGCGCGGGTCGTGCGCGAGCTCGAGAGCGGCGCGGCCGTCGAGACGCCGCAGGACCACGCCCGCGCCACCTACGCTGCGAAGCTCGACAAAAGCGAAGGCGCGATCACCTTCGACGAGAGCGCGCGAAAAATCTACGACCGCTTTCGCGCCTTCGACCCCTGGCCGGGCATTTTCTTTCGCGACCTGAAGCTCACCGACATCGCCGTCGCGGACGCGAGCGCGCCGCCGCGCACGGTGCTGTCGATCGGCGACGAGGTGGTGATCGCGTGCGGCGAAGGCGCGCTCGTGCTTCGCGAGCTGCAGCGTCCCGGAAAGCCGCGCACGCCGGCCGGCGCGGTGGCGCGCGGTCTCGGCTGGCGCGAAGGCGACGTCCTCGAATGAACGAACGGCAGCGCGCGCTCCAACTGCTGCAGCGCATCGAGCGCGAGTCGCTCTACGCGTCGCTGCTGCTGCACGCCGAGTCGGGCTTCGTGCGCACGCTGGTCCTCGGCGTGTTGCGCTGGCGCTCGCGGCTCGACTTCGTGATCGCCGAGCTGGCGCAGCGGCCGCTCAAGAAACTCGACGACGCGGTGGTCGAGGTGCTGCGCGTCGGCGTCTATCAACTGCTGTACATGGACGTCGCGCCGTACGCGGCGGTGTCGGAGACGGTCGACCTCGCGCCGAAGCGCGCCCGCGGCATCGTCAACGCCGTGCTGCGCCGCGTGACCGAGGGAAAAGCGCCCGAGCCGCGCGACGTGGCGGTGCGCACGGCGCATCCGCGGTGGCTGCTCGATCGCTGGACGAAGACCTTCGGCGCCGAGCGCGCGGCGGCGATCGCCGAGGCGAATCAGCAGCTCTCGTATCCCGACGTGCTGGCCCTCGGCGGCGAGCCGCCGCCCGATGCCGAGCCGTCGCAGCTCGTGCCCGATCTTTGGAAACTGAAAGGCTCCTCGGCGGAGCTCGACCGCGCCCGCTTTCATCCGATGGACGAAGGCAGCGCCGTCATCGCCGCGATCGCGCGCGCGTGCGGCGACGACGTGCTCGATCTCGCCGCGGCGCCCGGCGGCAAGACTCTCTACCTGCGCCACCGCGGCGCGCGCGTGGTCTCGAACGACGTCTCGCTGGCGCGCCTCCGTCCGCTGCTGCATCGCGACGCGCGCATCGTCGTCAGCGACGGCCGCCGGCCGCCGTTCCGCGGCAAGTTCGAGGTCGTGCTGCTCGACGCGCCGTGCAGCGCCACCGGCACCATCCGCAAGAACCCGGAGCTGAAGTGGCGCCTGCGCGAGAGCGACCTGGCCGCCTTCGCGAAACTGCAGCGCGAGCTGCTCGCCTCGGCCATGCAGCTCGCCTCGCGCTACGTCGTCTACTCGACCTGCTCGCTCGAGCCGGAGGAGAACGACGCTGTCGTCCGTGACGCCATCGGTGACCACATCGACATCGCACCGTTCGTTCCCGAAGGTGCGCGGCGGTGGGTCGAAGACGGCGTGCTGCGGCTGACGCCGGAGTCGGGCGCGGACGGCTTCACCGCATTCGTCGTGCGCATGTAGACTCGCGCCCGCATGCCGCGCGACCTACCCATCGGCAACGGCTCGCTGCTCGTCGCCTTCGACGCGCAGTACCAGCTCGCCGACTTTTACTTTCCGCGCGTCGGGATGGAAAACCAGGCCGGCGCGAAGTTCCGCTCCGGCATCTTCAGCGACGGCGTGCTCTATCCGCTCGACGACCCGTCGTGGCATTGCGCGCTCGACTACCTGCGCGACACGCTGGTGACCGACGTCAGCCTGCAGAACGACTCCATCGGCATCCGCCTGCGCTGCTACGACGCCGTCGATCCGGAGTCGAACGTCTATCTGCGCAAGATCGTGGTGCGCAACACGCGCAATGAGGCCCGCGAGGTCAAGCTCTTCCTCCATCACGAATTCGCGCTCTACGGACATTCCGTCAACGACACGGTGATGTTCGATCCGCAGACCGGCGCGCTCGTGCAATACAAGGCGCGGCGCTATGTACTGATCAATACCGATGCGGGCGTGCCGGAGTATGCGTGCGCGCGCGGACCGGCGGCGGGACTGGACGGGACGTGGCCGGACGCGGAAGACGGCGCATTGTCGATGAGCGCCATTGCACAAGGCGCGGTCGACTCGACCATCGGCATTGCATTACAGCTCGAGGCCCGCGGCTCGGCGACATTGTTCTATTGGATCTGCGCCGGCCGCTCTTATGAAGAAGTGCGGCAGCTCGACGCGCAGGTGCGCGCCGAAACGCCGGCGCGACTGCTCGCGCGCACCGGCTCGTACTGGTACACCTGGGTGAACAAGGCGCCGCGGAGCCTGCGCGACCTGCCGGACGAGATCGTCGATTTCTATCGCCGCTCGCTGCTGATCGTGGCCACGCAGTGCGATCGCGGCGGCGGCGTGCTGGCCGCCAACGACTCCGACATTCAATGGGCCCACAATGACCACTATTCGTATGTGTGGCCGCGCGACGCCGTCTTCGTCTGCGACGCGATGGACCGGGCCGGATTTCCCGAATTCGCCCGGCGATTTTTAACGTTCGCGAACGATTTGATTCTAGACGACGGATATTTTCTCCACAAATACAATCCGGACGGCTCGTCGGCGCCGCTGTGGCATCCCTGGATCCGCCACGGCCGGCCGCAATTGCCGATTCAGGAAGACGAGACCGCGCTGGTGATCTGGCTGGTGGCGCGGCATTACGAGCGCACGCGCGATCTCGATCTATTGCGTTCAATTTATAAGAAGCTGGTGGTCGGCGCGGCCGATTTTCTATTGCGCCATCGCGATCCCGAAACCGGTCTGCCGCTGCCGAGCTTCGACATGTGGGAAGAGCGCTTCGGCGTCTTCACCTTCACCTGCTCGGCCGTCTATGCCGGATTGGAAGCGGCCGCCGATCTCGCCAATCTCTTCAATGAACAGGACCGGCGCGTTCAATACGCGAACGCGGCGTCGGAGCTGCGCGAGGCCATGCGCCGCCATCTCTGGATGGAGGAAGAGGGCCGTTTCGCGCGCGGCCTGCTGCTGCGCGACGAAAAGCTCGAGCTCGATCCTTCCGTCGATGCCTCGCTCTTCGCGCTCTTCTACCTCGGCGTCTTTCCGGCGGAGAGCGCGCTCGTCGAAGGAACGATGCGCGCCGTGCGCGAGCGCCTCACCGTCGGCACCGACACCGGCGGCGTGGCCCGTTACGAGCACGACGCCTATCACCGCATCAGCGAGGAGACCGCCCGCGTGCCGGGCAATCCCTGGATTCTCTGTACGCTCTGGATGGCCGAGCACGACCTGGCCCGCGGCGACGAGGAGTCGGCGCTCGATGTGGTGCGCTGGGCCCGCGCCAAGGCCACCGCCTCGCTGGTGCTGCCCGAGCAGGTCGACCCGTACGATGGCCAGCCGCTCTCGGTCGCGCCGCTCACCTGGAGTCACGCGCAGACCATCAGCGTGGTCCTCGGATACCTGCAGAACCTTCGGAAAAAGCACTGAAAAAAGAGCGCGAGTCGCGTTGACTTTCCCTGCACCTTTACCTAAATTGTCGAGCGATCCACACAATGAAAATTCGTCTGGCGGGCGAAACAGGAGGACGTATTCATGGCTGGTAAAGCTGACGTGATCAACGCGATCGCCGAGCAGGCCGGAATTTCCAAGAAGGAGGCAACGGCGGCGTTCGACGCGTTCGTCGGCTACATCTCCGATACTTGCCAGCGCGGCGAGCGCTGTGCCGTCCCGGGACTGGGGAGCTTCTCCGTCACGCAGCGCAAGGCGCGCGAAGGCCGCAATCCGCGCACGAAGGAGAAAATCACCATTCCCGCCTCCAAGAACGTCCGCTTCAAGGCGGGCAAGGACCTGCGCGACATCCTGAACGTCCTGCCGAAGCGCGGCAAGGGACGCAAGTAACCTTTACGAAACCCACGGCCGCGGCAGGAACAGTTTCGCGTAGAGGTTCATGGCGTAGCGGTCGGTCATTCCGGCGATGAAATCGATGGCGAGCCGTTCCACCGGCTCGCCGTTTTTCATGTCGAGAAATTCCTCGGGATTCGCCACCACGTATTCGAAAAGCGCGGTCAGGATTTTCTGCGCCTTCTCGAATTCGCCGCGCACGGCCGGCACAAAGTACATGTTCTCGAACATGTAGCGCCGCAGCTCCTCGAGCGCCTCCAGCACTTCCGGGGTCATGGCGATCGATTCGTAATCGCGGGCGAGCGTCGCGTCGATGACGTCGCGCACCATCCGGTCGATGCGCGCCGCGCCGGTGTCGCCGAGGACCGAGCGGATCGGATGCGGGATATCTTCGTTGCGGATGATCCCGGCGCGCACGCCGTCGTCGATGTCGTGATTGACGTAGGCGATGATGTCGGAGATCCGGACGATGTCGCCCTCGAGCGTGAGCGCGCGCGCTTTCGGCCGCGTGCGCAGCAGCTCCCCTTTTTCCCCTTTGGAGTGCTTGAGGATGCCGTCGCGCACTTCGACGGTGAGATTGAGGCCGCGCCCTTCGTTCTCCAGCACTTCGACCACACGCACGGATTGGCGGTAGTGATCGAAGCCGCCGTGCACCAGCTTGTTGAGCGCCGCTTCGCCGGCGTGGCCGAATGCCGAGTGGCCGAGGTCGTGGCCGAGGCCGATGGCCTCGGTGAGCACTTCATTGAGGCGCAGCGACTTGGCGATGGTGCGCGCGATCTGCGTCACCTCGAGCACGTGCGTGAGGCGCGTGCGGTAGTGATCGCCCTCGGGCGCGAGAAAGACCTGCGTCTTGTGCTTGAGCCGGCGGAACGCTTTCGCGTGAATGATGCGGTCGCGGTCGCGCTGGTACGACGGCCGGAGATCGTCCTCCGGCTCCTCCCGGTCGCGCCCGCGCGTGTCGGCGCTCTTCGCCGCGCGCGGCACGAGCGTCTCGCGCTCGATCTGCTCGAGCGTCTCGCGGATGTTCATCGGGCGCGATGCTACAACGACAGCTCGAAGTAGCGCGTCCCTTCGATGGGGTTGTAGCGATACGGCGCGATGTCGCGGAAGCCGAGGGATTCGTAGAGGGCGATGGCGCCGCCCATCGAAGGCAGCGTGTCGAGGCGCATGGCGCGATAGCCGCGGGTGCGCGCCTCTTCGATGACGCGCAGCGCGAGCGCGCGGCCGGCGCCGCTGCCGCGGAACTGCGGGCGGACGTAGAGCCGCTTCATCTCGCAGAGGCCGTCGCCGAGCTCGCGCAATGCGACGCAGCCGGCGAGGTCGCCGTCATCGGTGAGCGCCGCGAGCAAGGCGCCGCGCGGCGGCGCGTAGCTGCCCGGCAGCGTGGCCAGCTCCTCGGCGAAGCCCTGGAACTCGAGATCGAGCCCGGTCGAGTGCGCGTACTCCCGGAAGATCGCGCGCACGGCTTCGATGTCACGCGCCGGCTCGATGCGAATCACGCCAGCAGCTCGCCGCGCAGAACGGTGACGGCGCGGCCGGCCATGCGCACGCGATCGCCGTCGAGGCGCACGCGCATCGTGCCGCTGCGCTGCGAAGCCTGCAGCGCGGTCATCTCGCTCCGGCCGAGCTTCGCCGACCAGTAGGGCGTGAGGCAGCAGTGCGCGGAGCCGGTGACCGGATCCTCGTTCACGCCGACGGCCGGCGCGAAGAAGCGCGAGACGAAGTCGTAGTCGGAAGAGCTGGCGCGGCTGGTGACGATCACGCCGCGCGCCTCGACGCCGCGGAGCCGCCCGAAGTCGGGCGTCACGGCGCGCACGTCGTCCTCCGATTGCAGCTCGATGAGGTAGTCGAACTTGTTGCGTCCGATGTAAAGCGGCTCGCCGATGCCGAGCGATTCGAGCAGACCCGCGGGCGCGTCGGCGCGCTCCTCGCGCGTAGCCGGGAAATCGAGCTCGATGCGCTCGCCGTCGAACGTCGCGGTGAGCAGGCCGCTCTTCGTGTGAAAGCGCGCTTGATCGTCGCGCGGCAGCACGTTCTCTTCCCAAAGCGCGTGGGCGCTGGCAAGCGTGGCGTGGCCGCAGAGCGCGACTTCGGCGGTCGGCGTGAACCAGCGCAGCGAGAACGAACGGTCGTCGCGCGGCAGGAGGAACGCGGTCTCGGAGAGGTTCATCTCCGCGGCCACGTCCTGCATCCACTGCTCGGCGCGCTCGCCGTCGAGCAGGCAGACCGCGGCGGGATTGCCGCGGAATGGCTCGCCGGCGAACGCGTCGATTTGCAGCAGACGCAAACTACATCCCGGTGACCTTCGCCGACTTCGCGTACAGCATGCGCGTCACGGCGAAGCCGATCAGGATCGTGGCGAAGAGGCAGAGGTCGCGATACTGGTTGCCGTACATGGTCGGGTAGTGATTGCTGATCATCGTGAAGATCAGCGGGACCGACATGTAGGTGTTCTGGCGCGATCGGAGGCCGGCCGTGGCCACTTCGCCCGCGTCGGGCGCGGTGCCCGCCTTCGTCGCGGCGATGATCCGCTTCTGGTACGGCCAGATGATCATCCAGACGTTCGCGGCCATCATCGTGCCGAAGATCGCGCCGGTGTGGATGTAGAGCGCGCGGCCGCTGAAGTGCCCGACGTACTCGAGGAAGAAGTAGACGCCGGCGAAGAGGATCAGGCAGATCGTGCTCGCCACGACGACGTTCTTGATCGCCTTCAGGATGAAGTTGTAGATCAGGAAGCCGAGGACCAGCGTCACCAGGACGATGGCCAGCCAGAGCCACGGATTGCCGATGCTCGGATCGTCGAAGACGATGCGGCCGTGGTAGTAGATGAGGCCCGCGAGCAGCAGGCCGGTGATCCAGGTCCAGGCGGCGCCCCAGCGGAACCAGTAGAGCGCGCGCGGCATCAGTTCGGGTACGACCAGCTTCTTGTTGTCAGCGGTGAGCGTCTTCGCGAAATGCGCGTTGACCCAGTTGAAAAAGTAGAGGTGACCGATCCAGGTGATGCCGGCCACCACGTGCGCCCAGCGCAGAATCAGTTGGATGGTGTTATTGACTTCCGGATTCATGCAGTGCTTCTCCTCCCCCGTTCATCGGTTGTGGGATAGCCTGCGTCGGATTATATGAGCGATTGCAGCGGAACCGTTGCCATTGTCACCGGCGCATCGCGCGGGATCGGACGCAGCACCGCGGAGCTGTTCGCGCGTCGCGGCGCGCGCGTCGCCGCCTTCGCGCGCTCGGCGGAAATGCTCGCCGAGATCGCCGCGCCGTTCGGCGAGAACATGCTGGCTGTCGCCGGCGACGTCGCCAACGCCGACGACGTCGAACGCCTCTTCGCCACCGTCGAGTCGCGCTTCGGCGCGTCCGACGTGCTGGTCAACAACGCCGGCACGATCGAGGTGGCACGGCTCGAGGCGATGACGCCCGAGCAGTGGCAGCGCACCTTCGACGTCAACGTCACCGCGGTCTATCTCGCCTGCCGCCGCGCGCTGCCGTCGATGCGCGCGCGCGGACGCGGCGCGATCGTGAACGTCGCCTCGATCTCCGGCGTGGTCGGTCCCGAAAAGTTCCCCGGCTTCGCCGCCTACTGTGCGAGCAAAGGGGCGGTGATCTCGCTGACCGAGGCGCTGGCGGTGGAGGTGAAGGACGCCGGGGTGCGCGTGAACTGCGTGAGCCCCGGCTCGGTCGACACGCCGATGTGGGCCGCGGTGAGCGGCGGCGCGCCGGCCTCGATGACGCCGGAGGAGATCGCCGAAACGATCCTGTTTCTTGCAAGCGACCGCTCCCGTCCGATGAACGGGCAGAACCTCCATGTCTACTCCGCCTGACTGGCGCCCCACCTGGGCCGAGATCGATCTCCGCGCGTACGACCGCAACATCGCCGCGGTGCAGGCGCGCCTGCCGGAAGGTTCGCGCATCATCGCTGTGCTGAAGGCCGACGGCTACGGCCACGGAGCGGTGCAGCTCGCGCGGCGCTGCGCCGCGAACGGCGTGGCCATGATCGCCACCTCGCTGCTCGAGGAAGCGCTCGAGCTCCGCCGCGCCGGCATCGCGCTGCCGCTGCTCACCATCGGCCCGTTGACGCCGACGCAAGTACGGATTGCCGTAGATGCGGACATCCGGATGGGTGTCCTCGGCCCGGAGCAGCTCGAATCAGTGGTCGAAGTCGCGCGCGAGCGCGAGGCCGCCATCCATCTGAAGCTCGACAGCGGCATGGGACGCATGGGCATCATCGAGGCGGAGCTGCCGCGCGCGATCGAGCTGCTGCGATCGGCGCCGCGGTTGCGCGTCGAAGCGATCTACACCCACTTCGCGAACGCCGACGATGCCGCCGATCCATTCACCGAACAGCAGCTCGCGCGCTACGAGTCGATGCTGGCGGCGCTGCGCGAGGCCGGCATCGACGCGCCGCTGCACCACACCTCGAACAGCTCCGCCACGATGCGCGGGCTCGTCGCGCCGGGCGATTTCTGCCGCGTCGGGCTCGTGCTCCTCGGCGCCGACACGCTCGGTCCCGGCTCGCGCCTCGAGCCGGTGATGCGCTGGCGCACCGAGATCGCGCGGCTCAAGGAGCTGCCGGCCGGCCACGCCATCGGCTACGGCACGACGTTTCACACGCGGCGCGTCAGCCGCATCGCAACGTTGCCGGTCGGTTACGCCGACGGCTACACTCGGCGTCTCTCGAATCGCGCCGAGGTGCTGGTGCGCGGGCGGCGGGCGCCGGTGGTCGGGCGCGTGTCGATGGACATGGTCACCATCGACGTCACCGACATCGACGCTGCCGTCGGCGACGAGGTCGTGCTCCTCGGCACGCAAGGCGCGTCGGAGATCGCCGTCGCGGAGCTCGCGGCGAAACTTGATACGATCCCGTACGAGGTGTTCTGCAAAGTCAGCGCGCGCGTGCCGCGCGTCTATCCCGACGTTGCCGAGACGCGCTCGCGATTCGACGCATGACCGCCATTCTCGACCGCATCGGCCTCGTTTTCCTGCGCGTCTTCGAGCAGACCGGGCTCTGGTTCGACGCGCTCTGGCGCACCGTCGCCTGGATCTTTCGCCCGCCGTGGGAGATTCGCGAGTGGCTCCGGCAGATGGTGCGCGTCGGCTGGGACTCGATGCCGGTGGTCTTCCTCACCACGATGTTCACCGGCATGGTGCTGGCGCTGCAGACGTATCAGGGATTCCAGCGCGTGCACGCCGAGCAGTTCGTGGCCAGCGTCGTAGCGCTGGCGATGCTGCGCGAGCTCTCGCCCGTGCTGGTCGGCCTCATGGTCACAGGCCGCGTCGGCTCGTCGATGGCCGCGGAGATTGGCACCATGCGCGTCACCGAGCAGATCGACGCGCTCACCGCGCTCGCCACCGATCCGATGCACTACCTCTTCGTGCCGCGCGTTGTCGCCGGCGTGATCATGCTCCCGTTCCTGGTCGTCCTCGGCGACGCCCTCGGCATCTACGGCGGCTACCTCGTCAGCGTGAAGCTGATGCACACGAATCCGGTCGTCTACCGCCAGAACACCTACCAGTTCCTCGACATGGGCGACCTCTGGAGCGGCCTGGTGAAGGCGGCCGCGTTCGGCCTGATCCTCACCCTCACCGGTTGCGTGCGCGGCTACTACACCACCGGCGGCGCCGAAGGCGTCGGCCGCGCCACGACGTACGCGGTCGTCTCCGCATCGCTCATCATCCTGCTGAGCGACTTCTTCCTGACCAAGCTCCTCTTCTGATGATCTCGCTCCAGCACGTCTACAAAGCCTTCGACGGCCGGCAGGTCCTGCGCGACATGTCCATCGACGTCGCCAGCGGCGAGTCGGTGGTGATCGTCGGCGGCTCCGGCACCGGCAAGAGCGTCACGCTCAAGCACATCATCGGCCTGCTGCGTCCCGACAAGGGACGGGTGATCGTCGACGGCACGGACATCACCACGCTCAAGGACGTCGAGCTGAATCGCTTCCGCCGCCGCTTCGGGATGGCCTTTCAGGAAGGCGCGCTCTTCGACTCGATGTCGGTGTTCGAGAACATCGCCTTTCCGCTGCGCCGCCACACGAAGATGAGCGAGAAAGAGATCGCCGCGCGCGTCGAGGAGTGTCTCGAGCAGGTGCATCTGCACGGCGTCGAGAAGAAGCGTCCGTCGGAGCTCTCCGGCGGCATGCGGCGGCGAGTCGGCTTCGCGCGCGCCATCTCGCTCAAGCCGGAGATCCTGCTCTTCGACGAGCCGACTACGGGGCTCGATCCGGTGATCAGCGACGTCGTGGCGGAGCTGATTACGGAGATGGACAAGAAGCTTGGCACCACGACCGTAACGATCACGCACGACATGAAAGTGGCGTTCAAGATCGCCGACCGCGTGGCCATGCTCTACAACGGCAGCATCGTCGAACAGGGCACGCCGGCGCAGTTTCAGGCGTCGACCAATCCGATCGTGCGGCAGTTCATCGAGGGCCGCGCCGACGGTCCGCTGACCGATCAATAGAACGAAAAAAAAGGCGCGGCCCATGGCCGCGCCTTGTGACACACACTCGTACGGGTGACCGGACCTGATTAATCCTTGCGCATACGGCGGCGCGAAGAAGTCGTCGTGGTGGTCGTGTCCGTGTTGGTGTTGGTGTCGGTGTTCATCGTCGAGCTGGTGTTGCTCTGCGTGTCGGTCTGCATGCTCGAGGACGAGGTCATCGGGACCGTGGTGGTCTCGGTGCGGGTGGTGGTGTCGACGGTGCTGACGCTCGGCGTCGTGTCGACGGTGGTGGTGCTGGTGTTCGTGTTCAGCGAGGCGGTCGTGTCGGTGTTGTAGGCGACGGTGCCGTTGTCCGACGTGGTCACGCTCGTGCGGCTCTTCTCAGGAACGATGTTGACGTTCGTGTTCGTGCCGGTCGTGGTCGGGTTGCCCTGTCCCGGGGCGGCGCTGGACGAATAGATGTTGCCGTCGCTGTCGACCTTGGCCGGGCCGGGCGCCGGAGCGACCGTGGCGGACTGTCCGGACTGTTCCGGACGAACCTGGACGACGTCGTTGTCATTCGGGAGGCCGGCCTGATCCGAGTGCGCGCACGCGCCGACCAGCAGGAGAGCCGCGAACGCAGCCGCGGCGGCAGTGTTGTGCATCAGTTTCTTCATCATGGTCTCTGACTCCTCTGAAAAATTTTTCTTAGAATCTTCTTGGCCACCCGTGTGGCCGACGCTCTTCAGTAGGGCAAAACGCTTGCCTAGTTATTTGATTGAGCCGGACGCGGCCGTATGATGCAGAGACCGATGCAGACCACTTCCGAGCCGCGCGTCTACTCCGTTTCCGACCTGCTGCGGCAGATCAATCTCGACCTCTTTCGCTACAACGACATCTCCGTCGAAGGGGAGGTCACGAACTTCGTCCGCTCCGCCGCCGGGCATCTCTACTTCACGCTGAAAGACGCCCGCGCGCAGATGCGCATCGTGCTCTTCGCCACGCACGCGCGCTTCCTCCGCTTCCGCATCGAGAATGGCCTGCAACTGGTCGTGCGCGGACGGCTGACGGTGTACGAGCAGAAGGGTGAGCTGCAACTGAACGCGGTGGCCGCGGAGCCGGCCGGGCTCGGCGCGTTGCAGCTCGCCTTCGAACAGCTCAAGCAGCGGCTCGCGGCGGAAGGGCTCTTCGACGCCGATCGCAAGAAGCCGATCCCGATGCTGCCGCAGCGCATCGCCGTGGTCACCAGCCCGACCGGCGCGGCCATCCGCGACGTGCTGCACGTGCTCGGCCGCCGCTTCGACGGGCTCTCGCTGCACGTCTATCCGGTGCGCGTGCAAGGTGCCGCCGCCGCGCGCGAGATCGCCTCGGCGCTCAAGCATCTGTCGCGCTGGAAGCTGCACGACGTCGTGCTGATCTGCCGCGGCGGAGGCTCGCTCGAGGATCTCTGGGCGTTCAACGAGGAGATCGTCGCCCGGGCCGTGGCCGCGTGCGAGCTGCCGACGATCTCCGGCGTCGGCCACGAAACGGACTTCACGATCTGCGACTTCGTGGCCGACCTGCGCGCGCCGACGCCATCCGCCGCCGCGGAGATCGTGATCCGCGCGAAGAGCGAGATCTGTACGCAGATCGATCACATGACGCGCCGCGTGCGCCACATCATCGAGAGCCGCGTGCGCAACTACCGCCACGAGCTGCGCCACCTGGCGTCGTCCGACCGCCTCGGCCTCGTGCCGCGCCGCATCGCCGCCGCGCGCGACCGCCTCGAGCGCCGCCGCGTCCTGCTCTACCGCATGCTCGACGCGCGCGCCCGCACGCTCCGCCGCCGCCTGGCCGCCTGCGACGAGCCGCTGGCCCGCTACCCGACGCGCATCGCCCGCGACCGCGAGCGCCTGCGCGCCACCGCCGCCACGCTCAACGCCGTCTCGCCGCTGTCCGTCCTCTCGCGCGGCTACGCCATCGCCTTCTCCAAAACCCGCCGCGGCCGCAAGCCGATCTACGACTCCGCGCAGGTGAAAGTAGGCGAGCCGATCGAAGTCCAGCTCCGCAAAGGCCGCCTCGAAGCGACCGTCGACCGCCACACGCTGGGAGTGGAAAGCTTGTGGCCGGTCGGGGACGAGGGATGAGGTGACGAGGCATGAGGCATGAGGCATGAGCGCGCCGCTGTCCGTGCTCTCGCGCGCTACGCCATCGCCTTCTCCAAACCCCGCCGCGGCCGCAAGCCGATCTACGACTCCGCACAGGTCAAAGTCGGCAGCCGATCGAAGTCCAGCTCCGCAAAGGCCGCCTCGAAGCCACGGTTTCGATCGCACACGCTGGGAGTGGAAAGCATGTGGCCGGTCGGTGACGAGGGATGAGGTACGAGGTGTGAGGCATGAGGTATGAGGCATGAGCCGTGAGGCAGTGAGTGCCCGATGCCGCGAAGTGACTCATACCTCATCCCTCATCCCTCATACCTCGTTGAAAGGTATGAGGCATGAGCCATGAGGCACGATGCCGCGCAGCGACTCATCCCTCATCCCTCATCCCTCATCCCTCATACCTCTTCTCTCTGCTATAACGCGCCGATGGCCGCGCGCAGCAAGTCGAATGATTTCGAGAAGGCGTTCAAGGATCTCGAGAAGATCGTGCAGCGTCTCGAGAGCGAGGAGCTGCCGCTCGACGAGTCGCTGCAACTCTTCGAAGAAGGGATCCGGCTCTCGCGCTTCTGCCACCAGCGGCTCGAGGACGTGGAGAAGAAGATCGAGCTGATTCTGGCGGACGCGAAAGGGCAGCCGGTCATCGAGCCGTTCGAGGATGAGGAGCTGCACGACGACGAGGAAGTCGTCGAGTGAATCTGCGCGAGTACCTCGACGAGAAGCGCGCCCTCGTCGACCGCACGCTCGACCAGCATCTGCCGCCGGCCGCCACGCAGCCGCCGGTGATTCACGAGGCGATGCGTTACGCGGTCCTCGGCGGCGGCAAGCGCATCCGCCCGATCATCGCCATCGCCGCCGCCGAGGCATGCGGCGCGAACGTCGAGCCGCTGCTGATGCACCTCTGCGCGCTCGAGCTGATTCACACCTACTCGCTCGTGCACGACGATCTGCCGGCGCTCGACAACGACGATCTCCGCCGCGGCCGCAAGACCACGCACGTCGTGTTCGGCGAGGCGATGGCCGTGCTGACCGGCGACGCGCTGCTGACCGAGGCGTTTGCGTGGCTGGCAACACCGCTCGCGGGAGTCGAGCCCGCGCGGCAGTTGCGCGCCGTCGCCGAAGTGGCAAGAGCGATCGACTCGACGGGCATGATCGGCGGCCAGGTGGCCGACCTCGTCGCGGAGCGCTCGCACGAAACCTCCACCGATCGCGACGCGCTGATTGCCGAGCTGCACTTCATCCATCGCAACAAGACCGGCCGCCTGATCACCGCCTCGGCGCTCCTCGGCGGCCTGCTCGCCGGCGCGAGCGAGCCGCAGCTCGAGGCGTTGCGCCGCTACGCCGACGCGCTCGGCCTGGCGTTTCAGATCGTCGACGATCTGCTCGACATCGAGGAGGCGTCGGCCACGCTCGGCAAGACCGCCGGCAAAGACGTCGCACAGGGAAAACTGACCTGGCCCGCGCTGCTGGGCGTGGAGAGTGCACGCGCCGAGGTGGGACGGCTCCTCGGAGTGGCCGAGGAGAACGGTGATAGCATCACCGGTCCCGTGAATTACCTGGCGCCCATCGCACGTTACATTTGCGAGCGCCGTTCCTAGGGACCCTTCATGCCTCGACTACTCGACTCGATCGAAACTCCGCGCGATCTTCGCAAGCTCGATCGCAAACAGCTTCCGCAGGTCGCGGAAGAGATTCGCGCGCAGATCATCGACGTCGTCTCCCGGATCGGCGGCCACTTCGGCGGCAACCTCGGAATCGTCGAGCTGACGCTCGCGCTGCACTACGTCTTCGACACGCCGCGCGACCAGATCGTCTTCGACACCGGCCACCAGAGCTATCCGCACAAGCTCATCACCGGCCGCCGCGACACGTTCCACACCATCCGCCAGCACAACGGCATCTCCGGCTTCTGCAAGCGCGAAGAGTCGGAGTACGACGTCTTCAACGCCGGCCATGCTTCGACCTCGATCTCCGCGGCCCTCGGCATCGCCGTCGCGCGCGACTTCCGCAAAGAGGACTACCGCGTGGCCGCCATCATCGGCGACGGCGCGCTCTCCGGCGGACTCGCATTGGAAGGCCTGAATCAGGCCGGACATCTGAAGCGCCGCCTGATGATCGTCCTCAACGACAACGACATGTCGATCTCGACCAACGTCGGGGCCATGTCGGGCTACCTCAACCAGATCATCAAAGGGCAGCGCTACAACCAGGCCAAGGATCTCGCCAAGGGCGTGATGGACCGCATCCCGCTGATCGGCGGCAAGCTGCACGGCCTCGCCCACGACATGGAGCAAGTGCTCAAGAACATGATCGTGCCGGGCACGCTGTTCGAGGAGCTCGGCTTCAAGTACCTCGGCCCGTACGACGGCCACGATCTCGATTTCCTGATCGACCTGTTCGAGGAGCAGAAGGACTACAACGGTCCGATCCTCATCCACGTCATCACGAAAAAAGGGAAGGGCTACAAGCCGGCCGAGAACAAGCCGATCTGGTCGCACGGCGTCAATCCGTTCGACATCGGCACGGGCGAGGCGCACAAGTCTGACAAGCCGGTGCCGCCGCCGACCTACACCGCCGTCTTTGCCGAGGCGCTGGTCGAGCTGGCGAAGAACGATCCGAAGATCGTGGCGATCACGGCGGCGATGCCCGAAGGGACGGGGCTGGACAAGTTCGCGAAGGCCTTTCCGGAGCGCATGTTCGACGTCGGCATCGCCGAGGAACATGCGGTGACGTTCAGCGGCGGCATGGCCACGCAGGGCATGAAGCCGGTGGCGGCGATCTATTCGACCTTCCTGCAGCGCGCCTTCGATCAGGTCTTCCACGACGTGGCCATCATGGATCTGCCGGTGGTCTTCGCGCTCGATCGCGGCGGCATCGCCGGCGCCGACGGGCCGACGCACCACGGCATCTACGACATGGCCTACCTGCGCGTCTTCCCGAACATGGTCTGCATGGCGCCGAAGGACGAGAACGAGCTGCGGCACATGGTGAAGACCGCGTTCGAGACCGGCCATCCCACCTCGATCCGCTACCCGCGCGGGAACGGCATCGGCGTGCCGATGGACGCGGAGATGAAGACGCTGCCGGTCGGCAAGGGCGAGGTCTTGCGCGAAGGCACGGACGCGGTCCTCTTCGCCATCGGGAACGAGGTCCATCCGTCCCTCGAGGCGGCGGAGCTGCTGGCCAAAGAAAACATTAACGTCACCGTAATCAATGCACGTTTCATTAAGCCTTTGGATGATGAATTGATTACGAAATATTGCGTACCTTTTTCGCGCGTCATTACCGTGGAGGAAGGCTCGCTGGCCGGCGGCTTCGGCGCGGCGGTGATGGAACGCTGCGAAGCGCTGGGCATCAAGGACGTCCGATTCCACCGCATCGGCATCCCCGACGAATACGTGCACCACGGCGCGCAAGACGTGCTGCGTGCGCAGTACGACCTGCATGCGGAAGGCATTGCGCGGCGGGTGCGGGAGCAGCTCGGCACGAAGCGACAGGGCACGATCGGCGACCTCGGCAAACTGATCGATCAGATCTGGGCCGACGTTCCGGACGAAGAGCTGAAGAAACTGCCCGGCTCGGATCAGATCGACGAGGTCGTGTACGGCCTGCCGAAGCGCGTTGCGAAGTAAATGCAGGAGTACTTTGTCGACGCCTGGTACCTGATCGCGCGCATTGACCGCTTCGATGCACACCATTCCACGGCGCGCCGCCTCGACCAGACGCTCGGCCGGCGCCCGTTCGTCACGCACGAGGCGGTGCTGGCCGAAGTGCTCACGTTTTTCTCCGGGTACGGTGCAGAGAACCGCCGCCGCGCCGCCGCGACTGTCCGCGCCGTACTGAACGACTACATCGTCGAGCCGGCGGACCACGCACTCTTCCTCGCCGCCCTCGAGCTCTACGAGTCGCGGCCCGACAAGGAGTACTCCCTCGTCGACTGCATGTCCATGCAGCTCATGCGCGCGCGCGGGATCACGCACGTGCTCACCAACGATCACCACTTCCGGCAGGAAGGGTTCACCGTCGTTTCGGAATGAAGAAGCAGCGTCTCGACGTGGCTCTCGTCGAGCGCGGGCTGGTGGACTCGCGGGCGAAGGCGCAGGCGCTGATCATGTCGCGGCGGGTGCTGGTGAATGGGGCCTTCGTCGACAAGGCCGGCGCGTCGATCGCCGCCGACGATGAGTTGAAGGTCGCGGAGCTGGAACATCCCTGGGTCGGGCGCGGCGGGATGAAGCTGGCGCATGCGCTCGAGCAGTTCGCGATCTCGGTCGAAGGAAAGGTCTGCGCCGACATCGGCGCATCGACCGGCGGCTTCACGGACGTGATGCTGCAGCGCGGCGCGCGCAAGGTCTACGCGATCGACGTCGGCCACGGGCAGCTCGACGTCTCGCTCCGCAACGATCCGCGCGTGGTCAATCGGGAGAAGGTGAACGCCCGCTACCTGCAGCCGGAGAACTTCGACGAGCCGATCGAGTTCGTCTCGATCGACGTGTCGTTCATCTCGCTCAAGCTCATCCTGCCGGCCGTGCGCGGCTTTCTGCGCGGCGAACTCGTCGCGCTGATCAAGCCGCAATTCGAGGTGGGGAAGCACGACGTCGGCAAAGGCGGGATCGTGCGCGACGAAGCCAAGCGGCGCGAGGTGGTCGACTCCGTGGTGGCCTTCGCCAATGCGAACGGCTTTCAGGTGCAGGGCGTGATCGAGAGTCCGGTGCGCGGTGCCGAAGGGAACGTCGAGTTCCTCATGCACGCAACCGCAGATACTCCCGTAGACCATCCCGCCACCGACCCGGCGCCGCTCCCGTGAGCTCCTCGTAGCGCGCCGTCGACAGCACCGAGTACGCCGGACGCTTCGCCGGCCGCGGGAACTCCTCGGTCGACACCGGCTTCACGCGCGTCGACGCGCCGCTCTCCTCGACGATCGCGCGCGCGAAGTCGTACCACGAGCACTCCTCTTCGTCCGCGTAGTGCACGATGCCGCGCGCGTTCGCGGCGACGAGCCGCACGATCGCGCGCGCCAGATGCGGCGTGTACGTCGGCCGGCCGCGCTGGTCCTCGACCACGCGCAGCGGATCGGTGCCCTTGCGCACCTGATTGCGGATCGCCTCGACGAAGTTGGGTCCGCGCGTGCCGAACAGCCACGACGTGCGGACGATCAGATGCTCGCGCGCGTGCGCCGCGGCGACTTCGCCGAGGAGCTTCGAGCGGCCGTAGGCGGAGAGAGGATGCGTGGCGTCTTCCGGCTCGTACGGCGTGCGCTTCGAGCCGTCGAACACGAAGTCGGTCGAGAGCTGCACGAGCAGCGCGCCCGACGCGTCGCAGGCGCGCGCGAGCAGCTCGACCGCGGAGCCGTTCGCGGCGCAGGCGGCCGCCTCTTCCGATTCGGCGAGATCGACTTTCGTGTAGGCGGCGCAGTTGACGACCACCGACGGCGCGTGCTCGGCCAGAACGGTCTCGACGCCGCGGATGTTGGTGATGTCGAGCTGCGCGCGCGAGAGCGCGACGACGCGCGCGTGCGGATCAGACGACAGGACGTCGCAGAGATCGGCGCCGACCATGCCGCCGGCGCCGGTGATGAGCCACGACTGCGCCGTCACTCAGACGTGTTTGTCGTCGGAGGCCTTCGGCAGCGCTTTGTCGTCGCCGCGGCCTTTGTTGATGCCGTCGCGGAAATTCGAGATCCCTTCGCCGAGGCCGCGGCCGAGCTGCGGCAGCTTGCTCGCGCCGAAAATCACGACCACGATCACCAGAATCACCAACAGCTCAGGCATACCAAGGGAACCTAACATTGACGCCTCCGAAGGGTTGGACCCGGCGCAGTGTAACACCGGCCAACGCCGCGCACTTCCGGCAGTCAACTGCCGTTAAACTGCACCGGTCCTCATGATCGATCTCTCCACCCTCAATCCCCAGCAGCGCGAGGCGGTGATGCATGGCAGCGGGCCGCTGCTCGTGCTGGCCGGCGCCGGCTCCGGCAAGACCCGCGTCATCACCTACCGCATCGCCTACCTGATCGGCGAGCTGGGCGCGCGTCCGTCGGGCATTCTCGCCGTCACCTTCACCAACAAAGCGGCCGCGGAGATGCTGCACCGCGTCGAACAGCTCGTGCCGCACAACGGCCAGCAGCGCCCCTGGATCGGCACCTTTCACTCCACGTCGCTGCGCATGCTGCGCCGCTACGCCGACCGCCTCGGCTTCACCAAAGGCTTCGCTGTCTACGACACCGCCGACCAGCTCACCCTCATCCGCCGCTGCATGCGCGAGCTCAACGTCAACGACGAAGCCTTTCCGCCGCGCTCCGTGCTCACGCGCATCAGCAACGCCAAGAACGAGCTGATCAACCCGGTCGATTACGAGAAGACCAACCTCGACTTCTTCGGCGCGCGCGTGGCCGAGATCTACCGCCTCTACCAGAAGCGGCTGCGCGAGTTCGACGCCATGGACTTCGACGATCTGATCGGCAACTACGTGCAGCTCCTCGACAAGCATGAGGACGTGCGCGGCGAGCTGCACGAGCGCTTCCCGCACCTGCTCATCGACGAGTACCAGGACACCAACCGCGCCCAGTACGTGCTGGTGAAACTCCTGGCCGGCAAGGACGGCAACGTCATGGCCGTGGGCGACGAGGATCAGTCGATTTATCGCTTCCGCGGAGCAGACATCAATAACATCCTCAATTTTGAGCAGGATTTCCCAGGATCTAAAATCATCAAGCTCGAGCAGAACTACCGCTCGACCGGCAACATCCTCGACGCCGCCACCGGCGTCGTCTCCAACAACATCGCCCGCAAGGGAAAGACCCTCTTCACCCAGGGCGGCAAGGGCGATCCGGTGCGCATCGTCACCTGCAGCAACGAGCGCGAGGAAGCGCAGTTCGTGCTCGAGAAGATCTCCTCGATGCGCTCCAAGTACAAGCTCACCGACATGGCCGTGCTGTTCCGCACCAACGCCCAGTCGCGGCCCTTCGAAGAAGAGCTGCTGCGCGCGAACCTGCCGTACTCGGTGGTCGGCGGCGTGAAGTTCTACGAGCGCGCCGAGATCAAGGACATCCTCTCGTTCGTCCGCCTGACCGTGCGGCCGCACGACACGCCGTCGATCGAGCGCGTGATCAACGTGCCGACCCGCGGCATCGGCGACACCACCATCAACACGCTCTCCGAGCGCGCCGCGGCCGACAACGTCTCGCTCTGGACCATCATCGAAGGCGATCTGGCATTTCTGCCGGCGCGCGCGGCGAAGGCGGTCAAGGAGTTCCGCGAGATCGTCCACGACCTGCAGCGCGCCTCGAGCAATCCCATCCCCGACTTCATGGACTACGTGCTGCTGCGCACCGGCTACCGCCGCATGCTGCAGGAGTCGCGCGACCTGCAGGACGAGTCGCGCCTCGAGAACCTCGACGAACTGCTCAACTCCGCGCGTGAGTATTCCGAGCAGAACGCGCAGGCGGCGCTCACCGACTATCTCGACTCGCTCACGCTGATGTCCGATCTCGACCGCTACGAGTCGCAGAAAGGCGTGACGCTGATGACGCTGCACGCGGCCAAAGGGCTCGAGTTCAAGGTCGTCTTCCTGGTCGGGATGGAAGAAGGGATCCTGCCGCATTCGCAGTCGCTCGAGCGCAACGAGGATCTCGAGGAGGAGCGGCGCCTCTGCTACGTCGGCATGACGCGCGCGCGCGAGCTGCTCTTCTGCATGCACGCGTACGAGCGGCGGATCCACGGCAAGTTCCGCGAGCAGAGTCCGTCGCCTTTCCTCAATGAGATTCCGGAAGAAGCGAAGGAGCAGTTGCGCCTCGGCCGCGCGAACACGTATCGCGAGCCGTCGTGGCGCGAGGCGCCGATCGGCTCGCGCGGCGGCTACGCGCCGTCGCGGCCACAGGCTCCGATGAGCCGGCCGCAGAGCGCGAGCCGTCCGCAAAGCGCCGGCCGCACGCCGCCGCCGGCCGCCGCGCCGCGGCCGAAGGACAACAACGTCAACGGCGTGCTGTCGTTTTTCCAGAACGCTCCGGTGCAGTTCGACCCCGGCGCGATCCGCGCGGCGCGGCAGAGCGAGAGCGGCGCCGCGGCCGAGCTCAAGCGCGGCCAGCGCGTCCAGCACGATCAGTTCGGCGTCGGGACGATCCTGACGATGGAAGGCAGCGGTCCGGAGGCGAAGCTCACCGTCTACTTCGAGCGCTTCGGGTCGAAGAAGTTCATCGCCAAGTTCGCCAAGCTGACGCGCATGTGATTTGCATCCGCGTCGGCGAAACCGTCTCGGACGAAATCACCGACCTCATGCTCAAACGCGCGATCCTCTTCGCTCTCGTCTCGCTCTGCGTCCTGCCGCTCTCCGCCCAGACCACCTTCATCCGCGACACGTTCACCGGCGCGAACGGCACGTTCGTGGAGTCGCACACGCCCGACATCGGTGGCGCCTGGACGCGCCTGCGCGGCCTCGGCGTGGTGCTCGACCGCAACCAGGCCACGCCGAACAAGGTGTCGAGCTTCGACGTCTATCGCAACGCCGCCACGCCGCCGGCGAGCGAGTACGTCGTCGGCACCGAGGCCATCTTCGGATCGCTCAGCACCGACAACCGCGTCGAGCTCTACGCGCGACTGACCGCGGGCGGCAGCGGCTATGCCGTCATCGTGATCGGCAGCGGGACGTACGAGATCGTGCGCTACGACAACGGCACGCCGACGGTGCTGACCAGCGGCACGACCACCGCGCTGAACGCGGTCGACACGGTCAACGAGATCGTCTTCTCGGTGACCGACGCCGCCAAGACGCTGATCATCAACGGCACCGCCATCGCCACGAGCACCGACAACACCATCACCGGCGCGGGACTGGCCGGCTTCGGGATCAACACGCGCCCGAAGGACGACGCCATCATCGACGACTTCTACGCCTCGACGTTCGCGCCGACGGCGGTGCGGATGGACGCGATGCGCGCCACGCGCTCCGGCCGCCGCGCGCTGATCGATTGGACCACCGGCCGCGAGATCGACAGCCTCGGCTACCGCATCTGGCGCGAGGACGCGAGCGGCCGCACGCGCGTCACGCCGTCGCTGGTCGCCGGCGCGGCGTTCTTCGCCGATCGCGCGCAAGGGAATCACTACCGCTGGATCGACGAGGCCTCGCGTCCGCGCGCGACGTACTGGATCGAGGAAGTCGGCGTGCGCGGCACGTCGGCGTGGTACGGGCCGATCGTGCCGCAGGCCGGCGCCTTCGATGACCGCGCGCCGCGCACTCCGCTCCTCGGCGAGCTCAGTCAGCGCGTCTCGGTTGCGGCCGAGCGCACGAGCGTGCCGCGCATCGAGACGCGCGCCTCCGACCGCGGCGACGCCGCGCGGCGCACGCAGTTCGACCTCGCCGCGCGCGGCGCGGTGAAGATCTCCGTGACCGCGCCCGGCTGGTACGAGGTGAGCCTCGCCGCGACTCCGCTGGCGAGCGCTGATCCGCGCAAGCTGCAGCTCTACGAAGACGGCGTCGAGATTCCGATCGAGAGCGCCGCCGGCGCGATCCGGTTCTACGGCCGCCCGAACGACACGCCGTCGAGCGGCACGCGCGTCTACTGGCTGGTGAACGGACCGGGCAACGGACTGCGCATCGCCCGCGCGAGCGCCGGCGCCGCGCCGCTAGCCGGCGCGACGAGTTTTCTCGCCACGGTCGAGCGGCGCGACAAGCAGATCTTCTTCGCCACGCTCCGCAACGGCGACGCCGACAGCTTCTTCGGTCCGATCATCACCAGCGATCCGTCGTATCCGGCGCGGCAGCAACTCCGTCTGCAGCATCTCGACCGCGCCGCGCGAACGGCGGATTTGGAGGTCGGCATCCAGGGCGGCACCGCCACCGCCCATCGCGTGGCCATCGCGCTCAATGGCCGCGCGGCAGGTGAAGCGTTGCTCACCGGCACCGCGGCCACGACCGCGAAATTCACCGTCCCATCCGACTGGCTGCTCGAGGGCGACAACACCATCGAGCTGACCTCGCGCAACGGCGACGACGACGTGAGCGTGGTCTCGTTCGTCCGCATCACGTATGCACACACGTACACCGCCGACGGCGGCGCGCTGCTCTTCACCGCGCCCGGCGGCACGCGCGTGCCGCTGGCCGGCTTCGACGGCGCGTTCCGCGCGCTGGATATCACCGATCCGTCCGCGCCGATCGAGCTCGCGGTGGACGCGAGCAGCGTGACCGTGGCCGGCCGCGGCACGCGCACGATCCTCGCGATCAGCGCGCCGCGCAATGACGCCCGCGTCGAGACCGATGCGCCGTCGTCGCTGCACGAGCTGCGCGGCGCGTCGCTGGTGATGCTCGCTCCGCGCGCGTTCGTTCCGGCGCTCGCGCCGCTGGTCGCGCTGCGCCAGTCGCAGGGACACTCGGTGGTCGTGGCCGCGGTGGAAGACGTCTACGACGAGTACAGCTTCGGCGCGAAAGATCCGGCGGCGATCCGCACGTTCCTCGCCGCCGCCAGCTCGTGGAAGCCGGCCGCGCGCGCCGCGCTGCTGATCGGCGATGCCTCGTACGATCCGCGCGACTACCTCGGCCTCGCCTCCGACTTCGTGCCGACGAAGTTGGTCAACACGACGTACCAGAAGACCGCCTCCGACGTCTGGTTCGCCGACCTCGACGACGACGGCGTCTCCGAGCTGGCCATCGGCCGCCTGCCGGCGCGCTCGCTCGACGAGGCGCGGGCGATGGTGGCGAAGGTCGTCGCGTACGAGCGCGGCACCGGCTCGCGCCACGCGCTCTTCGTCTCCGGCGACGACGAGGCGATGGATTTCCGCGCCGCGAGCGAGAGCGTGCGCGCGCTCGTGCCGCCGTCCTACACCACCACCGCCGTCGATCTGAAGGCCGAAGGCACCACCGCCGCGCACGAGAACGTCCTGCAGCAGTGGAACGCCGGCCCCGACTTCGTCAATTACATCGGCCACGGCTCGGTCGAGATCTGGCAGAGCTACGCCTTCTTCTCCGGCGCCGACGCGCAGTCGCTCACGACCGCCCGCACCACCATGCTCAGCGCGATGACCTGCCTCAACGGCTACTTCCACGACCCGCGTCAGGAGAGCCTGGCCGAGACGCTGCTGCGCAAGGAAAGCGGCGGCGCCGTCGCGGTCTGGGCCCTGTCGACCCTCTGCGAGCTCGACCCGCAAGTGATGGCCGACCGCGCCCTCGTGCCGCTGCTCTTCACCGGCGCCACCCTCGGCGAGTGCACCATCGCCGCCCAACGCGCCGCACCCGACCGCGACGTGCGCAACACCCTCATCCTCTTCGGCGACCCGATGACGCGCATCCCCTGAATTCCACCACGATGGCAGGCCGGAAAAAAGTCCGCTATCCTTTCGGCATGATCAAGAGAGCGCTCCTCACACTCGCGGCCGTCGTCGTGTTGCTGATCCCGTCCGGTCCGAAGACGACGGCAGGTGCGGGCTATCGCATCACGGACAACTACTTCAGCGATGCGTCGTTCACGACTTGCGTCGGCTGGACCGACGAGTATTGCGACGGCTTTTCGGACGCGGACGGCACCGTCTCGTATTACCGGTCTCACGAGAAGTTTGGCTGCGCGACGAACTTCTACACGGTGTCGTGTCAGTACTGGGACTCGAGCACGAACGCCTGGGCGAGCACGCCCTGTCCGTCGACCATGCCAAAGGGTCGCCTGCGGATTCCAGTCGGCGCAATGTGATCGGCGCGAACGCGAACCGCGTCAGGACTTCGACGTCGTCCGCCGCCTGCGCGCGTCATATTCCCGGAGCTCGAGCTAACGTCTCGTCCATCGATATCACCACCTCGACGTGGTGCCGCGTCGCCGTGCGTTCGGGCGACCACGTGATGCTCTGCCCGTACCGTGCCGCCGACGGTCGCCTGGCATTCATGTCGGCCAGGCCGCGCATCCCCTGAATTCCGTCAGGATGGCGGGCCGTAAAAAAGTCCGCTATCCTGCCGGCATGATCAAGAGAGCGCTCCTCACACTCACGGCCGTCGTCGTGTTGCTGATGCCGTCCGGTCCGAAGACCGCGGCAGGTGCGGGCTATCGCATCACGGACAACTACTTCAGCAGTTCGACGTTCATGAATTGCGTCGGCTGGGTCGACGAGTACTGCGACGGCTCCTCCGACGCGGGCGGGACGGTCTCCTATTACCGCTCTCACGAAAAGTTTGGCTGCGCGAACAACTTTTACACGATGAGCTGTCAGTACTGGGACACGAGCACGAACTCATGGACGACCATGACGCAGTGCCCGGAGCCCATGGCTTACGGTCGCCTGCGGATTCCAGTCGGCCCGGCGTAATCGGCGCTGACGAACCGCGTCACGACTTGCTCGTCGTCCGCCTGCGCCGTGCGTGCAGGCGGTCGATGAGCTTCGTCGCGCTGCGCACCTGCTCGAGGATCTTCTCCTCCAGGCCGGCGCCTTTCGCCTTGAACGTCTTGGCGCGGCGGAAGACCTGGCGGGCGCGGTCCTTCTGGCCGCTTTCGAGCAGGGCCATGCCGAGGTGCATGAGGTTCGTGGCGGTGGGACCGAGGTCGGCGGATTTCGTCAGGAAATCGACGGCTGATTTGAAGTCGCGCTTCTTGAAGTAGACCCAACCGAGTGCGGCCAGCGGGAACTGCTTGAGCTCCTTCGGCGAGTAGCGGAGCGCGAGCTGCGCCGACTCGAGCGCCTCGTCGAGGTTCTCTTCCATCTCGGCGAGGTTGTACGCCTTCTCGTAGTACGCGATCGACTTCGCGTAGTTCGAGGTGTAGTCGCGCAGCATCTCCTCGAGGACGTGGTTCGCTTCCTTGAAGTTTCCTTCGGCGCGCAGCGCCTCCGAGAGGGTCGTGTACGCCGCAGCCGCCACCATTTCCGCCGGCCGCTGCTTGAGAATCCGGCGCGCCGCGGAGATGGCCTCGTTGTTCAGGTCGAGATGCGAGCAGAGGAGCGCGTACGGCAGCAGCACGTTCACGTTCTCCGGCTCTTCCTGCACGGCGCGGCGGTAATGATCGAGCGCCTCGACGTACTTGCCTTCGCTGGTCAGCGACTCCGCCTCGCTCATCACCTGCGCGGCCGGACCTTCGACCGGCACGTGTCCGGAAATCCCTTCGTAAATCTTGACGGCCTGCTGGTACTCCATCTTGTTGGGATTGAGCTCGAGGGCTTCCTGGAAGCATTCGATGGCCTTGCGATTCCAGTTGCGATCGAGATAGCAGATGCCGAGGTGGTAGATCGCCTCTTCGTAATCGGGATCGAGCTTCAGCGCGGCCTGGAAGGAGCGGATCGAGCGCTCGAGCTGGCCCTTCTCGTAGAAGATCGTGCCGAGCAGGTAGTACGCCTGCGGAATCGCTTCGAGCTGGATGGCTTTCTCGAGAAACTTCTGCGCGCGCAGCAGCTTTCCCTTGCGCGCGTAGATGGCGCCGAGCGAGAAGTAGGGGAGGAACGACTCCTGCGAGATCTGGATGGCGCGGCGCAGCCAGCGCTCCGCGCCTTTGAGATCCTGCCGCTCGTGCTGCAGCACGCCGTAGAACACGGCGGCGTCGAAATGATCGGGCTGCACTTCGAGCGTGCGCTCGAGATACGCCTTGGCGCGATCGAGATTGCCGTCGTTGAAGAACATCTCGCCGAGGAAGAATGAGAGCTCGTAATTGTCGCGATCGAGCCGGAACGCCTCCTCGAGATGCTTCATGCCGCGGTCGGGATCGAACCCGTCGAACGCCGCCTCGGCATCCGCAACGAGCAGCAGGAACCGCTCGCGCTTCTCGCCGCGGAACAGCGAGACCATGCGGTCCTTCCGCTCGGTGAAGCGCTGCTTCTTCTCGAGCGCGAGCATCTGCTCGCCCATCTTCGATTCCCACAACTCGACCACTTCGTCGGACGTGAGAACGTTCTTCTTCTCGAGCAGCTCTTTGACTGAGAGCAGGCCGGTCTGATTGATGAAGATGGCGCGCTCGTGCTTCTGCACCGCGTCGACGAGCGAGCGGATGGTTTCGGCCGAGCGCTTGACGATCTCTTCGATCGCCGAGACGCGCTCGAGCAGATGCTCGTCGAGCGAGAGATCTTCCTCTTCCTCGTACTCCTCGAGCTCGTCCTCTTCGAACGAGCTGACGCCGGAGAGCACGAGCAGCTTGTTCTGGCAACGGAAGCAGAACTCGCGCTCGTCGTCGTTGTACGCGCTACAGGTCTGACAGAGCATGTTCGTGTGTGCGCGGATTAGAACACGAGCCCGCGCCGCTCACTTCCGGTAGTCATAGAACCCGCGGCCCGACTTGCGGCCGAGCCAGCCGGCGTCGACCATCTTCACCAGCAGCGGGCACGGCCGGTACTTCGGATCGCCGAAGCCCTGCTCGAGCACGCGCAGGATGGCCAGGCAGACGTCGAGCCCGATGAAGTCGGCCAGCGTGAGCGGACCCATCGGATGGTTCATGCCGAGCTTCATCACGCCGTCGATGGCCTCGCGCGTGGCCACGCCTTCGTACAGCGCGAAGATGGCCTCGTTGATCATCGGCATCAGCACGCGGTTGGAGATGAAGCCGGGGTAGTCGTTCACCTCGATGGGCGTCTTGCCCATTTTTTTCGCGAGGTCTTCCACCTTCTGATACGTGGCGTCGGAGGTGGCGATGCCGCGGATCACCTCGACCAGGGTCATCACCGGGACGGGATTCATGAAGTGCATCCCGATGACCTGTTCCGGGCGCTTCGTGGCAGCAGCAATTTTCGTAATCGATATCGATGACGTATTTGATGCAAGAATACAATCAGGCTTTGTCGTCTGGTCGAGCTGCGCGAAGAGCTGCGTCTTGGCCTCGAGGTTCTCGATGATGGCCTCGATGACGAGGTCGGCGTCGGTGACGGCGCGCACGTCGGTGGACGGGCGGATGCGTGCAACGATGGCGTCGCGCTCCTCGGCCGTCATTTTTCCCTTGTCGACGCCGCGCTGCAGGTTGGCGGTGATGGTCGTGACGGCGCGCTGCAGAATCGTCTCGCTGACGTCGATGAGCGTCACGTCGAAGCCGCTCGCCGCGGCGGTGTGGGCGATGCCGTTGCCCATCGTGCCGCCGCCGATGACGACGATGTTGTTCATGGCGGCGGACTCTATCAGAGGGTTTTGTTTTGGCGTAAGATCGGAGACCCTTCGGAGATCGGTATGGCGCGGAAATGCTTCATGTGCGGTACGGAAGTCGGCAACGGCATCCTCTGTGAGAAGTGCGACAAGCCGCGCAAAAAATCATCGCCGGCCGTCGAGACGACCGTCGCCGCGCAGGCGCCGACCACGTCGAACCTCGCCGAGGATCCCTTTCCGAAGGCGCCGGTGCTGCCGTTTCCCGTCGAGTCGGCGTCGCCCGCGATCACGAGCGTCGTCAACCTGCTCGTGGCGTCGGGTGTGGCTTCGATCCTGGTCGGTCCCGACCGCAGCGTGAAGTTCGTCTCCGACGAAGCGCGGCGGCTGTTCGACGCGTCGCAGTCGGATCTGGCGCCGCTCGCCGCCGTCGAGGCGCGCGCCGGCATTCGCGTCACCAGCCTCGCCGTCCCGGCCACGGCCGGCATCCGGATCGGCGCGCGCAACTTCATCTACACGCTCGTGCCGATGTCGGCCGGCGCCGGCGGCGCGGTGCTGGTCTTCCGCCACACCGACGTCACCAACGACGCGCACGCATCGTTCGTGACGTACGTGCGCGAGACGGTGTTCGGACCGCTGCGCGCGCTGCGCGACTCGTTCCGCGCCGCCGCGGCCACGCGCAACGATCATCTGCTCGCCGACTCGGCCGAGACCATCGAGCAGGTGCTCTCGTCGCTCGAGCTCGCGCCGGAAGTGGAGGAGTCGTCGCCGAGCGCGCGGCCGCTGCCGACCGTGACCGACGTGGTGCGCCGCGTGGCCGACCGTTTCCGCGCGTACGCCGATCTGAAAGGGCTGTCGCTCGAGGTCGACGTGCAGGAGCTCGAGGAGCGGATGCTCGATCACGAGCCGCTGGCCGAGGCGCTGGCGATCCTGATGGAGAACGCGCTGCACTACGTGCCGGCCGGCGGCCAGGTGGTGCTCGGCGTGCGGTGGATGGAGCATAAGGGCAAACCGCTGCTGCTCTTCTTCGTGATGGACAACGGGCCGCTGGTGCCGGAGGCGCTGCGTCAGGCGATCTTTGAGCCGTCGTTCGTCTGGACTCCGAGCGGCGGCGAGCGCACCGGACGCGGTCTGTTCCGCGTGCGCGAATTCGCAGCCGCGCACGCCGGTTCCGTGTGGGTCGAGTCGAAGACCGGCAAGGCCTGCACGTTCTTCCTCCGCGTCCGTCCCGACGGCGTCCGATGAAACGAATTCTCTTCCTGCTCCTGCTCTGCGTGCCGCTGTTTGCGTCCGACGCAAACAACGAGATCACGCCCGAGAACGTCCTCGGCCTGATGAACGCCTATCGCGCCGAGTCGAACCTGCCGCCGCTGCGCGCCGACGAGACGCTGATGCTCGCCGCGGCCGACCGCATGCACGACATGGAAGACCTCGGGTACTGGAGCCACGAGTCACCCGACGGCCGCTCGCCGTTCACGGTCCTGGTGACGCGCCACTATCCATACCGCTACGCCGGCGAGAACCTCGCCAGCGGATTCGAGACCGCGCGGCTGCTGGTCTCGAGTTGGATGGAGTCGCCGGGCCATCGCGCCAACATCATGGGCGCGGAGTACGACGAGTGCGGCATCGCCGTGATCGAAGGCGCGACGACAGGCCGCGCGACGGGCAAGTCGGTGGTGGTGCTGTTCGGGCGGCGGCGGTAGGGTGGGTGCGGGCGGTCGGTGCGGTCGGTGCAGTCAATCCTCCGCGCAGCGGAGGATCTCCGGCTACACCGGCAGGACGTGGCCCAACGTCGCGAAGGCGGCCTCCGCGCCTGTGGCCTACGGCAGCGCGGTGTAACCGGAGATCCTCCGGCTGCGCCGGAGGATTACACGACGGGCGGAGGCGGTAGCGCTGTCATCCCGAGCGTAGCGAGGGACCTGGGCGGGCGGCGCTCGTGGCTCCTGTTTCGAGCACCGCCCACCCGGGTCCCTCGCTACGCTCGGGATGACATCAGACGACGCGAACCGACGGATCCA
>DASVQE010000030.1:0-44775 GCA_036389275.1 Thermoanaerobaculia bacterium
CCCGGACCCCGTTGGTTGGCCTAGCCTCCGCGGCACTGTGTGGTGAGCGTGGTAGGCCGTGTCGCGGAGGCTAGGCCAACCAGATGGGGTCTGGGGCCCGCGGCCCCCGCCGCCGGAGGCCCCCCGTCGTTCCCTCAGTCCTTCAAGTACTTCTCCATGAGCGCCGCGTTCTCGGTCATCGCGCGGATCTCGATCCAGTAGGCTCGGGCGAAGAGGAGCAGCGAGACTGCGGCGAGCGCGTCGTGCAGCCAGCGCGGCGTTTTGCCGAGCGCCACGCCGCCGCCCATGATGAACGTGACCATGATCGCGGTGATGGCCCACATCGCCGCCGGAAAAACGCGCGACTTGAACGCGCGCGTCTGCTGCACCACCAGCGGATCCTGCTCCGACTTTTCCTTCAGCTCCTTTCCCGTGCCGATGAAGAAGAACATCGTCATCGTTTGCGAGAAGAGGCCGACGATCACCGTCACGAGTGCGATCAGGATGTGATTGGCCGCGTGCACGGGTGAGGCGTTGAGCCCCATCACGATCGTGGCGATCAGGCCGGCGATGGAAAGAAGAGTGCTGATCAGGAGGGCGGAAGCCATCGGTCGCGCGAATGTTAGTATCGCGGCCGCGTGACCAGCTACAAAGATTCCGGCGTCGACATCGACGCGCAGGACGACGCGCTGCGCGAGGTGCGGCGCATCGCGCGCGACACCTACACGCCCGGCGTCCTCTCCGACATCGGCTCCTTCGGCGGCCTTTTCCAAGGCACCTTCGAAGGCATCGACGCGCCGATCCTCGTCTCCTCCACCGATGGTGTGGGCACGAAGCTGCGCGTGGCGCAGGCGATGAAGATCCACGACACTGTCGGCTACGACCTGGTCTGCCACTGCGTCAACGACATCCTCGTGCAGGGCGCGCGGCCGCTCTTCTTCCTCGACTACTACGCCACCGGGCGCCTGCGGCCGCCGGTGATGACCGACGTCATCCGCGGCATGGCCCGCGCCTGCAAGGAAAACGGCTGCGCGCTGATCGGCGGCGAGACGGCGGAGATGCCCGGCTTCTACGGCGACGACGACTACGACGTGGCCGGCTTCATCATCGGCGTGGTCGATGCGAAGAACCTCATCGACCGCAAAGCCGTGCGCGAAGGCGACGTGCTGATCGGACTGCCGTCCGCCGGCCTGCACACGAACGGCTACTCGCTCGCGCGGCGGGTGCTTTTTGACACCCTTGGGTACGACCATCAGTCCGTCATTCCGGGGATCGGGAAGGCAGGAGAGGTGCTGCTCCAGCCGCACATCTCGTATCTGAAGCCGCTGCTGCCGCTCGTCGAGCAGCGCGCCATTCACGCCATGGCCCACATCACCGGCGGCGGGCTGACCGACAACGTGCCGCGCGTATTGCCGGAGACGCTCGACGCGAAGATCAAGCTCGGCTCCTGGCCGGTGCTGCCGATCTTCCGCTTCCTCTTCGAGCAAGGGCGCATCGACCGCGACGAGATGCTGCGCGTCTTCAACATGGGCGTGGGGATGGTGCTGATCGTCGCGCCCGACGAGGTCTCGCGCGTGGCCGCGCACTTTACGCAGATCGCGCAGCCGTACTACTTCATCGGCAACGTGGTGCGCGGCTCGGGCAAGGTGGCGTACGACGTGCCGCCGAGCGGCTTCGCGTCGTGGATCGAATAGTGCGGCTAGCGGTTTTACTTTCCGGACGCGGCTCGAACTTCGCGGCCATTCACGACGCGATCTCCAAAGGCGTGCTCGACGCGGCCATCGTCTGCGTGATCTCCAACCGCCCCGACGCGCCGGGACTCGAGCGCGCGCGCGCGTTCGGCTACGCGACCTTCGCCCTCGATCACAAAACCTTTCCGAGCCGCGCCGCGCATGAGGAGCAGGTGCTGCGCGTGCTCGAAGCTGCGCAGCCCGACTACGTCGTCCTGGCCGGCTACATGCGCCTCCTCGGCGCGCCGTTCATCGCGCGCTGGCGCAACCGCATCCTCAACATCCATCCGTCGCTGCTGCCGGCCTTCCCCGGCACGAACGCGCAGGCGCAGGCGCTCGCGTACGGCGTGCGCGTCTCGGGCTGCACGGTGCACTTCGTCGACGAGCAGCTCGACGCCGGACCGATCCTCGTGCAGCGCGCCGTGCCGGTGCTCGACGACGACACGGCGCAGACGCTGAGCGCGCGCATCCTGGCCGAGGAGCATCAGGCGTACGTGGAGGCCCTCCAGAAACTGGCAACGCGCCGCCATCGGGTGGATGGGCGGCGCGTCGTGTTCGAGTAGCGAGTTTTTGGCGCTGTTACGGAAGGAAGGACTTCCACCAGGGCTGCTTGTCGACGTTGGCCATCGCCACGGCCGGGATCTTCGCCAGCACCTTCCCGTTCTGCGAGACCACGATCGTGCCGACTTCCTGCCCCATCTTCACCGGCGCGGCGGCGCCGTTGCCCTGATAGGCGACGGTCACGCCCTTCTCCTCGCCGCGTTTGACCAGCGCGCTGGCGTCGGTCTTCGGCGCGACCGGCACCGTGGCGGCGCGACCCTTCTGCACCGGCGCCTGGCCGACCACCACACCCTTCTTCGCCGGGACGACCATGCGGTAGTTGAGGAAGGCCTGATTCATCAGGCGTCCGGCATTCGCGAACGAGCCGTTCGGACCGCCGCCCGTCTTCGAGCCCATCACCACCGCGACCACTTCCATGTTGTTGCGCTTGGCCGAGGCGGTGACGCAGTAGCCGGCAGGACCGGAGTAACCGGTCTTGATGCCGGTGGCGTCTTCCATGTAGTTGGCCTTGCGCGGATTGATCAGGTGGTTGGGGTTGTAGATGCGCTCGAGCGTGCCGTTGCGGAACGGCATCTCCGGCACTTTCGCCAGCGCGGCGAGGAACGGGTGCTTGACCACTTCCATGCCGAGGACGGCGAGATCGTGCGGGCACATCGTGTCGACCTGCGACGGATTCTGCGAGTTCGGCAAGCCGTGCGGATCGTAAAAGTGCGTGTGCGTGAGCCCGAGCTCCTGCGCGCGCTGGTTCATCATGTCGGCGAACGACTCCGGCGAGCCGCCGATCTTCTCAGCCAGCGCCTCGGCCGCGTCATTGGCCGACTGCACCATCGTGGCGATGATCAGGTTCTTCACCGGCCAGACCGAGCCTGCGCGCAGATAGATCTGCGAGCCGCCCATCTTGCTCGCGCGCGGCGAGATCGTGACGGGCGTGTCGTACTTCAGATTGCCGTCGCGGATCTGCTCCATGGTGATGAGCAGCGTCATCATCTTGGCCATCGACGCGGTCGGCAGCGGCGTGTGCTCGTTCTCGGCGAACAGCGTCTGCCCGGTCGAGGTCTCGATCACGTAAGCGGCGGTGTAACCCTTGCCCGTCTTGTCGACGGCGGCGCCTTGCGCCTGGCCCGGGCCTTCTTCAGTCTGCGCGAAAAGCGGCATCGCCAGCGCGGCGACGAGAAAGGCAGTCGTCAAATGCTTCATCCATCAGCTCCGGTCGTTGAATTCGATTGGGCCGAGTGCACGCGGCATACCCGCGCCTTACTTCTGCGCGGCCGCACGCTTCTTTCCCGCGCGCGAGGTTCGCGGGATCGAGCTGATCACGGTCCAGTCATGCTTATGGACGGTGATCGGCTCTTTTGCTTTCGGCCAGAGGTCGATGGGAATGTAGTAATAGCCGTCGCCGAGCACGCGAGACTTGATGGCCAGATCGCGCATCGACTTGCACAGACCCTTCTTCCCCCGAATGGCGCTACGCTCGACGACCACACCGGTGGTCTCGCCCATCCCCTGGAACACACTGATTTCTGCGCAAAGTGAATTTACCAACGTCATTGCTACGACTCCGTGACCGGCAGTAGCAAGAAGCGGTCCCAAGCGGCCGGCCGTGCCGGCCGGCCAGTGCTAAGTGCTGCGTGCTAAGTGCTAAGTGCTAAGTGCTGAGTGCTGGGAGCGCGCGTGCCGGAGGCGCCGTTCGCGGCAAGTGGGCTCACTCACGCGGCACGTGCAGCCGCGTCACACGCGCCAGCACTCAGTACTCAGCACTGGTCGGGCGGGCGGGCGGAGCACCCGTCGAGCCGCGCTCCGTCAGGAGCGCAGCTCGACGTTCCAGTACGCCTCGTCCAGGAAGTTCTTCCAGATCTCCGGGTAGGTGCGTCCCTGCAGCCGGTGCAGCGGGTGCCACTTCGGACGGTGCGGCTGGCGGATCAGGCGCATGTCGGATTCGTGCACGAGCTTGTTGCCCTTGCGCACGTTGCACGGCAGGCAGGCGCAGACGACGTTCTCCCACGTCGACTTGCCGCCGCGCGAGATCGGCACCACGTGATCGAGCGAGAGCTCGGACGAGGGGAACTTCCGGCCGCAATACTGGCAGCGGTTCTGGTCGCGCAGATAGATGTTGCCGCGCGAGAACTTCACTTCCTGCCGCGGCAGCCTATCGAAGGCGAGCAGTTGCACGACGTGCGGGATGAGGATGTTGCGGCTCGGCGTCTGCACGAAGTGATCGTGCGGCTGCACCGGGATGTCCGCCCAGTTCTCGAAGTCGTAGGTGCGGTATTCGGAGTCGACCGCCCGCACCTGTCCCTTGTACAGAAGCGTCAGCGCGCGACGCACCGACGCAATCTGGACGGCCTGAAAAACGCGGTTCAAAACCAGCACGTGACCGTCGAGCATTTGTCGTGTCCTGCCGATATCGAACACGCCGCGCCGCTCTCCTGTTTCCGCGCGCGTGCGCTTCCGAGTCCGGCGAGGTCCATGATACAGGCACCCAGATTTGCAACGAAGCCCTGATTTGCGACACACTTAGCGATCGAACGAGCTTCGCGCACGGGGACGCCGGGCGTTACGGGTGTGTTTTTGGGAGGCTTTATGCGCGTGTGGTCACGAATCGCTCTCGTCGTATTGGTGGTTCTTCTCGCCGTTCCTACGCTGACCGCGGATCACCTGCGAGCCGACTGTCCGCTCTCGCTCGCGGATGCCACTGCGGCCGAATCCGATTTCGAATCGTCGCCGCACGGCGTGTTCCGCAGCGGCAGCACGGTCTTCGTGCTGCGCGGCGGGATGCTCACCACGTACACGGCGAACGACCTCGGCAACCTGGTCATCGCGCGCGAAGACTTCGTCGGGTCGCTGCACGCGCGTGAGGCCGAGGGCGGCGTCGCGTTCGCCGGCAACTTCCTCTACGTCAGCAGCGAGGCCGGACTGGAAGTCTTCCGCCTCAGCGCCACCGCCGCGCCGGTGCCGATCGCGCGAATCCCGGGTGTGCACTACCGGCGCCTCACCGTGAGCGGCAACCGCCTGGCCGGTCTCTTCCCGATGACCGACATGGGTTGCGCGCCGCGCGCCGGCTTCCCGGCCTGTTCGAATCAGATCGACATCTACGATATCTCCGCGGTGCCCTTGAATCCCGCCGGCGCACCGACGCGCGTCGGCTCGATTCTCTCCACCGCCAACCCGTCGTACCTCGGCTTCAACGACATCGCCTTCGTCAGCGGCTATCTGATCGCCGTCTCCAACGGCGGCCTCTTCGCCTTCGACATCGCCAACCCGGCCGCGCCGGTGCGCTTCGCGCAGGCCAACCTCCCCGGCAAGTGGCTGGTGACGAACGGCACGAACGTGGTCGGCGTCGGCAACGACGTCACCATCGACATGGTGGCCGTGCGCCCCGGCATGCTGAACTTCTTCCTGCGCACGCAACTGCTGACCGCGCCGCTGTATCTCACCATCGATCGCTCGAACGAGATCCGCTTCAGCCGCAACGCGTTCTTCGACGACACCACCGGCCGCCTCGTCACGATGATCGACGAGATCGATCCGCAGACGCTCGAGTCCGCGCGCACGATCGCGTTCGACGTCTACGATCTCACCGTGCCGCAGCTCGAAGGCTCGGCCGAGCGGATCTACGAAGAGGTGACGATGACCACCGAGGACGAGGTGAAGCACAACCCCGTCGCCGTCGGTCCGTACGTCTACGTCATCGGAGAATCGAGTGGCCTGCAGACCTGGGGCTCGTGCGGCGCGATGACCGGCCGCATCGAGCTCGACTCGGTGCGCGAGCTGGTCTGCGGCAGCACGCAGGTGCACGGCTGGGTCACCGGTACGAACAAGGTGATCAGCGTCGAACTGTTCCTCGACACGACGTCCCTCGGGCCCGCGAAGCTCGGCGAGAGCTCGCCGCGCAACAACATCTCCGCGACCACGCCGATCACGCCGTGGACCATCGGCGTGAACTTCGACACGCTCACGGCCGGCACGCGCGTGCTGCGCGCCATCGGCACCGACATCAACAACAACCGCCGCCAGTTCGCCGCCAAGCCGATCTACTTCCCCGGCCCCGGCCAGAACTGCATCACGCCGAAGCGGCGGTCGGTGCGGTAGGTTCACCGCATCTCATCGACGATCCTCAGTGCGGCCGACCTCGAGTCGGCCGCACCTGTGATGGGGCGTCCCACCACGATGTAGTCGGCGCCGGCGGCGATGGCTTCGCGCGGCGTCATGGTGCGTTGCTGGTCGTTCGCGTCCGAGCCGGCGGGACGGATGCCGGGCGTGAGGATCACGAAGTTGGCGCCGCAGGCTTCGCGAATCGGGGCGATCTCCTGCGGCGAAGCGACCACGCCGCGCAGGCCGTTCGACTGCGCGAGGCGCGCGAGCCGCACCACGTTCGCCTCCGCCGCGCCGCCCATGCCGATCTGCAGGAGGTCGGCTTCGCTGAGGCTGGTGAGGATCGTCACGCCGAGGACCAGCAGCGAGTCGTGCGCGCAGGCGCGCAGCATCGAGGCGCCGCCGGCAGTGTGCACGGTGGTCATCGTCGCGCCGAGGGTCGCTGCTTCGGCGACGGCGTGTTTGGCGGTATTCGGGATGTCGTGAATTTTCAGGTCGAGGAAGATGCGCTCGCCGCGGTCGACCAGCTCGCGCACGAGCGACGGACCGTTCGCGATGAAGGCCTGCAGGCCGATCTTCAGCGTGCCGGCCACGCCGTGCAGCGCGTCGGCGAGCCGCAGGATCTCGTCGCGCGAGGAGAGATCGGCGGCCACAACGAGACGGTTGGCGACAGCGTCCATTGCGGCATCATAGCGGCGTGACAGACAAGTTCACCGTAGCCCGCACGCTCGACGAGATCTCCCGCTACATCGAGCTGAGCGACCCCAATCCGTTTCGCGCGCGCGCCTTCGAGAAAGCAGCCCGCGCGGTCGAGAAGCTCGAGCGCGATCTCGAACAGCTCGTCTCCTCCGGCGAGATCCTGAAGGTCTCCGGCATCGGCAAAGCGACGGGGCAGATCGTCGAGGAGATCGTCCGCACCGGCTCCTCGCGCTATCTCGAAGAGCTGCGCGCGCAATATCCGCCCGGCATTTTCGAGCTGCTGCGCGTGCCGCGGCTCGGCCTCAAGAAGATCGGCGTGCTGCACGCGGAGCTCGGCATCTCGTCCCTCGACGAGCTGGAGGAAGCGGCGCAGAACGGGCGGCTGGCGAAGCTGAAAGGCTTCGGCGCGAAGACGGCCGAGCAGATCCTGCAGGGCATCGCCTTCGCGCGCAAACGGGAGTCGCAGTTCCTCCTGCCGGTCGGGATCGAAGTCGGCGAGACGCTGCGCGAGCAGCTCGCCGGCGTCGACGCGGTCGACGAGGCCGAGGTCTCCGGCAGCGTGCGCCGACGCCTCGAAGTGATCCGCAACGTGAACCTCGTCATCGCCACGACAGATCGCGAGGCGGTCGTCGACGCGCTGCGCGGCTTCGTGGCGAATCTCGAGCAGCTCGACGACGACACCTGGAAAGGGTCCGCGCGCAACGAAGTGGCGGTGCTCTTCCATCTCACCACGCGCGCCGATTTCGGCTCGACGGTGTTGCGCACCACCGGCAGCGCGGAGTTCGTCGAGGCGTTCGGCGCGATCCCGAAAGCGCGCACGGAAAGCGACGCGTTCAAGAAGGCGGGCATCGCCTACGTGGAGCCGGAGCGGCGCGAGACCGGCGACGATCTGAAGCGGAAGAAGCGGACCAAACTCGTCGCGCTCGACGATCTGCGCGGCACCTTTCACGTCCACACGACGTTCTCCGACGGCCGCAACACGGTGCAGGAGATGCTGGCCGCGGCGCGCGAGCGCGGTTGGGAGTACGTCGGCCTCTCCGATCACTCACCGGCCGCGTACTACGCAGGCGGACTGTCCGAGGAGCGGCTCAAGGAGCAGCACGCCGAAATCGCCCGGGAGGAGAAAGCGGTCGCGCCGATGCGGGTCTTCCGCGGCACGGAGGCGGACATCCTCCCTGACGGAAGCATGGACTACGGGAAGAAAATCCTCTCCCGTCTCGACTTCGTGGTGGCCTCGGTGCACTCGCAGTTCAAGATGGATGAGGAGACGATGACCGAGCGCATCCTGCGCGCGCTCGACGATTCGAACGTCACCTTCCTCGGCCATCTCACCGGCCGGCTGCTGCTCTCGCGCGAAGGCTACCGCGTCGACTACGACCGCATCTTCGAGAAGGCCGGCGCGCGCGGCGTGATGATCGAGATCAACGGCAATCCCAACCGGCTCGATCTCGACTGGCGCCACATCCACCGCGCCGTCGACCGCGGCGTGACGTTCAGCATCCATCCCGACGCGCACTCGACGCGCGAGTACAACGCGGTGATCACCGGCACGTGGGTCGCGCGCAAAGGCGGCCTCTCACCGAAGCAGATCTTCAACACGAAGAGTGCGGACGAGGTGAGCGAATTTTTCGCGTCGCGCAAAAAAAGTTCGGGCGCGGCGCATGGGTGAGCAATCCTGCGCCGCGCCCGACCAACCGTAGGAGATGCGCGCTGTCCGTCTAGCGCGTTGCTGCGATCACGATCATCAGCGCCCGCGGGCTGTTGGCCTGCTTCGTCGCGCCGATGATCACCGTCTGGCCGAGTTTGAGATTGAGGGTGGTCTTCATCATCGGCGCGAGCGTGTCGCCCTCGAGCCGTGACAGCTTGAAATCGCCGACCTTGATCGAGTCGCTGGCCGGATCGTAGTCGCCGAATTTGAGCTCGGCGCGGAATCCATTGAGGTCAATCGATCCGTTCTCACCTTCATGCCCGGTGACCTCGGCCGCGCCGATGCCTTCCAGCACGTTGTAGCGCAGCAGGGCGAGCTTCGGCGCGACGTCGCGCAGCTCGTCCGGCACGCGCGCGCCGTCGCCGGCCACGCGTCCCGCGGAGACGAGGCGGATCGAGAGGCGGAACGGCTGCGCCGGCGCGTCGAACTGGGCGATGGCGGCGGCGATGCGCTTGAGGTTCTCCGGCACGTCGGTCACGCTCAGCGCGTTCGCCGACGGCTGGATCGACATCGAGCCTTCGCCGCTCATGAGCGGCTTGATGACCGCGGCGGCCGCGTCGGCCTGCTTGTGCTTGAACTGGAACGTGCGCACCGAAAGGCGCTTGCCGGCATCGGCCGCATCCGCGAAGGCGGAGACGGCGACGAGCAGCAGCGCCGCGAGTGCAATGGAAAGTCGTTTCATAGGTCCGCCGGAAGGCTCTCGTCGAAGATCATCACGATTTTCACGTCGTCAGCCGAGCCGGTGGGCACTTCGACGATCGTTGCATTGTTCGAGTCATACGTTTCGACCACCGGCTTCGTCGTGAGCGTGCGCGCCGGAGCGGCGGCATGGGCCACGAGCGCGGGCGCCGGCTTGATGGCCGGAGCGTCGGCGCGGTAGACGACCATCGCGCCGGTGATGCCGGCGGCGACGGCAGCGGCGATGGCGAAGCGGCGCGGCCAGCTCAACACCTTGTGCGACGACTGCACGGCCGTCTCGGCGCCGCGCACGCGCACCTGGCGCATGACGTCGTCGACGAAGGCATCGACGCCGCCCGGCGGCACGAGCTCTTCGCCGCCCAGCGCGCGGAACATCACGTCGGCATCGATGTGCGCGGCGTAGTCGAGGCAGCGGTCGCAGGCGCGGAGATGCGCAAGCAGCGCGGCGTCATCGGTGCCGGGCGCGAAGCGCTCGCGGAAGTTGCGGCAGTCGGTCATCGCTCTCTCCAGAGTCCCGCGTATTCGGGATAGCGCTGCTGCAACTGCTGCTGCATCAGCTTGCGCGCGTTGAAGAGGTGATTGCGGACCGTCGACTCGCGGCAGCCGAGGATCTTCGCGATCTCGGCGCTGGGCAGGTCTTCCATCTGGTTCATGACGAAGATGGTCTTCTGCTTCGGCGAGAGGACGGCGGAGACGGCTTCGAAGACGCTCTCCACTTCCTTCCGCTGCACGATCACGGTCTGCTCGGCGTCGGCGGCGGTCTTCACCAGGCGCAGGTTCGAGTTGACGGCGTTGTCGCGCGACTGCTTGTTGCGCATGAAGTCGATGGCCACGTTGGTGACCATGCGATAGAGCCAGGTGTCGAAGGCGTACTGCGGGTCGTATTTCTCGAGGTTTTCCCACAGCTTGAGGAAGACGAGCTGGGAGATGTCCTTCGCGTCTTCGGCGTTGCCAATGATGCGGTAGCAGAGCGCATAGACCTTGGTGGTCTTGCGGCGCACGAGCACCTCGAAGGCGTCGGCATCGCCGCGACGGATCGTCTGCACGAGCTCGCGATCGTCGGGTTCGACGGCTGGCATCGTCGGCATCATCAAGCGGAGTTCCCGGGACATTCCACCGTAGTACGGCGGCGGATCGGGAAACGTCTAGGGAGCGTGGATCGTTCCCGGCCGGCCGCCCACCCGGTTCCTCGGTTCCTCGGCTCCTCGGTTCCTCGGGAACTTCACGCCGACCGGAGTTCCTCGGAGTTCCTCGGAGTGGGCCGCCACCCGAGGAGCCGAGGAGCCCGAGGAACCCGAGGAACCGAGGAACTCCGAGGAACTCCGAGGAACTGTGTGGGCGGGCGGTCCGCCGAGTTAAACTGTCTTCCCAATGCGAATCCTCGTCGTCGGGCAGGGTGCACGCGAGCATGCGCTCTGTTGGAAGCTCAAGCAGTCGCCGCTGGTGCGGGAGATTTATGCGGCGCCGGGGAATGCCGGGATTGCGGCGGTCGCTGACGTAGTCCCGATCGGCGTGGCCGACATCATCGAGCTCGCCGATTTCGCCGAGAAGCTGCGCATCGATCTCACCGTCGTCGGTCCCGAGCTGCCGCTCACCCTCGGCATCGTCGACGAGTTTCAGAAGCGCGGGCTGGCCATCTTCGGCCCGACCCGTCTCGCCGCCGAGCTCGAGGGATCGAAGATCTTCTCCAAAGAGTTCATGCGCAAGTACGGCATTCCGACCGCGAATGCCGCCGCCTGCAACTCCGTCGACGAGGCCAAAGCCGCGCTCAAGGAGATGGGCTATCCCGCCGTGCTCAAGATCGACGGCCTGGCCGCCGGCAAAGGCGTGGTCATCGTCGAGTCGAAGCGCGAAGCCGACGAGTACCTGCACGCCGTCTTCGAGGAGAAACGCTTCGGCACCGCCGCCTCGCGCATCCTCGTCGAGGAGTTCCTCACCGGCGAAGAAGTCTCGTTCATGGTCATCACCGACGGGAAGAAGTTCCTGCCGCTCGCGCCGGCCAAGGACTACAAGAAAGCCTTCGACGGCGACGCCGGCCCGAACACCGGCGGCATGGGCGCGCACTCGCCCGCGGTCGTGCTGACCGGCGAGACCGCGGCGGAGATCATGCGCAGCGTGATCATCCCGACCATCCAGGGCATGGAGTCGGAAGGACGGCCGTACACCGGCGTGCTCTACGCGGGCCTCATGCTCACCTCGCAGGGACCGAAAGTGCTCGAGTACAACTGCCGCTTCGGCGATCCCGAAACGCAGGTGCAGATGCTGCGGCTCGAGGACGATCTCGCCGACATTTTCCTGCGCGTGGCGCGCGGCAGCCTCGGCGATCTCAAGACGCTCAACTGGATCAAGGAAGCGGCGGCCTGCGTGGTCGTCGCCGTCGACGGCTATCCCGACGACTTCAGCAAAGGTCAGGAAGTGGAGCTCGATCCGATCGACGACTCGTCGGTGGTCGTGTTCCACGCGGGCGTCGTCAAGCGCGAAGGAAAACTCGTCAATCAAGCGGGACGCGTCGTCAGCGTCTGCGCGCGCGCGGCCTCGCTGGCCGAGGCGCTGGCCAAGGTGTACGCGGCCGCGCCGAAAGTGCGCTTCGAAGGTGCGCGCTATCGCACCGACATCGGACGCCGCGTCCTCGAACAACGCCGCTCGGGAGTCTTTGTCGTCGAATGAACAACAAACCTTGGGTGCTCATCATCATGGGCAGCGACTCCGACGCCGAAGTGATGTCGCAAGCCGCCGCCGCGCTCGACGAAGCGGGTGTCGCCTACGACTTCACCGTCGCCTCGGCGCACCGCAGTCCGGAACGGACCAAAGAGATCGTCACGCGCGCCGAGGCGGATGGCGCGCGCGTCTTCATCGCCGGCGCCGGCATGGCCGCGCATCTGCCGGGCGTCGTCGCCTCGCTGACCACGCGGCCGGTGATCGGCGTGCCGCTGGCCAGCGGCGCGCTGCAGGGACTCGATGCGCTGTACGCGATCGTGCAGATGCCGCCGGGCATTCCGGTGGCGAGCGTGGCCATCGGCGGCGCGCGCAACGCAGGCATTCTCGCGGCGCAGATCCTCGCCGCCGGCGACGACGAGCTCGCGGCGAAGATGAAAGAGACGCGCGCGGCGATGGCCGGACAGGTGGCGGCGAAGTCGAAGAAGGTGGAGAAGTCGACGCGGTGATGCGATGGCGCACGCCCATCACCATCACCACCAACACCGCCTGAACGTCACGCGCAAGCTCGGCTGGGCCACGGCGGCGAATCTCGTGGTCGTGGCGGTCGAGCTGCTCTTCGGCTTCCTCTCCGGCTCGCTCGCGCTCATCGGCGACGCGCTGCACAACCTCACCGATGCCGTGGCGCTGCTGATCGCGCTGGCGGCGGTGCGGCTCGAGCGCCGCGCGCCGACCAGCGAGAAATCGTTCGGCTATCAGCGCGCCGGCATCCTGGCCGCGTTCATCAACGCCGGCGTGCTGATGGCCTTCACGCTGCTCGTCTTCCGCGAAGCCTTCGCCCGTTTGCGCGCGCCGCAAATGGTCGACACGCAGCCGATGCTCTGGATCGCGGCCGGCGCGCTCGCGGTCAACGGCATCACCGCGCTCACGCTGCACCGCGAGAGCCGCGACGACGTCAACATCCGCGGCGCCTTCGTGCACATGATCGCCGACGCCGTCTCCTCGGCCGGCATCATCGGCGCGGCGCTGCTCATCCGCGCCACCGGCTTCCTGCAGTGGGACGCCATCCTCTCGATCTTCATCGGCGTGCTGATTCTCTGGAGCAGCTACGGCGTGCTGAAGGAGTCGGTGAATCTCCTCCTCGAAGGCACTCCGGCCGGCATCGATCCGGGCGAGGTGACCAGCGCACTCGGCACGATCGACGGCATCCACGGCGTGCACCACCTGCACATCTGGGCCCTCGGTCCGTCGGTGCCGGCGCTGTCGTGTCACCTCATGGTCGGCGACGTCCCGGTCAAGAGCACGGCGCGGCTGCTCGACGAAGTGAACGAGCTGCTCGCGCACCGCTATCGCATCGCTCACACCACGATTCAGTTCGAGTTCGCGGAGTGCGCGGCCGACGATCCGTTCTGCGTGCCGGTGGGACTCAGGGCCGGTAGCCGGCCGGATAGGTGAACGTCGTCACCGCCTTCGTCACGCCGTTCGGCAGCGCGATGGCGAGGCTCGGCGAGAGGGCGTAGAACGGCCGCAGGTCGATGAGGTTCGCCAGCACCGCCGTGCCACTCGTGCCGCAGAGGTCTCCGCTGCGATGCACGTTCTCGAGCGGCTTCTTCACGCGCATGCCGGGAAAGACGCGAGCGATGTCGTCGCGCAGCGCGCCCTGCGGCTTCTGCGTGTAGGTCTTCTGCAGCGACGTCACGGCGAGATCTTCCTTCGTCACGCGCCCGTTCTCGTCGTACGTCCAGTTGACCGCCGCCTGCCACTTCGTCTCCGGCGCACCCTCGGCCGCGTAGCCTTCGTAGCCGCCCTGAATCGTGGCGCTCGCGAGCTGGTCGCCGGCGTAGTTGTAGTCGGCGGTCATGCCGATGACGTGGCCGCAGGCGGCGTTGTTCTGATACGTCACCTGCTGCTGCGCGATGCGGCCGGCCGCGTCGAACGAGTAGCGATTCGTGTAGCGCTGCGCGTCAACGACGAGGTCTTCGCGATCGAGCAGCCAGACGCCTTCGCCGTTCGCATGCGCGGCATAGGTGAGGATGTCGCCGCTCGACGACGTCACGCGCTCGAGGTAGTCGCGGCCCTGCACGTACTGCAGCTCCTTGTTGCCCTGCAGCACGCCGTTGACGTACGTCCATCCTTCCGCCTTTCGGGCATCCTGGATGGTGCGCTGCCGCGCCGGCGTGTAGCGCAGCGACTCGAGCAGCGTGCCGTTCTGGGCGAGGCACGGGAGCACGTCGTTGCGGTTGAAGCGATCGTCGGCGAAGAAGGTGGTGCGGGTGGCGGTGGCGCCTTCGACGCACGGGCGCGAATTCCAGACGGCGGACTTCACGAGATACGGCCCGTGCCAGCAGCGCTCGCACCAGGTCGCGCCGGCCGGCAGCTTGTGGCCGCAGAACGGGCAGACGAGTTTCGTGCGCATGTCGTCGAGCTCGCGCTGCAGCGTGAAGACGCGCTCGTCGACGGCGCCGCGCAGCACCGAGTCGGTCTCGAGCTCGGCGTAGCGGCGGTAGCGCTCGATCGCATTCGCGAAGTCGCCTTGCTTCTCGAGCACCATGGCCTCGTTGTAGACCGGCGACGGATCGGCGGGACGGAGCTGCTCGGCCTGACGGAAGAGGCGCAGCGCCTCCTCGAGCTCACCGCGCCCGTAGACGAAGCGCGCGCGGTTGAAGAGATCGGCGTACTCCTGCTCGGCCTGACGCTTCTTCTGCAGCTCGCGCTGGAAGTCGAGCTCGAGCTGCAGCTTCGCCACCTGCGCTTTCTCGGCGCCGTTCGGGAAGAGGCGGTTGTAGCGCTCGACCGCGACCTGCGCGTCGGAGTAGCGGCCGGCGCGCGCGAGCACGACGGCCATGTCGTAGACCACGGCCGGCTGATCGCGCTTGAGCGCGTCCGCTTTCGCGAACTGTTCGTATGCGGAGGCGTACTCGCCGAGGTCGGCGAACTTTTTCCCGAAGTAGAACGCCTTCGTGAACTCGTCGTCGTTCGGCGGCGGCGCAGGCGCAGGCGCTTCCTGGGCGAGCAGCGGCAGCGCGACCGGCAGCGCGAGCAGCAGCGCGAGCGCGAAGCGCTTCATCGCAGCAGCTCCTCGATGAGCGACGAGAGCCAGAGGCGCTGATCGTCGCCGGGTTGGGTCTGGGCGAGTACGAGATAGAGCGCGCGCTTTTTCTGCTGCGTCGAGAAGGTGCCGGTGGTGTCGCGCAGTGCGCGCTCCGGCGCGGCGGCGACGGCGGGATCGGCCGGCACGACCACTTCGCTCGCGTCGCGCGGCGCCCAGTGTGGCTTGATGTCGTCGCCGAAGAGCCGCCCGATGAGCGCGAGGCGCGCGCTCTCGCTCTCCGCGTCGCGCGCGGCGACGGCGAGACGGCTGCGCATGCCGGAGCCTTCGATGAGCAGGCGGAGATTCGACAGCAGGTTGATGCGCTGCAGGCAGGCTTCGAAGATGCTCGACTTGATCCCTTCGTCGCCGATGGCGTTGGCCGCTTTGAGCACGTTCTGAATGCGCTCGGTCTCGTAGCTGATGAACTTCTCCGCCACTTCCTGCGCGCTCTGCGCGTCGGCTTCGGTCTCGGCGGCGGGTCGGGTTTCGGGGATGTCCGCGTTCGCCGGAGGCGGCGCCGGCGCTTGCTCGACGGCGACGTCCACAGTCTGCACCGGCTCGGCGGCGGGTGCGGTTGCTGCGGGTGTGGTCGTCGTTGTCGCTGCGGTGGTCGCGGGCGCGGTCGTTGTCGCGGTCGTCGTCGTCGCAGTCGTCGTCGTTGTTGCCCCAGGCGCCGCGGCCGTAGCCGCCGCCGGTTCCGCGCCTTCGAGATCCGCCAGCGGCAGATCGAGCGCCGCGGCGATCGGCTTGGCGTTATCCGGTGGCCGGGTCTGATGCAGCTCTTCGACCGACGTCAGCACCGGCGCGGCATTCGTCTGCGGCAGCGGCACGAACTTCGGCGCGGCCACCGATTGCGACGGCGCGACCTCACTCATCACCGCGCGCACGATCTCCGAGTCGCTCGGCAGGTCGCGGTCGAGCAGCCGCTCGCGCACGCGCAGCCGCGTCTCGGCGACGGTGCGCAACTGCATCGTGCGCTGCTCGTCGGTGAGAAACGCCGGACTGGTGCGATCGCCGGTCATGTCGCAGTGGCACGGCCCGAAGCGGTCAGCCTCGTACTGCGGCTGCTTGTTCGCGCGAAAGAACTCCACCACTTTCCCGTTCGCCGCGACCTGCGCGTCGCGCGCGCGGTCGCAGGCGGCCTGCGTGGCGAAGGCATTCGTCCCCGTGACCTCGGTGAACTGCTTCGTGTCGGGACGGTACATCTGCACGTGGAAGTGATACGCGTCGCACGTGCGTCCCGCGGGCGGCGGCGGACAGACGAGCGGCGTCTGCGCGGCAGCGGTGGCCGCGGTGAGCACGCCCATCAGAATGAATCGAAGCGGAGTCATGCCGCGCGGCGATTGTAAACGACCCGTTCAACGCGCGCGTCTGTCGGTCGTACAGCAAGCAAAGGAGATCAGGTTCATGAAGAAGACACTCACCATCCTCGCCTCGCTCATCGCCGTCGCCGCCTTCGCCGTCGTGCTGCAGGCGCAGCCGCGCATGCACGGCCACGGCGACATGCACGGCGCGGGCATGTTCGGCGCCCTCGGCCACCTCGCCCGTCTGCAGGAGAAGCTCGACCTCAGCGACCAGCAGGTCGATCAGATCAAGGCCATCATGGCCGAGGCGCACGAGCAGAACGCGCCGTACCGCGAACAGTTGCACGGCGGGATGAAGTCGATCGTGCAGACGCTCATCAACAACCCGAACGACCTCGCCGGCGCGCAGGCGCTGATGGACCAGCAGGCGACCGCGGAAAAGGCCATGAAAGGCAACCTGCTCGTGGCCGCGTCGAAGGCGCTCAACGTGCTCACGCCCGAGCAGCGGACCAAGCTCAATGACCTCGTGCAGCAGTTCGCCGAGCGCCACCACGGCATGGCGCGGTAACGTTACGCGCAGCACGGCCGAGCGGCGGGCCGAGCGCCCGCCGCTCCGACTCATGACGAATGACGACCCGCTGGAAGCAGAGATCATCGCGCGAGTGCAGGACGGCGACGCCGGAGCGTACGACTACCTCGTGTCAAAATACCTGCGGCGGGTCGTGTCGGTGGCCTGGAGCATCGTCCGCAACGCGCACGATGCGGAGGATCTGGCGCAGGAGACCTTCGTGAAGGCGTATCAGCACATCGGGCGCTTTCGTCGCGGCGAGCCGTTCGGGCCGTGGGTCTGCCGCATCGCCACGAACCTCTCGCTCGACGTGGTCAAGCACCGCACCCGCTTCCGTCACGAGGAGCTGCACGAGACGGCGCCGGCGGCGCGGCGCGACCGCGCCGATCTGCCGGCGCGCAGCGACGAGCTGGCGCGGCGCATCGACGCGGCTCTCGAGTCGCTGCCGGAGATGCAGCGCATCGTGGCCCGGCTGCACCTGGTCGAGCAGTTCGAGCATGCCGAGATCGCGGCGATGACGGAGCTGAGCGAAGGGACGGTGCGCTCGCATCTTTCGCTGGCGCGGAAGAAACTGAAGGAACAGTTGGCAGACTTGTACGGAGACCTCGATGACTGACGACCCGTTTTTCGCGCGGCTGCGCCACGATGCGGCGCGGCTCCGGCTGCAGCCCGACGAGCTCGCGCTGACGCGCATTCGCGCCCGCATCCGCGAGCGCATCGCCCGGCCGACCGTCGCCCAACTGCTGGCGGCGTGGTTCCGGCCGCTGGCGGCGACGCTCTCGGCGCTCGCGCTGGCGGCGGCGCTCAGTCTCTTCGCCCGCAACGACGCGCCGGTCACCATTGCGGACGACACGCTGCAGATCTCGGTCGCCGGAGAGACGTACAGTGTCGGCCAGTGATCCGATCGGCGGTCCGCTGCCGCCGGCGCCGCGGAGCGCGACGAAGACGGCGCTCATCGCCGGCTTCGTGCTGCTGCTGACCTTCGCCGCCGGCGTGATCGTCGGCGGCGCCGTCGAGCATCATCTGCGCGCCATCCGGCGCGGCGGTCCGCTCGGCGCCTTTCCGCCGCACGCCGTCGCCGCGCACCTCAACCGCCGCCTCGACCTGAGCGACGCGCAGTACAAGCAGGTCGAGCAGATCATCCGCGCGCATCACGAACAGATGGTCACGATCTTCGGCGCGGTGCGCCCGCAGATCGACGCCGAGATCGCCCAGGCCAATCGCGAGATTTCAGCGGTGCTCACGCCCGAGCAGCGCGCGAAGTTCGAGAAGCTGAAGATGCGCCTCGGCCCGCATAAACATCCCTGAGGTAGAGCGCGAACGGAACCCACCAGATGAAGTCGTTCGTCACGCAGAGGATCGCGCTCTTGAGCGGCCAGGCGCCGGTGGCGATGAGCCGCACCAGCCCGATCGGTCCGAGGATTTTGCCGAGGAGGCCGACGGCGGCGATGCGCCAGCCGTGCTCCGGATCGCGGGCGACGTCCCAATACAGAAATCCGTAAATCCCGACCACCATCCCTAAGCAGGCGAAGATTTCCGGATAGGTGGAAGGACGCATGTGCGCATAGCGGAAGAGCCACTGCGGATCGAGCGCGGAGTAGGCGCCCCAGGCGAGGTTGTACGCGCCGGCCAGGGCGAAGGTGACTTGGTGGAAGCGGCGGCGTTTCATGCGCGGGCTTCCACCCACGATAGCAAAGCCTCCGCATCGAAGACGCTCGGCGCGAGGCAGCCGCGCAAGCCGTCCAGCCGCTCGAGCGCGAAGACCACCGGCAGGATGGCCAGGCGCTGATCGCGTCCGCTGATGCGCGCGCTGCGCGAGCCGGCGCGCGCTTCGACCCAGCCGCCGCGCGTGCCGATCCGGAACGGTCTTGCGACGACGCTCGCGGCGCGCGCCACGCGCATGCGCGCGCCGAGCGGCAGCCGGGCGAAGGCGCGCAGCAGCGGCGCGGCGAACGGCGCTTCGAAGCGCGTGCGCGCCACGGCGTCGATGCCGAGCTCGCGCCGCAGCAGCTCGCGGTCGGGCGTGCGGAACTCCGCGCCGCTGGCGATGGCCGCGGCACCCTTGCGATTGCCGTTGCCGATGAAGAGCGTCAGCTCGACGTGCGACGGCGCGCCGAGCCGCCGCACCAGCGCGCCGGAAAGCGCCGGCAGCGTCGAGAGCCCCGGCATCACCACCACGTTCCGCTCGCGCGCGAGCGCGTCGAGCGCGCAGTCGTCGACGAGATCGAAGAACCACCGCTCGTCGTCGCTGATGTCGAGCCAGTGCGCTCCTTCTTCGACCACCGCCCGCACGATCGCTCGCGGCAACTGCTGGAACGGACCGGCCGCGCAGACGAAGGCATACGCGCCGCGCGCCGCGTTCGCGACGCTTTGCGTCTCGCGCAAATCGAGCGTCTCGCGCGTGGTGGCCACCACCTCGTAATCGCGCTGCAGCTCGCTCGCGAGCAGCGAGCCGAACACGCCGCGCGCGCCGGCGATCACGACCTTTCGTTGCGCAGCCACAGTCCGATCATCATCAGCCACACCACCAGCAGCGGGAAGAGGATCGCGGAGGCGGCGATCGCGGTTTTGTCGGCGCCGAGGAGCGAGGCGACGGCGAGACCGAGCCCGCTGCCGACGATCGGCGCGGCGACGACGCGCGCGCGGCGCGGCAGCTCGTCGAAGCCGGCCACGACCAGCAGCGCCAGCGCGATCGTGTAGAGACCGTTGGCCGCGTAGCCGATCAGCGTGTCGACTTCCGCGTCGACGGTCAGCAGCATGTAGCGCGTCTCGCACACCCAGTCGATCGACAGTCCCGCCGCGGCGAGGCACATCGCCGCGACCGAGAGCGCACCGCGAAAACGGAGCGCGAGCACGGCGTAGAACGCGATCAGCGAGATCGCGGCGAGCTGCCACGACATCCAGCCGAGCGTCCAGAGGCCGCGGTGAAGCTGCATGTACTCGAGCCGCGCATCGCCGGACGCGGGCGGCAGGCCGTGCCGCAGGACGAGGAGCATCGCTGCCGCCGCGACGAGATGCGCGGCGGCAGCGAAGAAGGCGACGGTCGCGTCGCGCACGCGCACTACGGAGCCTGCGCCGTCGCTCCTGCCTGCGCCGCCAGCATCTGCGGCGTGGTGGCCGGCTGGTTCACCAGGTCGGTGTACTCGAAGAGCGCGGTCGACAGATAGCGCTCGCCCGTGTCGGGCAGCATGGCGATGACGCGCTTGCCGGGGCCGAGCTCGCGCGCGAGCTCCATCGCCGACCACGCCACCGCGCCGGCGGAGATGCCGACGAAGATCCCTTCTTCCTGCGCCAGCCGCCGCGCCACGCGCACCGCGTCATCGAAGGCGACGTCGTAGACCTTGTCGACGACCTTCGCATCGTAGATCGCCGGCACGATGCCGGCGCCGATGCCCTGGATCTTGTGCGGGTTGTGCGCGCCGCCGCGCAGCACCTGCGACTCGACCGGCTCGACCGCCGCCACGATGACGTGCGGCATTTCCTGCTTGAGCACCTGCCCCACGCCCGTGACCGTGCCGCCGGTGCCGACGCCCGCGACGAAGCCGTCGAACTTGCCGCCGGTGTCGCGGATGATCTCGCGTGCGGTGGTCTCGCGATGGATCTTCAGGTTGGCCGGATTGTCGAACTGTTTGGAGAGCCACGCGCCCGGCGTCTTCGCCGCATACTCCTCGGCCACGCGCTGCGCTTCCTTGATGCCTTTCGGCCCGGGCGTGAGCAGCAGTTCCGCGCCGAGTGCCTGCAGCAGCTTGCGCCGCTCGACGGACATCGTGTCGGGCATCACCAGCGCGCAGCGATAGCCTTTCGCCGCGGCGACGAAGGCGAGGCCGATGCCGGTGTTGCCGCTGGTCGCCTCGACGATGGTCGAGCCGGGCCGCAGCTCGCCGCGCCGCTCCGCATCTTCGACCATGGAGATGGCGATGCGGTCCTTCACCGACGAGAGCGGGTTGAAGGACTCGAGCTTCACCACGACCTCCGCCGCATTCTCCGGCTGCACCCGCTGCAGCCGCACCATCGGCGTGTTCCCGATCAATTCCGTAATGCTGTCGTAGATTTTTCCGTGTTGCATGGGACTCCTTGTTGTTCCTCGGTTCCTCGGGTTCCTCGGTTCCTCGGGCGCAACAGCATACGCCGCCCTCGAGCGGACCGAGGAACCGAGGAACCGAGGAACCCGAGGAACCGAACCCCTACCCGTTCGCCGCAATCGCGCCGCTAGCCTGCCCGAGATACCGATAGCCGATCTTGGCTACGGCCACGATCACGGCGGCGTCGGTGCCGACCGCTTTCTGCAGCTTGCGGCGCAGACGGGTGACGTGCGTGTCGACGGTGCGGCTGTTGAGGTTGAGGTCGACGCGGTAGTTCCAGACGCGCGAGAGCAGCTCGTCGCGCGGGACGACGCGCTCGCGGTTCTTGAAGAGATACATCAGCAGGTCGAACTCTTTCGGCGAGAGCTTGAGCTTCTGATTGTTCGCCGACGCTTCGCGCGTGGCCGGATCGAGCCGGATCAGCGAGTCCTCGCAGACCGTCTTCGACGTCGTCGTCACCACTTCGCTGCGGCGCATCACCGCGTCGATGCGCGCGAACAGCTCCTGCACGCCGAACGGCTTGGTCACGTAGTCGTCGGCGCCGCCGCGCAGGCCGCGCACCTTGTCCGTCTCCTGGCCGCGCGCGGTGAGCAGGATCACCGGCACCTTCGACGCTTTGCGGATGTGGTCCAGCACCTCGAAGCCCGACTTCTTCGGCAGCATCAGATCGAGCAGCACGAGGTCGGGCGACTCGGCGTGAAAGAGGCGGATCGCTTCTTCGCCGTCGCCGGCCGTGACGGTGTCGTAGTTCTCGTGACGGAGATTGATCTCCAGCCCCTGACGCAGGCCGGCTTCGTCCTCGACGATCAGAATTTTGGTCATTGCGAGCTCCGTGTATACATCGTTACGCAACAAGATCGCGCATGGTTTCGTTTCAGAAGGCCTCGCTCGGGCCGGCCAGGGCCGGCAATCCGGCCGCATCGCCGCTGAGCTCGCGCGGGAACAGCAGCCGGAACGTCGAGCCCTGCCGCGGCTGCGACTCCACTTCCACCGAGCCGCCGTGTGACTCGAGGATCTGCCGCACCAGCGTGAGGCCGAGGCCGGCGCCGCGGCGGCTGATGGTGTCGGAGAACTTCGCCCGGTAGTAGGGATCGAAGATGCGCGCGGCGTCCTTCGCCTCGATGCCGATGCCGCGGTCCTTCACTTCGATCAGCACGTGCTGTTGCGTCTGACGCAAAACGACCTCCACCGCCTTGTCTTCCGCTGAATACTTGATGGCGTTGTCGATGAGGTTCAGCAGCGCGCGCGAGACGGCGTCGCGATCCCACATCTGCGGACCGATCGACTCGTCGAGCGTCAGCTTCACCGTGAAGCCCTTGCTGCGGATCCACGACTCGTACGTGTTGACGAGGTTGCGGATCAGATCGCGCGGATCGATCGGAGTGAAGGCGAGGGCCTTGGTGCTGCGGTTCTGGATGCGCGCGACGTCGAGGACGTTCTCGACCAGGTGCGAGAGCAGCAGCACCTCGCGCAGGATCTGATCCTCGATCTCGGCGCGCTCGTGGTCGTTGAGGCGGCCGCGCTTGAGCGTTTCGGCGCCGAGGCGGATCATCGAGAGCGGCGTGCGCAGCTCGTGCGAGACGTTGGCGATCAGCGCGCCGCGCAGCTTCATCGTCTCCGACTCTTTGCGCAGTCCGCGCAGCGCCAGCAGCGCGCCGGCGCTGGTGAGCGCGAGCGCGAGCACGCTCACCCAGAGGCTGATCACGCGCTGGTTCTGCCAGCCGCTGCCGCCGACGTACTCGGTGCGCACGAAGGCGCGCATGCCGTGCGAGGAGAGCGGCGGCGCGAGGCGCGAGACGAAGGCGAAGCCGTCGTCGACCTGCCGCACGCCTTCGCGCGAGACGGCGGCGACGAGCGTGACGTCCGCGCGCTGCCGCAGCGGCTGCTGCCGCACCTCGGTGAACACCGCCTGCAGCAATCGGTCGGGATCGTACGTGTAGCGGATCGTGCCGCTGGAGGTGAAGAACTCGCGCGTGAAGCGCTCGCCGCCGCCGTGCGCCGCCACTTCGCTCACGTAGATCGAGCTGGCCGGATCGTAGTCGGGCAGATAGATCGCCGAGACGATCCAGCCGTGCGTGGTGATCCAGTCGCGCAGCATCGCGAAGGTCGGGTCGCCCGCGCGGCGCTCGCTCATCTGCCACTCCTCGGAGGCGCGCGTCATCGCCGCACGCACGCCGGCGTCGACGCGACGCGCCGTGATCTCGGCCGCGTACGCCGCGTACTGCCCGGCCAGCGCCTTCGCGCCGCGCTCCATGTTTCGCGACAGGTAGTACGAGCGCCAGGCCAGCGCGCCGAGTCCGATAGAGATGATGAAGAAGGGAAGAAGAATCGAGACGCGGTCCGGCTTTCTTCCGCGATGGAAGAGTGCTCTCAAGCGATCGAGAAGCGTGTCGAACATCGGTCCTCGGGACCGACCCGATCTACTGCGCGCCCGCGGTGGTGGTGTGGCTGTGGGCCAGGTGCGCGGAGACGATCTTGTCGATCTGTTCTTTCGTGAACGGCTCCAGTCGCGTCTCCACTTTGCTGTACGCGCCGTGCCGCCAGATGATCATCCAGAGCTTGCCGGTCTCGCGCGCATCGGCGAGCACCTGCTTGAAGTCGCGCGACGATGCCTGCGTCAGCGACTTGCCGTTCACCGCGATCACCCGGTCGCCCTGGCGCAGCCCCGCACGCGCGGCCGGGCTGTTCGGCGCGACCGCTTTGACTGCCAGCCCCGGCTTGAGCTCTTCGATCGTGACGCCGAGAAAACGGCGCCCGGTGAGCATCTGCCGGATCTGCTGATCGCATTCGCGCGCGGTGAAACTGCACTTCGGTTCCTGGGCGCGCACGAAGAGCGCGGCGGCGACGAGCGCCAGGAAAACGGTTCTGGAGATCCTGTGAGGCATGAAGACAGAAAGAGGTCCCTTGGCCGCCGCTAATGTAAGGCCGATTGTCCGGGGTGCCGTTTACAAATCAGAAAAAGTCGGATGAATTCCCGTGTGTAAAACGACACAACGCAAAGGCTTAATGACGCGCGGAACGACGCTTGGCCGGCCGCACCGGCGACGGCGTGTCAGGGCCGTAGACGCGCAGCGAATAGCGGTCCGCGACCACCACTTTCTCGCCCGCCACCGAGATCTGCATCGGCGCGGTGACGGCGTATCCGGTCGGCTCGAGAGCCTCCGGCTCGCGCAGATTCAGGCGTGACAGCTCTCCATCCTTCGTGATGTACGCAACTCCGTCACCGGTGCCGAAGAGTCCGGTGTTGGCGATCGGCAGCACCGCGATCTCGCGCGGCGCGAAGCGATCCTCGAGCAGGCTGTAGACGCGCAGGTCGTCGCCGCCGCGCAGCAGCAGCAGCGGCGGATAGGCGGAGTTCGGCGGCGCCGTGTCGATCTGCTTGTACTGCTGGAGCTGGTAGTAGGTGCGGTCGACGACCTGATGGCGGTCGTTGATCTGGAACGCCCACCAGTGCTCGACCTGCAGCGCGTAGATGGCGTCGTCGGTGGCGGCGAGGTCGTAGTAATCCCAGAGACGCCCGCCGACCTGCACCGCGTGCGTCGGATCGCTGAAGTCGACCACGTGCAGGCCGCTGTGCATGTTGCCTTCGATGATGGAGTCGCGCGAGAGCGCGGCCACGCTCGGCGGATGGCCGAGGGCGTCGTAGGTGCCGAGGTAGCGCGGCGCGAGCGGATTCGACACGTCGAGGATGCCGACGTTGCTGCGGCCGTAGAGGATGGCGATCCCGTTGCGCACGCGGATCTGGTCCTGGATGTTGTCGATCTTCATCGACGACAGCTCGCGCGGCGCGTCGGTCTTCGACACATCGAGCACGCGCAGGTACGGCGGATCGACCACGTACGCGATCGAGCCGTCGGTCCAGACGCCGCTCACCGGTCCGGCCGCGTCGTGCACTTCGCCGGCGACGCGCAGCGCGGCGGCGTTGCTGGCGTCGTAGACGCGCAGCGGCACGCCGGTCTCGTACGGACGGTTCTCGAAGTCGAGCTCGGGACCGGAGAGGAAGACGCGCGTGCCGCTCGCGCCGACCGCGCGCACCCAGTCGCGCGTGGTCGAGAGCAGCCGCGGCGCGGACGGGTCGGTGATGTCGAAGACGTGCAGGCGGTCGGGCAACTCGATGGCGTAGGCGCGGTTTCCGGAGACGGCCAGCGCGGTGAGACGGATCTCGGTGGCGCCGGTGTGGCCGAGGATGCGCGGCGCTGACGGACGGGTGACGTCGATGGCCGTGAGCGCGTCGTCGAGCGAGGCGGTCCAGAGCGTGTTGCCGGCGCGGGCGAAGTCTTCCGCTTTGGCCGGCACCGTGGCGACGCGCGCGAGCGTTGCCGCGTCGTAGACGGCGATGCCTTCGACGTCGACCGAGACGTAGAGCAGATCGCCGACGAAGGCGATCGCTTTCACGTTGTGGCGGAAGGTGAGCTTGCGCGAGTCCTCGAGGTTGCGGTCGAGGATGAAGACCTGGAGATTGCGATCGGTGGCCGCGGCGTAGTTCGTGCCGGCGGCGACGCGGACCACGTGGCCGATGTCGTCGGTGGCGCCAACGCGCGTGAGCGTGCCGTCGGCGGCGATGGTGAAGCGCTCGAGTCCGCGGGCGGTGGCGGCGAGCAGCTCGTTGCTGCCGGAGAGCGCCACGTCGTACGTCTCGTCATCGGAGAGCTCGACGTCGATGCGGCGCGGCTGCGCCGCGTTGCGTACGTCGTACACGGCCACGCCGCGTCCTTCCGCGGCGTAGAGGATGTCGCCCTTGGCGGCGAAGCGCTGGGTGATGCCGCGCGAGCCCCACACTCCTCCGAAGGCGGAGGCGGCGAGAAGAGAGAGGAACGAGAGGAAAACCGGGAGCCAGATCTTGCGCACGAGCGGCCTCGGCCTGCAAGCGACTTGCCGTCGTGCGGTTAGACGAAGCGGATCGTGCCGAAGGCGGCCGTGACGTGAAAGTCCGCCGGCGTCTTCCGCGTCGGCTGCCAGGCGCTGAACTCGTCGCCGTGCTCCGGATGGCGGTCGATGCGGAAAAAGTTCGCGCGCCATTCTTCGCCCGGCTGCGGCGTGCCGCGGCCGAAGGCGGCGAACGGCACGCGGACGATCGTGTCGAGCGTCATCGCGCCGTCGGACTGCGTGACTTTGCGCACGGCCGCGAAGACGCCCTCGCACGTCCAGTCGAGGTCCGTCTTCATCGTGTCGCGCACGCCGTCGGGCGAGTCGATGGCGGCGTCGAAGATCGTCCCGCGCGGACTGACCTCGAGCTCGTAGTAGCGCGACAGCGTGTCGGGCGCGAGGAACGCTTCCACCGCGTCTTCCTCGTACACCGGCGCGTCGTGCGCGAGGTGCGAGGCTTCGACGCGATCGTCGGCGGCGGAGAAGAGGATCGACAGCGCCTCGTCGTCGTACCAGAGGGCGATGGTGGTGGCCAGGCGCGGAACGCCGGCGTCGGTGGCGCGGCGCAGGCGTACCGGCGCGCAGGCGCGCGGCGCGATCCACGGCTCCTCGAAATCGAACGCGGCCCGCGGTACGACGAGGGTCTCGGCTGTCACCGGCTGCACATCATAGCGGCACATGGCGTGCATCGCCCGCGACGGGACGCAGGTGGATTGATGATGGTGGACCACGAGCTCGACGAGCTCAAACGCGAATTTCTGCACGAGGCCCGCGGGAAAGTAGAGGAGATGCAGTCGGCGCTGGAGACGGCGCGCACGCGCGAATCGATCGACCGCCTCGCCTACCTCGCGCACCAGCTCAAAGGCTCCGGCGGCAGCTACGGCTACCAGCGCATCTCCACCGACGCCGCAGAGCTCGAGCGCGCCGTCGAAACCCTGGCCCGCGACGGCGCCGGCGACGGCCGGACGCTGGAGGAAAAGATCCAGCAGTACGTGGTGAACCTCCGGTCGGAGATCGACCGGTGTGCGAAAGAGCTGGCGTAGGGTTTCGGGGGGTTGGGCGGTGGGTGGGTGAGCACTCACCTGGTTGCGGGACGAGATCGCGCAGTCCGATGACCACTCGGCACGTGCGTGAGCCTTTCACGCAGACGCTATCACCCGATCGCGCATCATTGGCCTCCGACACGAGTCCACCGCCGCCTCGCACACGCCGCACCGGCCTCGCTACGTAACCACATCCAGCGCCGCCTTGCCGAGTCACGCGTCTCGCTAAACCTTCGATTCACGCGACCGCCCATGGCCCGCGATGCTGCCGCTCGCTTAGCGCCTTCCGACCACCCGTGCGAAGGACTACGGCTTAGCCGCGCGACGCAGAAAGTTCGCGCTCGCTGAACGTCCGATCGTGCCGTCGACATGACTCACTCGACCGGTGTCGCTCGCCTCGCGCGTTCCGACCGCTGCTCGCCGCACCGTCGCGCCGGCGTATCCACCACCCGCGCAAAGCATGACCGGTCGTGGCCGCGGCGCCGCGCTCGCGCAACCGCCTGGCTCGCGCCGAACCGCGACCAAGCAAAGCACCGCGCGCGGCCACCGTCGCCCACCGCCACTCGCACGCAGCGAGACCGCCGCCGGCACTATCCACCACCGCCCGCCCGGACAGCGCGAACGCACCTCTACCGCGCCGCGCGCCGCTCTTCCTGCGGCACTCGCGTTGGCCGGTTGGGGCCGTCGCGGCGTTTTTCGGCCTGGACCTGGTTGCGGCCGTTTTTCTTGGCGCGGTAGAGGGCTTTGTCGGCGGAGACGATCAGTTCCTTGGCGGTGTGGATGCGGGTGTGGGGGACGCTGGCGACGCCGAGGCTCACCGTCGCCTGCACCGGGCCGATCTGGGTCTCGAACGGCTTCGACTCGACCAGGCCGCGGATCTTTTCGGCGAAGGCGATGGCGTCGGCCAGCGAGGTCTCGGGCATCATTACCGCGAACTCTTCGCCGCCGTAGCGTGCCACCAGGTCCGTGCTGCGCACCGACTCGCGGAAGAGCGCCGCCGCGCCTTTGAGCACGTCGTCGCCCACCGCGTGGCCGTAGGTGTCGTTGACCTTCTTGAAAAAGTCGATGTCGATCATCGCCAGCGACAGCGGGCGCTGATAGCGCTGCGACTCCTCGAACGCACGCGCCAGCTCGTCCTGAAAATAGCGATGGTTGTGCAGCTTGGTCAGGCCGTCGGTGATCGACAGCAGCTCGAGCCGCTTGTTCGTCTCCAGCAGCTCCTTCTGCAGATCGACGATGCGCTTGCCGGCCCGGATGCGCGCGAGCAGCTCCGGATACTGGAACGGCTTGGTGATGTAGTCGTCGGCGCCGAGCTCGAGGCCTTCGACCTTGTCCTCCTGCTCGTCCTCGCCCGTCAGCATGATCACGTAGCGGGTGCGGAAGCTCGGGTTCTCGCGGATCTGATGCGCGAGCACCACGCCGTCGAGATCGGGCAGGCGGCGGTCGAGGATGGCCACGTCCCAGGTCTGGTCCCAGAGCGCGGCGCGCGCTTCGCCGCCGGTCGTGCACTCGAAGGTCTCGTAGCCGGCGCGGCGGAGGAAGAGACGGACCAGCCGCCGGATGGCGGCGTCGTCGTCGACGATGGCGATGGTGAAGTCGGCCACTGCCGGACGCGGCGGCGCAACGAGCGTGCCTAGAGCTTCATGCGCATCGAAATGTCGAGCGCCACCACCGAGTGCGTCAGCGCGCCGACGGAGATCCGCTCGACGCCCGTCTCCGCCACCGCCCGGATGGTCTCGAGGGTGATGCCGCCGGAGGCCTCGAGCGGCACCCGTCCATTCGTCCGCGCCACCGCCTCGCGCAACTGCTCGGGGGTCATGTTGTCGAGGAGGATGAAGTCGGGCTGCTGCGCCAGCGCCTCGTCGAGCTCCTTGAGGTCGCGCACCTCCACCATCACCGGCTGCGGCATCTGCTTCGCGCGAATCCGTTGCACTGCCGCGGTGATCGAGCCGGCCCGATCGACGTGGTTGTTCTTGACCAGAAACATGTCGTGCAGGCCGATGCGGTGGTTCTCGCCGCCGCCGGCGCGCACCGCGTACTTGTCGAGCTCGCGCAGGCCGGGCGCGGTCTTGCGCGTGTCGTAGACCTTCGCCTTCGTCCCGGCGATGGCGTCGGCGTAGCGGCGCGTCATGGTGGCGATGCCGGAGGCGCGCTGCAGCAGGTTGAGCGCCGTGCGCTCGCCGGAGAGCAGCGCGATGACCGAGGCATTCACCGTCGCGATGAGGTCGCCGGGGCGGACGACGTCGCCGTCGCGCGCGAGCAGCTCCACGGCCGCGTTCGGATCGAGCATGCGAAAGACGGTCTCGACCACGGCGAGGCCGGCGATCACGCCGTCGCCTTTGACCAGGAACTTCGCTGAGCCGCGGTCGGAAGGCGCGAAAATGGCCTCGCTGGTGATGTCGGGCAGGTCTTCGGCGAAGGCGCGCTGGACGATGTCTTCGAACATGAGGTCGAAATTCTGCCAGCTGCGTTCCCGTTTTGAGGAGCGTTCTTTGACAATTTGGGGGCGCACCGGCTTCGACGGGATCAGTCGGGGTCGTGGTTGCATGCCGAGCTCGATTCGCTCGTAAAACCGATCGAAAACCATAAACGCGAACAACGATTTCGCCCTCGCGGCCTAAAAACCCGTGAGCGCTCCTCCGCCACGTGCTCACCGCAGCGGAGAAGAGCGTCGCAATGTGAGCTGGTGACGCGCGCAACGCCTACGCGCGCGTCATGAGAGCAAGAGGCTGGTCGTTGCACGGTTCCCGCTCTCCGGACAGTGCAGCGACGAGATCAATCGGAGAGACAAGCATGTAGGAGCCAGGCTGCCACTGTTTTCGGACGCGGGTTCGATTCCCGCCGCCTCCACCAACCGACATCCAAAAAGATCCGAGAGAGCCGCATACCTACGACCGGCTGCGTCTGTGACGGTCTGGTGTCGCCCGGAGGACCGAAGCTATGACGGCACTCCTGCCGCTCCCCGCGGTCCGAGTAGCGCCGACGGTGTTCGTCAGGCCCGGCGAGCCTCGCAAGGGTGAATGGTCGAACATAACCTCGATAGAACTGAGTGGACGGCCTCGGACGCAGTACGATTACCGCTGAATCGGCATGCGAATTTCGCGAAGAACGAGCGGAGGACGTGGTGAATACGAGATAAGCGGCGAGGCGCATGGACTCGGTCCGGTCGAGCTTCGTGATCGCTTAATCTCGTTGGACTTTTCTTCTCTTGGCAGGTTCAACACTGCCGTGGCGCTTCGTCTTCAAGGCGGGAAACCACGACTGCGGCGTATCGACACGAATGGCATTCAAATTCCACGTCAAATTGCTGCGGCGCTTCTGTTACCACCACCAGTGCGTGCCGACGAGGCCCTCGGCGCAGGCCACCCCGTCATTCAGAGAAATCGCTATGCAATCGAGACGGTAGAAGTATCAAGTGCTGTCCTGCTCGGCGCCCACGAAGCACTCCTCGCCCCGGAGAGGATCATCGCACGCAATTTCTCGAATCACGCAGAAGAGGTAATCGTTGCGGACCGTGCTTCGGACATAGCGAAGCTCTGGCATAGGGCCGATGAGTTTCCCTCTGAGATCGCGGAATTACTTCAGGCTCACCACCAGCGATGCGCGTCGGGCGTCCCACTTGGCGTGTTCGATGAGGACCTAGTAGTTCGCCTCCAGCTCATTGTGGCGGAACGTAGCGGCGACCTAGGCGTGATTTACAGCGAAGCTGCTGATGTAGTTCCCGCGCTTCTGACGGCGATCAAGAGTCAACGACCAGAGCCGCTACTGCGGATCGAGGAAGTTGACCCGGAGGACGTGCAGCTAAAGCGCAGGACGGTGAAGGAGTGGAAGCGCTGGGCGAATGCCAGGGGCCCGGCGAGTGCCAAATTCCGGCAGGAGGTTCGGGCCGCATACCGGTCAACGTGCATTATCTGCGGCGCGGCATTTCCGGGGACGAAGGCAACAAATGCGGGAGTGGACGCCGCGCACATCCTCCCTTGGTCTGAATACGATCTCGACGCCGTCACCAACGGGTTATGTCTCTGCAAGCAGCATCACTGGGCGTTTGACGAGGCAATCGTGCGTCTCTGGTTCACCGACGGAGCATACTTCGCACGTATCGATTCGCAGGTCGCCGAAAGCGTCCTCGCCGAGGCACCGCAGTTTAGTCTTGCGGAGTTGCAGAAGCACGAGGGCGTGATCGCGACGGACCGGCTGCCCAGAAGTCCGCAGTTGTGGCCCGCGCCACAACTGCTTCAGATTCTCGCCGAAGCTGAGCAGGTTCCGACTCAGTGACTGCATCCGCGCGGACAAAGCCGAGGTAGCGTCTGACCCGATGCGCCAACCACTCGGCTACGTTGACCGTAACGGCATTTCCAAGCGCGGTGTATCGCAAGCTGTCGATCCGCTCTGGATCGAAATGATCAGCAGAGGGAAGCGTCCAGCCTTTGGGAAAGCCCTGGATACCCTCACACTCAGGCGGCGTCAGGCGCCTAACGCGACCGTCGGGAAAAGTGACGTAGGTGCGGCTCCAATCCGTCCCGGTGTGCCGTGCAGAGCATGCATACAGGCAATACGCTATTCGCGGGACGAGCGGCCCTTTGACAGGATCTCCAAGGACTTCCTTAAAGGGGGAAAGAGCGGGCGCCCCATCTGGTTCGCTCTTCTCAGCATCCCGCGTGCGGCGTTCGGGCTCAAAAAGTATGCCTGCGGGACCACTTGGGTCTCGATAACATCCAACAATGTAGACTCTTCGGCGAGACTGGGCGACTCCGAAGTCTTTGCTGTTAAGCACGCGCCAGCCCACGCCATACCCGAGTTCGGCCAGTGTGCGAATGACGATTCCGAAGTCCCGTCCTCGGTGGCTAGAGAGCAGACCTGGAACGTTCTCGATGACGAAAACTCGGGGACGGCGGTCTCCAAGTAGTCGAGCAAACTCGTGAAAGAGTCCAGATCGGGCCCCTCTAAGTCCAGCTCGCGGTCCCATCCGGGCGAGAGAAACGTCCTGGCATGGGAACCCTCCGACCCAGACGTCTGAAACAGGGATGTCTGCCGCGCTGACGTGCTTGATGTTCGTCGCTCGGTGGATCTTTGTTCTTTCATGAGGCCAGCGCTGCTCCAAAATGTGGTTGCAGAATTTGTCAATCTCGCACTGGAAAGTTATCTGATACCCAGCGCGTTCAAATCCGAGGTCGAATCCGCCGATTCCCGAGAAGAAGGAAGCGACGGACGGCGAGGCCAGCTTTCTCGATCGAGACACCGTGCACATTCTAGCGTGAGTCTCTTTCTGAATACACGCAGTAGACGGACGCCAAATGGACAACTTGGATCGTGCGACTAGGTCGCTGAACATGTCGCGCATTCGGTCGCGCGACACGGCGCTGGAGGTAAGGTTTCGCAAAGAGCTTCGACGGAGCGGAATCGCGGGATACCGCAAGCACCCTCGGGTGTTCGGGAACCCCGATCTGGCTTTCGTCGGGCGAAAAATTGCTATTTTCGTGGATGGCTGCTTCTGGCATGGCTGCGGACGCTGTCATCGGCGGCCGGTGGCGACCAACTCCACCTATTGGAGAGCGAAGATTGCACGGAATCGGGCACGCGATCGTGCGACAACGCGGCGGCTTCGCGCCAGCGGCTGGATCGTCATCCGTTTCTGGGAACATCAAATCGATCGAAACATTGCTGGTTGCGTCAGCAAAGTCGCCGAGGTGATCGAGCGATCAGAGACACGCACCTCGTTCGGCGTCGCGGTTGCTCGCCGCGCAGCAGCCGGCGCTTCGCGCGGCTGAGCGGCGGCGGCGCGAGGCCAGGGCCTCGCGGGAAAACGGCCGCGCATTGGCGCGGCCGCTTTCGTTTTAGCGCTTGTTATCTTTTTGGCCGTCCGGCGTCTGGTGATTGACGCGGGCTGGGTCGGCCGAGTTCGGGCGGGAGACTTCCACGCCGCCGGGCTGCAGAGGCTGCTGATCCGGCTGCGGCGACTTCGGCGAGCTCGGGGTTGGCTGATTGATCGTTCCCATTGCGTTGCCCTCCGACCCTTCTTCTTCAGATTCCGTTCCCGATCCTTGCATGCGGAGCGAAGCATGATCCGGTCCCTGGCCGTCGTCGCCGCCCTTCTTCTCGCCACCGTCGCGACCGCCGCGGAGATCACGCTCGAGCAGGTTGCCGCGGGCCTCGACGACCCGGTGGCCATCGCACACGCGGGCGACAACCGTCTCTTCATCGTCGAGCAGCCCGGCCGCATCCGCATCTTCGACGGCACGCGCCTGCTCTCCTCGCCGTTCCTCGACATCGGCTCGCTCGTGCGCAGCGGCGGCGAGCAAGGCCTCCTCGGCCTCGCCTTCCATCCGCGTTACGCGCAGAACGGCTTCTTCTACATCGACTACACCGACGTCAACGGCGACACCGTCATCGCCCGCTACTCCGTCTCCGCCACCAACCCCAACGTCGCCGACCGCTCCTCCGCCACCATCCTCCTGCACATCGACCAGCCCTACCCGAACCATAATGGTGGACAGGTGGCCTTCGGTCCTGATGGATATCTGTACATCGGGATGGGCGACGGAGGCTCCGGCGGCGATCCCGGCAATCGCGCCCAGAACCTCGGCGAGCTGCTCGGCAAAGTGCTGCGCATCGACGTCGACTCGCCCAACTCCGCCTACGCCATTCCGCCGTCCAACCCGTTCCGCAACACCAGCGGCGCGCGGCCGGAGATCTGGGCGTACGGCCTGCGCAATCCGTGGCGCTTTTCCTTCGACCGCGCCACCGGCGATCTCTGGCTCGCCGACGTCGGACAGGGACTGTGGGAAGAGGTCGACTTCCAGCCGGCGACGAGCATCGGCGGCGAGAACTACGGCTGGCGGCGGATGGAAGGCACGCACTGCTACCAGTCGGCGACCTGCAGCTCCGCGGGAGTCGTCGCGCCGGTGATCGAGTACGGCCACGACGTCGGCTGCTCCGTCACGGGCGGCTACGTCTATCGCGGCTTCCGCAGCCCGCGCCTCACCGGCCACTACATCTACGGCGACTACTGCAGCGGAACGATCTTCGCCGCCACGCGCAACAGCACCACCGGCGCCGTCACCACGCGCGTGCTGCTCGACACGCCGTTCCCGATCAGCACCTTCGGCGAAGACCTCTACGGCGAGCTGTTCGTCGCCGACTACAGCCACGGCCTGCTCTATCGCGTGGTCGGTCCGCCGGCGAGCGGCCCGCGGAGGCGCGCGGTCCGGCATTGAGCGCGCGGCGATTCGACCGCCTTCTGTCGGACCTCGGCGCGGCCGAGGTGTCGGAGCGCGCCTGCAATCAATACTCGAGAGTCGTGGGGGATGTGCAGTGGAACGCGATCCGCCGGCGCAACCTGCGGCTCTACCTCGAGCAGCTCGACGCCATCGCGCCGTCGATGCTGCTGATCGGTGAGGCGCCGAGCTATCGCGGCGGACGGCTCACCGGCATTCCGTTCGTCAGCGAGAGCGTGATGCTCGGCGGCGTCGAGACGCGCAGCGGCCGCATCCTCGGCGCGGAGCAGGGCTTCCGGAAAGCGACGGCCGGACCGCGTCTGTCCACCGAAGCCAGCGCGACGATGGTGTGGGAAACCATCGCGGACATCGAGCCGCTGCCGCTGCTCTGGAACGCCTTTCCGTTTCATCCGTTCGAAGCGGGCAATCCCGACTCGAACCGTGCGCCGAGCGCCGCCGAGCTGCTCCTCGGCCAGCGCTTCATCGAGCGGCTGCTGAGCCTCTTCCCGTTTCGCGCGGTGATCGCCATCGGCAATCACGCATCGCTCTCACTCACGCGCATGAACGTCGCGCACGTGAAAGTGCGCCACCCGTCGCAGGGCGGCAAAAACAAATTCGTCGAAGGCATGCGTCAGTGCGCCTCGTCGACGGCCGGCAAGATCCAGTCGGGCACGTAGACGTTCTGCGCGGTGAACGTCTCGCCCGTCGAGTAGTTGCCGCCCCAGAATCCGATCACCAGGTCGAGCTCCGGCACCGCCATCGCGATCTGTCCGCCGTTGCCGCCGGCCATGTAGGTCTTGATCATGCGGCCGCGATACGGCCGCTCGTCGAGCCACCAGAAATAGCCGAAGCCGCGCTTGCCGATGTGCACGAGCGGCGACGACGCGCGCTCGGCGAACTCCTTCGACACGATCCGCCGTCCGTTCCACGTCCCGCCGTTCATCATCATCTGCGCGAGCTTCATGAAATCGCGCGGCAGGAAACGGACACCGCCGCCCATGTACGCATCGCCGGCCGGCGTGAGATTCATCGCGTAGCGCTTCATCTGCATCGGCCCGGCGATCAGCTCTTGAAACAACTGCGGCAGCGGCTTGCCGGCCGCGCGCTGCAGCACGCCGCCGGCGAGATGTGCCGAGATGCTGCAGTAGACCGGATGCGTGCCGGGGTCGCTCTCCATCGGAAGATCGAGCGCGACCTTGTAGTAGTCGAACTCCGAGTCGTCGTTGATGACGCGGTCCTCGTTTCCGGGCGCGTCGGGATTGTTGTCGTCGCAGAAAAAGCCCGAGGTCATGGTGAGGAGATGCTCGAGCGTGAGCGCGCGCTTGCGCGGCTCGAGCGTCGCCGGGTCGCGTCCCATCACGCGGTAGACCGAATCGGATGGCGCGAGCGCGACGCCGGATTGCATGGCTGCGCCGACCAGCGTGGCGGTGAGGCTCTTCGCGGCGGAGCGCGAGTCGTGCAGCTTGTCGGCGTGCTCGCCGTGGAAGTACTCCTCGACCACGAGCTTGCCATGACGCGCGATCAGCACGCCGTGCATCTCGTTCGCCGCCGCGCCGCTCATCGGCGTGTCGACGAGCATCTGGATGAATCGCGTGATGCCCTCGCGCGAGATCCCGACCTCCTCGACCGCCGCCACGCTCCAGCCGTCGTCGCGCGGCCGCGGCGGATGGTAGACGTACTTTGCGCCCGGCTTCTCGCGCGGATAAAAGTCGGAGACCGCGGCGCGCTCGAAGTCGTACGTGCCGCCGTAGCGAGGCCAGTAGATCGAGAAGGCGCCGTCGTGCATCACCGCCTCGGACACGAGCGCGCCTTTGTCGTCGAGAAAGCGGAGCGTCGAGCCGTCGCGCGTGACGCTGGCGATGCGCATCCGGCGCTGGAGATTCCGTTCCGGGTTCCGCAGGAACGCGCCGACGCTGCCGTCCGGACGCGACGCGATGTGGATGTAGAAGCGGTACTGATCGTCGAGCGGTGCGACCTCGCCGCGCCAGAGATTCTCGCGCGACTTCGTGAGGACGAGCGGCGTGGCGAACCTCGACCCGAAGGTCGCCGTCCGCGGCTGGATCCAATGCCCGTCGATGCGCGTCTTCTTCGCGTCGAAGCGGCCGTCGAACGAGCCGGCGCTCTCGCCGAGGTCGAAGGTGACGCGCTCGCCGCTCAGCGTGACGGTTGCGGTGCGGCCGGCGATCTCGGCGCGCCAGCCGTCGGCATCGTGGGCGATCGTGAGCGGACCGCGCACGTCGGGACCGAAGCGCAGCTTCGCCTCCCAGAGACCGGCGAGCTCCGCGGCGCTCTGTGCGTGCGCGGCCGATGCGAATGCGAGTGCGAGTGCAACCACGAGAGCCTTCATCCTTCTCCTCTCGACCGGAGCCATTCGACGATCGGCTCGATGGCGTTCTGCATGTTTTTCTCGAGCGCCTTGCAGGCGCGCTCGAGATGGTTGCCGCGCAATGCGCGCAGCACCGCCGCGTGCGCGTCGCCCGCCTCGCGCACGTGTTGCTGCTCGCGCAGATAGGCGATCTCGTAGCGGTGCGTGCGGCGCATGAACTGTTCGATCAGCTCGATGAGCACGCGATTCGGGCAGCCGGCCAGCAGCTCGAGGTGCCAGGCGTCGTCGAGGGCGATGCGCTTCTCGACGTCGCGCGCGGCGAGGATCTTCGCGTTCAGCGACTCGAGGCGGTCGAGCCGGTCGCGCGGCGGAATGCCGGCCAGCCGCAGCGCCTCCGGATCGAGGATGGCCCGGATCGGATAGATCTGCTCGAACTCCTCGACGCTCAACGCGCAGACGAACCAGCCGATGCGCGGCACCGAGCGGATCGCGCCTTCGTTCGCCAGCCGGTTGAGCGCCTCGCGCAGCGGCGTGCGGCTGACGTCGAGCTGCGCGGCGAGATGCACCTCGTTGAGGCGCTCGCCGGCGGCGAGGCTGCCGTCGACGATCATCCGCCGCAGCTCGGCGGCCAGGTCGTCGGTCAGGTTCCTGCGCATCGACTGCATACTGTATACAGTTTCTGCACTGGCCTGTATGTCGCAATGGAAAACATCATGAAGAAGAGCCAGATCCAGCAGATCAAGGAAGGACGCGCCATGCGCGAGCGCACCTACTCGGCGCGCGTGCAGCCGTTCGGGCCGAAGGTGGCGCTGAACACGAAGAACGCCGTGGCGCTCTCGACCGTGCCGAGCTCCTCGGAAGAAAAGTACAACGGCGGCAACGAGTAGCGGCGCTCAGCCGCCGACGCGCGACATCTCCACTTTCTGCAGCGCCGGCGTCGCCGCCGAACGCACCTCCGAGTAGCGATCGTCGCGCGCGCGCCAGATGTTCGCGATCGTGTCCGCGATCTCCTCGTCCGCCGCGCCACCGCGCAGCAGCCGCCGGAGGTCGTAGCCGCTCGAGGCGAAGAGGCAGAGATAGAGCTCGCCGCTGGCCGTGATGCGCGCGCGCGTGCAACTGCCGCAGAACGGCTGCGTCACCGAGGTGATGATCCCGATCTCGCCCGCTCCGTCGGCGTAGCGCCAGCGCTCCGCCACCTCGCCGAAGTAGTTCGACTCCGCCGGCACCAGCGGCCATTCGCGCTGCAACGCGGCCACGATCTCCGCGCCCGCCACCACGTCGCTCATGCGCCAGCCGTTCGTGTTGCCGACGTCCATGTACTCGATGAAGCGGACGATGTGCGGCGTGTGGCGGAAGCGGCGCGCGATGTCGGCGATGCCGCCGTCGTTCACGCCGCGCTTCACCACCACGTCGATCTTGATCGGCGTGAGGCCCGCTTCTTCCGCCGCGTCGATCGCGTCGAGCACGCGCGCCACCGGAAAGTCGACGTCGTTCATCGCCCGGAAGATTGCGTCGTCGAGCGAGTCGAGGCTGATCGTGACGCGGCGCAGTCCGGCGCTCGCCAGCGAGCGCGCCATGGCCCGCGTCAGCAGCGAGCCGTTGGTGGTGAGCGCGATGTCGCGAATGCCGTCGATCGCGGCGAGCTGCGCGACGAGGCGGTCGAGATCGCGGCGCAGCAGCGGCTCGCCGCCGGTGAGCCGCACTTTCTCCGCGCCGTTCGCGGCGAAGAGGCGCGCCAGCCGCGCGATCTCCTCGAACGTCAGCAGCTCGTCGCGGCGAAGAAAGGCGAAGTCGCGGCCGAACACCTCCTTCGGCATGCAGTACGTGCAGCGGAAGTTGCAGCGGTCGGTGACGGAGACGCGCAGATCGCGCAGCGGCCGGCCGAGGGTGTCGCGCGGAGACATGGTCCGCCCACGAAACTACGCGGGCGGGAACAAAAACTCCAGCACGATCCGCGCGCGGCGCGCCCAGGCGCGCTCGCTGTGGTCGGCGCGGCGGTCCTCGTGGAAGTGGAACGTCTCCTCGTTCCAACCTTTCGCCAGGATGCGGTCGCGCAGCGCGCGCGCGTCGCGCAGCGCCTCGCCGCCTTCGCGTCCGCCGATGTCGAGCCAGAGCCGCGGCGGCGGTCCGTCGTACGCATCGACTTCTTTCAGGATGTCCCGATCCGCCCACCACACCGACGGCGACATCACCGCGGCGCGGCGGAAGACATTCGGATGTTTGAGCGCGAGATAGAGCGACACCAGGCCGCCGAGCGACGAGCCGCCGACGGCGGTGTTCTCGGCGTCGGCGAGCGTGCGGAAGCGCGCGTCGATGGCCGGCTTGAGCTCCTCGACGAGCATCCGCGCGTAGTCGTCGGCGCGCCCGCCGCCGTCGTGCTTCGCATCCTTGACGTGCGTGTACTCGTCCATGCGCGCGACCCCGGCGTTGTCGATGCCGACGATGATCATCGGCGACGCGCTGCGCTCGCCGATCGCGGCATCGGCGGCCTCCTGCATCCGCCAGTGCTGCCCCGGCACGAAGGCGCGCGACGACTCGAAGAGATTCTGCCCGTCCTGCATGTAGAGCACCGGATAGCGGCGCTCGTCGCGCTCGCCGTAGCCGGCCGGCAGGAAGACGGTGATCTCGCGCGCGTTGCCGAGGATTTGCGACTCGAAGCCGCTGATCTGCTCGAGGCGGCCGTGACGGATCGCGGCGCGGCGATTCTCCAGCCGGAACATTCTGCGGAACGTGGTCCGCAGGGTATCGCTCATCTCCTGCACGTCAGACGAGCTCGCGATAGGCGCTGCGGAAGTAGACCAGCGGCGCGTCGTCGCGGGTCTGCGCGTCGACGACCTCGCCGACGAAGATGGTGTGATCGCCGCCCGGCAACTGCTCCTGCAGGCGGCACTCGAGCGTGCAGATCGCGCCGTCGATGAGCGGCACGCCGAGCTCGCCGCGATGCACGGCCACGCCGTCGAATTTGTCGTCGCGCTTGGAGGCGAAGCGGCCGGAGACGTCGCCCTGGCCCTGCGCCAGGATGCTCACGCCGAACCGTCCGGCCGCGGCGATGGCGTCGTGCGACTGCACCGTTTTCTCCACGCAGATCACCACCAGCGGCGGATGCAGCGACAGCGACGCGAACGACGCCACCGTCATTCCGTACTGCCGCCCGTCGTGCTCGGTCGTCACCACCGTCACGCCGCTGACGAAGTGCGACATGGCCAGCTTGAACTGCGCGTCATCGATCGGCATAGCGGGCGGAGTTTACTGCATGCAAACTTTTTGACCGGCCCGGCGTAGTAAGCCTCATGCGACGCCTCGTCACTGCTGCCTGCGCACTCCTCTTCGCCGCCTCCGCCTACGCTTCATCGGACGTCATCCGCCGCGGCTTCAATGTCGCCGACGGCGGCACGCTCGAGCTCGAGGCCGGCATCGGGAACATCACCGTGGTCGCCGGCGGCAGCGGCGTCGCCTTCGAGGTGCACCGCGACGCGCGCGGCCGCGGCGGCGAAGAGCAGATGGCCTCGCACAAGATCACCTTCACCCAGCGCGGCAACGACGTCGTCGTCGACGGCAAGCTCGAGGACCGCTGGCACAACTGGTTCCGCAACGGCGACTACGAGGTGCAGTGGAACATCCGCGTGCCGGCGCATTACAACGTCCGCCTCCGCACCTCCGGCGGCTCGATCGATCTCGCCGACCTCGGCGGCACGGTTAACGCCTACACCTCCGGCGGCAGCATCAAGACCGGCAAGCTCGCGGGCGCGGCGACGCTCAACACTTCCGGCGGCGACATCACGCTCGCCGGAGCGCGCGGCAACGTGACCGCCCACACCTCCGGCGGCTCGATCGAAGTCGGCGACACCACCGGCGCGGTCGACGTGCGCACTTCCGGCGGATCGATCCACATCGCCCGCACCGGCGGCAACGTGATCGCCCGCACCTCCGGCGGCGGCATCCGCATCGACGACGCCCTCGGCTCCGTCGACGCGACGACTTCCGGCGGCTCGATCGAAGCGCAGCTCTCGCGGCAGCCCGCCGGCGACTCGCGCCTCAGCACCTCCGGCGGCGGCGTCACCGTGCGCATCGCCTCCGGCCTCGGCTTCGAGCTCGACGCGCGCGCCAGCGGCGGCGGCGTGCACTCCGACGTCCCGGTGACGGTGCAGGGCTCGATCGACGACGACGAGATGCACGGCCGGATCAACGGCGGCGGGCCGCGGCTCGTGCTGCGCAGCTCCGGCGGCGGGATCCGGGTGCGCAACTTGTAATTTCCGGAAAGACGCGCATACTTCTCTCCTTACTTAATTACATAAGGAGAGAGCCATGCGTCGTTTCTTCGTTTTCTTCGTCTTCCTTTTCCTTCCGCTGATCGCTGCCGCCGAGGAGGCGCCGCCGTACAACCGCACGTTCAATGTCGGAACGCAGGGCGGCACGGTGACGCTGCAGGCCGACCGCGGCAGCGTGACCGTGGTCAAGGGCACCAGCAACAACACGCTGCTGCTCAGCGTCACGCGCAGCGCCTTCGGCACGAACGCCGCCGAGGTGCTGGCCGGCAGCCAGATCAACGCCACGCAGAGCGGCAGCAACGTGTCGGTCACCGGCAAGACCACGGTCAAGCCGGCCCTCGGCACGATCTTCAACGTCAACTTCACGATCACCGTCCCGCCGGTTTACAACGTCAACCTGACCACCGGCAGCGGCTCGGTGACGGTGTCGAACGTCGGAGGTTCGGCCGCGATCAACCGTGGCGGCGGCAGCGTGCAGGTGACGTCGGTCAGCGGCAACGTGCAGATCTCCGGCAGCGGCGGCGCGACGAGCGTAAGCAGCGTCGGCGGCTCGCTGATCCTGTCGACGAAGGGCGGCTCGCTCACCGCGAACTCGATCGGCGGCAGCGTGAGCGGCACGAGCTCCGGAGGCAGCGCCACACTCAATGACGTCGGGCCGGCGAACCTCACCAACTCCGGCGGCTCGATGACGGTGACCTTCGTGCGGCAGCCGGCGACGGCGTCGAGCCTGGCCAACTCCGGCGGCAGCATGACCGTGGCCATCGCCAACACGCTGCACTTCACGCTCGATGCGGTGAACACCGGCGGCGGCAGCGTGAGCTCGAGCGTGCCGGTGACGGGCGGCACGAAGACGGCCAATTCGCTGACCGGCAACATCAACGGCGGCGGCCCGGCGCTGACGCTGCGCGGCTCGGGCGGCAGCATCACCATCAAGCCGCGCTGATCGTCTCGTGTGTACGTACCGGGCCGCGCGGTCCGGTACGTATACTTTTCCGATCATGTCCGAGATCAGCGAGACCATCTCCGAGGCGGTGGAACAGGCGGCCGAATCGCGGCTCAACTCGACGATCGCTCTGCTCGTCGCCATCACCGCCACGTTCATGGCGCTCAGCGGCGTGAAAGCCGGCAACCTCGGCCAGGCGATGGCGGAAGCGCAGGCGCGCACGGTCAACTCCTGGTCGTACTTTCAGAGCAAGAGCACCAAGCAGAACCTCGCCGAAGCGACGCTCGTCGAGCTGACCGTGCAGCGCGAAGTCGGCGCGAGCACGCTGCCGCCGGCGGCGCTGGCCGATCTCGACGCGAAGATCGCCCGCTACCAGGCGAACGTGAAGCGCTACGAAGTGGAGAAGAACGAGATCAAGGCGCAGGCGGAAGGCTACGAGCGCGAGTACGCCGCGCTGAACGTGCACGACGATCAATTCGATCTGTCGGACGCGGCGCTGTCGGTCTCGATCGCGCTCATGGGCATCACCGCGCTGACGAAGAAGCGCTGGCTGCTCGTCTTCGCCATCGCTTTCATGGTCATCGGATTTCTCTTCGGCGTCGCCGGCTTTTTGCGCTGGGATCTGCATCCCGACGCGCTGACGAACCTACTCTCGTAGGATCGCCTGCGCCGCCGCGCGCGCGCTCGAGAGCGCCGCGTCGGAGAGCATCCCTTCGTCGCCGACCCAGTCGCCCGCGAGGTAGAGGCCGCGCACCGGCGTCGTCACCGAGGGACGCCGCGCGCCGGGCGCGATCAGCGCGTTGGAGACGGTCATCGCCGGCAGGTAGCGGCGGTGCACGAGCACTTCGCGCCAGCCGGGCTGATAGCGATCGAGCATCGTCTCGAGATCGCGCTCGTCGCGCTCCGGATCGCGCGCGCCGTACTTCACGAGATGCACGAGCGCTCCGCCTTTCGGCGTGAGCTGCGCGGCGGCGGAGTGAACGGAGAGGTAGAGCGGCTCGTCGATGCCGGCGACGAAGGTGTGGTGCGGACGCGGCAGCGAGCGCAGCGCGACGTCGAGACAGGCCGCGGTGACCGGCTGCGCGGCGCGCCAGCTCTGGCCGACTTCACCGGCGAGATCGGCGGCGGTGTGCGGATCGACGGCGAGCAGCACGGTCTCGGCCGGGATCAGCGCACCTTCGATCTCTTCCGGACCGCCGGACGGCATGGTCATCGCCAGCGTGTCGCTGCGGTCGGCGTCGAGCTCGAGCCCGCCGAGCTCCACCGCGCGCACGGCGCCGTCCTGCACCACGCCGACGATGCGCGAGCTGCTGACGAAGTGCACGCCGGCGGCGACGGCGGTGCTGTGCAAGGCATCGACGAGGCGCTGCCATCCTTCATCGAGGTAGAGCACGCCGCCGCGCAGCGCGATGCGCGCCTGCGCCAGCGCGGCCGCGGCGCTCTGCCGGTCGTCGCTGGTGTAGGTGAAGATGCGGAGGAAGGTCTCCATCACCTGGCGCGCGCGCGCGTCGTCAAAGTGCGCGTCGAGCCATTCGCGCACGCTGCCCTCGGCCACGGCTGCCGGGCGGCGGCGGCGCACGCGCAGCAGCGCGCTGGCGAGCTCGCGCTTGCCGCGGAACGAGAGGAGCGAGGTGGTGAGGAGCGAGACCAAGCCGGTCGGGAGGCGGTGGGTGTCGCCGCGGTGCAGCGCGTGCGCGCCGGAGCGGAGCGTGCCGCCGCGAATCGGGATGCCGAGCTCGCGGTAGACGGAGGCGGCGGCGCCGTGGCGGTAGAGGCCGTGCGCGCCGAGGTTGAAGCGGTAGCCCTGGCGGACGGTGGTGATGGCGCGGCCGCCGAGGAGCCGGCGGCGCTCGAAGAGCGTGACGCTGCGCCCGGCGCGCGCGAGGTAGACGGCCGCGGCCATTCCGGCCAGCCCACCGCCCACGATGACGACGTTCCTGCCCACGGGTTTGACGGCGATACTACTGTATTTCTCACAACATACGCCGCGCGACTGTGGCAGAATCGCCCGCGGCAATGGGATACCGGATCCGGACGCTGGTGGCGTATCTGCTCGTGCTCTGCTCGTGCGCGCCGCTGTTCGGCGCGACGGCGACGGACTTTTATCTCAACCTGTTGCGGCGCGGCATGGCCGACGTCGAGGCGGCGCGCTACGCGCCGGCGGTGACGTCGCTGCGCATCGCCGCCTTCGGCGTGGTGGACGCGGCCGAGTACTACCAGCTCGCGCACGTCTATCTGGCGGTGGCGCACGACAAGCTGGGCCATGAAGAGCAGGCCCGTGACTCCGCGCTGCGCGTGCTCGCCGCGGAGCGCATCGAGCCGCACTGGGGCTCGCTCGCGGTGTCCGCGCCGGTGCGGGCGGCCTTCGAAGCGCTGTCGAAGCGGCTGCTCAGCGCGACGGAGACGGCGGTGCTCGCGCACTCGCCGACGACGGGCCCGCGCTCGGGAACGTTGCCGGCGCCGCGGGTGACGGGACCGGGGACCTCGCCGAGTACGGCGACCGCGCAGCCGGGCACGACAACCACGCAACCATCGAGAACGCCGGCGGCGACGACGTCCACGGTGACGTCCACGCCGCAGCCGCCGGTGATCGTCGACCGGGTGGAAGTGGAGACGCAGCGCGCGACGAGCACGACCACGCCGGGTACCGCGACGCAGCCGCGCACGAGCACATCGCCGAGCGGCACCACTGCGACGACATCGACCACGACGACGACGTTGCCGAGCAGCGCCGCGACTTCGCCGAGCAGCGCCGCCACGCAGCCGCGCACGAGCACATCGCCGAGCGGCACGACCACGACGTCGACTACGACCACCACGACTTCGCCGAACAGCGCCGCAACGTCGCCAAGCACGACCGCCACGCAGCCGCGCACGAGCACCTCGCCGAGCGGCACCACTGCAACGTCGACCACCACCACTACGACATCGCCGAGCAGCGCCACCA
>DASVQE010000031.1:0-29745 GCA_036389275.1 Thermoanaerobaculia bacterium
AGCCTCCGCGACACTGCTTCCAGGCTGGCGACACAGTGTCGCGGAGGCTAGGCCAACAGACGGGGTCTGGGGCCCGTGGCCCCAGCCGCCGGAGGCCCCTCGTCGTTCCCCGGTCCTGCTATCCTTCCTTCATTCTTTCAGTCCAGCAGGAGGTCCATACGTGAGGAGACTTGGTGTCTTCGTTCTGTTTCTATCCGCCTTTGCGGCGGCTGCGCATGCGCAGTGCGTGGCCGGTACGAAAGGCTTGCAGCCTTCCGTGCGCGAGCTGGCCGTCGGCAATGACGGCGAGTTCCGCTACGTCGCCGACGTGCGCGGCGGCGACGCGCCGTACACGTACGAGTGGCAAGGCACCGTCGGCTCGCGCGACTTCACCGCGCGCGAGCGGATGACGCCCATCTTTCAGAACTACGCCGACCGCTACGCCGAGCTGACGGTGACCGATCGCAATAACTGCAAAGCCGCCGTGACCATCGGCCACCTCGTCCCGAAAAAATGCACGCTCACCCAGTACGCCACCACCGGCACGACCGGCGCGCTGCAGGCCCTCGGCCTGGAGATCCACTGGTTCGGCAGCGGCGTCTCCTGGCGCGTCGAGCTCGAGAACCGCGGACTCAAAGGCTTCTCCCTCGGCCAGGTCGAGATCAAACGGCCGGGTGACGTCAACTACAACACCGTGCTCCATGGGGCGGGAGCGACCGAGATCTTCGTCCCGTATCACGACGGCGCGGCCACGAACCGCCGCCTGTGGGACATGCAGAACTGCGGTCCGTTCCTCGGCAATCCGCATCCCTGCATGCGCGAGATCAAACCGGCCGACGTCGCGCCGGTCGACGCGACGCTGCTCACGCTGCCGGGCGACTCCGTACCGATGCTCGCCGCCGAATGCCGCGACCAGGGTCTGGCCGCCTTCTGCAAGTACCTCGACCCGTCCGGCAACACCCTCGGCTACTCGCGCCGCGCCAAGGAAGTGGTGATCTGGGCCGTTTACGACACCGGCAACTACGACTACGTCATCCAGTACGGCTTCCGCAACGACGGCCGCATCACCTTCCGCCTCGGCGCATCGGGCTACAACAGTCCGGCCAATCCGAACATCGCGTCCACGGCCGGCAATCCGTTCACGCCGCACATGCACAACGTGCTCTGGCGCGTGAACACCGATCTCTTCGGCGCGAAAGGCGACCGCGCCTTCCAGTCGTCGCACTTCGAGCCGCAGCCGGGCCTCACCGCCACCGACAGCGACAGCGTCTTCTTCGGCGAAGGGATGCTCGCCTGGGATCCGCTGCTGTTCCAGACGCTCACCGTCGAAGGCGGCGGCGTGAATCGCTTCGGCAATCCGATCGCGTACGAGTTCGTTCCGGCCGACCGCACCGGCACCTCGCATCACTGGGGCAACAACGAGCAGTTCACGACTCGGTGGGACTGGTGGGTGACGAGGAATCATCCCGGCGAGGACGGCACCGGCAACAGCCCGCCGAACAACTGGGGCACGGTGTTCACGGAGCCCGACAACTACCTGCTCAAATACGTCATGAACGACGCCACGCTCACCAACGGCGGTCCGGAGGCGCTGAACCATCTCGCGGATCTGGTCGTGTGGTATCGCTCGTCGGCGCATCACGGGCCGATCGACGAAGACCGGCAGGCCTCCGACACGATCAACACCATGACCGGCCTCACGCTGATGCACTGGCAAGGCTTCGACATGGAGCCGCACAACCTGTTCGACTACAACCCGGTGCTGAGCTTCAACGGCTGCTATCCAAATTGAGCGGGCCGAATTGACGCGGCACTGGACGCCCGGTCCGATCCCGGGCCACACTCCGCGCATGGAACAACAGGACGACGTCGAGCAGATCCGCACGCTCATCCGGCAGTGGGACGAGGCCACGCGCAACGGCGATGTCGGCGCGATCGCGGCGATGGTCACCGACGATTGCGTCTTTCACGCGCCGAACGCGGAGCCGATCCGCGGGCGCGACGCGTTGCGCGCGGCGATGTTCCGCGTCTTCGGCGCGTACGTGCTCGAGCCGGCGTTCGACGTGGAGGAGATCGTCGTCAGCGGCGAGTGGGCGTTCTGCCGCGCCACCGATCGCGTCTCCGCGGCGCCGCTCGAGAGCGGCGAGCCGATCACGCTCGCGGGCTGGGCGCTGTCGGTGCTGCGCCGCGAAGCGGACGGCGCCTGGCGCTTCGCGCGCGGCATGAACACGCGCGTGGTCAGCGATACCAGCGGGCAAGACGCTCCGGGGCGACGCCGCAGTGATAGGTGGCGATGATCAGCCAGTTGAGCGCGGTCGTGCGGATGATGCCTTGCTCGAGAAAGCGCCGTCCCGAGGTGTCGACGACGAGCGGCAGCACGATCGTGCGGCCGGCGCGCTTCATCCGCCGCGCCAGCTCGTAGTCTTCCATGATCGGGATCTCGCGGTAGCCGCCGCCGCGCAGGAACGGCTCGCGCGCGGCGAACTGCGCCTGGTCGCCCCACGGCTCGCGCGTGAGCCGCGTGCGCGCGTTGATCATCGCCGCGACGAAGCGCAGGCCCGGCTCGCGAAAGGCGAGGCGGAAGCCGCCGAAGAGCGCGCCGCCGCGCAGCGCCTCCTCCACCGCCGCCGCCGCGCCGCGCGGCAGGAGCGTGTCGGCGTGCAGGAAGATCAGCGCCTCGTGCGCCGCTTCGCGCGCGGCGCGGTTGACCTGCCGCGCGCGCATCGTCTCTCCTTCGATCACGCGCGCGCCGCGCGCTCGCGCGATGGCGATCGTCGCGTCGCTGCTGCCGCCGTCGGCGACGAGCACTTCGTCCGCGCCGGCCGCGAGCGCCGAGTCGATCGCCGCACCGACGTGCGCCTCCTCGTTGCGCGCCGGGATGATCACGCTGACGCCCATCGCCGCGATGCTAACGTAACGGCGTGAACGCCTACGTGCTGGCCGGCGGACGCTCGTCGCGCATGGGCGTGTCGAAGACGGAGCTCTTCCTCGAGCGCGTCGTCGCCGCGGCGCGGCCGCTCTTCGACGAGCTGGTGGCGGTGCAGCGTCCGCGCGGCGAGTCCGTCGACGCGCTGCGCACCATCGACGAAGAGCCGCACGACGCCGACGGCCCAATCTTCGGCGTCGCCCGCGCGCTCCGCGATGCACGCGCCGACTGCTTCATCCTCGCCGTCGACTATCCGCTGGTCACCACGGCCGTGCTGCGCTTTCTGCGCGACGAGCGGCGCGTCGCGCAATGGAACGGCCGCGCACAGCCGCTCTGCGCGGTCTGGCCGTACGCGTCGCTGCGCGCACTCGAGGAGCGCATCGCCGCGCGCCGCTTCGATTTGCAAGGCTTACCCGAAGCGGAGATGATCGGCGAGGCGTTGCTGCGCGCCCGCTTTCCCGGCGAGCCGCTGCTCAACGTCAACACACCCGAAGAGTGGCAGGTGGCCAGGAGGCTTCATGGCGAATGATTTCTCGCATCTCGACGAGACCGGCGGCATCTCGATGGTGCACGTCGGCGGCAAGCGCGTCACGGAGCGCGAGGCGGTGGCTTCCGCGACGGTGCGGATGTCGCCCGCGACGCTCACGTCACTGATCGAGCGCGCGCTGCCGAAAGGCGACGTGCTCACCACCGCCAAGATCGCCGGCGTGCTCGCTGCCAAGCAGACCCCGTCGCTCATTCCGCTCGCCCATCCGATCGCGCTCGACTCGATCGACATCACCTTCGATCTCGATCCCGCCGCCGGTACGATCGAAGTGCGCTCCATCGTCCGCTGCGTGTCAAAAACCGGTGTCGAAATGGAGGCGATGACCGCGTGCGCGGTGGCTGCGCTTACCATCTACGACATGTGCAAGTCCGCGGAGAAGGGGATCGTGATCGACGGACTTCAGCTTGTCCGTAAGTCCGGAGGAAAGTCCGGATTGTGGGAACGGACGTGAGACGCCTCCTCGTCCTGCTGCTCTTCGCGCTGCCGCTGTTCGGGCAGTCGCGCGAGAGCATCACGGTCGAGGTGATCGATGTCCCGGTTTACGTCTCCCGCAACGGCCAGCCGGTGACCGGTCTCACGCGCGACGATTTCGAGGTGACGGTCAACGGCAAGCCGCAGCCGATCGATTACTTCGACGTCGACGACCTCGGCCTCTCCGCACCCGCCGCCGCGCAACCGGGCGCGCCGCAACCGGAAGCCGCGCCGCCACCGATCCGCGAGCGGCGGCTCTTTCTCCTGGTCATCGACCGGCAGTTCAGCAACCCGCACGCGGTCGGCCGCGCGCGCGCCGCCGCGGAGAAGCTCGTCAACTCGGCCGCGCCCGCGGACTGGTTCAGCGTCACCACCTTCGACGGCGGAGGCACGCGGCTGCTCGTGCCGTTCACGCAGGATCGCGTGGCGGTGATGCGCGCGGTGCGCTCGCTCCGTCCGAGCACGACCGAGGATCCGCTGCGGCTCAGCATCAGCCCTCTGGAGCGGCAGTCGTGGAGCGGCGTCGACCGCGATGAAGCGGCGCCCGGCGCCGACCTCACCGACGTCGATCCGCTGTCGTCGCGTCCGGAGTCGGGCACCGCGGTGATGGCGGACATGGGCGCGGATCCGATGCGCCGTTCCATCGGCTACCAGGTGCAGGCGCTGCGCGAGCTCGCGCGCAGCACTGCACAGATCGAAGGGCATAAGCACGTCGTGCTGCTGTCGGAGGGTTTCGCCACGATGCTGGCCGCGCGCAGCGACAAGCTCGTGCGCGCGATCCGCGTCATGGCCGAGGAGTTCCGCGCCGCGAGCGCATTCCTCCACACCGTCGACCTCGGCGGACTGCGTGGCCCGGCCGCGCCGATCGGTCAGATGGGGCAGAGCAATCGCAGCCTCACCAACACCTCGGCGAACGACGCGCTCAACATGCTCGCCCAGCCGACCGGCGGCCAGTGGCTGCACAACACCAACGACGTCGCCACCGCGCTCACGCAGATGGCCGAGTCCCAGCGCATCGTCTACCGCCTCGGCTTTCGCCCGCGCAATCCGCGCCGCGGCATGAACGCCATCGTCGTGCGCGTGAAGAACGTGCGCGGCGCCGACGTGATGTATCGCCACGGCTTCAGCACCACGCACGAGGATGCGCCGGTCAATCCGCTGCGGCTGGCCGACATCATCCTCAACGACCTGCCGCAGACCGGCGTCGCGCCGCGCCTCGAGCCGCTGCCCGACGGCATCCGCATCGTCGTGCCGGCCGCCGCCGCGGCGCAGGACGCGAAGGCGCGCGACGCGGAGCTGCTGCTGTACCTCTTCGACGCGAACGGCGTTCCCGCGGACGTGCACTCGCTGCGCGTGCCGTTCAACGGCTCCGACCGCATCGTCGACGTGCATCGTTCCTGGCCGCCCGGCCGCTACGTCGCCAAAGCGCTGCTGCGCGTCGGCGACGCCATCGGCTTCGCGCGCACGGAGCTCGTGCGCGAGTGACGCGCTTTCCCCGTTCGGAGCGCTATCACCCCGACTGGCTCGTCGCCAGCGCGAGCGGCGGCGCGAACTCGCTCTGGCTCACGGAGTGGCTCTGCGAGGCGCTGCCGCTGGAGCGCGGCATGAACGTGCTCGACCTCGGCTGCGGACGCGCGGCCTCGTCGATCTTTCTGCATCGCGAGTTCGGCGTGCGCGTCTGGGCCGTCGATCTCTGGGTCGATCCGGGCGAGAACCTGCAGCGCATTCGCGATGCCGGATGCGACGACGCCGTCTTTCCGCTGCGCGCCGATACGCACTCGCTGCCGTTCGCGCCGCGGTTCTTCGACGCCATCGTCTGCATCGACTCGATTCCGTACTTTGGCACCGACGATTTCTGGCTGCTGTCGATCGCGCGCCTGCTGCAGCCGCGCGGCGCGATCGCATTCGCCGGTACGAGCCTGATGCAGGAGCTCGACGGCCCGCCGCCGGAAGATCTGCGCGAGTGGTGGACTCCGGATCTGGCGTCGCTGCACAGCGCCGCGTGGTGGCGCGCGCATTGGGAGCGCTCGACGCTCGTCGACGTCGAGACTGCCGACGCGATGCCCGATGGCTGGCAGCGCTGGCTCGAGTGGCACCGGCTGATCTGTCCCGACAACGAGGTCGAGATCCGCGCCGTCGAAGCCGACGCCGGCCGCTACCTCGGCTACGCGCGCGCCGTGGCCCGGCTGCGCGAAGGCGTGACGCCGCCCGAGCCGATCGGATCGTTTCCGCCGAGCTACACGCGCGCGCCGCTGCTGCGCTGACTACGGCGTGCGCGTGCGCGCCCACGGCGGCAGCTTCGACTGATCGACCTCGCGCGGATTCGCCTGCGCCTGCGCTTCCTCGTCCGCGGTCACGAGCTGCTTGCGGATCGAGCCTAGGATGCGCGCGTCGGTGGCGACGGCCAGCTCGACGAGCCTCTGCCGGTCCTTGTAGCCGTTGAAGGCGATCACGAAGCGATCGAGGCGGAAGCAGACCGCGCGGCCGAGGTACTTGTCCTCGCCGGTGAAGTTATCCTCGCCGAGATTCGGGATCGGATCGAGCAGCTTGCCGTTGCGCACGTAGAGCGCGCGATAGGCGTCGAGCACTTTCGCCGCCGACGCTTTGTTCGCGGTCGGGATGATCAACCCTTCGGCCGTGTCGCCGGCGGCGTTGAAGCTGGCTTGGAACGAGTTGCCGAGGATCGTCTCGCCGAACCCTTTCTCCGCCGAGTAGCGCTCGCTGTTCGGCACGCGCGTGTCGGTCGGGAAGAAGTTGAACACCGCCGGCTTCGACGGCGCCGGCGGCATCCGCTCGGCCACCGCGCCGGCGAGTTGCGTGAGCGCGTCGAACGCGTTCTGCGCGCCACCGGTGATGCGGATGTAGAACGGTCCGCGCCAGACGTGCACGGTGTACTTGCTCACGTACGCTTCGTTCTGGATCGGCACGAAGCGGCGCGAGACTTCCTTCCGCAGCGAGTAGGCGCCGAAGGCTTTCACGAAGTCGGGGAAGCGGAAGATCTCGACGGTGGCGAAGCCGGCGCCGCGCGTGGCGGCGTACTTGCCGGCGGTGAGGTCGACCACGTCGTAGCGGATGAAGTTCTCGCCGTCGGGGCCGAGGTAGCCGGCGATGCGCTCGCCCGGCACCACGGCCGGATCTTCTTCGAGCCGCCAGCCGGGCACTTCCTCGTGACGCGGCAGGAACTGCAGGCTCGGCGACTCGATGGTGGTGAAGTCGACGGCCGGCTCGGCCGGCGGCGCGACCGGCGGCTTGGTCTTGGCGTTGCCGCCGCACGCGGCGGCCAGCGTGATGATTACGAGCGCGAGAGCGACTTGAGCAGCTCGACCGTGACGCGCACGCCCGCGCCGGTCGCTCCGCGCGCCTCGCGCGGTGTCTCGCTCTCCGCGTACGCCGTTCCCGCTATGTCGAGATGAGCCCACGATGGACAATCGACGAACTCCTTCAGGAAGACGGCCGCGGTGATCGCACCGCCCCAGCGGCCGCCCGAATTCTTCATGTCGGCCCATTCGCTGCGAATCTGTTCCTTGTACTCGTCCCAGGCAGGCAGTCTCCAGACGCGGTCGCCGACGCGCTCACCCGATTCAATCAACATCCGGGCCAGCTCGTCGTCGTCGGTGAAAAGGCCGGCCGTCTCGCTGCCGAGGGCCACCACGCACGCGCCGGTGAGCGTGGCGTAGTCGAGCAGGTGATCGGGCTTGAGATTCGACGCGTAGTGCAGCGCGTCGCCGAGGATCATCCGTCCCTCGGCATCGGTAGTCACGATCTCGACGGTCTTGCCGTTCATCATCGTGATGATCTCGCCCGGCTTGTAGGCGCTGCCGCTCGGCAGGTTCTCCGTGGCGGCGAAGATGCCGGTGACGCGCACGGGCAGCTCGAGCTTCGCCACCGCTTCCATCACGCCGATCACCGCCGCCGCGCCGCACATGTCGAACTTCATCTCTTCCATCTTCTCGGACGGCTTGATGGAGATGCCGCCGGAGTCGAAGGTGATGCCTTTGCCGACCAGCGCCACGTGCTTCGACGCACGGCGCGGCGCGTACTCCATGACCACGAAGCGCGGCTCTTCGACCGACCCGCGGTTGACGGCGATCAGGCCGCCCATCTTCATCCGCTCGATCTCGCGCTTGCCGTAGACGGTGCACTTCACGCCGGCCGCCGCCGCCACTTCCTCGGCGCGCTCGGCGAGGCGCTTCGGCGTCATCACGTTGCACGGCGCGTTGCCGAGGTCGCGCGTGGTGGTGACGGCGTCGGCGATCGCCTTCGCCTCGGCGTCGAGCGCCTTCACCCGTTTCTTGTCGAGCGTCGGCGCGAAGAGCGTGGCCGCGATCGGAAAGCGCTTCTGCTCTTTTTTGACCGTGATGTACGGGTCGTATTTGTAGTCGCTCTGCGCGAGCGCGTCGGCGACGGCGAGGATGCTCTGCTCGTCGTCATAGCCGCGCAGCGTGTGCGGCACGAGCACGCCGATGTTCGCGTCGCGCTGCTTCTTGGCGATGCGGCCCACGGACGTGAGCGCCGCGCGCATCCCGCGCAACGTGAGCGCGTCCGCTTTCCCGAGGCCGATCAGCGTGAGCTTGCGCGGCGTTCCGGCGAGGACGGTGATCGACTCGTCGGAGCGCCCTGCGAACTTCGCCCCGTCGATCGCGCTCCGTACCTCATCCGGCAATTCCGCCCGCGCACCCTCGGCGAGCAGAACGAACAGATGATCGAGTTTCGCGAGTTTCACGTCCCGGCTGATGTCGACTTGCATGCGCCGGGCATTCTACTGCGCGGCGTGAACGCTCAAAGCTCGAACGGCTCGTCGGCGTAGCTGTTGTCGCGATGCGGCGAAGGATGGTGTTTGGCGATGAGGTCGCACCACTCCTGGTACTCCTCCGGAGTGAGCGGCCGGAGATTCCGCGAGCGCGCGAGCGCCTCGAGATCCGCAGCGGTGAGCGGCATGTCGCGCTCGAGGTTGAGGTCGAACGGCTCGTGCCGCAGCGGAAGCTCGCGGTCCGGCGGCGAGCTGTCGCGAAAGGCGAGCAGAAACTCGAGGTACGCCTGCGGCGAGAGCGTGGTCGCCGCGCGCGCGCGTTCGAGCGCCGCGACGTCGGCCGCGCTCGTCGGAACGTCGCGCTCGAAATCAACGTCGATCAGCGTGCTTCTCGATTGCATGCAGCAGGTCCAACATCCCGTTGCGAGCGTAGTAATCCCGAATCTCCTCGCGGTTCACGCCCGGCAGCGAGAGGAGATACAGCACGTCATTACCGTCGATGAGCACGCGCCGGGGCGTGTTCTTCATCGAGATTCCTTTCATCGCCGCCAGCATCTCCGGGCGCGCCACCGGCAGCGACACATCGCCGACGACCGGCTTGCGCGGCGCGTCCGCGAAGAGTGCTTCGGCGGTCGCGCCGTAGACGTACATGAAGTCGATCCGGAACGGCTGCTCACCCGAGCGCAGATGGTTCGAGTAGCCCTCGGACACGAAGAGCGTTTCGTAGCCGAGCTCCTCCGCGTGCGCGACGATACGCGTGCGCGCCATTCCGTCGACGGCGACGTCGGCGTCGTTCGTGTAGCGCGAGTGTCCCCAGGCCTGCATGGCCAGTCCGCCGATCAGCGCGTACCGGATCCGCTCGCGCTCCAACCACTCGCTCCAGCTCCGCAGGACCTCGTCGAACCTCATCCGTTCCGAGGATACCTCGGCACGTACAATCTGGCCGGACTCATGCACTGAGCGGAGAGTTACATGCCGTACCGCATTCTTGTAGTCGACGACGAAACGGGGATCCGCGAAGCGATCCGGATGACGCTCGAATACGAGGGTTACCGCATCGACGAGGCGCGCTCGGGACAGGAAGGTCTCGACAAGGCCGCCAAGGTTCCGTACGACGCGATCCTGCTCGACATCAAGATGCCGATCCTCGACGGCATCGAGGTCCTCGAGAATCTCAAAGAGCAGCGCATCAACGCGCCGGTGGTGATGGTCTCCGGCCACGGCGACGTGCACACGGCCGTCGAGTGCACCAAGCGCGGCGCGTTCGACTTTCTCGAGAAGCCGCTCAATCGCGACAAGCTGCTGCTCACGGTCCGCAACGCCGTGCGTCAGCGCTCGCTCGAAGAGGAGAACAGCGAGCTCAAAGAGCGCGCCGAGAAGGAGTATCAGCTCGTCGGCAAGGCGCCGGCGATGGGCGAGCTGAAGTCGCAGATCGAGCGCGCCGCGCCGACGAAAGCGACGGTGCTGATCACCGGCGAGTCGGGGACGGGGAAGGAGCTCGTCGCGCGCGAGATCCATCGCCGCTCGTCGCGCAGCAACCGCCCGTTCATCCAGGTCAACTGCGCCGCCATTCCGAACGAATTGATCGAGTCGGAGCTGTTCGGACACAAGAAGGGCTCGTTCACCGGCGCGGTGCGCGACCAGATCGGCAAGTTCGTGGCCGCCGACGAAGGCACGATCTTCCTCGACGAAATCGGCGACATGTCATTGAGCGCACAGGCCAAGGTGCTGCGCGTGCTGCAGGAAGGCGAGGTCGAGCCGGTCGGCTCGGCGACGGTGGTGAAGGTCGACGTGCGCGTGATCGCGGCGACGAACAAGCAGCTCGAGGAGGAGATTCGCGCCGGCCGGTTCCGCGAGGATCTCTTCTATCGTCTCAATGTCATCCCGATGCGCACGCCGCCGCTGCGCGAGCGGCGCGAGGACATCGCCGAGCTCGCGCAGCATTTCGCGAAACTCTTCTCCGAGCATCACACCACGCATCCGAAGAAATTCACGAACGCGGCGCTCAAGGCGCTCTCCGACGCGCAGTGGCGCGGCAACGTGCGCGAGCTGCGCAACATGATCGAGCGGCTGGTGATCATGGTGCCGGGCGAGGCCATCGACATCGGCGACCTGCCGTCGGAATTCTTCCGTACTCCCACCGACATCATCAGTACGGCCATGCGGCTTTCCACACTGCAGGAATTCAAGGACGAAGCAGAGAAGGCATTCATCGTGGCGAAGCTGCGCGAGTTCGGCTGGAACGTCTCGAAGACGGCCGAGGCCATCGACACGCCGCGCTCGAATCTCTACAAGAAGATCGAGCAGTACAACATCAAGCGGGAGTCGGGAGCGGGCGTCGCGGCGGACGGTGACGGCAGTTGAAAGCGATCGGCGTCTTCGATTCGGGCGTCGGCGGTCTGACGGTCTTTCGCGAGATCGCCCGCGCCTTGCCTCGCGAGCCGCTGATCTACCTCGGCGATTCGGCCCGCGTCCCGTACGGCACGAAGTCGCCCGCGACTGTCGTGCGCTACTCGCTCGAGGCCGCGCGGCATCTGCTCGCGCGTGACATCAAGATGCTGGTGGTGGCCTGCAACACCGCCACTGCCGCGGCGCTGCCGGAGCTGCAGCAGCAACTGCCGATTCCGGTCATCGGCGTCGTCGAGCCGGGCGCGCGCGCGGCCGTGGAGCGGACTTCCGGAGTGGTCGGTGTGATCGCCACGGAAGGCACGGTGCGCTCGAAGGCGTACACGCGAGCGATCCGCGCGCTCGATCCCGACGTCGAAGTGATCGAGTCGGCCGCGCCGCTCTTCGTGCCGCTCGCCGAGGAAGGTTGGGCGAACACGCACGTGGCGCGCGAAGTGGCTGAGATCTATCTCGAGCCGCTGATCGACGCCGGCATCGACACGCTGGTCCTCGGCTGCACGCATTACCCGATCCTGCGCGGCACCATCGAGCAGGTCGTCGGCGGCGCCGTGCACATCGTCGACAGCGCGGAGACGACCGCGCAAACCGTGACGCGCACGCTCGGCCCGTCGACCGGCGTCGACGACCCGGAGCACCACTTCCTCGTCACCGATGCCGAGGAACGCTTCCGCCGCATCGCCGGCGAGTTTCTCGAACAGGAGATCGGGAACCTCGAGCTGGTGTCGCTGTAGCTACCGCTTGGCCGCCGCCGTTCCGCCGACGATCGTGCCGCTCGGCAACTCGTACCTGCAGTCGAGCGCGTGCTCTTTTTCCAGCCGCTCGTACTTGGTGTAGTACGCGTCCATGAATTGGGCGAGGAAGCCGACAAAGTACTCGTTGAAGATGTCGCTGTGCTCCGAGATGATCTTCGGCTCCGCCTCGATGACGTAGTACGGTGAGTTGAGGTCCCAACCGCGCTCCTGCCGTTGCGGCGTGAGGCTCAGCGTGAACTTGTCGCCGGGGCCGAAGCTCTGACTCGCTTTCTGCAGATCGAGCCGCGTGCCGCCGACGCGCGGCTCGGCGGTCAGCATTGGGCAGTCGCAATTCTTCCGGTCTTCGTCGCGCGGATCGCGCGCCTTCAGTTCCTCCGGCGTCATCGGATCGGCGTAGCCGAGATGATGCGTCACGTGCGGCGCGTAATGGCCGATGCCGATTCGCTCGTTCTTGCGATAGGCGATGCTCGGCTTGACCGGCGAGAGGAACCAGCGCGAGATCGGGAAGATCGTCCCGACCGCCGAGTCGTCGACCGAGGCGATGGCCACCAGGATCGGGAGCTGATTGTCGGGATACGGCACGTTCTTGTCGTACGGCAGCGCCGCTTTCGTGAGCTGGTCGCGCGTCCAGCCGTCTTTCGTGCGGTCGTACAGATCGTCGTCGAGGGCGCGGTACTCGTTGGCCTCGAGCGCGGGATTGACGAGGATGACCAGGTCGCCGAATCCCATCCGCCGTGCCTTCACGCGGCCGCCGAGGGCCTGCTCGCGATCGCAGTCGGCTCGTGCCACGCGATACGAGCGCACCTCCTGCTGCTCGATGTCGGAGACGTTGCCGGTGAGCGTCTCCTTCGCCGCCTGGAACAGCAGCGCGCCGCCGAGGCTGTGGCCGATGCTGAGCATGGTGAGCTGGTCCTGCGAGTTCCAGTAACGCTCGTTGATCTCGAGCAGGAGCTCCTTCGCGCTGCCGCGCCCGAGGGTCTCGGCGACGTCCTTGCGGTTCCAGATGGTGGTGAGGTTCAGCCCTTTCGACTGCCGCGATTCACCGCGCCAACCGATGTAGACGCCGACCACGTTCTGGCCGGCCACCTCGGCGCCGTACGCGCGCGTGCGGGTCTGCTTCAACTTGCTGAGCACCGTGCGGAAGCAGCAGAGATCGCGGTCGCACGTGCGCGCGCCGTGATGCCAGCCGTGCACGAAGACGACGAGCAATCCGCCCGGCTTCGTCTCGGCGTCGAGCATCTTGAAGACCTGCTCTTTTTGCGACGGGTTGATCGTGCCGTCGTCGCTGATCTCGAGGATGCCGAGGCTGAAGTCGCTGTAGTACTCGACCGAGGAGTGCTCGGCCATGATCTGCCGCGCGCGATGCACGTCGTCGTGGCCGTGCAGCTCGGAGAGCGCGCGCGGCTTCTCGGGCTTGACCACAGGCAGCGTGCCGCGCACCTGATTCTTCGTCGTCTGCGGCAGGACCGAACAGCCGGCGAGTGAAAGGCAAAGCAATCCGAGGGCAAAGCCGCGCATGGGAGCCTCCTCGAAGAAGGAGGAGCGCGAGACAGGAGTTTCCCTACCTCGCGCTCCGGCGGCTCACCACACTTCGCAACGCTGGCCTTCCGGCCGCACCATCTCCGAGTTGGCCGCGCAGCCGAATGCCTTCGCGAACTCCGGCATGTTCGACAGCGGCCCGATCACGCGGTACTTGCCGATCGGATGGGGGTCGCCCTGCACCATCATCCGCTGCGTCTCCGGACGGATCTCGTCGCCGCGGAACTGGCCCCAGCCGATGAAGAACTGCTGGTCGGGCGTGAAGCCGTCGAGCGTCGGCACCGGATGCTGCTGCTGCGCTTTCTGCAGGGCGAGGTAGGCGATCTTCGCGCCGGCGAGGTCGCCGATCGATTCGCCGAGGACCAGCGAGCCGTTGTGATGGATGCCGGGCTCGATGAAGTAATTCTCGAACTGCTGCCGCACGCAGTCAGTGCGCTCGCGGAAGCGCTTCAGATCATCCTCGGTCCACCAGTTCCGCAGTCGTCCTTCGGCGTCGTACTGCGCGCCCTGATCGTCGAAGCCGTGGCTGATCTCATGTCCGATCACGACGCCGATCGCGCCGTAGTTCACCGCGTCGGTGGCGTGCACGTCGAACGCCGGCGGCTGCAGGATGCCGGCCGGGAAGACGATCTCGTTGAGCAGCGGGTTGTAGTAGGCGTTCGAGGTCGGCGGCGTCATGCCCCAGCGTCCGCGGTTGATCGGCTTGCCGACCTGCGAGCGGTCGTCGCGGCTGGCGTAGCGGAAGCCCTGCACGACGTTCTCCCAGTACGCGTTCGGCTCGATGGTGACGCTGCTGTAGTCCTTCCATACATCCGGATATCCGACTTTCGGGTTGAAGGTGGCCAGCTTCGCCAGCGCCTGCTGTTTGGTGGCCGGTCCCATCCACTCGAGGCGCTGGATGGTGTCTCCCATCGCCGACAGAAGATTGCGCACCATCTCCTGCATGCGCGCCTTCGCCTCGGGCGGGAAGTAGCGCTCGACGTAGCGCTGGCCGAGTGCCTCGCCGAGGAGCTGGTCGGTGCGCTCGACGCAAAGCTTCCAGCGCGGCTTCATCTCCTTCGCGCCGGCGAGATAGCGCCCGTAGAAATCGAAGTCCTGCTCGGCGAAGCGGCGCGCCAGATGCGGCGCGGAGAAGTTCAGCACGTTCCACTTGAGGTACGTGCGCCAGGCGCTGAGCGGCGTGGTGGCCAGCTCGCGGTCGATCTGCTGCATGTACAGCGGCTGGTCGACGTTGAGATCGCCCGACGCGACGCCGCTCTGCTCGAGGTAGCGCGCCCAGTTCATGTGCGGCGCGATCTTCTGCAGCGTGGCCACCATGTACTTGCGGTCGGTGGCGCGAGGATCGCGCAACTGCACGTTGTCGAGCTGCCACTTCGCCAGACGCGTCTCGAATTCAAAGACCGTGTCGGCGGCGGTCTTCGAGGCGGCCTTGCCGTAGCCGGCGAGCGCGAACATCTTCGCCACGTGCTCGCGATATTTGTCGCGCGCGTCGGCGAAGCGCTTTTCCGGTTTGAGGTAGTAGTCGCGGTGGGGCAGGCCGAGTCCGGCGGCGAAGAGGTCGGCGATGACCTGACTCGGATTGTGATTGTCGGGACGCGAGGTGACGCCGAAGCCGGGCCACATCTGCAGCTCGTGCATGCGCGCGATCATCGACTGCAGCTCGTCGCGCGAGTCGATGCGGTCGATGTCGGCGAGCAGCGGCGCGATCGGCTTCATGCCGAGGGACTCGACGCGCTGCTCGTCCATGCAGGAGCCGTAGAAATCGCTGATCTGCTGGTCGATGGAGCCCTTCGGCCAGTCGCGGCGCTTCGACTCCTCGTCGAGGATCGCGCGGAGCTGCTCCTTGCTCGACTCGCCGGCCGCCCAGCGGCGGCTCCAGCGCTGCATCGAAGCCGGGATCGGATTGGCCGCGCGCCAGGCGCCGTTGGCGTAGTCGAAGAAATTCGTGCAGGCATTCACGTTGCGGTCGATGTCCTGCAGGAACACGCCGTGCTGTTGCTCCTGCGCCGCGAGCGAAGAGGCGAGGAAGAGAAGGAAGAAGAGCTTTCTCATGGCGGAATCATATAATCCGCGCCCGCAATGGCCGATCGCACCGACCGCACTTTCGCGCCCGAGCCGCGCGACGCGCCGCGGCGGCGATTCATGATCGCCGGCGAGCACGTGATCCTGCGCGCCTTCGAGCGCGACGACGCGGAGCGCTGCTATCGCTGGATGAACGATCCGAACATCGTGCGCACGCTCAAGTCGCGCTACCCGATCGCGTTCCAGAATGAGATCGAATGGCTCGACCGGGCCATGCACGCGAACGCGAACGAGCGCCACTTCGCCGTCGAGCGGAAGGACGACCGCTCGCACATCGGCAACGCCTCGCTGCACGACATCGACTGGGTCTCGCGGACGGCCTGGTTCGGCCTCTTCATCGGCGAGCCGAGCGCCTGGAACCGCGGCTTCGGCGGCGATGCCATCGTCACGCTGGTGCGATTCGCCTTCGACGAGATGAACCTGCAGAAGCTGCGCATCAACGTGTTCGATTACAACGAGCGCGCGAAGCACGTGCTCGAAGCGCACGGCTTCGTGCAGGAAGGCCGCATGGCCCGCGAGTTCTATCGGGAAGGGCAGTATCACGACATCGTGATCCTCTCGATCTTCCGCGGCGCCGGCGCTGGGGAGACAGAGGGATGAGCGAACGAAAGATTCGCGTGCTGATCGCCAAGCCCGGCCTGGACGGGCACGACCGCGGCGCGAAAGTGATCGCGCGCGCGCTGCGCGATGCCGGCATGGAAGTGATCTACACGGGGCTGCGGCAGACGCCGGAGCAGATCGTGGCCGCGGCGGTGCAGGAAGACGTCGACGCCATCGGCCTCTCGATCCTCTCCGGCGCCCACAACGTTCTCTTCCCCGAGATCATGCGCCTGCTGAAAGAGGAAGAAGCGCAAGAGATCATCGTCTTCGCCGGCGGCATCATCCCGGAGCAGGACGTGCCGAAGCTGAAGGCGCTCGGAATCCGGGAGATCTTTCTGCCGGGAACGCCGACGTCGGCCGCGGTGGATGCGATTCGGAGTGCCGTGGCGGCGCGGTGAGCGTCACCACCTTCATCTTCGACGACGGCCACATGAACCTTCTCTCCGCGAGTGCGCTGCGGCGCATTCGCGCTGCGTTGCCCGATTCCGCTTCGCTGTTCGTGTTTCGGTCGGGGCGGGAGCGCTTGTTTGCGGCTGGAGCGGACATGGCGGAGATGCGCCGGTTCAGCGGGTGGGAGGCGTACGAGTTCTCGCGGCTGGGGCAGGAGACGTTCGAGGCCATCGAGCGGCTGCCGTGCGTGACCGTGGTGATCATCGACGGCGACTGCTTTGGCGGCGCGCTCGATCTCGCGCTCGCCTTCGATCTCCGCTTCGCCACGCCGCGCGCGCGCTTCGCCCATCCCGGTGCGCGACTCGGCATCGTGACCGGTTTCGGCGGCACCTCGCGGTGGCGGCGCGTGCTCTCCCGTCCCGCCGCGAATCAGCTCTTTCTCGCGAACCGCGTGCTCGACGCTGAGGAAGCGCTGCGGCTCGGCCTCGTCGATCGCGTGGCGGAGTCGCACGACGACGCGCTGGCGCGGCTCGAATCGGCCGACGCGGCGATGGTCAAGATGTTGACGACTTACGAGCTCTCGCCCGAGGCGCTGCTGCGCGTGGCACGCCAGTCGTTGCGCTGACGGACGAACGGCACCAGCAGCACCTTGCCGATGGTCACGTCCGACGGCGCGGAGTAGGCCGGCACGCCGATGGTCAACGACTCCTGCGGCACGTCGAGCCGCAGCGTGCGGTGCAGCGCGTCCCAGCAGGTGAGGATGCTCGACCAGTTCGAGTTCGCTTCGTCCTGCCGGTCGGAGTGATGGATGCCGTGCATGCGCGGCGTCACCACCAGCCGCACCAGGGCGCGCTCGAACGTTTGCGGCAGACGCAAATTCGAGTGGTGAAAGAGCGTCGAGACAAAGAGCACCGACTGCCACACCCACACCGCCTCCGCGCTCGCGCCGATGACCGCGATCTGCACCGCGCGCCAGCCGAGGGAGAGCGTCAGCTCGCCGAAGTGGAAGCGGAACGCCGTCGAGGCATCGAGGTCGCGGTCGATGTGATGCACGAGGTGAAAGCGCCAGAGCAGCGGCACCAGGTGATTGGCGCGATGCCACCACCACAACGTGTAATCGAGCAGCAGCAGCGCGACGGCGAGCTCGATCCAGCGCGGCCAGACCACGAGCTGCAGCAGACCGATGCGGTGCGACTCCGTCCAGCGCACCACCGGCAGCAGCAGCGGCGCCTGCAGCAGGGTCATGAGCGCGAGCGACACCGCGCCGGTGGTCAGGTTGCGCACCACGCGCCGCGGCTTCGGCTCGACGCTGCGCCGCAGCGGCCGGAGCGTCTCCGCCGCGACGAGCACCACGAACGCCGCGGCGATGACGATCCAGGCTGCGAGCCGCTGCGTGATCATCTAGCGCAAGCGCATCAGCGTCACCGCGGCGAGCGCGGCGAAGAGCGCGATGAGCATCCAGGTCGAGAGCGCCGGAATCATCGCCGCGTCGACGATCGTGACCACCGCCTGCGACGGCGCTCCGAGTTGCGCGCCGTTGGTCGGATTGCTCAGCGTGAAGGTGAACGTCTCGTCCGGCTCCACCGCGCCGCCCGGCGCGATCGGCACGTTCACCGTCTGCGAGGTGACGCCCGGCCCGAAGACGAGCGTGCCGCTCGTCGTAACGTAATCCTCCGGCGCGGTGGCCGACCCGTTGGCCGTCGTGTAGGCGACGGTGACGGTGCCGTCGCTGCCGCCGCTGCGCAGCACCGTCACTGCGACGGTGCCGTCGACTTCGTTGACCGTGTAGGCGCTTTGCGCGAGCGACAGCGTGCCCGGCGCGATCACGGCCAGCGGCGCGCTCAGCTCGGAGGTGTCGTTCGTCACGGCGTTGCGCGCGGTGGCGGTGACGACGTCGCCGGCGGCGGCGCCGGTGGTGGCGAGCGTCGCGTTGAAGGCGGCGTTGCCGGTGGCGTCGGTGGTGACGTTCGTCGTGCCGAGGTAGGTGCGCGCCTCCGGATCGGCGGCGCTGCTTGAGAAGAACTCGAGGACGTATGGCGTGAGCGGCGCGCTGGTGAGCGTGCCGGCCGCGGTGAGCGAGCCGCCGATCAGTTGCGCCGCGGCGAGCACCGGGTAGTTCTGCCGGTTGTTCGCGCCGCTGTCGGCGTCGGGCGCCGGATCGTTCGGCGTCGGACCGTCGCTGTCGAGATCGATGCCGATGCCGTTGCCGGTGAGCAGGTTCTGCGAGAGCAGCACGCCGGTGTTGGAGTCCTCGATGCGGATGCCCTTCGGCGCGTTGCGCACGATGTTCTTCACGATCGACAGGGCCGGCGGCGGGGTGGACGAGAGGAAGTGCACGTCGATGCCGCCGAAGGTGGTGATGGTGTCGGCGGTGTCGACGGTGTTGAAGGCGATGGTGGCCGCGGAGCTCACGATCTCCACCTGTCCGAAGCGATTGCCGTTGCCGTTGCTGCCGACCGTCACCGCCGAGCTGAGGATGACGCGCATCGCGCTGGCGGTGTTGCGCAGCACCGTCACCTCGCTGCTCATGATGACGGTGAGCTCGAAGAAGTTGATGAAGTTGTCGGTCACCGAGACGCGCGAGCTCCTGCTGACGTAGATCGAGCCGAGGAATCCGGAGTTTCCCAGGTTGGAGGCGATGCTGATGTCGGTCACTCCGTTGGTGCGGACGAAGTAGTAGGCGTTGCGGAAGATCATGTTCCGCGCGCTGCTGCCGCTCGATCCCGGCTGGAAATCGATGATGGTGCTTCCGTCGACCAGCACGCCGGTAATGACCACGCGGCCGGTGCCGACGGTGCCGTCGATGTCGACCGGTCCGGTGATGGGCGGGCCGAAGTTCGTCAGCGTCACGTTGGTTACGGCGAAGCGGATCTGATCGAGCCCCGGCGCCGCGTTCGCGTCGAGGATGGCCTGTCGCAGCGTGCCCGCTCCGCTGCCGGCGGAGCTGGTCACGGTGAAGGTTGCGGCGGAGGCGGAGAGCGAGAACAGCAGCGCGCAGAGGAGCGACCAGGAGCGGATCATTGTTCCGCAGTTGACGCGACGCCGCGCGCCGATGTCAACTGCGCGCCGCAACTATGGACGCGCTCGAATCCCATCTCGACCCTCAATCGGACGACTTCAAGAGCAACGCCGAGCGGATGCAGTCGCTCGTCGACGAGTTGAACCAGCGGCTCGCCGCGGCGCGTCAGGGCGGCGGCGAAAAGTACGTGGCGCGGCATCGGGAGCAAGGGAAGGTTCCGGTGCGCGAGCGGATCGCGGCGCTGCTCGATCCCGACACGCCGTTTCTCGAGCTCTCGCCGCTGGCGGCGAACGGGATGTACGACGACGAAGCGCCGGCGGCCGGCATCGTCACCGGCATCGGGCGCATTCACGAGCGCGAGTGCCTGATCATCGCCAACGACGCCACGGTCAAGGGCGGCACCTACTTTCCGATGACGGTGAAGAAGCATCTGCGCGCGCAGGAAGTGGCGCTGCAGAATCAGTTGCCGTGTATCTACCTGGTCGACTCCGGCGGCGCGTTCCTGCCGCTGCAGGCGGAGGTCTTTCCCGACCGCGAGCACTTCGGCCGCATCTTCTACAACCAGGCGATCATGTCGGCGCGCGAGATCCCGCAGATCTCCGCCGTGATGGGCTCCTGCACGGCCGGCGGCGCGTACGTGCCGGCGATGTCGGACGAGGCAGTCATCGTCAAGAACACCGGCACGATCTTCCTCGGCGGGCCGCCGCTGGTGAAGGCAGCCACCGGCGAAGAAGTGACGGCGGAGGAGTTGGGCGGCGCCGACGTGCACACGCGCATCAGCGGCGTGGCCGATCACTTCGCCGAGGATGATCCGCACGCGATCGCGCTGGTGCGCAACATCGTGGAGAACCTCCGCTTCGAGAAGCAGGAGCCGCAGGCGCGCATCGAGCCGGCCGAGCCGCTGTACGACCCGAAGGAGCTGTACGGCGTGATCCCGCGCGACCTGCGCAAGCCATACGACGTGCGCGAGGTGATCGCCCGGGTCGTCGACGGGTCGCGCTTCCACGAGTTCAAGGAGCGCTACGCCACCACCATCGTCACCGGTTTCGGCCGGATCTTCGGCTACAAGGTCGGCATTCTGGCGAACAACGGGGTGCTCTTCTCTGAATCGGCACTGAAAGCGACACACTTTATCGAGCTGTGTAATCAGCGACGAATACCGTTGGTCTTTTTGCAGAACATCACCGGCTTCATGGTGGGCAAGCAGTACGAGCGCGGCGGGATCGCCAAGGACGGCGCGAAGATGGTCCACGCCGTGGCCAATTCGACGGTGCCGAAGTTCACGGTGATCATCGGCGGGTCGTTCGGCGCCGGAAACTACGGCATGTGCGGCCGCGCCTATTCGCCGCGTTTCCTCTGGATGTGGCCGAACGCGCGCATCTCGGTGATGGGCGGCGAGCAGGCGGCCGGCGTGCTGACGACGGTCAAGCGCGATCAGCTCGCGCGGGCCGGCAAGGAGCTGAGCGCGGAGGAAGAGCGGAGCATCGCCGATCCGGTGCTGGCCAAGTACGAGGAGGAAGGAAGTCCGTACTATTCGACGGCGCGCCTCTGGGACGACGGCGTGATCGATCCCGCCGACACGCGCATCTACCTCGGGCTCGGTCTGTCGATCGCGTACAACGCCGCCATCGAGCAGCCGCGCTTCGGCGTCTTCCGGATGTAATGCAGCCTCTCTGGTTTCTCTTCGACCTCGGCAATACGCTGATCAAGCTCGCCTACGAGCGGGTGCTGGCGAGCATCTGCAGCAATGCCTCGATCCAGCGCGACGAGCTGGTCGAGCTGCTCGAGGCGCCCGGCGCGTATCGCGATCTCGAGCGCGGCGCGGTGACGTTCCGCGAGTTCCACGAGCTGCTGTGCGAGAAGGCCGGCTACCGCGGCTCGCTGCGCGATCTCGAAGCGGTGTGGCGCGATTTCTTCGACGGCGCGGTGCCGGGCGCGGAGCAGTTGCTGGAACGGGTGCGCGCGCGCTACCGCGTGGCGTTCCTGTCGAATTCGAATGAGGTGCACGCGGAGGCGATCCCGCGGCAGTTCCGCGGGCTCTTCCGCCGCGACGACCGCTTCATCTTCTCGCACCGCTTCCACGCCGCGAAGCCGGATACGGAGCTGTTCCGCCGCGCGCTCGAAGTGATCGGCGCGCTGCCGCAGCAGGTGGTGTTCATTGACGACCTGCTCGAGAACGTGCTCGCCGCGCGCTCGATCGGCATCATCGCCTTCCAGTTCATCGACAGCGAGCAGGCGACGCGTGAGCTCGAAGCGGCGGGACTGCTCTGATCCCTTGGATCAGAAGCCGTTGTGCACGGTCTGGCTCAGTTGGTCCTGGCCGTACCAGCGGCGGTGGAACTGGAGGAGCGCGTCGCGCTGTGAGGCGTTCGTGGTGACGGCCGAGCCGTCGGAAGCGTGGAACAGCGGCGCGAAGCGGTAGAGCACGAAATCGAAATTGCGCTTCTCATACTCGCTGCCGAGTTTGGCGAACGAGGCGCCGTCGATCGAGAACTTCGTCGTCCCTTTGTAGCTGAGATCGACGCGCGAGTAGCGCTTCTCCTTCAGTTTCTTCGCGAACTCGAGAAACGCCGTGTGCACGTCGATGGGAGTCTGGCGGAAGCTGAGACCTTTGAGGTCGTACACCACCACGCCGGGGATCACCCAGTACTCGTAGTGCGCCGACACCTGCATGCCCTGGAAGGCGGCGTTCTCGCGGATGACGTCGTTCACCGGCTCCTGCAGCAGCAGGAGATTCGCCGAGTAACCGATGAGCGCGGCCACGAGCGGCGTGCCGACGAAGACCAGCTTGCGGTTGCGCAGCGCCGGCATCGGGATGGCGACGCGCTCGAACTTCAACTGCCGCGCGAGGATCGTCCCGAGCCCCGTCTTTCTTTTGGAGCGCGGCGACGCCGGCGGCTCGATCGGAATCGCGTAGTACGCGATCGAGAGCAGCAGGCCCGCCGCGATGCTGAGGACGCCCACAGGGCGGAAGACGAGCAGAGCGCCGAGGCCGAAGAGGTACAGCACCCAGCTCGCGTAGTTGATGCGCGAGCGGATGCGCTGGGCGCGCTCGCGATAGAAATTCTCGTCGATGACTTCCGAGCAATGCTGGCAGCGGACGGCGTTCGCCGGAACGGCACCGCTGCAGAAGCGGCAGACGTTGCTCTCCAGATCCGACGCGCGTCGTTTCTGCACCGCCAGATCCTCGGCGCGACGCTTCGGGGCGACATTGAGCAGCAGCAGGCCGCAGCTCGCGCACGCCGCCGCGCCGGCTTCATTGAGGGCTTGACATTCGGGGCATCGCACGGCTGCCTTCAGTGCAACCGGGCTGCCACTGCGAAAGCGGCCGATGAGCGAAACGCCGTTCAGCTCGCCGCGCCGAACCAGCCGGCCTCGCGCGCTTCCTCGAGCCGCGACTCGAGATAGCGCCAGAGCGCCGGGCAGCCGCGGGCGATGGGCGGCCCTACGCGGGCCAGCACTCGCTCGTGGGTGATCCCATGCTCGCGCCAGCTCTGCCCGCCGTTGGCGAGGTTGAGGATCACCGGCATAGCCCGGTCCGCCGCGTTGGCGAAGCGCGCTTCGGCCGTCTCGTTGTTTTCAAATTCGTCCCACAACGCGAGGAAGCGCGAGCGCTGCGGCTCCTGCAGATGCCCGAAGATCCGCTCGACCGCGACGCGCTCGGCAGCCTTCCGCTCGCTCCAGCCGCCTTCGACGTAAAACATGGTGTCGCCGGTGTCGATCTCGCCGACGTCGTGGACGAGGAGCATCTGGATGACGCGATCGAGATCGATCGGCGTCTCCGCATACGGCGCGAGGCCGGCGGCGAGCAGCGCGATCTGCCAGCTATGCTCGGCCGTGTTCTCGTAACGATCGAGCCCCGTCGGCTTGGTCTTGCGCGTGACGCCCTTGAGCCGATCGAGCTCGAGGACGTAGTCGATCACGTGCTGCACGGCGGCACTCTACCGGCGCGCGCGTCCGAAGCGGCGCTCGATGTTGAAGCCGAGGTGCAGGTCGCCGGTGTTCAGGGGCGAGCCCTGGAACGTCGACGTCGCGAACTGGTCGGTGAGACTGCTTTGATTGTTCGTCAGCAGCACCTCGAACCAATGCCCGCCGATGGCGCGCTTGATGCCGATCGCCCAGCCGAGATCCGCCTTCATCTCATCCGACAGATCGCCATTCGGCGGCACCAGCTCGGCCACGATGCCGAGGGCGGGACGCACCATCACCACCGCGCCGACCGGGACGTTGAAGGCGCGATCGAACAGCGCCCCCGAACCGGTCCCGCTGATGGCGCGGCCGGCGTTGGTCACGAACGTCGGGATCACGAACACCTCCGCCTTGTGGCCGAGCTGGCGCGACACGATCGCTTGCACGAAGAGAGACGTGCGGTCGCCGAGATCCTTCTCCGTGCGCCAGTCGACGCCGCCGCGGAACGTGAGCGAGAGCGGCACCGCCGGCGCCTGCTGCAGCAGCACGTACTTCGCCGCGCCTTCCAGCGTGTCGTTCGTGTTGCTGCGGATCAGGCTCAGTTGCAGATTCGGGCGCATCACGTACGAGCCGCCGAACACCACGTCCGCGTTCGCGTCGAGGCCGAACAGCGAGTGCACGCGGTCGCTGAAGTTCCCCTGGTCGAGCGACTGATTGAAGCGGTGCGTGAACTTCACTTCCCAGATTCCGGGCGACGGAATGTGCGAGCTCGGGAGCGAGAGCAGCGTGTCGCCGATGGGCAGCTTCGGCGACGGGCGATAGGGATCGCTCTGCGCGAACAGCGGCAGCGCAACGAGGAGAGAGAGCGCCAGTCGTTTAATCATTCGGAGCACCTCGGCGGATCCAGTCGCGCACCAGCGCGATCTGCGCGTCGGAGAGCGGCGGAAGACCCTGCGGCATGCGGTCGCCGGTGATGCCGGCGCCGGTGATCTTCCGGTAGAGATACGAGTTCGCCGGATCGCCCGGCTGCACGCGATTGAGCGACGGGATCTCGACGCTGGGGCGGTTGACGATGGCGTCGTACGCGCGCGCCGCGGTGAGCACCATCTGCGACTGCTGCCCGATCGGATCGTGACAGCCGAGCTGCGCGCAGGTCGGCGTGAAGATCTCGCTCTGCACGCGGGAGAAGGTGGCGGCCGGGTTGGGCGGCGGCTCGGGGGTATCGGGTGAGGTCGGCGTCGCAAGCTCACCACAACCGGCAATCAGGAAGAGAGAGAAGAGAATCAGGGGTGATCGCATTGCCGGTCGTAAGGTAGCATCGCATCGTGCGTTCCGTCGATGAACTGTTCAGTGTCGTCGTTCGGGAACAGGACGACGACACTCGTTGGGGTGCGATCCAGGAGCTGCATGCCCTCGGCACCCGGGAAGTATTCGACCGCGCATCGACACTCTGCCGCAGCGCCGAAGCGCACGAGCGCATCGCCGGCGCCGACATCGTCGGCCAGCTCACCACCTCCGACGACGCGCTGCAACTTCTCACCGCGATGCTCGGCGACGGCGATGCTTCGGTCGTCGAAGCAGTGGTGCACGCACTCGGGCAGCGGCAGGATGCGCGCACCATCGACGCGCTGGCGCGCATCTCGACGCACGATGCCTCGAACGTGCGCTGGGCCGTGGCCACCGCGCTCGAAGATCTGATCGCCGACGAACGCGCCGAACGGGTGCTGCTCGCGCTCATGCGCGACGGCGATACCTCCGTGCGCGACCGGGCCACCTTCGCCGTCGGCAGCCTCTCCGATCACGACACGCCGCGCATCCGAGCCGCGCTGGCCGAGCGGCTGCAGGATGCCGACCGCTGCGTCGCCAACGAAGCGGCGCTCGGCCTGGCGCGGCGGCGCGACGCGCGCGCCATTCCGTACATCGCCACGCTGGTCGACGCGCCGGAGCATCACGAGATCGACGAAGCCGTCGACGAGATCACCGCGCCCGGCATGCTCACCGATCTGCTCAAGGCGCGCGACGCGCTGGGCGATGCGCCGGGGCTGCGCGGGCTGATCTCGCGCTGCATGCAGCGGCAGTGACGACCTGGCCCACACCGCCCGAGTGGCTGCGCGCCGGCGTCGGGCAGGACGACTTCTGGAAGGTCGGCTTCCAACTCGTCACGCTGATCGACCGTTACGCGCGCATCGGCCGCGACGAGCGCGTGCTCGACGCCGGCTGCGGACTCGGGCGGGTCGGGTATCTGCTCGCGCAGATCCTCGGCGCCGAGTCGACCTACGACGGCTTCGACGGCGTGCGCGCGTACGTCGACTGGTGCCGCGACGGCTACGGCCTCGATCCGGCGCGCTTCCGCTTCACGCACGTCGACGTCGCCAACACCATGTACAACCCGCAAGGCGCGCTGCGCGCGGAAACGCTGCGCTTTCCGTTCGGCGACGACGCGTTCACCCTGACCATCGCCACGTCGCTCTTCACGCATCTCAGCGCCGCGGCGACGGTGAACTACATCGGCGAGTGTCACCGCACGCTGCGCCCGGACGGGCGCCTCTTCGCAACGTTCTATGTGCTCGATCCCGACTCGCGCCGCGCCATCGGCAGCGGCACCACCGAGCCGCTCTTCACGACCGACTTTGCGGAAGGAATGATCAGCGACGCGAACGATCCCGACGCCGCCATCGCCTTCGATTCCGACTGGCTGGCCGGCGTCTTCACGCGCGCCGGCTTCGCCCTCGAGGCGTACGTGCCCGGCACGTGGCGCCGCGGTGACGGCGCCACGCACCAGGACATCGTGGTCGCTAGAAAATCGTGAGACGGGCGGTGCGCGTCAGAGCCGCGTCCAGATGGTGTTGTTCGACCAGTAGATCTTGTCGCCGCTCAGCACGCCCGAGCGCTTTTCCGGCACGTCGGGAAAGCGCGCGCTGAGCACCGGCGCGTAGAGATCGACTTCGAATCCGGTGAAGGGTCCGCGGCCGTCCGACATCGTGATCTCGGTGACCTGGTCGTCCGTCTCCTTGACGGTGATGGTGACGTTCTGCGGCGCGTAATGCCACTTTCCGGCGAATGCGTTCATGGTTGCGATTCCTTTCGTTCGTTCGAGTGTTGAATGTCTTCGACGCGCGTCTACTGCCTCTGACGGAAGCCGCGGCGCGTTTTCCACTCAACGGACGTTTTTCTTCGCCTCCGCCACCATCTTCTCCACGTCCGCGAGCAGTTGCTTCGCGTCGTAGACGATGCCGTCTTTGATCACGTAGCGCACGCCGCCGACGCGCTCGACTTTGCCGGTCGCGTCGTTCACGCGGATCGCGCCGGTGCCGTAGAGCACTTTCAGATTCGCCAGCGGGTTCTCCTCGACCAGCACCAGATCCGCGAGCATGCCGGTGCGGATCACGCCGAACTCCTGCTTCTTTCCGGTCGCCTCGCGCAGCGCCTCGGCGCCGTGCAGCGTGGCCGCGCGAATGACCTCGAGCGGATGGAAGCCCGCCTCCTGCAGCAGCTCGAGCTCGCGGATGTAGTCGAAGCCGTAGAGCTTGTAGATGTAGCCGGAGTCGGAGCCGGTGGTCACGCGGCCGCCGCGGTTCTTGTACTCGTTGAGGAACGCCATCCAGAGGCGGTAGTTGTTCTTCCACTCGACCTCGTCGCGCGTGGTCCAGTCGAACCAGTAGGCGCCGTGCGCGGCGCGGTTCGGCTCGTACCACTTCCATAAGGACGGAAGGGTGTACTTGTCGTGCCACTCCGCGCGCATGGCCCGCATCAGGTCGCGGCTGGCCTCGTAGATGGTCATGGTCGGATCGATGGTGAAGTCGAGCCGCAGCAGCTCGTTCATGACCGCGTTCCACTTGTCCGATCCCGGCGGCGCGGCCTGCTTCCAGAGCCGTCCCGCCTCGCCGAAGCGATGCTGCTCGTCGAGGTAGTTGTAGTTGGTGGGGAAGTCCTGCACGGTGCGGTCGGCGAAGAGCGCCTCGGGCAGGCCGTACCAATGCTCCATGCAGTCGAGGCCGAGGCGCGCGGCCTGGAGGATGTTCATCCGGGCCACGCCGAGCTGGGCGAGATGGGTGGTGGTGCCGAGCTTCAGTTTCTTCGCCTCGTCGAGCATCGCGCCGAGGATCTCGGGATCGTAGACAGGCTCCCCGGAACCGATCACTTTCAGGCCGGCCGCGCCGTTTTTCGCCGCCCATTGCGCGAAGCGCCGCGCCGCCTCGGGCGAGTCGATGGCGCCGCCGTCCCACATGCCGGCGTTGGTGAAGACGTACGGGATGATGCGCGGCGCGACGATCTCGTTGCGCGCGCTGCGATCGCGCTCGTGAATCGTCCAGGCCAGCCCGTTGCCGGAGCCGGGCTCGCGCACGGTCGTCACGCCGTGCGCCATCCAGAGCTTGAACACGTACTCGGCGGTCGTCCCTTGCTCGACGCCGCCGATGTGGCCGTGCATGTCGATGAAGCCGGGCATGACGTACATGCGCGAGCCGTCGATCTCGCGCGCGGCATCCTTCGGACGGCGCTCCGGATCGATGGGAACTTTGGGGAAGCCGACGTTGCGGATCTCGGCGATGCGGTTCTTCTCGATCACCAGATCGACCGGGCCGAAGGGCGGCGCGCCGGTGCCGTCGATGATGGTCGCGCCGCGGATGATCAGCCGCGCGAACGGACCTTCGCCTTCGCCGGGGCGGCGGTCGGGCGCGTACGCCTGCTGTTTTTCCGCTTCCGCGGCGAGGAGCGGCAGTGCGGCGACGAAGAGCAGCGCAATCAATTTTCGCATCCCGGCGATTCTAGAATGGCGCGCATGATCCACCTCCTCGTTTTGCTCGCGCTGCTGGCCGAGACGCCGCCGCCCGCCGTCCATCCGCTGACCGCCGAGCTGCAGCAGCACCGCCTCGCGCTCACGTTTCGCGACGGGCAGCTCAGCGGTCCCGGCGCGGAGCTGCTGCGGCGCGAGCTCGGCTCCACGCAGTTCTTTCTCATCGGCGAAGAGCATGGCGCGGCGGAGACCGCGCGTTTCGTCCAGGCGCTGCTGCCGTCCGCCTGGAAGAGCGGCTATCGCCATCTCGCCCTCGAGGTCGGGCCGCACTCGATCGCGCGACTCGGCGGCACGTACGCCGCGGTCGAAGAGTGGAACCGCCGCTATCCGTGGTCGCTGCCGTTCCTGTCGTGGAAGGAAGAGGCGGAGGTCTATGCCACGGCGATGAAGTTGGGGGCGGGAAGGCGCGACGCGGTTTGGGGCGTCGATCAGGAATTCATCCTTTCCCTCACTCCGCACCTCGAGCGTCTGGCGGCGCTGGCGAAGACGGCGGAGCAGAAGCGCGTCGCGTCTGCGCTGCTCGAGCGCTCGCGCGCCTCCGACCGCGCGCTGCTCGAGACGAAGAACCCCGGCGCGGTGCTGATGCTGACCGCGACCGCGGAAGACTTCGCGCCGCTGCGCGCGGCCTTTGCCAGCGGCGAGGCGCGGCGGCTGGTCGACGCGCTCGACGAGAGCCGCGACATCTACGCGAAACAGAGCAACGCCGGCTGGGTCTCGAACGACCAGCGCGCGCGACTCATCAAGCGGCAGTTCATGCAGCAGTACGACGCTGCCGTGAAACGCGGCGAGGCGCGGCCGAAGGTGGTGGTGAAGATCGGCGGCATTCACGCGCAGCGCGGCGCGAGCCTGGTCGGCGTCTTCGACATCGGCACCTTCCTGCCGGAGCTCGCGGCGGCCAACGGCACGAGCGCGTTCCAGATGGCCATCCTGCCGCGCGGCGGCTTCGTCAACGCGCACCGCCCGTTCTCGCCGAACGACGACGACAATCGCGCCGCGTACGATCCGGCGAAGGAGTTTCCGTTCGACCCGTCGCCGCTCTTCGACGCGGCGCCGGCAGGCGAGTGGACGGTGATCGATCTCCGTCCGCTGCGCGCGAAGCTGGCCGGGAAAAAGCTCCAGCCGCTCGACCCGCTGCTGCAGCGATTTCTGTTCGGATACGACGCGGTGGTGGTGATCCCGGAGGCGTCGCCGAACACGCTGTTTTGAGACGCTTCGGCCGAGCCCGGCGTGCGGTTTGCGATAATGGAACAAACGGCACGAGGGTGCCGGTTGCACGCGACGTTACCCTACGTACCCGAGACCATGCAGACGCTCACGCTGTTGCACTCCGAGTCGTTCCCGATCGGCCGTTACGCCGATGCGCTGACGCGTGAGTCGATCTCGCCGTCGCGGCTGCAAAACTTCGAGCAACTCCTCACCGGCGACGCCTCGTCGCTGCGCGTGGTCCTGGTCGATCCCGGCATCCTCAACGGCCGTTCCACGGCGCTCCGTCTCGATCCGCGCACGGCGGTGGTCGGGGTCGGACTCGACGAGCAGCCGTCGTGGCTCGCCGACGACAGCATCTACCTGAACGTTCCCGG
>DASVQE010000032.1:0-14809 GCA_036389275.1 Thermoanaerobaculia bacterium
AGCCTCCGCGACACAGTGTCGTGAGCTTGGAAGGCAGTGTCGCGGAGGCTAGGCCAACCAACGGGGTCCGGGGCCCGTGGCCCCGGCCGCCGGAGGCCCCCGGTCGGTCCCCCATTCCTCGCCAAAGCCAGAAACATCCCGCTACTCGAACGTCGCCACCACCGGCGCGTGGTCGCTGGTGCCGACTTCGCGCATCGATGGGCAGGCCACCGCGCGCTTGGCCAGCGACGCGGAGGCGAGCACGTAGTCGAGACGCCAGCCGATGTTGCGCTCGCGCATCTGCCGCCATGGCGCCCACCAACTGAAGTAATTCGCATCGTCGGGATACAGCATGCGGCCGACGTCGACCAGACCGCCTTCGTCGAGCATCGTCTCGAACAACTCGCGCTCGTACGGCAGTTGCCCGATCGCGCGCGGCTTCCGCTCCTTCGGATGCACGTCCATCTCGCTGCGGGCGATGTTCATGTCGCCGCAGAGCACCAGCTTCAGACCGCGCGCGCGGATTTCGGCGGCGTAGCGCGTGAGCGCCTGGATGAAGGCGATCTTCGCGTCGAAGTCTTTCCCGCCGTTCGGAACGTACACGCTGGTGAACACTGTGTCCTCGATTTGAGCCTGCACGATGCGCGTCTCCAGATCGAAGTCGGGATGCGTGTAGTCCACCTGCGGCGCGAAGTCGCGGCGGATGTGCAGGCCGACGCCGGAGTAGCCGCCCGCGCCGTGCCAGTAGCACGTATATCCCTCAATCGAACAGGTTTGCGGAATCTGCTCGATCTTGGCCTTGATCTCCTGCAGGCAGATGACATCGGGCTTTTCCGCCGCCGCCCACTGCACGAATTGCTCGTGCCGCGCGCGGATTCCGTTCACGTTCCAGGTGGCAATCTTCATGGTCCGCGGATTGTATTGCCGGAGCCGCCTGGAGGCTTTTCCCATGCGCATGCGCAAGTACGCACTACTCGTTCTTTCCCTCGTCCTTTCCACCTCGCTCGTCGCGCAGTCGCGCGGCGACGATGACTGGCGCCGCGGCGGACGCGATCGTGACCGCGACCGCGATCGTTACGACCGCCGCGACTCTCCGCGCGACAACGCGTTCGAGCTCACGCCGTTCGTCGGCTATCGCTGGGGCGGGACGATCTTCGCCAGCGAGACCGCGCTCTTCAATCAGGACGTCGACGTGCAGCCGAGCGCGAATCTCGGCATCGACTTCGGCATTCCGCTCGGCGATACGGGACTCAAGCTCGAGCTGATGGCCGACCGCCAGTCGTCGGAGCTCGAGACCAGCAACGGCCTCTTCGATCCGAACGATCCCGTGGCCGACATCGACGTGACGTACCTGCACGGCGGCCTGCAGATCCCGTTCGCGCGCTCGCGCAACGCGACGCCCTACGTGATCGTCAGCGCGGGTCTCGCCTCGATCGATCCGCAGATCCGCGGCGTCTCCGCCGAGAACCGCTTCTCCGCCTCCGCCGGCCTCGGCGTGAAGGTACCGATGAACCGCAACATGAGCATCCGCCTCGAAGGGCGCGGCTTCTACACGTCGCTCGAAGACTCGAACGACTGCACGCTCTGCGATTACTTCTACAACCGCGACTTTTATCAGGGCGAAGTGAATCTCGGATTATCGTTGTCGTTCTAGTGCTCGTCCTGTCACGACTCATCGCCGCGCTGGCCTACGCCGGCGCGGCGTTTTTGTTCGGCCTCTCCCTCGGCCAGCGCGGCGAGCTGGGCGCGGTGCAGCACCTCTTCACCATCGTCATCCCGATCGCGACGATCGCGCTCGCACTCGTCTCGCGGCAAGGGCGCATCGAAGTGCTCGCCACCGGCATCGTGCTGCTGGCCGGCCTGACCATCGGCCAGCAGCAGTTCGCACGCGCGTGGGATGACTGCTTGGGGCGCGGCGAGACCGTGCGCCTCGCGCTGCTGCAGTACCAGCAACTCCACGGCGACTACCCGGCGCGGCTCGAAGACCTCGGCGCGCCACCGCCCTGCCGCTGCGGGTTCCGCACATCCATCCTTCATTACCTCGGGAACGAGCGCGGTTTCCGCCTCTGGATGACGAACGACATCACGCGCGTCACCGCCACCGAGCGCACGCCGTTCACTGCCAGCGGAACAGACGCAGCCCGATCAGATACGACACCACGCCCCATGCCGTGAGATTCGCGAGCTGCGGCGCGATCGCGGACACAGTTGCGGCGTCGTTCATCACCGCGCGCAGTGCGTCGTTCAGCGCCGTCAGCGGCAGCGCGCGAATCAGCGGCTTGATCGCATCCGGAAAGCGGTCGTACGAGAAGAAGACGCCGGAGCAGATCCACATCGGCATCATGATCAGGTTCATCAGACCGCTCACCGCCTCGATGGTGCGCACGCGCGACGCGATCAGGAGGCCCAGTCCGCCGAAGGCCATCGCCCCGACGAGACAGGTCAGCGCGAAGACGAGCACCGAGCCGCGCACGCTCACGTCGAAGAAGATCCACGCCACCGCGATCACGACCGCCACTTCGATCACCAGGAACACGAGCCGCGAGAGGAACTGCGAGATGAGGTAGTGGCTGCGCTCCATCGGCGTGGCCACGAGGCGCTTGAGCAGTTTCTTGAGGCGCGCGTTGACGACCGAGAAGCCGATGCCCCACATTCCGGTGCCCATCAGATTCATGCCGAGGAGGCCGGGGACGAGGAAGTCGATATAGCGCGAGCCCTGCTCGGTCACGTGCTCTTCGCGCGCGCTCATGACGTTGCGGCGGCCGGCCGCGGTCTGCAGCGCGTCGTCGGTCTCGACGCGTGCGGTGCGCGCATCGGGCCGCGTCGGATCGAGCCGGTACAACGGCACCGCGCCGCCTTCGACGAGCAGCGAGATGCGTCCGGAGCGAAGCGCTTCCCGTCCCGCCGCCGGCTCGTACAGCCGCGGCAAGAGCACCGGCGAGTGCTTCAGCGCGGCGAGCCGCTGTTGCGCGAGCGGACCGTTGGCCACACCGATCGGAATGCGGTCGGGCGGTTTCTCGCGAAACGCAAATCCCAACGCCACGGTCAGCAGCAGCGGGAAGCCGAAGACCCAGAACACCGCCTCGGTCTCGCGGATGAATTCCTTCAGGCGGACGATGGTCAGCTCCAGCAGTGGATGACGCACTTCACGCATCGCGCAACTCCCGTCCGGTCATCGCCACGAAGAGATCCTCGAGCGTGGCCGCGTGCGTGGTCAGCGTCTCCAGCCGCGCGCCGCGCGAGTCGGCGGTGGCGATGAGCCGCGGCACCGACTCGGCCAGTGAGTCGACGTGCAACTGCCAACTGTTGCCGCGGCGCCGCGTGCTGCGCGTGCCGGGGATGGCCGCGACGTCGCTCTCCTCGAGCGGCGGCGCGGTGGTGAACTCGATCACGTGCGGCGCCTCGAGCTTTGCGATCAGCTCGCGCGGCGTGCCGAGGGCGATGAGATGGCCGTGATCGACGATGGCCACGCGGTCGCAGAGGCGCTCCGCTTCTTCCATGTAGTGGGTGGTCAGCAGCACCGTGCCGCCGCGCGCGCGGTAGCGCGTGACGACGTCCCACAACTGCAGGCGGCTTTGCGGATCGAGGCCGGTGGTCGGCTCGTCGAGAAAGAGGATGTCGGGATCGCCGACCAGCGCGCAGGCGACGGCGAGCCGCTGCTTCTGGCCGCCGGAGAGCTTGCCGACGCGCGCGTCGCGCTTCTCCTCGAGCGAGAGGTCGCGCAGCAGTTCGTCGACGTCGCGGCCATGTTTGTAGAACGAGCGGAAGAGCGTGAGGGTCTCGTCGACGCTCAGCTTCTCGCTGAGCTGCGTCTCCTGCAGCGAGACGCCGATGCGCTCGCGCAGCTCGCGCGCGTCGGCGCCCCAGGTGCGGTCGAGCACGCGCACGTCGCCGGAGTCGGGCGTGTTCAGCCCTTCGAGGATCTCGATCGTGGTGGTCTTGCCGGCGCCGTTGGGTCCGAGGAGACCGAAGCATTCGCCGCGGCGCACTTCGAGATCGATTCCGTCGACCGCCTTGACGTCCGCGTAGTGTTTTTTCAGATTGCGGCAGGAGATTGCCGGTGCTTCCGACGACATCGCCGCGCATACTCTCACATCGCATGCGCGCGATTCTCGTCACTCCCGATCATTCCCTCGTCCTCAGCGACGCACCGCGTCCGCTCCTCGGCGAGAACGACCTGCGCATCGCCGTCCGCGCCACCTCGGTGAATCGCGCCGATCTGCTGCAGCGCGTCGGCCGCTATCCGCCGCCGCCCGGCGCGTCAGAGATTCTCGGACTCGAATGCGCCGGCGTCGTCAGCGAAGTCGGCGCGAACGTGCGCGGCTGGCGCGAAGGCGAGCGCGCCATGGCGTTGCTGCCGGGCGGCGGCTACGCGGAGGAGGTGACGGTGCACGCCGGCTCGGCCATGCACGTCCCCGATGCGCTGTCGGACGAAGAGGCGGCGGCGATTCCGGAAGTGTTCCTGACGGCGTTCCTCAATCTCTTTCTGCTGGCGAACGTGCGCGCCGGCGAGACGGCGCTGATCCACGGCGGCGGCTCCGGCGTCGGCACCGCGGCGACGACGCTCTGCAAACTCGCGGGCGTGCGCGTGATCGTCACCGCCGGCTCGGACGAAAAATGCGCGCGCTGCCTCGAACATGGCGCGGACGTGGCCATCAACTATCGCGACGAGGATTTCGTGAAGAAGGCGCGCGGCGCGAACGTGATCCTCGATCACATCGGCGCGCGCTACATCGCCCAAGACCTGGAAGCGCTCGCCGCCGGCGGCCGCATCGTGATCATCGGCTCGATGGGCGGTCAGCGCACCGCGGATCTCGACGTGACATCACTCCTGATGAAGCGCGCCCAACTCATCGGCTCGACCCTGCGCGCGCGGCCGGTGGAGGAGAAAGCGGAGATCGTGCGCGCGTTCCTCACGCGTTTCGGCGGCGATCTCGAAGCCGGCCGCATCCGCCCGGTCATTCACCAGGTGCTGCCGCTCGCCGATGCCGCCGAGGCGCATCGCTTGATGGAGGCGAGCGAGCATTTTGGAAAGATTGGGTTGGTGACGTAGCTCCTCGGCTCCTCGGCTCCTCGGGTCCTCGGGTAGCCCGCGGAACCGACGCCCCGAGGAGCCGAGGAGCCGAGGACCCGAGGACCGGCCTCTCAATGCCGTACCGCGCGACGCCGCTGCCCCGGCGGTCTGCGCGGCGTGAGGTCGAGGGCGGCGGCGGCGTCGAGGCGTGGGAAGACGCGGCCGTTGCGGTTGTCGAGGACGGGCATGCCGCTGCTTTTGAGGATCGTCTCGATCTGATCGGCAGGCATGCCGCCGCTCGCTTGCAGCATCAGGGCGATGGCGCCGGCGACGTGCGGCGCGGCCATCGACGTGCCGGCGAACGTCACCTCGCCGCCGCCGAGCCGGGAGGCGGTGATCGGAGCGCCGGGCGCGACGAGATCCATCATCGGCGTGCTGTTCGTGAAGCAGGTCACCTGATCCGTCGCCGCGAACGGATCGTTGCAGACGATGTGATAGCTGCCGGGCGCGTCGTACGTCGCGCCGACCGACAGCACCGGCCCGATGCACGCCGGCAGCGGCGAGCCGGTGAGCGAGCCGGTGTTGCCTGCCGCCGCGGTGATCAACACGCCGCGCGCGCGCAATCGGTCGATCACCGGGCGGAGCCCGATGGCGATCGCCGTCGAGTCGCATTCCGACTCCGAGGAGAAGAGCGCGTCGGAGACGACGCTCATGTTGATCACCCCGACGTCGGGACGCTCGCTCTCGACCCATTCGAGCGCGCGCAGGATCTGCGTGAACGTGCCGAAGCGGTTGTTGCGGTCGAGGACTTTGACGGCCACGATGCGCGCCGCCGGCGCGACGCCCGCCGGCGCGACCGCGCCGCCGCCGGCCAGGATGCCGGAGACGTGCGTGCCGTGACCGTGATCGTCCATCGCCGAGCCGGGGCCGCTCGCCGACGGCACGTTGCCGGGACAGCAGGCGTCGTTGCAGAAACAGCGCTGCCCGTCGATGCGCCCGATGAAGTCGCGGTTGGCGAGATCGATCCCGCTGTCGAGCACCGCCACCGTCACGCCGCGCCCGTCTAAACCGCGCGCGTGCGCGACGTCGGCGCGCACGATGGGGATGCTCTCGCGCAACGCGCCGCTCCCGCCCGTGTCGACCGAGACCGCCCGCACGTGCGGATCGCGGCGAAGCTGCTCGACCGCGGACGCGTCGACCTCCGCGGCGAACACATCGCGCGTCCACCGCACCACCTCGCGCGCGTCGCGGAGCACGAAGGAGTCCGCGCTCTCGCGCAGCGCCACCACCACGTGCACACGCTCGCCATACAACGGCAGCGCGAAAAGGAAGAGAAGAAGGAGGAGGCGCCGGGACATGATCGCGGGCGCCAGAATAGCGCGACCGGTCGCGAGGCGCCTTGGCGAGGTCGCCGCGCAGCAGCGACGAAGGAGACGGCGAGACAGCATTGCGCGGCGCCACAATCGCGCGCACCCGCCGCCGCGCGCGTGATACGCAGCCTTTCAGATGCACGCCACGGCACGAGCCGCGCCGCGCACTCGCGAGGTCGCCGCGCAGCAGCGACGAAGGAGATGGCCCCACACGATCGCGCGGGCCACAATCGCGCGCACCTGCCGCCGCGCGTCATACGCAGCCCTTCAGATGCGCCCGCCGCACCGACGCGCGCGTGGTCGCGATGTCGCCGCGGAGCAGCGACGTTGCGACGGCATACACGATCGCGGGCTGAATTACGCGAGCCGTCGCCACGTGTCATACGCAGCCCTTCGGATGCGCCCACCGCGGATCGGCGACGCGCGCACGTTCGGGATGTCGCCGCGCAGCGGCAACGAAGGAGGCGGCCGGACACGAGCGGCGCGCCAAACATCGCGCGACCGGCCGCCGCCGCGTTGCAGGCAGTCCTTCAGATGCGCTCACCGCATGCAGCGTTCGCGAGGTCGCTGCGGAGCAGCGGCGTTGCGGCGGCGTTGCAGCGAAAGCAGGTGAAGCGGTCGAGGGCGATCATGGCCGACCGGCGCCAGAATCGCGCGGCCGGCCGCGCCGCGCGTTCGCGAGGTCGGCGCGCAGCGGCGACGGCGGACATCATCGCGCGCGACAATCGCGCGACCCGCCGCCGCCCGGCCTACACGCAGCCCTTCAGATGCGCCCACCGCACCGACCCGCGCTTTGCGTTCGCTAGGTCGCTGCGGAGCAGCGACGTTGCGGCGGCGTTGCAGCGAAAGTAGGTGAAGCGGTCGAGGTCGATCATGCCGGACATGGCGTAGTCGACCGCCGCTTCGCCGTGAGCGTCCGTCGCGCGGAGGCTGGCGCCGCGGCGGAGGAGGAGCGCGACCATGTCGCGGTCGTCGTAGCCGGCGGCCATCATCAGCGGCGTCATGCCGCTCGGCGAGCCGCGGTCGATGGCGGCGCCGCCGTCGAGCAGCGCGGCGGCGGCCTCGCGCTGCCCTTTGTGCACGGCGTGCAGCAGCGGCGTCCAGCCGTTCTCGCCGCTCGGCTCGTTCGGGTCGGCGCCGCGCGCGAGCAGCGCCCGCACCTGCGCCGCGTCGCCGGCGCGCGCGGCCGACACCAGCGGCGTCTGTTCGTCGCGGTGCATGGTGCAGGCGGTGGTCAGCAGCAGGAGGAGCGGCAGCGCGAGCGTCTTTCTCATGCTGACAATGTAGTGCCGCTCCGCTATAACGTCAAGTGCTTTGCGTTAGAAAGTACAGACCGGACCAGAGCTTCAGATCGAGCATCGCTCCTTCGCTCCGCTTCGACTCCAGCCACCGCCGCAGCTCTCCGCGCGCCACGGCATGCACGGTGATCGATTCGCCTTCGACGCCGCCGCCGCGGCCGATCCGCCGCACGCCGCGGGCGAGATAGAGGCTGACCAGCTCCGAGGTGATCCCGGGAGAGCTCGGACCTTTGGCCAGCAGCTCGACGCGCTCGCAGGTGTAGCCGGTCTCTTCCTCCAGCTCCTTCTTCGCCGTCTCTTCCGGGCTCTCGCTCGCCTCCTCGTCGGCCACGAGGCCGGCCGGCCAGTCGATCACGCGCGCGTTCACCGGGCGGCGGAACTGCTCGGTGAGGATCACCTTCCCGTCCTCCGTCTCGGCGATCACCGCCACCGCCTGCTTCCCTTTTTTTCGCTCGACGTACTGCCAGTCATCGCGCTCGAGCACGAGCACGCGGTCGCCTTCGAATACCGTTTTCATGCAGCCTCCAGATCAGAAGAGGCTTCCTTGCAAACTCCGTCGCCGGAAGTGCGCGGTGGAAAGCTCGCGCGACTCCTCGTTGAGGCCGAGGCGGCGGCAGGCGACGTCGAAGAGCGCCTCGATCTGATCGGCGAAGATGCCGGTGCCGCGGCCGCGCACGCCCCATTGCGCGTCGTAGAGCTTGCCGCCGCGCAGGTCGCGCACGCGGTTGAGCACCTTCTCCTTCCGGTCGGGAAAATGCTCGGTGAGCCACTGCTCGAAGAGCGGCGCGACCGCCCACGGCAGGCGCAGCACGACGAAGCCCGCCCACTTCGCGCCCGCTTTTTTCGCCGCCGCCAGGATGGCCGGCATCTCGTGATCGGTGACGCCGGGGATCACCGGCGCCACCATCACCCCGACCGGCACGCCGGCCGCGGCCAGCGCTTCGACCGCGCCGAGGCGCAGCTCGGGCGACGAGGTGCGCGGCTCCATGATCTGCTGCAGCTTCGGATCGAGCGTGGTGATCGACAGAAACACGCGCGCCGCATCGAAGCGCGCCAGCTCGGCCAGCACGTCGGCGTCGCGCGCGACGAGTTGATTCTTCGTGATCACGCCGACCGGATTGCGGAAGTCGGCCAGCACCTCGAGGCAGGCGCGCGTGAGACCGAGCCGCCGCTCGATGGGCTGATAGGGATCGGTCACGCCGCTGATGGCGATGACCTTCGGCTCCCACTGCTTCGCGCCGAGCTCTTCGCGCAGCAGCGCCGGCGCATCCTCTTTCACCAGGATCTTCGTCTCGAAATCGAGACCGGCCGAGAAGCCGAGATACTCGTGCGTCGGCCGCGCGAAGCAGTAGATGCAGCCATGCTCGCAGCCGCGGTACGGGTTGACGCTGGCGTCGAAGCCGACGTCGGGGCTGTCGTTGGTGGTGATGATGGTGCGGGTCGGGTCGCGCAGGTACATCGTGCGCGGCGACTCGTTCTCCTCGAGCGGCGCCTCTTCGTCGCGCACGTAGGCGAGCTTCTCGAAGCGGTTCTGCGGATTCCAGCTCGCGCCGCGTCCTTTCGGCACCCCCATCGGTCGGGTCATAGCGACCTTAATGTTCGCAGCCTCGGGGCTCTCCAGGCGACCACGGCTACAACCAGTAGAGTCATGCAGCCGCCGATCAGCACCGACGGCACCACGCCGAGGAGCCGCGCGGCGACGCCGGACTCGAACGCGCCGATCTCGTTCGACGAGCCGATGAAGATCTGATTGACCGCGGAGACGCGGCCGAGGAGATGCTCCGGCGTGCGCGTCTGCAGCAGCGTCGAGCGGATCACCACGCTGACGTTGTCGAAGACGCCGCTGAGGAACAGCAGCGCGAACGAGAGCGCCGCCACGCGCGACAGCGCGAAGAGGATCATGCAGACGCCGAAGGCTGCCACAGAGGCGAAAAGCGCTCTTCCGGCGTTGCGCAGCGGCGGGCGGTGGGCGATCCACATGCCGGTCAGAATCGATCCGGCCGCGGGTGCGGCGCGCAGCAGGCCTAGTCCCTGCGGGCCGACCTCGAGCAGTTTCGCGAACGCCGGCAGCAGCGCGGTCGCGCCGCCGAAGAGGACGGCGAAGAGATCGAGCGTCATCGCCGCGAGCAGCACCGGCTCCTGCACGACGAAGCGGATTCCGGTGGTGAGGCTCTCGCGCAAGGGCTCGCGCGTGACCGTGGCCGGGCGCTCCCGATTCTCCACCGAGGAGATTGCCGCCAGCGACGCGGTCATGCCGGCGATCACGCAGGAGTACGCGAGAGCCGGGCCGGAGAAGCCGTAGAGCAGGCCGCCCGTGGCCGGGCCGAGGACGGCGGCGAGCTGCCACGACGACGAGCGCCAGGCCACCGCGTTCGGCAGGAGCTCGCGCGGCACGACCACGGTCGTGAGCGCCACCACCGCCGGCCGCATGAAGCTGCGCATCGTGGCGCTGACGGCGATGACCACGTACACCGGCCACACATGCGACGCCGCGATCGCGCCCGGCGTGATGGTCAGCAGCAGCAGGGCGATGGCCGACAGCAGCAGCCCGAACGTGCCGGCGATGCCCATGGTCCGCCGCACCGTGCGATCGGCCACATGGCCCGCATACAGCGCCACGGCGATGAACGGCAGCGCCTCGGCCAGCCCGATCAGTCCGAGGGTCAGCGGGTCTTTGGTCAGCTCGAAGACCTGCCAGCCCACCACCACGATCTGCGCCTCGCGCGCGATGGTCAGCAAGCCGTTTGCGAGCACGAGGCGCCGGAAGTCGGGGATCTTCAGCGCGGCGTAGGGAGACGAGGGCACGGGCGCGGAGTGTAGCGCGCCGCGCGCCTGCCGTTTTTTATTGACGATTATATGTGACATAATTCTTTACGTGCAGCGCGAGACCAGATCGGAGCGCAGCAGGCGGGCGGTGCTCGACGCCGCGCTCTGGCTCTTTGCGCGCCAGGGCTTCCGCGGCACGTCGGTGCGCGAGATCGCCGAGCGCGCCCGCGTCTCGACCGGGAACCTCTATCACCACTTTCCCGACAAGGAGGCGTTGTTCCGCGCGCTGATCGACGAGTATTTCGAGCTGACGCGCACGCGCCGCTTCCCGTTCACGCGCGCGCTCTACGAGGCCGATCACTTTCCCGACAACATCGAGCAGCTCGGCTTCGCCGCGCGCGACAGCATCCGCCAGTTCCGCGATTACTTCGCGCTGGTCTACGTCGACGTGATCGAGTTCGGCGGCACGCACGTGCGCGACTTCTACGCGGAGATGAGCGGCCGCTTCACCGAGTTCTTCGGCGAGGTCGGCGAGCTGGAGTCGGTGCAGGCGCGGCTGCGGCCGAGCGTCTCGCCCACCGACGCGCTGCTGCTGACCTCGCGCATCTTCTTCAACTACTTCACGCTCGAGCTGCTGTTCGGCGTCGAGGCGCCGTTCGGGAAAGACTCGGCGACGGTGGTGAAGGAAGTCGCGGACGTGTTGCGGAACGGTTTCTGCGCGAAGTGATACAACGTCGCCCATGCGACGACTGGCCCTGATCCTCCTTCTCGCGACCACCGCATTCGCCCAGCAAGAGAACGACGCGCAGTACACCGCCGACATCCGCCGCTTCACCACCGAGGCGCGCTTCACGACGGAGCTGGTCGATCATCTGCCGGCCTCCGCGACCGTGCCGACGCCGCAGAAGTTCCTCGGCTACATCTCCGGCGCCGAGGGAAAGCTCACCTACTCGGCCGACGTCTACCGCTACATGCGCGCGCTCGAGGCGGCCTCGCCGCGGGTGAAAGTGCTGTCGATCGGCCACACCGAGGAAGGACGGGAGTCGATCCTGGTCGTGATCGCCGATGAACAGACCATGGCGAAGCTCGGCGACGCCATGGAAGCGACGCGGCGGCTCTCCGATCCGCGGCAGACCACCGACGAGCACGCCCGCGCGATCATCAGCAGCGCGAAACCGTTCTACTGGCTCACCGGCGCGATGCACTCGCCGGAGACCGGCAGTCCGGAGATGTTGATGGAGCTCGCCTATCGATTGGCCGTCGAAGAGACACCGTTCATCCGCAACATCCGCGACAACGTCATCACGCTGATCACGCCGGTGCTCGAAGTCGACGGGCGCGACCGGCAGGTCGACCTCTGGCACTACCGCGAGGCGAATCCGAAGCTGCCGACGCCGCCGCTGGTCTACTGGGGCCACTACGTCGCGCACGACAACAACCGCGATCAGATCGGCATGGCGTTGATGCTCAGCCGCAACGCCATGATGGTCTACAACCAGTTTCACCCGCAGGTGATGCACGACCTGCACGAGTCGGTGCCGTTCATGTACATCTCCACCGGCACCGGCCCGTTCAATGCGGCGCTCGATCCGCTGATGATCGACGAGTGGCACCGCATGGGCTTCCACGAGATGGACGAGCTGACGCGGCGCGGACTGCCGGGCGTCTGGCTGCACGGCTTCTGGGACGGCTGGGCGCCGAATTACATGTTCTGGGTCGGCGCGGGCCGCAACACCATCGCCCGTTTCTACGAGACGTTCGGCAACCGCTGGCCGACCACGGAGCGGCGCGTGGTGCGCGGCGCGAGCGACCGCGCCTGGTTCCGCCAGAATCCGCCGCTGCCGGAAGTGCGCTGGTCGCTGCGCAACAACGTCAACTATCAGCAGTCGGGCGTGCTCTTCGCGCTCGCCGACATGGCCGAGAACCGCCAGCGCTTCCTCGAGCGCTACTGGACGATGGGCAAACGCTCCATCGCCAAGGCCACCACGGAAGGTCCGGCCGCATGGGTGCTGGACCGCGGGCAGAAGCGGCAGGCGCAGTTGCACGATCTGGTGATGCTGCTGCAGCGGCACGGCATCGAGGTGCACGAGTCGGCCGAGGCGTTCTCGATCGCCACGAACTGGCCGCCGCAGAAAAAATCGGAGCCGCTGAAGTTCGCCAAAGGCTCGTACATCGTACGCATGGACCAGCCGTACTCGCGCCTGGCCGACACGCTGCTCGACGTGCAGTACGTGCGCGGCGAAGAGCGCGTGTACGACGACACCGGCTGGACGCTGCCGTATCTGAAGAACGTCACGGCGGTGCGCGTCGCCAATCCCGAGATCCTGAACGTGAAGATGTTCCGGATGGTCGAGACCACGCGCGCGGCGGTGCGTCCGAACACGATCATGGCCGTGCCGAATTACGCGGAGGCGGAGCTGGCGCGGCTGCGCTTCCGGAACCCCGGCGTGAAGATGGTGGTCGCGGACGAAGAGGTGACGGCGGGCAAGACGAAGTATCCGGCCGGCACGGTGTTCCTCGAGGATCCGGGCAACGCGCTGTCGTTCTCGAATCTGACGGCGGAGATGGTGCCGGCGATGCCGGCGAAATCGCATCCGCTGCGCACGCCGCGCATCGCGCTGCTGCACACCTGGGCGGCCACGCAGGACGAAGGGTGGTGGCGGTACGCGCTCGACGATCTCGGCATCCGCTACGACTATCTGTCGACGCAGAAGATCGCATCGATGGGCGATCTCCGCGCGCGCTACGACGTCATCCTCTTTCCGCCGGTCGGCCGCGTGACCTCGCAGGAGATCGTGAACGGCTACGCGCCCGGCGCGCCGCTGCCGTGGAAGAAGACCGCCCTCACTCCCAACCTCGGCGGGCTCGATGAGACCGACGACATGCGTCCCGGCCTCGGCCTGGCCGGCGTCGACAACCTGGTGCGCTTCGTCGAAGCAGGCGGCCTGCTGATCACCGCGCGCGACACGTCGGTCTTCGCCGCCGACTACGGCATCGCGCGCTGGGTGCGCACGGTGGAGACGAGCAAGCTGAAGGCGCCCGGCACGATCGTGCAGGCGCGCGTCGTCGACGCGAAGCATCCGATCGCGCGCGGCTACGACGAGACGCTGCCGGTCTACTTCTCCGGCGGTCCGGTGTTCAACGTCGGCTTCACGCGCGGCGACGCGCCGGAGTCGCGGCCGAGCGGTCGCGGGACGAAGGATGATCCGGACGTGCCGCAGGGCCGCCCGTACGTGCCGCTGCCGGAGCGTCCGAAGCCGGGTCCCGGCGAGGCGGGATTCCTGCCGCCGGAGGATGCGCCGTGGAACGCGGAGGCGGTGCTGCCGCGCGCCGAGGATCGGCCGCGGGTGGTGGTGGCCTTCGCGGAGAAGGATCTCCTCCTTTCCGGAATGCTGGAAGGCGGTGAGGAGCTGGCCGGGAAGCCGGTGGTGATCGACTCGCCGCGCGGCAAGGGTCACGTGATCCTGATGGCGAACAATCCGATGTGGCGCAACAACACGCAAGGGACGTACGCGCTGGTGCTGAACGCGATCATGGAACTGTCGCAGTGACGTGGTCGCCGCGGCAGTACGAGCGCTTCAAGTCGGAGCGGAAGCAACCGTTCACCGAGTTGCTCGCGCTCGTCCAGCCGCGCGCCGGGATGCGCGCCGCCGACCTCGGCTGCGGCACGGGCGAGCTGACGCGCGAGCTGCACGAGACGCTGCAGTGCGAGGAGACGGTCGGCGTCGATTCGTCGGAGTCGATGCTCCGCGACGCCGGCCGTTTCGCGAGCGACGGCGTGCGCTTCGAGCGCGGCGCCATCGAGTCGTTCGCAATCGAGCGCGATCTGATCTTCTCGAACGCCGCGTTCCATTGGGTCGCCGATCACGAGTCGCTGCTGGCGCGTCTCGCTTCGCTGCTCTCGCCCGACGGCCAGCTCGCCGTGCAGATGCCGGCCAACGACGATCACGCCTCGCACGTCATCGCCGCCGAGCTCGCGCGCGAGTTCGGCGCCGAGCCGCGTCCCGATTACGTGCTCGCGCCCCAGCACTACGCAACGCTCCTGCACCGCCTCGGCTTCGCGCAGCAGCACGTGCGCCTGCAGGTGTACGGGCACCTCCTGCCGTCTTCAGCGGATGTCGTGGAATGGGTGCGCGGCGCGCTCCTCACCCACTACGAACAGTCCCTCGGCGATCGCTTCGACGAGTTCCTGCGCGAGTACCGCACCCGCGTCGTAACGGCGCTCGGCGACGAGCGGCCGTACTTTTACACGTACAAGCGCGTGCTGTTCTGGGCGCGGCGGTGATGGACGGGAGGACGACCGGGGGCCTCCGGCGGCTGGGGCCGAGGGCCCCAGACCCCATTGGTTGGCCTAGCCTCCGCGACACTGTGTCGTGAGCTTG
>DASVQE010000033.1:0-80860 GCA_036389275.1 Thermoanaerobaculia bacterium
GGGCCCCCGCCCCCACCCGCCGGAGGCCCCCGGTCGTTTTAGTCCTCGTCGTGCGTGCTCGCGGCCGTCGCCGCGGCACCCCATGTTTCGTTGCCGGGGATCTGGAAAAAGAACGGCTTCCGCTGGTGCGGATGATTGCCCAGCTCATTGATCGTCATGGCGTCGTAGATGCGGCCGTTGACCATCGTGTAGCGGATCGACTCGCTGTTGCGCAGGTTCTCGAGCGGATTGGCGTCGAGCACCACCAGGTCGGCGAGCTTCCCCGGCTCGAGCGATCCGATGTCCTTGTCCATGCCGAGGTACTTTGCGCCGGAAAGCGTGGCAGCGCGGATCGACTCGAGCGGCGTCATGCCGCCCTGATTGAACATCCAGAGCTCCCAATGCGCGCCGAGACCTTCGCGCTGCCCGTGCGCGCCGAGCTGCACGCTCACGCCGGCCTGGTTGAGGCGATGCGCGACGCTGGCGTTGTTGAAATGATTGTGCTCGTCCTCCGGCACCATCGTGCGGCGGCGCGAGCGCGCGTCGATCACGCGCCGCGGCACGAACGACAGCAGCCGCGCGTCCTCCCACACGTTCGTCTTCTGATACCAGTAGTTCTCGCCCCAGTTGCCGCCGTAGCCGACGATCAGCGTCGGCGTGTAGCCGACCCGCGTCTTCGACCAGAGCTGCTCGACGTCGTTGTAGATCTTCGCCACCGGGATCGAATGCTCGATGCCCGTATGCCCGTCGACGACCATGGTCATGTTGTGCTCGAACAGCGAGCCGCCCTCGGGCACCACCATCATGTTGAGCTGACGCGCCGCCTCGATGATCTGCTGGCGCTGATCGCGGCGCGGCTGGTTGTAACTCTTCACGCTGAACGCGCCGGCGGCCTTCATGCGCCGCAGATGCGAGAGCGCGTCGTCGAGGCTGTTGATCTCCGCCTTGAACGGCGCCTTCGCGCCGTAGAGGATCGTGCCGGTGGAGAAGATGCGCGGGCCGATGATGTCGCCGGCGCGCTGCAGCTCCGCCGCGGCGAAGATCTCCGCGGTGTCGTTCGACGGATCGTGAATGGTGGTCACGCCGAAGCCGAGCGAGGCGAAGAGAATCCAGTTCTGCTGCGGGATGATCTGATCGGCGCCCATCGAGCCGTGCCAGTGCACGTCGACGATGCCCGGCATGATCGTCTTGCCGGCGACGTCGATCACTTTCGCGTCAGACGGCACGGCCACGTTCGCGCCGATGGCGGCGATGCGGTTGCGGTCGATGACGATGGTGCCGTTCTCGATCACCTCGTCGCCGTGCATGGTGATGATCCGCGCGCCTGTCAGCGCGAGCTTGCCGCTCGGGACGTCGTACGGCTGCGTGAAGCCGATGTTGAGACCCGTCGCCGCCGCCTCCGGCAATTTCTCCGGCGCGCCTTCGAGGAAGGCGAAGGCATCCTTCAGATCGCGCGAGAAGAGCTCCGGCCCGAGGGACCAGTAGAGACGCTTCCCGTCGCCGGACCAATGCAGATACTCGCCGGCGTCGCGCGAGACCTTCGCCGACGGCACGGCGGTCATGCCGGGGCTGATGTCGATGGTCTTGCCGGTGCGGACGAAGGGCATGATGTTGGCGTTGAACTTCTCCGTCCAGGCCAGCCACTTCTCGTCGGGCGAGACCGCAAAGTCGGTGGCGAAGGCGGAGATGACGTGCGTCCGCTCGTCGCCGCCGTCGATGTCGACCGAGCGCAGCGCGCGCTTCCCTTCATCCTCGAACGTGACGAAGAAGACGCGGTCATTCGACGCGCCGAACTGCGGCAGCGCGCCGCGCTTCGACACCAGCGTGGCCTTGCCGCCCGCCGTTGGGACGACGTAGATGGCCGGGTTCTCGGCCCACACCGCCGGGCGGAGGAAGCCGTCGCTGGTGGTGCGGTAGACGATCTTTGTGCCGTCGGGTGAGAAGGCCGGCTCGATGTAGTGGCCCGGCTGCGAGCTCACCACGCGTCCTTCGCCGCCGGTCGCCGGCGCGACGCGCAGCGTGCCGAACGTCTCGTCGTTCCAGGTCGTGTAGACGATCGACTTGCCGTCGCGCGACCACGACGGGTAGTACTCGTCGTGATCGTTCTGCTTCGTCAGGCGCCGCGGCGTGCCATTCGGCAGATCGCGCACGTACAGCTTGCCGAGGGCCTGATAGACGACGGCGTTGCCGCGCGGCGAGACTTCCGTCCAGCGCAGCATCTTCACGTCGTACTGCCGCGGCGCGACTTCGATCGGAAAACGCACCGCCTCGGTGACGCGCCGCGTGCCGGTGACGTGGAACGGGATGTCCGTCACCTGCTTCGAAGCGACGTCGATGCGGTGGATCCTGCCGCCGGCCCAGAAGACGATCGACTTGTTGTCGGGCGTCCAGGCCATGTTCGGGTAGACGCCGTGGATGGCCCACGTCTCCTGCATGTCGCGATCGAGCCCGTCGTAGAGCGGCAGCTCGCGGCCCGACTCGAGGTCGCGCACGAAGATGGTCGACTTGTAGCGGACGCGCCGGATGAAGGCGAGCGACTTGCCGTCGGGCGACGGAGTGGGACGGATCGAGCCGCCCGGTCCGGTGATGTAGCGCTCGACGTCGCCGCTGTCGCGGTCGAGTCGCTGGATGACGTAGATCTGGCCGTTGGGATCCTTGTTGTACTCGAAGATCTGCCCCGGCGTGACGTCGTCGGAGTAGTAAAGATATTTACCATCGGGCGAGAAGGCCGGCTCGTTGGTGTCCTTCTGGTCGGTGCGCTTCTTGGTCATCTGCAGCCCTTCGCCGCCGGAGCGGTGATAGAGCCACATCTCGCCGGCGCCGAGCGAGCGCTCGGCGGTGAAGTGCTTGCGGCCGGCCAGGTACTCGCTGTCGGGCGACCAGGCCGGCTGATTGACGAGGCGGAAAGTCTCCTTCGACACCTGCTGCGGCTTCGAGCCGTCGCGGTTCATGATCCAGAGGTTGTCGCCGCCGCTCCGGTCGCTGGTGAAGGCGATCCACTTGCCGTTCGGTGAGTAGCGCGGCTGCATGTCCCAAGCGACGCCGCTGGTGAGCGCGCGCGCCTCGCCGCCGCCGATGGGAATCGTGTAGATGTCGCCGAGGAGATCGAAGGCGATCTCTTTCCCATCGGGACTGACGTCGACGCTCAGCCACGTTCCTTCATCGACGTCGATCGGCACCTCCGACGAAGGTCCGGGCGGGTTGTTGACGTCCCACTTCTTGTCGTCCTTTTTCTCCGTGGCCGAGTCGGGCGTAGTGGCCGCTTTCGGCACCGGCAGTTGCTGCGCCGGCGGCGGCGCGTCCTTCTGCTGCGACTCCTGCTTCTGCAGCTCCTGCGAGACCGGGCGCGGCTCCTGTTCCGCCTTCTCCGGCTTCTTCGGATCGGCGCGCTTGTCGGTCGGCGGCGTGGGCGGCGGCGTTTGGGATGCGAGCGGCAGGGCCAGGGCAAGGGCGGTCAGTAACGCGATGACGCTTCGTCTCATCGATCTCCTCGATTCGTGATGAACATGCAATCGCCGTAGGAATAGAAAAGGTATTCGTTGCGGATGGCTTCCGCGTAGGCGTGACGGATTGTTTGCATCCCGGCGAAGGCCGAGACGAGCATGAGTAACGTCGATTCGGGCAGGTGAAAATTCGTGATGAGCTTTTGCACCGCACGAAAATCGAAGCCGGGCGTGATGAAGAGATTCGTCTCGCCCGGTCCGGCGGTGAAGCGTCCGTCGCCGGCGCGGATCGCGCTCTCGATGGTGCGCACGCTGGTGGTGCCGACGGCGACGATGGGACGCTCTTCGTCGAGGGCGCGATTGAGCGAGGCGGCGGCATCGGCGGTGAGCTCGTAGCGCTCCGATTCCATCCGATGGTCACTCACATCGTCGACTTTCACCGGCTTGAACGTGCCGATGCCGACGTGAAGCGTGACGCGCACGATCTCGATGCCGCGCGCGGCGATCTCGCCCAAGATCGTTCGCGTGAAATGCAAACCGGCCGTCGGCGCGGCGATGGCGCCGCGCTTGTCGGCGTAGACGGTCTGGTACGACTCCTTGTCGCCTGCGCGCGGCTCGGCGCGCTCGATGTACGGCGGCAGCGGCGGCACGCCGATGCGCTCGATCTCGCCGAGGTCGCCGCGGAAGCGGATCACGACCGTCCCTTCCGCTTTCTCCAGCACCTCGGCGCTCAGCGCGTCGGTGAAGGTGACGACGTCGCCCGGCTTCACGCGCCGCGCCGGCTTGCACCACGTCTCCCAAGTCTCCGCGTCGCGCTCGCGCGTGAGCAGGAACTCGATCGGCTGCTGCATCTGCCCTTTCGGGCGTGCGTAGAGGCGGGCCGGGATGACGCGCGTGTCGTTGAGGACGAGCACGTCGCGCGGGCCGAGGCGCTGCGGCAGCGAGGAGAAAACGTCGTGCTCGATCGCGTCGCCGGCGAGCACCATCATGCGGGACTTGCCGCGCTCGCGCGGCTCCTGCGCGATGAGGCTCGGCGGCAGGTGATAAGAGAAATCGCTGCGCTTCATTAGAATCGCGCGCGCATGATACGCGCTCGCGTGATCACCTGTTCCGACGCCGCCTCGCGCGGCGAGCGCGAGGATCGTTCCGGCCCGGCGGTGCGCGAGCTGCTGATCGCCGAGGGCTACGACGTCGACGTGGTGGCCATCGTCCCGGACGACGTCGAGCGCATCGCCACGGCCATCGTCGACGCGGTCAAACACGGCGTGCGTCTGGTGGTGACGACCGGCGGCACCGGCATCGCGCCGCGCGACGTCACGCCGGAAGCGACGATGCGCGTCTGCGACCGCACCATCCCCGGCTTCGGCGAGCTGATGCGAGCGACCTCCCTTCAGAAAACGCCGATGGCCGCGCTCTCACGCGCGCAGGCCGCGGTGCGCGGAGAGGCATTGGTCGTGAATCTGCCGGGTAGCGTGAAGGGCGCGACGGAGAACCTGGCGGCTGTGATGCCGCTGTTCGCACACGCGCTCGAACTACTCGAAGGCAACACGGAACACGGAACACGGAACACGGAACGTTAGCGGCTCCGGTCGTTCCGTGTTCCGCGTTCCGCGTTCCGTGTTCGCCACAGGAGAACCATGAACGTCTTACCCGGCCTCGAAGTCCTCGTCGATTCCGAGCCCTGGCGCATCCAGGGCAAGCGCATCGGCCTCGTCACGAATCAGAGCGCGGTCACGAACGATCTGCGGCATGCAGTCAAACTGCTGCACGCCGGGCGCGGCTGGAAGCTCGAGGCGCTGTTCGGTCCCGAGCACGGCATCTGGGGCGAGGCGCAGGACATGGCCCACGTCGAACACTCCATCGACCCGATGACCGGGCTGCGGGTCTACTCGCTCTACGGCAAGCACGAGTCCGACCTCGAGCCGCGGCGCGAGGCGCTGCGCGGACTCGACGCGCTGGTCATCGACCTCCAGGACATCGGCTCGCGCTACTACACCTTCATCTACACCATGGCCCTCTGCATGCGCGTGGCCGCGCCGCTCGGGGTCCAGGTGATCGTGCTCGACCGCCCCAATCCGATCGACGGCGTGCACATCGAAGGCAACATCCGCGAGGAGCAGTACTCGAGCTTCGTCGGCATGTTCCCGCTGCCGACGCGCCACGGCATGACCGCGGGCGAGCTGGCCCGCTGGTTCAAGCATTACTACGCGACGGTGCACAAGCTCGAGTGCGATCTGGTGGTCGTGCCGATGAAGGGCTGGCGCAGGTCGATGTGGTGGGGCGACACCGGACTGCCGTGGGTGATCCCGTCGCCGAACATGCCTACGGTCTACACGGCGACGGTCTATCCCGGCATGTGCCTGGTGGAAGGGACGAACCTCAGCGAAGGACGCGGCACCACGCATCCGTTCGAGTTCTTCGGCGCGCCGTGGATCAAGGACGCCTTCAAGTTCGCCGACCGCCTCAACAACCTCAATCTCCCCGGCGTCCGCTTCCGCCCGCACTACTTCATGCCGACGTTTCAGAAGCATGCGAACAAGGTGTGCGGCGGCGTCGAGCTGCACGTGACCAACCGCGCCACGTTCGAGCCGTATCGCACGGGACTCTGGTGCGTGAAGGTCGCGCGCGACGTGAATCCGGAAGAGTTCAAGTGGCGCACGGAGACGTACGAGTTCGTGTCCGACCGCCTGGCCATCGACCTCCTGGCCGGCAGCGCCGGCTACCGCGAGCTGGTCGAGCGCGGCGGCAACGTCGACGACTGGGTCGCCGAATGGGAAGACGGTTTGCGCGATTTCGCGCGGGCGCGCGATGAGTTTCTTTTGTACCGCGAGTAAGTTCCTCGGAGTTCCTCGGGTTCCTCGGAGTTCCTCGGAGTGGTGAGCTTCCTCCGAGGAACTCCGAGGAACCGAGGAACTCCGCGGAGCTCTCTTCCGTATCATTCGTCATCATGACGATGAACACCTACGCGCGAACGATCGGAGTGCTCTTCCTCCTGTCCATCGTCTGCGGTGCGCTCGGTGAGCTGTACGTCCCGTCGAAGCTGATCGTCTCCGGCGACGCGGCGGCGACGGCGCGCAACATCGCCGCATCGGAGACGCTGTTCCGCTTCGGCTTTGCCGCCTACCTCGTCGAGGCGATCTGCGACATCGCCCTGTCGCTCTTCCTCTACTTTCTGCTGCGGCCCGTGCAGAAGGAGCTCTCGCTGCTCGCGGCGTTCTTCGGCCTCGTCTCGACCGCGGCCTTCGCCACGGCGGAGCTCTTCTACTTCGGCGCGCTCAATTTCCTCAGCGGCAAACCGTATCTGAGCTCCTTCTCCCAGGAGCAGTTGCAGGCCCTCGCCTATCTCTCGCTGCGGATGTACACCGTCGGCGGCGCGATCTTCATGTCCCTCTACGGCATCGCCATGCTCATCCGCGCCTGGCTGATCTATCGCTCCCGCTACCTGCCGAAGTTCCTCGGCGTGCTCCTGGCCATCGCCGGCCTCGGCTTCATCGTCAAGAACTTTACTTTCGTCCTCGCCCCCGACTGGTCCTCCGATCTCCTGCTCGCGCCGATGTCGCTGGCCGGGCTCGCGCTCACGCTCTGGTTGCTGATCAAAGGAGTATCCGGCGACGGGTCTGTCGCGTCTCATGCTTGATGCGACGCGCGCTCGCGCTGACTCTGCTGCTCGCGCTGACTCTGCTGCTCGCGGACTGCGCAGCACGGCCGCGCACGATCGCGCTCGTCCCGATCGGAGCGGTGCCGGCGGAGACGCTCGCGTATCTGCGACGTGAACTGCCCGCGCTCCTCGATGCCGAGGTGCGCGTGGAAGCGCCGATCGCGCTGCCGCGTGCGGCGTATGACCCCGCGCGGCGGCAATACCGCGGCAGCGCGCTGCTGGCGGCGCTCGCGCAACGACGGATCGCGAATGCCGATCGCGTCGTCGGCGTCATTGACGGCGACGCCTACGCGCCCGGCCTCGCCTTCATCTTCGGACAAGCCGATCTGCCCGGACGTTTCGCCGTCGTCGCCCTCGGCCGTCTGCGCGGCCGTCCCGAGCGCGCGCTGCGGGTCGCCGTCCACGAGCTCGGCCACTCGTTCGGCTATCGCCACTGCGAGGAGTTTCAGTGCGTGATGCACCACGCCCGGTCGGCCGGAGAGCTCGACCTGCAGAGCCTCCGCTACTGCCCGCGCGAGCTCGGCTGGTGGCGCCGATCCGGGTAACATCGCCTCATGCACGCACTCGCGCTTCTCCTCGCCGCCGCCATTCAGGTCACCAGCGTCACCTGGGCCGACGCGCCGCCGTCGATGCCGAAGGGAACGAAGATGGCGGTGCTCGAAGGCTCGCCGAAAGCGGCCGGGATGTTCACCGTGCGCCTCAAGATTCCGGCCGGCAGCGTGATCGCGCCGCACACGCATCCGCGTCCCGAGCGCGTGACCGTGCTCTCCGGACGCATCGCCGTCGGCTTCGGCACGAAAGTTGACAAGACGCACGTCAAGCGTTTCACCACCGGCGGCTTCTACGTCAATCCGCCCGACGAGCCGCACTATCTATTGATCGAGAAAGAGAGCGTGCTGCAGCTCACGTGCGAAGGGCCGTGGGTTCTCGAGTATGTGAAGTGACGCTCGACATCCTCTACGAAGACGAGGCGCTGCTCTTCGTCAACAAGCCGGCCGGACTGGTCGTGCAGCAGCGGATGTATCAGCCCGACGAGCCGTTCCTGCACGACCTCGTGCAGCGCTACACCGATCCCGCCTTCCTGATGCAGCGCCTCGACCGCGGCACGAGCGGCGTCATCTTCTTCTCCAAGCGCGCCGACCTCAACGTGCGCCTCACGCGGCAGTTCGAGCGGAAGCGCATCCGCAAGCGCTACCTCGCGCTCTGCAATGGCGAGCTCGGCGAGCGGCAGACCATCGACGCGCCGATCGCCCGCGTCGGCGCCATCCAGTTCGCAGTAAAGGAAGGAGGCAAGTCCGCAAGGACGCACCTCCATCCTTCCATGGTGACGTCCAGCGGCACTCTGGTCGAGATCGCTCTCGAGACCGGACGCACGCATCAGATCCGCGTGCACCTCGCCGCCATCGGTCACGCTTTGGCAGGCGACTGGCTCTATGGAAAGGAGGATGCGGTGCGGCCGATGCTGCACGCGGCAGAGCTCGCAATGACGCATCCGTTGACAGGACAACCACTTCGCGTCGGGGCGCCGCTGCCGGACGACTTTCTCGAAGAGCTGCGGCGGCGCGGCATCCGTCATTGCCAGAGGACAGAGCCGACACCGGAAGGATGCACCTAAACCATTGAAAAGACGTAGAATAAACGCATGCCCTCGGTCGTTCTGAATGGGCACAGGAGACAACCGATGAAACACTTCACGCGAATCGCAGTCGTCATGATGGTGGTGATGTCCGTGCCGCTCGTCGCGTCGGCGCAGTTCCGCGACCTCGATACGGCGATGTCGAACCTCGAGCGCGGCTTCGGCGGCGGCGATGTCGACGCGATCGTCTCGGGCATCGGCGCCGGAGAGCAGGTGATGCTGCAGTTCCCCGGCCTCGCCGAGAAGAGCGGTTTCTTCGGTCGCGACCAGGCCTCGTATCTGCTCGACGGGCTCTTCAACAAGGTCAAGCCGAGCGGCTTCGAGCGCGTCAGCGCGAAAGGCGCGCGTGCCGAGGGTCAGTACCACATCACCGCTCGCTGGTCGATCGCGGGCGGACCGCGCGACCTCTACATCACGCTCAAGCAGAAGGACAACCGCTGGTCGGTAGTGTCGGTCCAGTCGGCAGGCCAGTAAGCGGAGACATCAACGGTATGACGTCCAGAACAGCGCGGCTCGCCGCGCTGTTTTTGTTTCTCGCCGCGCTCGTGTACGCCGCCTCGCTGTGGCGCGTACGCGATGTGCGCGCATCGTTTGCCGTCCACTCGGCGGCGCATCTCGCCGAGGACGTCGCGCGCATCCGCAACGACCTCGGCGCGCGCGAGCGTGAGCTCGAGGCCTCCGCCGCGCGCATCGCCGCCGCCACGCGCGGCCGCGGCTCCGACCGCGCCGCGCTCTTCCGCATCCTCGCGAATGAGGTGAAGAAAACCGGCCGCGGCGCGCGCATCCTCGACCGCAACAACGAACCGGTGGCGTGGTGGGGTGAGGACTATCGCGCGCCCGCGAATCGCGTCTACCAGTTCGACGTCACCAACCTCTACATCACGCGCTCGCGCACGACGCCGCAGTTCACGGTTCAGGCCTTCGAGCGCATCGAGAACGTGCCGCGCCGCCGCACGCGCGTGCACCGGCAGGACGCCTGGCTCGTCTCGCTGCTCTTCCACGGCGGCTTCCCGCGTCAGGAGAGCGGCACGATGCGCTACCTGGTCGCGCGCCGCGCCGACTCGTCGCTCTACGTCGATCTCGTGCCGCGCTCGCGGGAGGAAGTGGTCGACGCCACCGCCGCCGAAGGGCGCAGCGCGCTCGCGCTGATCCTGGCGCTGGCGGCGCTGGTGATGTTCCGCGAGGCGCGCGCGCTGCGCATCCTCTTCCTCGTCGCTGCGCGCGTGTCGCTGCTGTGGGTGCGCGTGCCCGACGATCCGCTCGGCATCTTCGGGTTCGATCTCTACGCCTCGAAAATCCTCGGCCCGTTCAGCAAGTCGCCGTTCGATCTGCTGCTCACCGCCGGCACCATCCTCGGCATCGTGGTGATCCTGCGGCCGCTGCTGGCGCGGCTGCCGTTCGCCGCGCGCGCCGCGCTCGCGCTCGTGGCCGCCTTCGGCTACGTCAAGCTCGTCGACAACTTCGTCGCCAACTCGCGCATCACCGCACTGCCGGAGCACGTCGTGCCGGCCAGCGTCGCCCAGGGCGTCCTCTTCACCGCGCTGCTGCTCTTCGCCTTCGCCGTGGTGATGCTCTGCGCCGCGCTGCCGCGCGCGCCGCTGCGCGTCGTGGCCACGGCGCTCATCGCCGCGGCGATCATGTACGCGCCGCTGCAACTGTTCGGCGAGCGCAGCTCGCGCGCCTTCGTCTCCGACACCTACGCGCCGCTCGTGGCCGGCGAAGCAGGCCAGTTGCGCTCGATGATCGAGACCACCCTCGAGGCGGAGTTCGAGCACATCGACCTCGCCACGCTCCTGCCCGACGACTACCGCCGCATGAGCATGGAGGATCTCGCCTACGCGCTCTGGCTGCGCTCCGATCTCTCGAAGTGGCGCGTGCCGGCGGTGATCACCATCAACGACGGCGTGACGCGCGACGAGATGAGCCGCTTCGGCGTCGGGCTGCCGCAGTTCGGCGAGCAGCGCTCGACCGGCAGCGGCGAGATCCTGCAGGTCGGCACCAGCCGCCGCGTGCTGCTGCATCACGACTTCACCATCAACGTCGGCGCGGCCAGCATCGGCACCGGCAGCGTGCACGTGGTCAATCCCGGCGAGCCGGGCGCCACCGCCTTCGCCGACATCTATCGCGACTTCTTCGAGTCGACCTCCGACGACTCCACAGGCATGCACGCGCAGCGCGAGCCGGCCGTCTACGACCGCAACGGCACTCCGCAGAGCAGCGTCACCTATCGCCTGCCGCAGAGTCCCGCGCATCTCTTCGCGCGGCTCACGCCCGGCCGCGGCACCTGGGTGCGCTCGACCGAGAGCGACGCCACCTGGCTCTACGTGCGGCGCGGCGAGAACGCGCTCTACGTCTTCCCGCTGCAACTGCCGACCGTCGGCCAGCAGATCCGCCGCGCCGGCGGCGTGGCCATCTGGGCGCTGGTCGCGCTGGTGGCGGTGCTGGCCTGGCGCTCGCTGCCGCAGCTCGTTGCGCTGCTGCGCAATCCGGTCACGCTCGACTTTCGCGCGCGCACCTCGCTCTATCTGACCATCGTCGTGATCGTGCCGCTGATCGTCTTCGTGCTCTTCGTGCGCGCCTACCTCGCGAACCGCCTCGAGTCGGAGTACGTCGACCGCGGACAGACCGCGCTCAACGCCGCGCAGCGCGTGATCGAGGATTACATCGGCTCGCAGGCCGCGGCGCCGGAGCAGGTGCTCGACGACGAGATCTTCTCCTGGCTCGGGCGCGTCATCGGACACGACCTCCATCTTTATCGCGGCGAGCGCTTGATCGCGTCGAGTCGCCGCGATCTTTTCGCCGCGCACGTGGAGTCGGAGCGGCTGCCCGGCGACGTCTATCTCGACATCGTCCTCGGCGGCCGGCAACTGGTGCGCGCGCGCCGCATGTCGGGCTCGACGCAGTATGTCGAGATCTACAGCCACATCAACCTCGGCGCCGGCGGCGGCCGCACCTACACGCTGGCGCTGCCGTTCATCGTGCAGGGGCGGCAGATCGAGGCGCAGGTCAACGACCTCGCCACCACCATCTACATGCTGCTCGTCTTCATCGCACTCGCCGCGATCGGCGTCGCCTTCCGCGTCGCCGCCGGCGTGACCCGGCCGGTGCAGGGACTCGTGGCCGGCGCGCGCGGCGTGGCTCGCGGCGATTTCGATGTCCGCGTCGCCGTGCCCGCCGATCCCGACCTCGGCCTGCTCGTGCGCACGTTCCGCGACATGGCCCGTTCGATCCGCAAGCAGCAGGATGATCTCCGCCACGAGCGCGACCGCCTGCAGACGCTGCTCGAGAACATCAACGCCGCCGTGGTCGTGCTCGACGGGTCCGGCGCGATCGGCGCGACGAACCTCGCCGCGCGCAAGCTGTTCGATCTCGACGAGCACACCAACGAACGCTTCGAGCCGCCGTTCGACGAGCTGCGCAGCGTGCTCGCCGCGCACGAGCCGCGCCGCGCCGAGTCGTCGGAGATCGAGGTGATGATCGACTCGAATCTCCGCACGCTGCGCTTCTCCATCGTGCCGCTGCCCGACAGCGACGAGGAGATGCTGATCGCCGAGGACGTCACCGAGATCCTGCGATCCAACCGGCTTGAGGCGTGGGGCGAGATGGCGCGGCAGGTCGCCCACGAGATCAAGAATCCGCTCACGCCGATCCAGCTCACCGCCGAGCATCTGCGCGCCGTCGCGGAGCGCAACGATCCGAATCTGCCGCAGGTGGTGCGCACCGCGGTCGAGAACATCCTGCGGCAGGTGGTCACGCTGCGCGAGACCTCGAAGGAGTTCAGCGACTACGCCTCGCTGCGGCAGGTGCAGCGGAAGCCGCTCAATCTGCAGAAGCTCCTGCGCGATCTCGCAGCCGGCTACTCGCGCAGCCAGGAGTTCCGCGCCGAGATCGCGCCGACGATGCCGTCGGCGTTCAGCGGCGACGAGCGGCTGCTGCGCGGCGCGGTGTCGAACCTGATCGAGAACGCGCTGCAGGCCGCGCCCGGCGGACGGGTGCGGCTCGATGCGCACGCCGAGGACTCGCACGTTGTCATCGCCGTCGAAGACAGCGGCCCCGGCGTCGCGCCCGAGCTCCTCCCGAAAATCTTCGACCCTTACTTTTCCACCAAATCCACCGGCACCGGCCTCGGACTGGCCATCGCCCGCAAAGCCGTCGAAGAGCACGGCGGCCGCATCCACGCGGAGAACGTGCATCCAGGCTTGCGGGTGGTGATCGAGTTGCCCATTCGATGAGGCACTACAATCGATCCATGCGCCGCCTCATCGTCATCGCCGTCGTCGCGCTGAGCGCGTTGATGGTGCGTGGCGATGTGAATGACATCCGTTACTCCATCCGTCAGCAGATCGTGACGTTCATCAATCGGGATCGCGCGATTTACGGACTTCCGCCCGTCCTGCTCGACGACGCCGTCTCCGCCCTCGGCGACGAATACTGCCGCGTGCAGATTCGCAACCGCACCACCGGCCACTTCACCCTCGATGGCTTGCCGCCGTACATGCGCTACTCGTTCGCCGGCGTGAACGACGCCGTCAGCGAAAACGCGGCGGCGTGGTCGGCGACGTATGGCTTCAACGACCGCGCGCTGTACGAGATGGCGCGGCGCACCGAGGACGCGATGATGTCCGAGACGCCGCCGCATGACGGGCACAAACGGACCATCCTCGATCCGCATGCGACGCACGTCGGCATCGGCATCGCCTGGGAGCGCGGCGAGCTGCGCATCGTGCACGAGTTCCTCCGCCGCTACGTCGACTGGACGAAGCCGCTGCCGCGCCACGCGCAGCTCGGCCGCGCGGTCAGCGCTTCGGGCCGCGCGAAACGCGGCGTGCGCATCGACAGCATCACCGTCCACTACGAGCCGCTGCCGCGTCCGATGCTCGCCTCCGTCGCGAATCTGATCGACTCGTACTCGCTGCCCAATCGCCGCCGCGAGTATCTGCCGCGCCTCAAGTCGGAGTACACGCGCCGCGCCGACGGCACGCTCGAGATCATCCGCCGCGAATACAGCGACGGCCGCCGCGGCGATTTTCCGCTCAGCGACGACGGCGCGTTCTCGTTCGAGGTCCCGTTCCCCGACGGCCCCGGCGTCTACACGGTGGTGGTGTGGGTGCGCCCGAACGGATCGCAGACGCCGTTCGCGGCGAGCAATGTCTCGATCCGCGTCGATGCGCCGCCGTCCGGCGCGAACGCCCTCGGCGGGACGCGCTGATGGCCGCGGCCTCCGAGCCGCCGTGGGATGCGGTGATCGTCGGCGGCGGTCCGGCCGGACTCACCTGCGCGATCTTCCTCGGCCGCTATCGCCGCCGCGTGCTGGTCGTCGACGCCGGCCGCCCGCGCAATCACGCCTCGCGCGGCATTCACGGATTCGTCGGACTGCACGGCATCCCGCCCGGCGAGCTGCTCGAGCGCGGCCGCGCCGAGGCGCGCCAGTCGGGCGTCGAGATCACTGAAGGACGCGCCACGAAGATCGAGCGCGTCGGCGACGTCTTCGAAGTCGCCACGACCTCGCGCGGCACCGTGCGCGCTCGCCGCGTCGTCCTCGCCTACGGCGTGCGCGACACGCTGCCCGACATCCCGGAGATCGAGTCGTACTACGGCGTCTCCGTGCATCACTGCCCCGACTGCGACGGCTACGAGTGCCGCGACCGCCGCATCGGCGTGATCGGCTGGGGAAAGAAGGTGGCCGCACTCGCGCTGAAACTGCTGCAGTGGTCGAACGACATCGTCGTCTTCACTCACGGCCACGCGCGCGAATGGACGCAGGAAGAACACTCGAAGCTCTTCGCCGAACAGATCGATGTGAAGGACGAGCAGATCGTCGCGCTGGTCGGCGACGAAGGCGTCGTCGAAGCTGCCGTGCTTGCGACCGGCGAGCGCGTCGCAGTCGGCGCGCTCTTCTTCAACATCGCCGTCGAGCGCTCCTGCACGCTGGCCGAGGAGCTCGGGTGCCGTTGCGATCCCGACAAGCCAGACATCGTGGTCGACGAACATCGCCGCACCAGCGTCGAAGGCGTCTGGGCCATCGGCGATCTCGTGCCCGGCGCGCAGCTCGCCGTCACCTCGGCCGCGGACGGCGCGATCGCCGCGATCGCCATCAACCAGTCGCTGCTGCCGCCGTCGCGACGCGTGTAGCTAGACGACCACCCACAACGGCTGCCGCCGCGCGAGCGCCTGCCTGGCGGTCAGCATCAGCTGCACGTACGTCTGCACGTCGAGGTCGGCGTCGGGATCGTCAGCCTCGAGGTAGTGCGCGCCGAGGCGCATCAGCTCGAGATCGTCGGTCGGCAGCGACGCGCGCGCGGCGAAGCGCTGCAGCTCCTCGAGCAACGCCGGCACGCTCCCGACCTGCAGCGGATCGGCCGCATTCGCCACCGCGAGATGCTCGACCTGCTCGAGCGCATCGGGCACGTAGACGGCCTGATACGCATCGATGGTCGTCAGTTGCGGCGCCGCATCAGGCGTGCGCAGCACACGCTCCTGCAACCGCCGCCACCCGAGCACACCCACCGGCTCGGAGTGATACGGCTCGTCCTGCGCCCCAGCCGCCTCTCCGAACCGCCCGCGCAACGCTTCCTCGATCGCGCGCGCGAGCTCGCCCGGAAACACATCGGCCGCACCGCCGACAACGAATGTGAGGGACACGATGCGAGGATTGTATCTTCGGAGTTCCTCGGAGTTCCTCGGCAGTTCCTCGGAGTTCCTCGGAGTGGCCCACTACAGCCAGCCACTCCGAGGAACTCCGAGGAACCCGAGGAACTCCGAGGAACTCACTTCGCGTACATGTCAATCACCTTCACGATCGCGCGCGCACAGACATCGCAAAAACCCACCTCATCCCGCGTGAACATGATGCAATCCGCTTCGGGGCGATAGAGGCCGGTGCTTTCGTAGCCGGCGCCTTCGAAGGCGCCGACGCGGTTGGCGTATTGCTGCGAGCCGAGGAACTTCGTTTCCCATTCCTGTTCGCGGCGAAAGAGCGCGTCCATCTGCGACTCCGGCACGTTCGCGTTGCGCAGCTTCGCGCGCTCGGCCTGATACTCGCGCGAGTGCTCGTCGAACGCCTTCTTGTCCCACGGCGTCGGCAGCGGCGTGCCGGGCGTGACCAGATCCATCCACTTCGGATGCGCGCCGTCGGCGGTGACGTTCGGCTCCCACGGCTCCGGATGCTCGCTGCCGCCGGTCGCGTAGGCGACGGGCGACGTGTAGTACTCGTCGCCGAGGCCGGCGAAGTGATGTCCGAACTCGTGCACGAACACGTACTCGGCGAACCCGGTGTCGACCGCCGCCGTCGCCTGATCGTTGAAGATCCCGCCGCCGCCGTACTGCTTCTCGTTCACCAGGATCTCGAGAAAATCGTACGGCGCCGACGCCGCGGCATCGCGCATGGCCTTGTTGTCGAGCGTCAGCACGTAACGCTCCGAGTCGAAGATGTTGTACTGCACGCCCGTCGAGGTGCGGCGGTTGTCGCCGGTGCGCGGGCGGTGCACGCCGCTCGTCGCGGACGGCAGCTCGAGCACGCGCACGTTGAAGTCGGAGCGGTGCGACTTGAACGGCTCCGTTGCGAACAACTTTCCGACCAGCCGCTCCACGTCGCGGCGCAGCTTCGGCATCTCCGCCTGCGTGTAGCCTTCGCCGATCACCAGCAGGTCGACCTTCTGCGACGGCGCGCCGCTGTCGAGATACGACCAGACCCGTCCCGCGGCGGCGCGCGGCGACGGATTGACGAAGCGCGACGACGGATCGACCACCATCGACCAGATCTGCTGAAACGCGTTCTGCTCGTCGCGCTTCTTGAGCACCACCTGCACCGGCTTCTTCGGCCAGGGGAAGCGGAGCGACTCGTGGAACGTGCCGGGGCGCTGCCGCGCCTCGTCGGTCGTCTCCCATTCGCCGTACACCGAGGCGAAGCCGCGCGAGTAGACGGACTGATTGGTCTCGCGGTCGATCACCTCGAAGTAGTACTTGCCGAGGTTCGAGCGGTCGATGAGCATGGTCCGGCTGCCCGGCCACGCGCCGTCGTTGACCACCTGGTCGAGCGCGAGGATCTCGTCGCCCTTCGGCGTAGACGTGTGGAAGTAATCGACGCGCATGGTCTGATCGGTGAAGAGCTCGTCGAACGTCGCCGCGCGCGCGGCGAGTGCACACGAAATGGTCACGAGAAGTGCGGCGGTGAATCGCATGGGCGCGATGGTATCGTGATTCGCATGCGCCGGCTGGCGATGCTGCTCCTGATGATGCCGCTCGTCGCGCGCGCGCAATTCAAGGAGTCCATCGAGGTGGTGCGCATCCTCGCCGACGTGCGCGTCACCGACGCCGACGGCGAGCCGCTCGACGATCTCCATGCGGGCGATTTCACCGTGCGCATCGGCGGCAAGCCGGCGGCCGTGGAGTCGGCCACGTGGGTGGCGGATGTACGGAGTGACGCAGATCCATCGATCCCGAAGTCCGGACGTCTGCTGATCGTCTTCGTCCAGACCGACTTTGCGCGCGAGAGCGCGCGCATTCACGGGCAGCTCAAGTTCTTGCCCTACGCGGAGGAGCTGATCGCGGGACTGGAGCCGGAAGACCGCGTGGCCGTCGTCTCCTTCGACTCGCACCTGAAGTTCCGCCTCGACTTTACGTCTGACAAGGATCGCGTGCGCGAGGCGCTGCGTGCATCCGTGGCGCTCGACGAGCCGCCGACGCCGCCGATCGTGGCGTCGCCGTCGCTCGCGCCGCGGCTCGATGCACGCGCGATGCGGCGCGCCGTCAGCTCCGAGCGCGGCCTGACCATCGTCGCCGACGCGCTGCGTTCCGTCGAAGGTGCGAAGACGCTTCTCCTCCTCGGCTGGGGACTCGGCCAGCTCTCCGCCGTCGGCGTGACCATGAAGCAGGAGTACCTCGCCGCGCGGCGCGCGCTCGACGCCGCGCGCGTCAGCGTCTTCGCGCTCGACACAACCAACGCCGACTATCACGACCTCGAGCTCGGCCTCGATCGCGCCGCGCGCGACACCGGCGGCTTCTACGCGAAGACGCACGTGCTGCCGCGCATCGCCATCTCACGCCTGCAGCGCACGCTCGCCGGACACTACGAGCTCGAGCTGCGCCGGCCGAACGCGCTGCGTCCGGGCACGCACGACATGAGCGTGCGCGTGTCGCGGCGCGGCGCGGTCGTGCTCGCGCCGGCGACGTACGTCGACCAGCATTGATCTTGCACAAGCTCTTGTGCAGGAGGTTTTGATGGCCAGTAAGTACGGGAAAAAGTCCCACGACAAAGTCGAAGAAGAGATGCATGAGTTCAAACGCGGGAAGCTGCGCAGCGGCTCGGGCAAGAAAGTGACGAGCCGCAAGCAGGCCATCGCCATCGGCCTGTCGGAAGCGCGGCGCGAAGGCGGCAAGGTGCCGCCGGCGCCAAAGTCGTCGTCGAAGAAGTCGGGCTCGAAGAAGTCGTCGTCGAAGAAGTCTTCGGGGTCGAAGTCGTCGGGCTCGAAGTCGTCGGCGAAGAAGTCGTCCGGCTCGAAGTCGTCGGCGAGAAAGTCATCCGCGAAAAAGTCCTCGGCAAAGTCCTCCTCGAAAAAATCCTCCTCCTCGAAGTCGCGCAAGTCTTCCTCGAAGAAATCGTCGAAGAAGAAGTGACGCACCGGAGTCGCGCGCGTAAGCTTTGCGCGTGCGACTCCGCCCGCTCCTCGTGGCGCTCTTCGCCATCGCGCTGGTCTGGTCGGCCATCCGTCCGCACGACTACTTCACCTGGCTGCTCGAAGTCTTTCCGGCGCTGATCGGCATCGCGCTGCTCGTCGCCACGCGCCACCGTTTTCCGCTCACGCCGCTGCTCTACGTGCTGCTGTTCCTGCACGCGCTCATCCTCATCGTCGGCGGGCACTACACGTATGCCGAGGTGCCGCTGGGGTTCTGGATGCGCGACGCGTTCGGGCTGGCGCGCAACGACTACGACCGCATCGGCCATCTCGCGCAAGGCTTCGTGCCGGCCATCGCCGCGCGCGAGGTGCTGATCCGCCTGCGCGTCGTGCGCGGACGCGGCTGGCTCTTCACCATCGTCGTCGCCATCTGCCTGGCCATCAGCGCCGCGTACGAGCTGCTCGAGTGGTCGGTCTCCATCGCCACCGGCTCGGCCGGCGACGCATTCCTCGGCACGCAAGGCGACATCTGGGACACGCAGAAGGACATGACCCTGGCCCTGATCGGCGCGATCGTCGCGCAGGTGACGCTGGCGCGTTTGCACGACGCGCAAATTCAGGGAACGTCGATCCCGACTCCATGATCGGCCAGCAGCACGCGCGGCTGTCCGGCCGCGTCGAGCGCTTTGCGTAAATCCTCGGCCGGCTGCGTCGCGCCGTCATCGCCGAGGGCGAACGTGCCCCAGTGCATGGCGATGCTCGTCTTCGCCTGGAGCACTTCATGCGCGCGCACCGCCTCGGCCGGATCGACGTGCACCGGCTTCATGAACCAGCGCGGCAGGTACGCGCCGATCGGCAGCATGGCCACACGCATCGGCCCGAAGCGGCGCGCGATCTCCTCGAAATGCACGCCCCATCCCGTATCGCCGGCAAAGTAGGCGTGCCCCGATGGACCGCTGATCACGAAGCCGCCCCAGAGCGTCGCGTCGCGATCGGAGAGGCCGCGCGCGCAGAAGTGCTGCGCCGGCACGAGCGTCACCGTGACGCGGTCGGAGAGCTTCACCGACTGCCACCAGTCGAGATCGCGCGCGCCTTCGATGCCGTGCCGCGCCATCAGCGCAGAGTTGCCGAGCGGCGTGAGGATTTGCGTCCCGCGCAAACGGCGCAGCGTCGGCACGTCGAGATGGTCGTAGTGGTTGTGGCTCACCAGCACGGCGTCGAGCGGCGGCAGCTCCGCGAAACGGAGGCCGGCCGCGCGATGCCGCTTCGGTCCGGCGAACCCGACCGGCGAGCAGCGGTCGCTCCAGATCGGATCGGTGAGCACGTTCACGCCATCCATCTGCACGAGCATCGTGGCGTGATTCACCCACGTCACTCGGATGCGCCCATCGTCGACGCGCCGCGGCGGCGGCGGCCCCGGCTCCGACGCGATCCACTCCGGCCACGGCATCGGCTCCTTCGTGAACTGCCACTTCAGGAACGACCCTTCGGCATCATGACCGCCCGCGCGGTTGTGAAACCGCCGCCCGTCGAAGTGATCGGACGCCGGCCCGCGATAGCGCGGCGCCGCCAGCAGCAGCCGCTCCGCGACGACGCCGAGGGCCGCCGCGGCGGCGGTGAGCGAAGCGAGTCGGACCAGTCGTCGCATGCGCCGCCAATTGTGCTATCGTCCGCCACCGGCGCGGGAATGAAACCGCAAAACCCGCCCGTTTCCCGAGTCGTTCAGGCGCTTAGCTCAGTCGGTAGAGCATCACCTTCACACGGTGGGGGTCATCGGTTCGAGTCCGATAGCGCCTACCAAATCACCCACCACCAGACGCCGCTCGGTTGCAGAGACCGGGCGGCGTCTTTTTTGGCACCGCCACACGCGCGATGTCTGAGAAACTGAGGCCGTGGCGACCTCGCTGGAGACGCTCGAAAGTCGGCTCGGAAAGAACTGGACTGCGATCCGCGCCGCGCGCGAGAGGACGGAACAAGTCGTCGGCGAGCTCTCCGCGGCACTCGCGGATCTCCACGACGCCAACTGCTCCGTGGTGGTCACCGGCTCGCTCGGTCGCGCGGAAGCAACCGAAGGCAGCGACGCCGACTGGGTGCTTCTCGTGGATGGGCAATCCGATCCCGAGCACGCAATGCTGGCGCGCGAGATCGAAACGCGCGTGCGCGCAATCGTCACGAAGGAGGTCGGTCCGACCGGCACGTTCGGCGACATCGTGGCAAGCCACGAGTTGGTGCACTACATCGCCGGTACGCGCGATTCGAACGAGAATCTCACCCGTCGCATCCTGCTCCTCTCGGAATCGCGGGCATTGACGAACCCCGTCGTGCGCGAACGGGTCATCCGCAACATTCTCGCCCGGTACGTCCTTCACGATCGGCCGGTCCGCAGCAGGAGCGGCCGGAGACAAGTCGTTCCGCACTTTCTGCTCAACGATGTCGTCCGCTACTGGCGAACGATGGCGTCTGACTACGCCTCGAAAATGTGGGAGCGCAGCCGCCAGGGCTGGGGCATTCGGAACGTGAAGCTGCGCTTTTCACGAAAGGTCCTCTTCATCCGAGGCTTGCTTGCTGCCTTTGCCGGCGACCTTTTCGCACCGCCGGAGCTCCATCAGGTTGAGAATGACGAGCAGTATTTCCTCATGCTCGCCGACCTGATTCGGAGCCAGACCGACGTCCCGCCGCTCGAGCTGCTCGCGCGCGTCGTGCTCGAAGCCGGCGACAACGACGTCGCCGACGACATCTTCTCGTCGTACGATCGGTTCCTGCATGCTCTTGCGGACAGCGACGCTCGCACGAGGCTAGAACGTGTCCGTTTCGAAAATGCGCTCGACGATCCCACCTACGCAGAACTGCGCGACGTCAGCCAGCGGTTTCGTCGCGGCGTCACGCGCCTGTTCTTCGATGTGCATCCACGATTACCGACGCTGATTCGTGACTTTGGAGTGTTCTGATGAAGCCGATCGGGTTCTCGACAGGCGCACTGGCCAAAGGCGATTTCGCGACAGGGTTGTCGATCCAGCGCGATGTGCCGCGGATTGACGCCGTGGAGCTTTCTGCGTTGCGGGATCACGAGCTGCCGTTGCTCGTCGACGCCATTCCGAGTCTGGTTCTCGACGGGTTTGACTACGTCTCCTTCCATGCGCCGAGTAAGCTGCAGACTCTGGACGAACGCGCGGTGCTCGAGCTCCTGCTCCGACTGCCGGACTCGTGGCCGGTGATCGTCCATCCCGAACTCTTGCAGACGCCGTCGCTCTGGCAGCAACTCGGCGCGCGTCTCTGTCTGGAGAATATGGATAACCGAAAGACGACGGGACGCACCATCGCCGAGCTGCATGTGCTGTTCGAGACGTTCCCCGAAGCCAGGTTCTGCCTCGATCTCGGTCATGCGCGGCAGATCGATCCGACCATGGTTTCCGCGATGTTGATGCTGCAGGAGTTCGGTGATCGTCTCGTCGAACTGCACATCAGCGAGGTCGGCCCGCGCGGAGAGCACCTGCCGCTGGGCGCCACGACGAGGCAGGCCTTTGCTCGCGTCGTTCACCTCGTTCCAGCGGACTGCCCGTTGATCATCGAGTCGCTCGTCTCGCCACAGCTCATCGAGCAGGAGCTCGATACTGTCACTGCACTATTCGACGCCGCGAAGCCGGAAGCTGTAATCGCCTGAGAAAGGACTGACACCACCAGACGCCGCTCGCCAGAGCGGCGTTTTTGGTTTTGCGGGCGTGAGACACTAGCGGCTCATGCTCAGCGGGCGGTGTGTCGTGTACGCGCTGGTCTGCGTCGCTCTGGCGGCGCGGGTCGAGGCGGCGGATGCGCGGCGGATGCTGGATGAGGCGGAGCGGATCCGGCCGGCCGACAAGATCCGGTCGCGGGCGCTGCTCGACGCGGTCGAGCGCGACTCGGCGGCGCTGGCCGATCCGGGCATCGCCGCCCGCGTGCAACTGCTCGAGTGCACCTGGTCCGATTCGCCGCCGCCCGCCCATCGCGCGTACGAGCTCGGCATCGCCGCGGCGCGGCGCGCCGGCGACCTGGCGCTGCAGGCGAAGCTGACCGCCTGCCAGGCCACCGCGCTGCTCATCGAGCAGCGGCAGCCGGAGGCCGAGCAGACGTTCGCCGCGGCGGCGGCGCTCGCGAACAAGGCCGGCGACGCGACCACCGAGTCGGACGCGCTCGGCAACCTCGGCTACATGCAATACAACCGCGGCGCGATGGCGGACGCGCTCACGAGCCTGCAGACCGCCTATCGCATCTGCACGCGCATCGGCGACGGCAAGCGGCGGCGCGAGATCCTCTCCGTCATCGCCAACGTCTACGCCGACAGCCACGTCGCGCAGTACGACCGCGCCATCGAGTACTACCGCCAGCTCATCCCCGAGTACGAACAGGCCGGACAGCACTCCGACGTCGCCGACATGCTCTTCAACATCGGCAGCACGTACGAAGTCTCCGGCAACGCGCGACAGGCCGAGACCTACTACCGCCGTGCCCTGGCCGCGTTTGAGAAGCTCGGGAAAAAGGATGACATCGCCTTCACGCAGCGCGCCCTCGGCTCGGCGCTGATGAAGCTGCAGCGCCCGCGCGAGGCGCTGCCGCTGCTCGACGGCGCCGTGCATCATTACGACGCCAACCACGACGTCGAGGCGCTGGCCGGCGCGCGGCAATACCGCGGCATCGCCTACCGCCGCATCGGCCGCTACGACGACGCGCTGCGCGAGCTCGCCCTGGCGCGCCAGTTTTACGAGCGGCAGAACAACGTCCGCTTCCTCGACAAGAACCTCGAGGAGACGGCGCTCGCGTACGCGCAGCGCGGCGACTGGCGCAACGCGTACGAGACGCAGAAGCGGCAGGCGGAGATGCAGCAGAAACTGGCCGCGTCGCGCCGCGACGAGCTCTCCTCGCGATTGCGCGTCGAGTTCGACGCCGAGAAAAAAGATCAGGAGAACCGCGCGCTCGCACGCGAGAACGCGCTGCGCGCCACAGCGCTGCAGACGGCGCAGCGCAATCAGAAACTGCAGACCGTGGTCATCGCGCTGACGGCGATGCTGGCGGTCGCGCTGACGATCCTCTTCTGGCGGCAGGTGGCGAACACCCGCCGCATGCGGGCCATGGCCATGACCGACGAGCTGACGCGGCTGCCGAACCGGCGGCACATCGTGGCCGCGGTCGACCTCGCGCTCGACGCGGCGCGGCGCGAGCGCCGCAGCGCGGCGGTGGTCATCTTCGACATCGATCGCTTCAAGGCCATCAACGACACCTACGGCCACGCCGCCGGCGACGAGGTGCTGCGCAAGGTGGCCCGCACCTGCCGGCTCGAGCTGCGCGCGAACGATCAGGTCGGACGCATCGGCGGCGAAGAGTTCCTGGTGCTCCTCGACTCCGCCACGCCCGAGCAGGCGCACGAGATCGCCGAGCGGCTGCGCGCGGCGGTCGAGCGCATCGACTTCTCGTCCATCGCGCCCGGCCTGCGCGCCACCATCAGCCTCGGCGTGTCGGTGGCGAATCTCTACGACTCGAGCGCCGCCATCGCCGCCGCCGACTCGCTGCTCTATCGCGCCAAGGAAAGCGGACGCAATCGCGTCGAAATGGAAGTGGCCTTGTAACGCTTCGCGGCCCGGCGTCACTACTGGGCCATGAAACAGAAGTTCTTCTACGCTCTCACTCTGCTTGCCGCCTGGAGCGCGGCCGCGCAGCCGAAGCGTCCCGACCTGCTCGCCGTCGTGCAGCACTCGAGCTTCGTCTTCACCGGCACGATCCTGAAGCTGCAGGCGTCCACACCCTCGATTCCGCGCGAGAACGGCACGGCGGTGGTGCGCGTCGACGAGATCATCGACGCGACGCCCGACCTCCGCAGCCTGCAAGGAAAAGAGGTGACGGTGCGGCTGCTGCGCCCGAACGCGACACGCGCCGGCGCGCAGCGCATCTTCTACACCGAGCCCTACTCCTACGGCCGGACGCTCGGCGTCACCGAGGTCGCGTCGGAAGAGCCGCGCGAGCGCGGAGCGACGCGGCGCGAGGTCGCGAATGCGCGGCAGCAGTTGCGCGACCGCGCTCTCGCCGCGCGCATCCGCAGCGCGGAGCGCATCGTGGTGGCGCGCGTGGTCGAGGTGCGGCCGGCGCCGGAGATGGAGCGCGCCGCGCGCGAAGAAGCGAGCGAGCACAACCCGCTCTGGCACATCGCCCGGCTGGCCGTCTCCGAGACGCTCAAAGGCGAGCGGAGCGCGGAAGCGGTGGTGCGGTTCGCCGCGTCGCGCGACGTGATGTGGTTCGGCACGCCGAAGCTCGCCGTCGGCCAGCAGGTCATCGTGCTGATGCAGCCGAATCCGATCAAAGAGTTTCCGACCCGCGGCCCGATCGTCATCGATCCGCTCGACGTGCAGGAGCTCTCGCAACGTGAGCGCGTCGGCCTCCTGCTGCGCGCGCAGCAATGAACACGAAAGGAACGGCCATGATGCTCCGACTTCGCCTCGCACTCCTCACACTGCTGGCGGCGCTCGCGCCTGCCGCGCTGCACGCCCAGCTCACGCTCGTCGACGTCATTCCGCAGATGCAGAGCGACGAGACCTACCAGAACGCCGAGACCAACATCACCGTCGATCCGGCCCATCCGAACACGGTGGTGGTGACCTCGTTCACCGGCATGCGTCCCACCGCCACCAACGCGCCGGTCTTCGTCTCCTTCGACGGCGGCCAGAACTGGAACGCGAACGAGATCGTGCCGAGCACGCTCAACAACTGGATCTCGACCTTCGACATCAGCGTCCGCTTCGCCGGCTCGAGCGGCTTCCTCTACGCCGGGCTGCTGCAGGCCACCGGCTCGCCGGGCATCCACTTCCGGATGGCGCGCACGAACGATGCGAACCTGAACACCGTCATGCCGACGTTCTTTCCGCGCGACTCGCCCGACCAGCCGTTCGCCGCCGCGGCCACGGTGATGGGTTGGTTCGATCCGGGGAAAGACCGCGTCTACATCGGCAGCGACGACTTCGGCGTGCCGACCACGCGCTCGACCGTCGACTACACGCTCGACGCGAGCATCGCCGCGCCGGTGAACAACACCGTGCGCGTCGAGACCACCACGCCCGGCTCCGGCCGCGACGGACATCAGTGCCGCCCGGCCATCCATCCGGACGGCACCGTCTACGTCGCCTTCGTGCGCTGGAACGACGGCGTGCCGAACGCCGACGTGGTGGTCGTGCGCGACGACAACTGGGGCCAGGGCTCGCCCGCCTTCCAGTCGCTGATGAACGGCATGAACGTCGGCGTCTCGGTAGTCTCGAACGTCCCCATCCCCAACCCCGACCTCGGCCTGCAGCGCACCGGCGGCAATCTCGCCATCGCCGTCGATCCGCGCGACTCGCAGTCGGTCTACGTCTCGTACGAAGACCATCAGGGCGGCGACACGACCACGCTGCACCTGCGCCACTCGGCCGACGGCGGCGCGACCTGGCCGGGCGGCGATCTGCTCACGGTGCACAACGCCCACAACACCGCCATCGCCGTCAACAGCCACGGCCGCATCGGCATGCTCTATCAACAGCTCGTCGCCTGCGGCATGGCGCAGTGCTGGGAAACGCACCTGCGCCGCTCCGACGACGGCATGAGTTGGAACGATCTGATGCTGGCGCGCTTCACCGACGGCACGCCGGCGCGCGACTACTGGCCGTATCTCGGCGACTACGACGACCTGCGAGCGGTCGGCAAAGACTTCGTCGGCGTCTTCTCCTCCGCGAACATTCCCGACACCGCGAACTTCGCGCCCGGCGTGCAGTTCAACCGCAATGCGAACTGGATGACGCACCAGCTCCTCGGCAACGACGGCACGACCGTGGTCAACACGTCGATCGATCCCTTCTACTTCCGCACGAACGAGGTGGCCGCGACCGACGACTACTACGTGCGCGACTGGACCGACGGCGCGGGCGTGCACGACGAAGGCGCCGAGCCGTCGACGCACGACGCCTTCTACACGACTGCCGACGTCTGGAACCGCCGCACGAACGATCCGTCTCCGTTCAACGGCGCCGACCAGCCGGTGAACCAGCGCGCGCAGCCGATGGCCATGGGGACGAACTTCGCGTTCGCGCGCATCTCGCGCAACGCGCACACGAACGTGGGCAGCGTCTCCGCGCACTTTTTGTATTCCGACGGCGGCGTCGGCGTGAACTTCGAAGACGCCGGCACCACCGTCATTCCCTTCACCGCCGCCGACAGCGCCATCACGCCGGCCGCGGGCGCCGGCGTGACCTGGAACCTGCCCTCGGGCGCGTCGAATCACGTCTGCCTCGCGGTCGAGATCGACGGCGGCGCGAGCGATCCGATGATCGCGCCGTCGCTGCTGCACCGCGCACCCGGCTGGCCCGAGACCGACCTCTCCATCGTCCTCGACAACAACAAGGCGCAGCGCAACATGGAGGTCTACGACGGCAACGGCGGCAACACGCCGTCGCCCGCGTACGCCGTCATCCACAACGCGTCGCTCGAGGTGCGCGACATGATCGTCGGCGTGGCGGTGCCGCGCGGCATGACCCCGAAGATCGGCATCGTCGGCGGCCAGGCGCGCGAGCTGAAGGCGACGGCGGCGGGACGGACGTTCGTGCTGCCGCGCATGCTGCCGGGCGAGAACCGCTGGATCTCGGTGGAGCTGCCGTTCCCGTCGAAGGAAGGCGCGCTCTCGGAGCCGGTGCTGATCTACGAGATCGCCGCCAATCAGCGCGTGAACGGCTACGGCATCGCCGCGCGGCGCGTGAGCGACGCAGCGGCGATCCGCGACAACCTCGATCAGCAGTTGGCGGTGCTCGACCGCTTCGGCGCGTTCGGCGACGACCAGTGCCGCAAGGCGGCGCGCACGACGATGGACAAGCAGGACTACGCGAGCGCGGTCCAGCCGCTGGCCGCTTGCGCGATGCGTTTCGTGGAGAAAGCCGGCAGCGATCCGTTCGGCGTGCGCGAAGCGGCGGCCGCGCTTTCGAGTGCGACCACCGATCGCGAGCGCTCCTCGGCGCATCTGTCGCTGCTCAACCGCCTCGATGCGTTCCAGACCATGCAGCAGAAGGCGCAGGGCGATCCGGCCGACATCGCCCAGATGGTGGCGCTGCAGCGTGCGCTCTATCGCCGCGCGTCGCTGCGCAGGCTCGACGTCGCGAAGGCCATCGTCGAGGAAAGCACGCGCTTCCTCGAGCTGGCGAACACGCGCGAGCCGCTGGCCAGGCCATACGAGTCGCTGCTCCGCGGCCAGCTGGAGGCATTCGCGCGCACGTTCGAGTTCCTCGGCAAACCGGCGGCGATGGCGCGCGCATTCGACGCGCTCCGCTCCGCGCCTTCCGATCCGCGGGCGCTCGAGCGCGCGCACCGCGACTTCCTGCTCGCGCTGCAGGACGCGGCGCGGGAATGAGGCTCGGATGAGGTGAGTTCTTGCAGGCGCCGGGCGGGCTGCGGTATCGTCTGGCGCCTCACAGGGACAGTCCCCTAGCTCAGCTGGTTAGAGCGCCACCTTGACACGGTGGAGGTCAGCGGTTCGAGTCCGCTGGGGACTACCATCCTTCCTCTTCCCGCTCCCCCGATTCGCCGGTCACGTCCTTTGCAAAGCACCACGCAGGAGGACGTATGGCCAAAGGAGAAAAAGGGAGCGGCTCATCCCGCAAACGGAGCGGCGGCAGCGGTCACGTGCTGCGCAACGTGGTCACGGGCGCCGCGGCCACCGAGACGCTGATCGATCTGGTCGACCGCCTCGGACTCGTCGACATCGTGCTCGGCCGCGTGAAGTCGCGCATCGAGGAGACCGACGTCGACGACTTCTTCGACGACGTGGCGGATTACCTCAAGCGCAACCCGGAGGTGCTCGTGGTCGGCCTCGGCGCGGTGACGCTCGCCACCGGCATGCTGGTCTGGCTCAACTCGCGCCGCGAATGGGACGGCTACGAGCGCCGCAAGGCCGCCAGCAGCTCGCGCGCGATGAGCGATGCCGACGATGACTTCGACGACGACGACGGCGGCGGCGAGGATGAAGAAGTGACCGCCACGCGCACGCCCGGACGGGTCAAGCGCACGCGGCCCGCGTAATCAGACCAGGTACGGCAGTTCGGCCGCCGCCATCGGCGGCTCGAACTGCGCGCGGTCGAAGCCCGTCCGCACATCCATCCCTACCGCCTTCCATCCTTCCTGCACCGCCTGCTGCGGCCCGCTGCGGATGCCGTAGAGCGCCGCTGCGGCGCGCGACGTGGCCTCGGCGCACTGCTGGAAGTTCGCGCGCGGGCCGAGCTCGCGCGTGAGCGCGCGATACCAGATGCGGCCGGCGATCTCCCACGCGTAGCCGCCGAGGAGCGTGGCCGTGACGTAGAAGGCATGGTTGGGGATGCCGGAGTTGACGTGCACGCCGCGGTCGTCGCCGGAGCTGCGCACGAAATGGCGCATGTGCGACGGCTGCGGATCGTCGCCGAGGATGCGGTCGTCGTAGGCCTTGCCGGGCGCTTTCATCGAGCGGATGGCTACGCCGCACACGCGTTCGGTGAAGAGCTCTTCGCCGACGAGCCAGGTCGCTTGCGACGCCTTCTGACGCAGGCGGTACTGCTTGACCAGCACGCCGAAGACGTCGGCGAAGTGCTCGCCGAGGGCGCCGCACTGGCCGCTCGCGCCGAGGCCGGCGGTGCATTGGATGATGCCGTGCGTGAGCTCGTGCGCGATCACCTCGAGCGAGCCGGTGAAGCGCCGAAAGTACTTGCCGTCGCCGTCGCCGTAGACCATCTGCGCGCCGTTCCAATGCGCGTTGTTGAAATGCTCGCCGAAGTGCACGGTCGAATCGAGGCGGAGGCCGTGATCGTCGATGGAGCGGCGTCCGTAGACGCGGCGGAAAAAGTCGTACGTCGCGCCGGCGCCTTCGTAGGCCTCGTTCACCGCGACGTCGCGCACGCGGCGCTCGCCTTCGCCGCGCACGTGCAAGCCCGGCAGCTCGCGCGTGTTGCGCGCGTCGAAGACGGTGCGGCGCTTCGTCGCGCGCGGCAGCAGCAGCGGCCCGGCCACGACCGCGGTGGCGGCGCGCTCCTGCCGCAGCGACTGCAGCTCGAGCGCCGCTAGTGCGCGCGCACGATCCTCCTCATCACCGCGCGCGGCGATGCTGCGCAAGAGGTACGGCGGAACGACGCTGCAGATCGGGATGCAGCAAGGATAGGCCTGCACGCGCGAAAGTGCACGTGCAGACTCGTACCCTACTGCGTGACCGTCATCGGAATGTCGATCTTCTCGAGCTGGCCGCAGCCGTTCGCGTACGACACGCGCAGCGTGAAGATGCCGGCGCCGTGCGTGTCGTGGAGCGTGCCGGTGCAGCGGCCGCCGCCGCAGCTGAAGCCGTTGAAGTCGGCGCGGCGCGCGGCGTCGGTGATGTCCCAGAGGAAGACCTCGAACGAGCTGGAGGTCGATTGCAGCGTGACGTTGATCGAGCCGCCCGGCCGGATGGTCGTGCCGCTCGTCTGCACCGTCGCTTTGATCGACGGGCGGCTGTAGTACTTCCAGGAGTCGGTGTTGTTGAAGTTGCACTCGCCGTCGGGATAGGTGGCGACGACGCTCACCCTCGCGGGATGCAAATACTCGGTGACCGTGGTCGTGTACGTGATCGACGGGGTGCCCTGGCCGGAGACGATCGTGCCGCTCTCCAGCGTCCAGGTGACGACCGCTTTCGGGTTCATCGGCCCGAGCGTCATGGTGCCGCGGCCGTCGCAGGCGGCGAGCGGAGAAACGTCGTCGTGCACGATGCGTGGCTGCGGACGGTACGACACGTGCGCCACCGGCTGCGGGATCGTCAGCTCGCAGTCGTAGTCGGTGGCCCGCACCATCCGCACATCCTCGGAGTACGACGTCGTGTTGTACGACCGCCAGACGATGGCGGTGGCTTCGTTCGTGGTGACCTTCGACACGGCGCCGTCCGCCCAGTACACGGTCAGCGGAGGCTCGCTCGACATGAGCACGCCAATCGCGTTCTCGCGAGTGGTCGAGCAGAACACGTCTTTGATGAACGTCGCCTTCGGCGGCTGGCGAATGTAGAGCGAGCGCGATTCGGCGAGGCCGAGGGTGCAGTCCGCGTCGGCGAGATTTGAGATGTAAAGACCACCCTCGCGGAGAGTGCCGGGATAGGCCAGCTCTTTTTCGTTCGTCGTGAACGCGCCGCCGTAAGACCAGTTGCCGCTGAACGGCGGCCTGCCGGTGAAACGCGCCACCACTTTGCCGTTCGTGCAACTGCCGCCGATCGCGGAGAGCACGGCCGTCGGCGCGAAGTTGTCGATGCGCGCGGTCTTGGTCACGCTGCCGCGGCAGGAGGCATCGCGAAAGTCTTCGATGCTGTAGCCGCCGGTGACGGTGAAGTCGTGCGAGAGCGTCGTCTCGCTGGTCTCGAACGATTTCCCATCCGACCAGCGGCCGCGGAACGGCGGCGTGCCGGTGAACGTGGCCACGACCGTCGCTTTGAAGCAATCATGGCTGGCCAGCGCGACCGACGCGGTCGGCGCGGCGGTGGTGCAGACCGCGTGCGGCACGACGGTGATGTCGCGCGTGGCGCGCGCGGAGCAGCCGGCACCGGCGGTGATGTCGACGCGCAGGCGCACGTTGGTGGCGATGTCGTCCGCTTTCACTTCGATGCTGCGGGTGCTCGCGCCGGAGCGGATCGTGCCGCCGTCGACGTGCCACGCGACCGTCTGCCCGAGGCTAACGTCGGTGGAGGCGGTGAAGAGCGAGCCGGCGTCGACGGAGGCGGGCGCGGTGATGCGCGGCGTCTTCACGCCGCAGCCGGAGACGTCGAGATCGGCGGCGCGCACGGCGGTCGCGCAGTTCGCGGCGCCGCCCTGCGTCTGCCCGACGCTGCGACGCCGTCCGCCGCCGCGCGTGCCGATCGAAGGCGCGTAGCTCGCGCGCAGCTCGACGTGCTTCGCGCCGCCGCTCGTCGGCGTCCAACTGTAGCTGCGCACCGCGCCGCCGAGGACGATCGGCGCGTCGAAATCGGTCCCGGTGAGAAGCTGCGTGGCCGGCTCCGCGCCGGCGGCGTAAGTCCAGTTGATGATGACCGGCTGATCGGCCGCGGCGCCCGGCGGCATCGTCAGCGTGTCGATCGCCAGCGGCTCGCGGATGGCGATCACCGCTTCCGACGCGCAGCCGTTCACGCGCAGCGTCACGTGCGCGGTTGGACCATTGCCGAGGCTCAGCACGATGCGATTCGTGCCGGCGCCGCCGGCGATGGTCGCGCCTTCGACGCTCCAGTCGTACGCGCCATCACTGGACGCCGACACGGCCACGGTGGCGGTGCCGAGGCGGCAGCCGAAACGCGGAGCCTCGAGCGCGACGGCGTCGCAGGCGTTGCTGACGATGCGCTGCGTGGTGTCGTCGGCGGAGAACGCCGCGAGCGGCAGCGGCGCGTCGACCGACGGCGTCGCGCACGGCAGCGCGAGATCGGCGACGTCGCCCGGCGCCACTTGCGCGACGCGCAGCTCCGCGCCGCAGGCGACGCGCGCCTCGACCGCTTCCGCATGCGGGTTGTACAGGCGGAGCGATGCATCGGTGGATAGAGAAAGGAGAGCGGCCGCCGTCAGCGTGACGATTGGTAGCATGGATGGATTTCCGGAGTTCCGCTCACGGTAACATACGGTTTGCTATACTTTCCAACCCATGACTCGCACGACCACGACCGGACAGACGCGAACGACCGGCTCTCGCCAGTCGCCCTGTCGCTGATCGCTCGAGCAAATCCGAACTGCCAGATCGCGAAGACAGGGCTCACCACCCTGTCTTTTTTGTTTTGAGGTCAATGATGAACGTACAGCTTCCCGACGGATCGATTCGCGAGGTACCGGACAACGCCACCGTCGCCGACGTGGCCGCGTCGATCGGAAAACGGCTGGCCAGGGACGCCATCGCCGGCAAAGTGAACGGCAAGACGGTCGACGTCTACACGCCCGTGCCCGACGGCGCGAAGGTCGAGATCATCACACCGACCACCGAGGACGGCATCGACACGATCCGCCACTCGACCGCGCACCTGATGGCGATGGCCGTGCAGGAGCTCTTCCCCGGCACGCAGGTCACTATCGGGCCGGTCATCGAGAACGGCTTCTACTACGACTTCGGCACCGACCGTCCCTTCACGGACGAGGATCTCCGCCGCATCGAGGAGAAGATGCAGGAGATCGTGAAACGCGATCTGCCGATCCGCCGCGAGGAGTGGTCGCGCGACGAGGCGGTGCGCTCGTTCGATCGGGCCGGCGAAAAGTACAAGGTGGAGATCATCGAGTCGATCCCCGGCGACGAGACGCTGTCGGTCTATCGCCAGGGTGAGTGGTTCGATCTCTGCCGCGGGCCTCACGTCCCATCCACCGGCCGCCTCGGCGCGTTCAAGCTGCTCTCGGTGGCCGGCGCGTACTGGCGCGGCGACGAGCGCAACGCCATGCTGCAGCGCATCTACGGCACGGCCTGGGGCGACAAGGCGCAGCTCGAGGCGTACCTGAAACGCGTCGAGGAAGCGAAGGCGCGCGATCACCGCAAGCTCGGCAAGGAGCTCGGGCTGTTCATGTTCAGCCACTTCGCGCCGGCCATGCCGAATTTCCTGCCGAAGGGCGCGGTGATCTACAACGAGCTGCTGCAGTTCGTGCGCGAGTACTACCGCCGCGACGGCTACAGCGAGGTGATCACGCCGCTGATCTGGGACACGGAGCTGTTCAAGATCTCCGGCCACTACGACAACTATCGCGACAACATGTTCTTCTCCGAGGTGGACGAGCGCGAGTACGGCGTCAAGCCGATGAACTGCCCCGGGCATACGCAGATTTACGCGAACGAGCGGCGCTCGTATCGCGATCTGCCGATCCGGCTGGCGGACTTCGCGCGGCTGCATCGCTACGAGCGCAGCGGCGTCACGCACGGTCTCGCGCGCGTGCGCTCGTTCGCGCAGGACGACGCGCATCTGTTCGTGATGCCGGAGCAGCTCGAAGAGGAGATGGATCGCGAGCTGCGTCTGATCAAGGAGATGTACGACGTCTTCGGGTTCAACGAGGTGCGCATCGCGCATTCCACCCGTCCGGAAAAACGTCTCGGCGACGATGCGCTCTGGGACGCTGCCGAAGGCGCGCTCGAAGGCGCGCTGCGCAAGAACAATCTGGAGTTTCACATCAACCCGGGCGAAGGCGCGTTCTACGGGCCGAAGCTGGAGTTCCAGGTGACGGACGCGATCGGCCGGCCGTGGCAGCTCGGCACGATCCAGCTCGATTACACGCTGCCGCAGCGTTTCGATCTGACGTACATCGGCGCGGATAACGCGGAGCACCGGCCGGTGATGATCCACCGCGCGATCCTCGGCTCGCTCGAGCGGTTCATCGGGATCATCATCGAGCACTTCGCCGGCGCGTTCCCGTTCTGGCTCGCGCCGGTGCAGATGGCGGTGCTGCCCCTGTCGGAGAAGTTCGTCGACTACGCAGCAGAGACGGCGGCGAAGCTGAAGAAGGCGGGCATGCGCGTCGAGCTCGATCATTCGAACGAGAAGCTCGGCGCGAAGATCCGCAACGCGCAATTGCAGAAGGTGCCGTGGATGCTGATCGTCGGCGAGAAGGAAGCGTCGACGGGCACGGTCAGCCTGCGCAAACGGAGCGGCGGCGATCAGGGGAGCATGACCATCGACGCGCTGCTCGGCGAAGCGCGCGAGCTGATCGCCACGCGCGCGCGGTGAGTGTGCAACAGGGAACGACCAGAGGCCTCCGGCGGGCCGGCACGGCCGGCAGCGTAGGTCATGCAGCGAACGTGCGTCTCGCGGGAGGCGTCTTCGGGCGGAGAGGCAAGGTTAGCGCTGCCGGCCGGGTCGGGCCGCCGGAGGCCTTTCGTCTGCTCGTGTTGCGGAGCGGAACGCGAGCCGCTCGGCGCCGTTGGTGAGCTCGATCGTGTCGTCGTGCAACGTCAGCGTGAGCACGCGGTCGTTGGCGACGTCGTAGGAGGCCAGCGTGTTCGGGGCGGTCATGCGGAAGCGGCGCATCGCTGACCGCGGCACGCCCGTGGCGGTGGTGAGGACTTTGTCGCCGTCGCTGATCACGCGCACGATCGTGTCGCCTTTGCGCACGAAGGTCTGGTAGTTGCGCGAGCTGCTCGGGTGCGGCGCGGTGCCGAGCACCTCACCTTCCGTTTGCTCGTTCAGCCGCGCGGCGACGGCGCGGCGCTCCGCGCTCATCGACCAGAGCAGCGACAGCGCTTCCTGTGACTCGCCGGCCACGAGGAGATCGTTGCCGTCGCGCGTGATGCGCACGCCGCCGAACGTCCCGATCGCGCGCGCCGGCGGCTCCATCGTCACCACCGCCGGCGGCACGACGTGCGGCTGGTGGCGCACGATGCGCTCGACGTTCTTCTCCAGCGGCGCGTGCCAGCCGGTGTTGCGATCGATCAGGTAGACCAGCACCGCGCCGGCGTCGCGCCAGGCCGCGAGCATGCTGATGAACGCGCCGCGGATCAGGCCTCCGCGATAGATCTTCGGCGGCTTGATGTTCCAGCCGTAGCCTTGTCCTTCGATCGCGGCGGTGAACATCTTCTTCGTCACGTCGCGCGGCAGCACCTCGCTCTCCTGCAGCGCGCGCCACCAGCGATGCAGGTCAGCCGCAGTCGTGACGAGGCCGCCCGCGCCGAAGATGTACTTGCCCCACATCGGCGACTCCGGCGCGAGCCGCTTCGGCTCCTCCGCTTCGGTCAGCTCCTCATCCGAGTTGCCGCTCCACGCTTTCGCCATCACTTCCCCCGGCCGCGGCTCCTCGGTCCAGAAGCGGCTCTCGCGCATCTGCGCGGGCTCGAGCAGTTGCTTGCGCGCGTAGACCGCGAACGGCTGGCCGGAGACGCGTTCGACGATCTGCAGCGCCACGCCGTAGCCGAAGTTCGAGTACGAATACTCCGCGCCCGGCGCGCTGCGCAGCTTCGCCTCGCGCAACGCGGCGACGACGTCGACCGTCGTCGGCGGTGCGTCGAGCGGCAGACCGGAGGTGTGCAGCAGGAGCTGGTCGATGGTGATCGCCTCCTTCTCCGCCGGCAGCGGGCCGAGGTACTTCGAGATGCGGTCGGAGGTGCGGAGACGCCCGTCGGCTTCGAGGCGGAGCATGGCCGCGGCGACGAAGGTCTTCATGATCGAGCCGGGATCGAAGCGGGTGTCGCGGGTCACGCCGCCGAAGCCGCGGTCGAGCACGACCTTGCCGCCGGTGGAGACGAGCACGACGCCGCGGAAGCCGTACATCGCGTAGCGCTCGCCGAGGAGCGCGGTCTCGCGGGCGACGCGCGCCGAGCTGCAGGCGGTCGCGGCGAGAAGCAGGATCGTGGGAAGCATTCGGCGCAAGAGCGTTGTCTCTCCTGCACCCCATAGACGCCGGGAGGCGGCCGCTGGTTTGACTTCGGGTGCCGCAGCCCGTACATTAGCCAGCCCAATTACAGGAGGAAACACGTATTTTCCCGCCACGCCGCAATCCGAGATTCGACCGTAGACCCGTAGAGCCTGAGAACCGCATCAACGATCTGATCCGCGTGCCGGAGGTACGTCTGATCGATCACGAAGGAAAACAGGTCGGCATCGTGCCGATCGCGCAGGCGCAGGAGATGGCCCGCGAGAAGGACCTCGACCTCGTCGAGATCTCCGCCACGGCCAGCCCGCCGGTCTGCAAGATCATGGACTACGGGAAGTTCATCTTCCAGAAGAAGAAGAAGGAAGGCGAGGCCAAGAAGAAGCAGAAGGTCATCATCGTCAAAGAGGTGCAGTTCCGCCCTCGCATCGACGAGCATGACTTCGACTTCAAGAAGAACCACGTCATCCGCTTCCTGCAGCACGGCGACAAGGTCAAGGTGAGCATCCGCTTCCGCGGCCGCGAGATGACGCACATGGAGCTCGGCCGCGCCGTCCTCGACCGCCTGCTGGCCGAGATCAAGGAGTACGGCGCCTCCGAGTCGCCGCATCCGGACGTACAGGGCAACCGCATGACGATGGTGATCGCGCCGTCGAAGTGAGCGCGGGACGGAATCAAACCGTCCCCAACCACGTTAGCCTCCACGCTTTAGGGGATTTCTATGCCGAAAATGAAGAGCCATCGAGGAGCCGCGAAACGGTTCAAGAAGACCGGAAGCGGAAAGTTGCAGCGGAACCACGCCTTCCACTCGCACATCCTGACCAAGAAGTCGCCCGGCCGTAAGTCGAAGCTGGCCGGCGAAGTCGAGGTCTCGCCTGCGAATGCGAAGACCGTCAAGCGGATGATTCCGTACAAGTGAAAGCAGTGCTAAGTGCTAAGTGCTGAGTGCTGAGCACACCAATCCGAGCGAGCCGCGGCGATCACCACTCCTGGCCCGGCCGCTCTGAAGAAGGAAAACGAGGAGAACGATGCCGAGAGTCAAACGAGGTCCCAAAAGAAAGAACCGCCGCGCCAAGGTATTGAAGCTCGCCAAGGGCTTCTACGGGATGCGGTCGCGCGGACACCGCATTGCGCAGCAGGCCGTCGACAAGGCGCTCAACTCCGCCTTCACCGGCCGCAAGGATCGCAAGGGTGATTTCCGCAAGCTCTGGATCGCCCGCATCAACGCCGCCGCGCGCCAGAACGGAATGTCCTACTCGCAGTTCATCGCCGGCCTGAAAGCGGCCGGGAACACGCTGGACCGCAAGATGCTGGCCGACATGGCCGTGCACGACGCCGCCGGTTTCACCGCGCTCGCCGAGAGCGCCCGCGGCGCGCTGGACAAGCAGAAAACCGCGTAAAACGACATTTGCGTCAGACGCAAAAAGGCCGGGCTCGCGCCCGGCCTTTTTCATTGCAGCCGTTTCGTCGCGCCGCTGTCGGGATCCCATAACACCACCCGCCCGTCCGCGTCGAAGGCCGCGAGGGCGCTGCCGGGACGGTGCGGCTCGATGCGCGGATCGCCGCCGGGCGTGCCGGTGAGGCCGGCGCGCACGCGCTCGGCGGTGTGTACGACCGCGCCGCGGTTGAGATCGACCACGAACGTGACCCGGCCGTCGCGCGAGCCGCGCTCGCCGCGATTGCCGGCGACGTAGACGCGGCCGTCGCCGAGCGAGCCGCTGACGAGCGCCGAGCGCACGCCGGGCAACACGACGTCGGCGCGCGGCGCGCCCGAGGCGTCGAAGGCGCGCACGTGCATCGCGCCGCCGGCGCGCTGCGCGGAGACCGAGGTGCCGTCGGCGAGCATCGACCAGTAGGCGCGCGCCTCGCCGTGCGGCAGCGCGGCGATCTGCGCGCCGGTGCGGCCGTCGAGCAGCAGGCCGGTGCGGCGCAGGAGCAGGCGCGAGCCGTCGTCGGAAACCGCCAGCGAGTTCGCGTCGGCCACATTCGTCTGCCCGAGCACGGTCACATGCTTCGTGCGGAGATCGAGCTCGCTGATGCGCAGCGGCCCGGCGCCGCGAAACGCCGACGACTCGTAGATGCGCAGCACGTCGGGCGTGCGGAAGTACATCGCCACCGCCTGCCGCCGCTCCAGCGCCGGCGCCACGGCGAGGATGCGGCGCGCCGCCAGATCGTGCACCGAGACGTTCTGCCAACTGGCCACGGCCGCGCGCGTGCCGTCGTCCGACAGCACCACCGCCGAGCCGGTCTGGGTGACGATGCCGGTGGCGACGTCGGCACCGCCGTCGAGCCGCATCGTGTGCAGCTCGAGCACCTGCCCCGGGATCAGCGACGCCGGCTGCAGCCAGGCCATCACCTTGCCGTCGCGCGAGAAGGCGGTGCTCCACCACGGTGGCCCGTCGAGACGGCGCCGCGCGCCGCTCGCCGCATCGACGATGTACGAGGCCTGATAGTCGCCGCGCGACGCCGCCGAGCCGCTGATGAAGAGATGCGTGCCGTCCGGCGCCTGCTGCAGCGCGTGCACGCGCAGGTCGGCCGGATCGGGCGAGACCACCCACCATCCGAACGCACCGGCGGCGAGCAGCACCACCGCCACCGCCGGCCAGAGCGCGCGCGAGAGCGCGAGGTGATTGCGGCGGATGTCGGTGCGGCCGTTCGCGAGCTGCCACACCGGCGCGATCATCAGCACCGCCAGGATAGCCAGGCCGGTGACGTTGACGAGCGTCGCCGCGATGCGCACGCCGCCGCCGGCGAAGATCGGCCGCACGATCAGAAAGAGCGCGCCTGCCGCGAGCACCGCCAGCACGAAGTCGAGCGCGAGGAGCATGGAGCGCGAGCGCACCATCGTCGCGCCGGCGTGGCTGACGAAGAAGAGCACGACGATCGAGCCGCCGGCGACGAGCGGCAGCGTGCGCCAGAGATCGCCCGCCGCGCCGCGCGTGACCAGCCAGACCGGCAGCACCGCGATGGCGAAGGCCAACAGCGACACCAGCAGCGACGCGCCGGCCTTGCCGAACCAGAGCGCCGCCGGCGACACCGGACGCGCGAAGTAGAACGAGAGCCGCCGCTCGGCGAGCTCGCGCCCGATCACCGACGAGCCGAGGGCCAGCGACGTGCCGGTGGCGATCGACGCCGACACCAGCGCGCCGACCAGAGCCATGGTCGTGGCGCGGTCGGCGCGCGCCGCCGGCAGCAGCGCGGCGATGAACGGCAGCAGCGCGAAGGCGGCGCAGAACAGCAGCAGACGGGAACGCTCGCGCAGCTCGCGCGAGGCGATGACGAGGGCGGTATTCACGGACGGACTCCTTGTTCCTCGCCGGCCACGGCGATGAAGATTTCCTCGAGGGTCATCGGGCTGACGTCGGCGGTGCTGATCTTCGCCGCATCGCGAAAGCGCTCGAACGCGAGGTCGTCGTAGTTCGTCACCACGGCCTCGGTGCCGGTGCCCCACTGCCGCACGTTCGCGGCGACGAGGTCCGCGTTCGCCAGCGCCATCGGCTGGCTGGCGAAACGGATGCGGCGGAACCGCGCCTTCAGCGTCTCCACTTCCTCGTCGAGCACGAGCCGGCCGTTCTGCAGCACGCCGACGCGGTCGGCGATGGCTTCGACCGGCGCGAGGTCGTGGGTGGTGATCAGCACGGTGATGCCGCGCTCGGCGAGGTCGGCGATGACCTCTTCGAACAGCGACTTGCGCGCCACGACGTCGAGCCCGAGGGTCGGGTCGTCGAGCACGAGCAGTTGCGGCTCGCTCGCCAGCGCCAGCGCCAGCGAGACCTGCTTCTTCTGCCCTTTCGACAGATTGCCGAAGCGCGCTTTCGCGTCGATGCCGAAGCGGCCGACGCGCTCGTCGTACGCGCGCTGCTGCCAGCGCGAGTAGAGGCGCGAGCAGAACCAGCCGAGGTCGCGCACGCGCATCTCCGGCGGCGCATCGGCTTCCTCCGGCACCACGCCCACGCGCTCCATGAGTGTGTCGCGGCGCTGCCAGGCGTCTTCGCCGAAGAGCGCCACGTGGCCGCCGTCGGGCCGCAGTTGCCCGAGGAGACAGCGGACCAGCGACGACTTGCCGGCGCCGTTGCGGCCGAGCAGCGCGTACACCGATCCCGCGGGAATGGCCAGCGACACCCCGTCGACGGCGGTGCGCTTGCCGTAGCGGACGGTCAGGTCCGCGACGTCGATCGTATTCATGCTTTCCTCCTGTGCTCGCGCGTGACGCGCTCGTACGCCGTCTCGAGCTCGCCCGCCGCCTCGGCGAGCGTGGCGCCCACCGACAGCGCGGTGCCGGCGTAGCGCGCCGCCGCGTCGCGCAGCGTTTCGTTCCGTTCCGATTTCTTGAGCTGGGCCGGCGCGTCGGCGACGAACGTCCCTTCGCCGCGCCGCACCGCGAAGACGCCCGCGTCCGTCAGCCGCTGATACGCGCGGGCCACGGTGTTGGGGTTGACGCGGAGGTCGCGCGCCAGATCGCGCACCGACGGCACCGCGGCGCCGGGCGTGAGCGTCCCCAGCGAGATCATGCGCCGCATCCCTTCTTCGATCTGACGCCAGATCGGCGCGGCATTGGATGGATTGATATCGAACATGCTCCGTCCTGCTGTACTAGATGGCTAATACAGTAGGACGGCGCGGAACGTTTGTCAAGGGGTGACGAGTACTACGTCGTCACCGCCTCCGCCAACGCCGCCTCTTCGCGCTCGCTCTTGCGGTGGCGCCAGTGGGCGACGTCGTCGAACAGCGAGTAGAGCACCGGCGTCGACAGGAGCGTGAGCAGGAGGACCAGCATCTGGCCGCCGATGATGGTCGAGCCGATGGCGCGGTTGGTGGCGGCGCCGGCGCCGCTGGAGACGACCAGCGGGATCATGCCGGCCACGAAGGCAATCGTGGTCATGAGGATCGGGCGGAGGCGGTCGCGATTCGCTTCGCGGATCGCTTCGTCGCGCGCCAGGCCGCGCTCGCGGAGCTGGTTGGTGTGATCGACCTGCAGGATCGAATTCTTCTTCACGATGCCGAACAGCACCACGATGCCGAGGGCCGAGAAGATGTTGAGCGACTGATTGAGCAGCACCAGCGAGAGCAGCGCGAACGGCACCGTCATCGGCAGCGACAGCAGGATCGTCACCGGATGGATCCAGCTCTCGAACTGCGCGGCGAGGATCAGGTACATGAAGACGATCGACAGCACGAACGCGAGCATGAAATTCACACCCGCCTTCTGCTGCTCGCGCGCGCGGCCGGTGAAGTCGTACGCGTAGCCTTTCGGCATGTTCATGCTGTCGGCTTTCTTCTTCAGCAGGTCCATCACCGCCTGCGACGAGTAGCCCGGCTTCATGTTGGCCATGACCATGACCATGCGCCGCCGGTTGAGGCGGTTCACGATCGACGGTCCGGTGCCTTCGGTCATCGTGACGAGATCGCTCAGCTTCACCCGTCCGCCGCTCGACGACGGCACCTCGATCTGCGAGATGGCGCTGGCGGTGTTGCGCGAGGTCTCACCGGCGCGCACGTGCACCTCGTACTCTTCGCCGCCCTCGTAGTAGCTGGTGGCTTTCTGTCCGCCGACGAGCACGTTCAGCGTGGCGGCGAGGTCCTGCACGCTCACGCCGAGGTCTGCGGCCTTGTCGCGGTCGATGCGCACGCCGAGCTCCGGCTTGCCGACGATGAAGTTCGTGTCGACGTCGGTGGTGCCGAGGCGCGGATCGCGGATGACGTCGGTGAGCTCGCGCGCGTAGCGGTCGAGCTGCGTGAGCTCGGGGCCGCCGATCCAGAACATGATCTCGGCGTCGGCGCCGCCGCCGAACTCGTTCACCGGCGCGACGGTGGTGCGCAGGTTGAGGCGCTGATAGAGCGGCACCACTTCCTCGCGCACGCGGTCCATGATCGCGTACTGATCGTCGCGCTCCTCGGCCGGTCCGAGCTTCACGTAGATCGAGCCGAGGTTGAGCGTCTTCTGCGGATCGTCGCCGATGGTCACGACCGTGTTCGTCACGCCGTCGATCTTGCGCACGCGCGAGGCGATCGACTCGAGGATGGTCGAGGTCGTGGCTACGCTTGCGCCTTCCGGCGCGCGCACGCTGATCGAGAACTGCCCTTCGTCGTCGTACGGAAGGAAGGTTTTGTCGACGAGCGCGAAGAGGCCGATCTTCGGCAGGAGCATCGAGGCGAAGACGGCGAACATCAGCAGCACGATGGCCCAGCGGTGGCGCAGCGACCAGTCGAGCATGCGCATGTAGGCGCGCTCGATGTATCCGTAGAAGCCGCGCTCGCGCGTCGAGCCGCCCTCGGTGTGCAGGTCCTCGCGGCGCAGGTAGCGCGCGGCCATCATCGGCGTGAGCGTGAACGACACCAGCAGCGACACCGCCACGGCAAAGGCCATCGTCACGCCGAACGAGAACATGAAGCGGCCGACGATCCCGGCCATGAACGACACCGGCAGGAAGACGACGATCAGCGAGAGCGACGTGGCCATGACCGCGAGGCCGACTTCGCGCGTGCCCGCCACCGCCGCTTCGGCCGGCGTCATGTTCTTCTCTTCCATCCAGCGGAAGATGTTCTCGAGCACGACCACCGCGTCGTCGATGACGATGCCGACCGCCAGCGTCAGCGCCAGCAGCGTGATGACGTTGAGGGTGAAGCCCATGTACGACATCGCCGCGAAGGTGGCAATGAGCGAGCTCGGAATCGCCACCGCGGCGATGAGCGTCGGCCTCGACGTTCGCGCGAAGTACCAGAACATCGCACCGCCGACGACGATGGCCGCGATCACCGCCACCGCGCGCGGCAGCGGAATGGAGTGGCCCCAGAGGAGCGTGTAGAGCAGCAGCGTGCCGCCGATCATCAGCAGCACGTGCCAGAAGCGCGGCGAGGAGAGGAAGAGCCAGACCACGAGCGCGGCCAGGATCGAGCCGAGGACGAGGTGCTCTTTCACCGCGCCGACCGCGGCCAGAACGAACTCCGACTGATCGCGGATGACGTCGAGCTTGTAGCCGCGCGGCAACTGCGGCGTGAGCTCGGCCACGCGCTCCTTGATGCGGTTCACGACGTCGATGGCGTTCGTGCCGGACTGCTTGCGGATCATCAGCACGACCGCCGACTTGCCGCCGACCGTCGCCGCCGACTCGACGTCGGCCATGCTGTCGTCGATGCGCGCCACGTCGCGCACGCGGATGGTGGTGCCGCCGGCGTTCGAGATCGGGATCGCGCCGAACTGCTCCGGCGTACCGACGCGGCCGTAGGTGCGCAGGGTGAGGTCGCGCAGACCCTGCTCCACTTTGCCGCCGGGGATCTGGATGTTCTGCGCCTGCAGCGCGCCGACGACCTGCGCGGCGGTGAGGCCTTGCGAGGCGAGCTTGGCGTTGTCGACGACGACGTTGATCTGCCGCGGCCGCGCGCCGATGACCATGACCTGGCCGACTCCGTTGACGGTCTCGAGGCGGCGCCGCAAGGTCTTGTCGACGAACTCGGAGATGTCGCGCTGCGTGCCCGGTCCCGACACGGCGATGGTGACGACCGGAATCGAGCCGGGGTCGAAGCTCTGCACCACCGGCGGCTCGGCGTCTTTCGGCAGCTCGGAGAGGACGAGGTTGATCTTGTCGCGCACTTCCTGCGCGGCCACGTCGCGGTCTTTCTCGAGGTCGAACGAGATCATGACCACCGAGACGTTTTCGGCCGACTGCGAATTGAGCTCGTCGATGCCGCTGATGGTGTTGACCGACTCTTCGATCTTGTCGGTGACCTCGGTCTCGACCTCTTCCGGCGCCGCGCCCGGCAACACCGTCGAGACGATGATGAACGGGAACTCGACGTTCGGAAAGCGATCGACACCGAGCTTGAAATACGAGAACGCCCCGACCACCACCAGCGACAGGATGATGACGGTGGCAAAGACAGGACGGCGAACGCAGATTTCGGCTAGTTTTTGCATGAGGGTTTCCCGGCGAGCTCCTCGGAACTACGTCAATCCAACTTCACTTCAACGCGTGCGAACAGCCCTGGCCGCAGGCGCGCGTTGGGGTTGGGGAACTCGGCTTCGGCGAACATGGTGCGGGTCTTCGGGTCGATGACGCCGCCGATGGTTTTGATCGTGCCGGTGAAGGTTTCGTTCGGATACGGGTCGACGCGCGCGACGACTTTCGTGCCGCGGTCGATGCGGCCGAGGTAACGCTCGGGGACGGCGAATCGCAGGCGCAGCGGCGAGAGCTGCACGACCACGAAGGCGATGCCGCCGTCGCCGAGGCGCGCGCCGACGTCGGTGCGCTTCTCCGCGACCACGCCGTCGACCGGCGAGCGCAATGTCGAGTCGGACACCTGCTGGCGCAGCAGCGCCACGTGCGCGGATGCGGATTGGTATGCGGCGTTGGCCTGGTCGTACATCGCCTGCGAACGATCGAACGTCGCCCGCGGAATCGAGTCCTTCGCGATCAGCTCCTGCTTGCGGGCGAGATCGCGGCGCGCCTCGTCGAGCGCCGCCTTCGCGCGCGCGGCATCGGCCTGCGCGGCCTGCAGCGTGAGACGCGAGTACTCCGTCTCCAGCTCGAGCACCGGCTGCCCTTTGGTCACGCGCGTCCCTTCGTCGACGTAGACCCGAGCCACGCGGCCGGGGATCTTCGGCGAGAGCTCGGAGCGCACCGGCGAGACGAACTCTCCGGTCGCGGCGAGGACGTTCGCATCGGTAGCTTGCGCCGTCGACGTGGCCGGCGCGGTGTCGACCACGGCGCCCGTCACCTGCGCGACGTCGGCCGGCAGCGGCGGAGCTTCGCCCGTCGATGCGGCGGACGTCGTTGCAGTCGTCGTCGCGGTCGCGGCGGAGGCTTCTTCGTTCTTTCCGCCGCACGCAAACGCGAAGAGCGCGGCGGCGGCGAGGATTGCGGTCATCAGGCGTTTCATCGATTCACTCCCACGGCTTCCTTCATCGAGCCGGCCGCGAACCAGACGCGCAGCTCGGCGAGATCACGATTGAGGGTTTCCTCGGCCACGGCGCGGCGCGCCTCGGCCAGCGACGTTTCGGACGCGGCCACGTCGAGCGACGTCGCCTCCTGCGCGCGATAGAGCTCGAACGCCTGTTCGTACTCCGCCTGCGCCGCCTCGAGCTGTTCGCCGGCGAGCTGCAGGCCGATTTCCGCGGCGTGCAAATCGGCGAGCGCCGTGCGCACGTCTTCGCGCGCGCCGATCTTCGCCTCGCCCACCGCGATCTCCGCCGCCTTCTCGCGATGCTTCGCGCCGGCCACGCGCGCGAAGACCTCGCCCGACTGGAACAGCGGCACGTTGAAGCGGAAGGCGCCGTAGCTGTAGCTCGAGGCCGGGAACGGCGTCTTCTGCTGGATGCGCCCGCCGTCGAAGGTGACGGTCGGCAGCCAGTAGCCGCGCTGCTTGGCCACCTCGAGCTGGGCCATGCGCAGGTTGTTCTTCGCGACGTCGACGTCGGGCCGCGCGTCCATCGCGCGCCGCACCAGCTCGTCCTCGGCCGGCAGCGGCGCGGCGGCATGCTCCGGCGCGACGACGGCGATCGCGCCGTCGAGATCGAGATCCTCGCGCAACTGCGCCACGGCGTGCTCGCGCGTCTGCGCGGCCACGGCCATCAGCCGCTGCGCCGCTTTCATCGCCGTCTCGGCGCGAAAGACGTCGACCTTCGTCACCTCGCCCGCCTCGTAGAACGCGCGGGCCTGCTTGAGGCGGCGCTCCGCGAGCTCCACGTTGCGGCGCTCGATGTCAATGCGGCGATCGGCGTTGACGACGGCGAGGTAGTTCGAGGCGACGCGCAGCAGCGCCGTGTCCTCGGCCAGGCGCGTGCCCTGCCGCGCGTTCTCGACGTTCAGCTTCGCCTGCGAGTAGGCGCGCAGCTCGCGCCGCCCGGCGAAGATCGGCTGCGAGAGGACGACGCGGTAGGCCCAGTCGTTACGCGGCAGGATGGTCACGCTGTCGGAGCCGTCGCCGCCGAAGGTCTGCTCGATGCTGTTGCGCGTGAGATCGCCGTTCAGGGTGATGCGCGGCATCACCGCCGAGAGCAACTGGTCGCGCGCGGCGGCGGCGACGCCGATCTCCTCGCGCGCGCGCTCGACCGGATTGTTCACCGCGAGGGCGCGCCGCAGCGCGTCGTCGAAGGTGAGCGTCGTCTGCGCGGACGCGGCGGTCGCGCAGAAAACAGCAAGAATGAACATCACTCTTTTCAACGTGTGCTCCGTTTCCGAATGCCGTCGAGGATCAAACCGGTCAGCAGCTCGACGTCGGCCTGCTCGGGCGCGGGCGCGTCGTCGGCGAGACGGTCGAGGATGACGGCGGTGCTGCCTTCGATGATGAAGAGCGCGAGCTTGTACGGGTCGGCCTTGCGCACCTCGCCGCGGCGCATGCCCTCGGCCAGCGCGTCGGCGAATTTCTGCGTCCGCGCGCGGTACTGCGGCTGGCAATGCTGCTTCTGCCGCCGCTGCCGCGCCGCCGTACCTTCCGGCATGCGCAGCGAGAGATAGAGGCGGAAGAACTCCCGGTTCTCGCTGAAGAACTCGAGGTGCGCAGTCATGATGGCCCGCACCTTCTCTTCGATGGGGAGGTTCGTGTCGAGCGCGGCATCGATGCGCGTCATCAGCTCGCCGATGGCCCGCTCGAACGTCTTCTCGACCAGCTCGTCGCGATCGCGGAAGTAGAGGTAGATCGTCCCTTTGGCGACGCCCGCCTCCTCGGCGATCTCCTGCATCGTCGCCGCGGCCATGCCTTTGCGGGCGATGACACGCAGCGCGGCGTCCTGGATCGACTGGATCCGGAACTCCTGCACGACTTCTTCTTTCGAGCGGCTGGTGCTCATGGTGCAGTCCGCTGAACGCGCGGTCAGTGGGCGAGAATTTCCGGTCAGTGGAGACCGACGGGGCGGAGCGGAGGCATTCCCACCGCTAAAATGGCCGCCTCCATGCTCCAACCCGGCTCGCGCCACGGCCGTTACGAGATTCGCTCGCTCATCGGCGCGGGCGGCATGGGCGAGGTGTACCTCGCGCACGACACGGAGTTGCAGCGGCCGGTGGCGCTGAAGGTGCTGGCCGGCGAGGCGCGGCACGACGCCGAGCTGCGCGAGCGGTTGCAGTACGAGGCGCGCGCCGCGTCCGCGCTCAACCATCCGAATATCATCACCGTGTACGACGTCGGCATGCTCGGCGACGCACAGTTCATCGCCACCGAGTTCGTCGACGGCATCACCTTGCGCCAGCGCGGCGGCCACGGCGCCATCGTCATCGACGAGCTGCTCGGCGTGGCGGTGCAGATCGCCTCGGCGCTCGCCGCGGCAGAGGCCGCGGGCCTCGTGCACCGCGACATCAAACCCGACAACGTCATGATCCGCCGCGACGGCTACGTCAAGCTGCTCGACTTCGGACTGGCGCGCTCCGCGGTCGCGCCGGCGACGTTCGGGCGCAGCGATCCCTCGGTCGTGCGCGGCACCGTCTACTACATGTCGCCCGAGCAGTTGCGCGGGCTCGAGCTCGACACGCGCAGCGATCTCTGGAGCATGGGCGTGATGCTGTACGAGACCATCAGCGGGCGGCTGCCGTTCGACGGCGACAGCTCGGGCGAGATCGCCGCCAGCATCCTCCGCAACCAGCCGCCGCCGCTCACCGACACGAGCGGCGCGCCGGTGCCGCCGCGGCTCGCCACCATCGTCGCGCAGCTCATGGTCAAGGACCGCGCGCATCGCTACCAGCGCGCGCAGGATGCGCTCGACGATCTGCAGCGGCTGCGCGACGATCTCGCGCGCGACGCCGCATCCGTGGCCGGCAGCGAGGCCTCGCGCTCGACGACGACGGAGAAAGTGGCGGTGCTGATGCCGCCGACGAATCTCGCCGCGTCGTTCACGCCGCTCGTCGGACGCGATCTCGAGCGCGACGCGATCCTGGCGCTGCTGCGCCGCGACGACGTGCGCATGGTCACGCTCACCGGTCCGGGCGGCACCGGCAAGACGCGCCTCAGCCTCGCCGTGGCGACGGAGCTGCTGCGCGAGTTTGAAGACGGCGTCTGGGTAGTCTCCCTCGGATCGATCGATGATCCGCGGCTCGTGCTCAACGAGATCGCCGCGACGGTCGGCGTCCACGAAGGCGGCACCTCGCTGCTCGACGCGTTGCGGCTCGCGCTGCGCGACCGCCGTCTGCTGCTGCTGCTCGACAACTTCGAGCAGGTGCTCGACGCCGCGCCGCAAGTCGGCGCGCTGCTCGCCGCCGCGCCGCGCCTGAAGGTGATCGCGACCAGCCGCGCGCCGCTGCGCGTGCGCGGAGAGCGCGAGTACGCCGTGCCGCCGCTCACCACGCCGCCGCTCGATCTGCCGCTCGCGCCGGAAGCGCTGTCGGAGTACGCGGCCGTGGCGCTCTTCGTCGAGCGCGCGCAGCAGGCGAAGAGCGACTTCACCATCACACCTGAAAACGCCGCCGCCATCGCGGAGCTCTGCGTCCGCTTCGACGGCCTGCCGCTGGCCATCGAGCTCGCCGCCGCGCGCGTGCGCCTGCTGCCGCCGCAGGCGATGCTCGCGCGCGCCGGCGACCGTCTCTCGCTGCTGGCCGGCGGCGCGCGCGATCTGCCGGAGCGGCAGCAGACCATGCGCGGCGCGATCTCGTGGGGCTACAACCTGCTCGACGACAACGAGCAGCGGCTCTTCGCCACGCTCTCCACGTTTCGCGGCGGCTTCACGCTGCAGCAGGCGGAGCGGATCAGCGGCGAGGATTGTCTCGACGTGGTGGCGTCGCTGCTCGACAAGTCCTTCCTCCGCCGCGATCCCGCCTCGCCCGACGAGGCGCCGCGCTTCACGATGCTCGAGACGATCCGCGACTACGGCAACGAGTGCCTGGTGCGCGAGCAGCGCGACGCCGCGGTGCGGCGCGCGCACGCGATGCTCATGGCCCGCAAGGCGGAAGAGTGCGAGCTCGACACCGACGATCTCGCCGCGGACGTCGACAACTTTCGCGCGGCCATCGAATGGGCGCTCGCCGCGCGCGATGCCGAGCTCGCGCTGCGCCTCGGCGCGTCGCTCTGGTGGTCGTGGTACGTGCGCGGCCACTACGGCGAAGGACGGCGCTGGCTCGACGCGATCGTGGCCATGCCGGGCGTCGAGCAGGTCAGCGTGCTCGCCAAGGCGCTCACCGGCGCGGGCGCGCTGACGTTCCTGCAGTGCGACTACGAGCGCGCCATCGAGCTGCTCGAGGCGAGCATCGACCGCGCGCGCGAGGTCGGCGATCCGATGTCGCTCGCGCAGTCGCTCCGCTTCCGCGCCTCGATCGCGCGCGAGCGCGGCGACTACGAGCACGCCATCGATCTGCACCTGCTCTCGCGCACGATCTGGAGCGAGCTGGAAGATCGCGCGAACGTCGGCCGCGCCACGAACTACGTCGCCTTCGCGGCGTGGCTCAGCGGCGATCTGTCGCGCGCCACCGAGCTCGCGCAGGCGACGCTGCAGCTCTTCCGCGACCGCCGCGACACCGAGGGCGTGACCTGGTCGCTGCTGAACCTCGGCGCGGCCGCGCTCTACTCCGGCAATCTCGCGCGCGCCGAGTCGCGACTGCAGGAGTGCCTGACCTGGTCGCGCGGCGGCGGGTTCCAGGAAGGCATCGCCTGGTCGCTGCATCTCCTCGGCTGCGCGTCGCGCGCGCGCGGCGACGTCGAGCATGCCGCGGTGATGCTGCAGGACAGCCTGCGCATCCAGTGGGAGCTCGGCGACCGCTGGCGCACCGCCAGCGTCCTCGAAGCCCTCGGCGGCCTTCGCCGCGACCCGCGCCTCCTCGGCGCCGCCGCCGCGCTGCGCAAGCAACTCGGCACACCGATTCCGCCGGTCGAGCGCCCGCAAGTAGAAGCCGACGTGGCCGCGTACGGCGCGTCGTGGGACGGGACGGCGGAAGAGGCGGTGGAGCTGGCGCTTTCGTGACGCGGCTTCAGTACAGCAAAAACTTTTTGCGTCTGACGTAAAACGCCTCCACGTCCGACACCGGCTTGCGTCCTTCGCGAATGGCCTGCAGCGTGGCTTCGTCGCGCAGCAGCGGTTGCAATTTGTCGAGTGGAAACTGACTCGGATACAAACGCACGAGCGCGATGGCGGTGGCGACGCCGAGATCGACGGAGCGGAGCGCGCGGCGATCGGTGATGGTGATGCGGATGCCGCCGCACGACTCTCCCTGGTGCACGCTGCTCTTCGGCGTGAAGCGGATCGGCGTGAACAACGCGCCGGGAACGTTGCGCAGCTCCTTCGCGAGCCGCGCGCCGTCGATGTACGGCGCGCCGACGACTTCGAACGGCGTGTCGGTGCCGCGCCCGATCGACAGCGCGTGCTCGAGCAGCCCGATGCCGGGATAGAGCGCGGCGGCGGCGAGGCTGCGCATGTTCGGCGACGTGTTCACCCACGGCAGTCCCGCCTCGTCCTGCCACTGCTCGCGCGACCAACCCTTCACCGGAATCACGGTGAGATCGACGTCGATGCCGCGCTCCTCGCGGAACATGCGCGCGAGCTCGCCCACCGTCATCCCGTGGCGGATCGGCAGCGTGTGCCAGCCGATGAAATCGAACGGGCCGGTCAGCACCGGACCTTCCACGAGATCGCCGATCGGATTGACGCGATCGAGCACGATGAACTTCACTTTTGCCGCGGCCGCCGCTTCCATCGCCAGCCCCATTGTCGAGATGTAGGTGTAGAAGCGCGTGCCGATGTCCTGGATGTCGAAGAGCAGCGCGTCGAGATTCGCGAGCTGCTCGGGCGACGGCTTGCGGCGCTCGCCGTAGAGGCTGTGCACCGGCAGCCCGCTGACGGTGTCGTCGCCGAGGGCGTCGTCGACGTCGCCGCGGATGCCGTGCTCCGGTGAGAAGAGCGCGACGAGCTGCACGCCCGGCGCGCTGCGCAGCAGGTCGATGGTCGGATTGCCGGCGCGATCGATGCCGCTCGGATTCGTGATCAGGCCGACGCGCAGGCCGCGCAGCGCCGCGTAGCCGCTCGCATCGAGCACGTCGATGCCGTTCATCGCGTTCGCGCCGCCGGTGACGTAGCCGACGCGCCGCGCCACGCGCTCGAAGTGCGCGTCGGGCAGCGACTCGGCGATGCGCGTGCCGAGCTCGCGCTGCAGCGCGATCACGCTGCCGCGGCCGTCGGGATGCACGCGATTCGAGAGGAAGACGTAGAACGTGTGCGACGACGGATCGATCCAGAGGAAGCCGCCGGTGAAGCCGGTGTGTCCGTACGAGCCCTGCGGAAAGAGATCGCCGCGCGGACGGCTGTAGTTCGAGTCGATGTCGAAGCCGCCGGCGCGATGCACGGCCACGCCGGGCGGCGACTGCACCTCCGTCATCGCGCGCGGGAAGAAGCCGCCGCGCATCACCGCCCGCGCGAACTTCGCGATGTCCGCCGCCGTCGAGAAGAGTCCGGCGTGCCCGGCCACGCCGCCCATGCGCCGCGCGGTCGGGTCGTGCACGACGCCGCGCAGTCCCGCCTCGGTCGGCGCGATGCGCGGGTCGTTTTGCGTCGGACGAAAACGGGTGTCGCGCATGCCGAGCGGCTCGAAGATGCGGCGTTTGGCGAAGACGTCGAGCGGCTGGCCGGAGATGCGTCGGACGATCTCGCCGAGGAGCAGATAGTTGATGTCGGAGTAAACGAACACCGCGCCGGGCGTGTGGCGCGGACGCTCGAGGAGCGCGCGGCGGATCCCTTCGTCGTAGCCGCTCCACGGCTCGTCGAGGTCGAGATCCGGACGCAGCCCCGACGTGTGCGTGAGGAGATGGCGGATGGTGATGTCGCCGCTGGCCAGTTCCTGCAGATAGCGTTTGGCCGGCGCGTCGAGCGCGAGCTTCTGCTCGGCGATCAGCAGCCAGATCGACGGCGCGGTGGCGACGACTTTTGTCAGCGAGGCGAGGTCGAAGATCGTGTCGCGCGTCATCGCCTCGGCCCGCGGCACGAGCGCGCGCCGGCCGTACGCGCGTTCGTAGACGTGACCGTCGTGCTCGACCCACAAGACGCCGCCGGGGAGTTGCTTCGCGGCGATGGCCGACTCGATGGCGGAGTCGACGCGCGCGCTCGACTGCAGCGCGCTCGCACAGGCGAGCGTCGCCAGCAGCGGCAGGAGGACGAGCGCGCGCCTCACAGCGTCACCGGCAGCTTCCCGAGCATCGGGATCTCGCCGCGCAGCGCGCGCATGGCGGCGCGTTGCAGGAGAGGTTGAATTCCCCATGCACAGACGTACGTACTGACGTCTGGAATCTCTTTCAGGATGTATGGACTGCCGAAAGAGACGGCGATGCAGTCGCGGCCGCGCTGCTCGACCAGCCGCCGGATGGCGGGCGGCACGGAGATGCGGCCGGCGCCGGAGATGGGGCGCAGCGCGAGGAGCAGGAGGAGGACGCCCGCGCTGACGTCGACGCGCTCCGTCTGCGCGTTGACTACCTGCATCGCGCCGCAGTGCGGCAGCGGATTGGCCTCGGCGAGGTCCGTGACGACGATGGTCTGCACGTTCGCCGTGCGCAGCGGCAGGAGGCCGCACTCGTCGCGCACGAGCGTGATCGAGCGCGCCGCGATCTCCTCGGCGAGTTGCGGCGCCGCGTGCGTCTCGCGCGGCTCATTCACGCGCTGCTTCGCGGCGAGGACGCGCTCGAGCGACTCCTCGATGCGCGACAGCGACAGGCGGCCGCTGCGCACGGCCGCATGCACCGCGGCGATGGCGGCGTCGGTGTCGGCGGAGAAGAGCACGACGTCGTTGCCCGCCTCGATCGCGCGCACGGCTGCCTCGCCGGGATCGAAATGCGCGGCGAGACCGCCCATGTCGAAGGCATCGGTGATGACCAAACCTTCGAACCCGAGGTCGCGGCGGAGCAGGCCTTCGATCATCGGGCGGGAGAGCGTGGCCGGCAGCGTGGCGTGATGCGGCACTTCGCCGGCCGACGTGCCGTAGACGTTCTCGAACTCGGCGCGCACCGGCGCGTGCGCCGCGTCGAGCGACGGCACGGCCAGATGGCCGGTCATCACCGAAGCGACGCCGGCGTCGATGGCGGCGCGGAACGGCACGAGCTCGACGCGCTCGAGCCGCTCGCGCGTGACGCCCAGCAGCGGCAGCGCGCGATGCGAGTCGACGTGCGTGTCGCCATGTCCCGGAAAATGCTTCGCCGTCGCCAGCGCGCCTTCGCTCTGGATCCCGCGCACCATCGCCGCGACATACTCCGCCACGCGCGCCGGCTCTTCGCCGAAGCTGCGCACGTTGATCACCGGATTGTCGCGATCGACGTTCACGTCCGCCACCGGCGCGAGGATGTGCTGCACGCCGATGGCGCGCGCCTCGATGGCCGTGGCCCGTCCCTGTTCGTACGCGAGCTCCGGTCCGCCTGCCGCGGCGACGGCCATCGCCGGCGCCCACCAGGTGGCGTCGGTGAAGCGCATCCCCATTCCCGACTCGAGATCGGCGCTGATCAGCAGCGGCGTCTCCGCGACCGATTGCAGCTCCTCGTTCACGCGCCGCGCCTCGGCGGTGGTCGTGGCGAACCAGATCACGCCGCCGACATGGTTCTCGCGCACCTGCCGCATCACGTCGCCGCGAGCCGCGACGACGAAGAGCTGTCCGATTTTGCGGGCCAGATCCACGTGGCGATCATACCGGCCGCGAACGTCACGCCCGACCCGGCCAGCGTCCACCACGGCCAGGCGATGCGCGTGCCGAAGGCGACGTACAGCACCGCGGCCAGGCCGCAGCTCATGCCGATCAGCGCGCCGGCCGTGCGCGCGCGGCGCGTCATGCCGAGAAAGAAGACGCCGAGAATCGGACCGTTGATGAGCGAGGCCACCGAGAGCGCCGTGCTCAGCGCCGCGCGCGCCGACTGCTGCATGGCCACGCCGACGGCGATCTGGGCGATGCCGGCCAGCACCGTGACCACGCGCGAGACGCGCATGGCGTGACGGTCGTCGCGCGTCGGGTAGAGATCGGCCACCACCGTCGAGGCGATGGCGCTCAGCGACGACGACATCGCCGCGGCGAGGATGGCCGCGACCACGAGGCCCGAGAGACCCGGCGGCAGATGGTTGGCGATGAAATGCGGAAAGACCTGATCGGATGCGTCGAACTGCCGCTGGCCGTAGAAGGCGAAGAGCAGCACGCCGATGAAGAGGAAGCCGGCGAACTGCGCGAGGAGAAACAGCCCCGAGACCAGCAGCGCCTTCGCCGCGCTGCGCGCGTTGGGCGTGCACAAGTAGCGTTGCACCAGGTATTGATCGGTGCCATGTGTCGACAGCGTGAAGAACGTCCCGCCGACCACGCCCGACCAGAAGGTGAAGGTCTTCGTCAGGTCGAACGAAAAGTCGAACATGCGGAACTTCTGCGCGGCGTGGCCGACGGCCATCGCGTGGGCGAAGCCGACGTCGCCGAGGAGCACCGCCGCCGCGGCGATCGCGCCGCCGAGGTAGATCGCGAGCTGCACGACCTCCAGCCAGACGATCGCCTCGATGCCGCCGGTGAGCGTGAAGACGATCATCACCACGCCGAGGCCGATCACCGAGCCGCTCACGGCCAGCTGCGGCGCGCCGACGCTCTGCAGCACCGCGGCGATGACGTAGGCGGTGAGCAGCAGGCGGACGCCGTCAGCGATGGTGCGCATGGCGACGAAGAGCGAGGCCGCGAGCGCTTTCACCGGACGGCCGAAGCGCGACTGCAGCAGCTCGTAGACCGTGACCAGCTCGCCGCGGAAGTACCACGGCATGAACACCGCCGAGATGATCGCGCGCGCGACGCAGTAGCCGAGGACCACTTGCAGGAAACGGAAATCACCGCCGCGCGCCCAGGCGATGCCGGGGACGGAGATGAAGGTGATGGTCGACGTTTCGGTCGCGACGATGGAAGCGGAGATCGCCCACCACGGCACCGAGTGCGCGGCCAGAAAGTAGCGCGCCGTGTCTTTCTGCCGCGCGCCGAAGAGAAAGCCGGAGCCGATCACCGCGGCGAGGTAGACGACGACGATGGCAAAGTCGATGGCGTGCAAGGCGGCGCGATTATGATCGGTCCCGCATGAGCCGTCCCACCATCCTCTGGATTCACGGCTATCCGCTCTCGTCGCGCATCTTCGAGCCGCAGCGCGCCATCGCCGGCGCGGAGCATGTGATGCCCGACCTTCCCGGTTTCGGCAGCGCGCCGCCGCCCGCCTCGGGCGACTGGGCGATCGACGACTACGCGCGCCACGCACTCGCGGCCACCGGCGAGCGGCGCGTGATCGTGGCCGGGCTGTCGATGGGCGGCTACGTCGCCTTCGCCGCGGCGCGGCTCGCGCCGGAGCGCGTGGCCGGACTGATCCTCCTCGACACGCGCGAGACCGCCGACAGCGACGAGGCGCGGCAGGGCCGCTACAAAGCGATCAATCAGGTGCAGCGCGAAGGCGTCCGCCCGATCGTCGAGTCGATGCTGCCGAAGATGCTCACTGCCGCCGCTCCGGACGTCATGAAGTCCGCCGTTCGGGAGATCATGATGTCCTCCTCTCCGGAAGGAGTGATGGCCGCCCTGCGGGCCATGGCCGCGCGCGCCGACTCGTCGCCGCTCCTGCCGCGGTTGCCGCGCGCGCTGGTGATCGTGGGCGAAGAAGACGCGATCACGCCGCCGTCCGACTCGGCGCGCATGGCCGCGGCCATTCCCGACGCGTGCCTGGTGACAATCGCCGGCGCCGCGCATCTCGCGAACTACGAGCGCGCGGACGAGGTGAACGCCGCCGTCGAGGCGTGGCTCGGCGACTACTCCTTCAACTGACGGATCCTTCCGATCAAAGCCGCTGCGCAGCGCGCTTTTGGCCGCGGCGTCGAGACTCGGGTCGCCGTCGAGCCGCTGCAGCGCGAGCTCGTACGCGGCGAGCGCGCGCGCGTCCATTCCGGACGCGCGTTTGGTGACGATCGCCGGCGCCGCGCATCTGGCGAACTACGAACGCGCCGGCGAGGTGAACGCCGCCGTCGAGGCGTGGCTCGGCGACTACTCCTTGAGCTGACGGATCCTCCCGATCAACCCGCTGCGCAGCGCGCTCTTCTCCGCGGCGTCGAGGCTCGGGTCGGCGTCGAGCCGCTGCAGCGCGAGCTCGTACGCGGCGAGCGCGCGCGCGTCCTGCCCCGAATAGAGGTAGCCGCGCGCCAGCCGCGCTTCCGCCGTCGCCGATTCGAATAGAGCTCGGCGTTCAATCCGAAGAGCGCCAGCGCCTCGGCCGGACGCGCCGCTTCGATCATGGCGGCGGCGCGTTCGTCGAGCACGCGTTCCGGCAGCCGGCCCGCGGCGAACTCCGCCCGATACGCGGCCAACGCTTCCTCCAGACGCCGCTCGCCGAGCAGCTCGTCGGCGCGGATCGGCGCATCAGCCGGCAGCGCGTGCGCGGTCGTGCGCTTCTCGTTCTCAATCACCAGCAGCGCATCGCCTTCCTTCGCATAGCGCACGTTGCGGTCGTTGCGCGCGAAGAGGCCGCCCTCGATCGCGTAGAGCGTGTGCCAGCCGGTCGTGACGTCGAGCACCTGCAGCGCGTCGCCGCGGCGGCGGATCGAGATCACCTCGCCCGACTCCGACTCGTAGCGCCCGATCACGCGATCGGCTTCGGCAGCGGACACCGACACCGGATGCAGCGGCTTCGGCGAGAAGCCCGGCCAGCGATACTCGCGGGCGATCGCGGCGAGCAGATCCCACAGCAGGATCGAGCCGCCGTCGGAGTTCGTCATCACCACCGCGCCCTGGCGTCCGTCGCGCGTCGCCATCAGTTGCGAGAGGAAGCCTTCGTTGTAGCCGCCGTGCGAAAAGTACGGCACGCCGTCGTGCTCCTCGAGGAAGAAGCCGATGCCGATCGGCGGAATGTCCCCGGGCGGAAAGCGGCGCTTGAGCATGTGCCACGCGGCGTCGGTGGAGAGCACGCGCGTCGGACGTCCGGCCAGCGCGTCCTGCATCTCGATGATCGTCTGCGCGAGCTCGGCGGGCGTCGTCCAGAGGCCGGCCGCGGCGTTCTCCGGGTAGATGTGCCACTTGCCGCGCAGCTCCGTGGGACCGAGGCGGTAGGCGGTGGCGGCTTCGTCGCGGCGCGCGCGCGGCAGCGGCTGTTCGTACGTGCTGCGGCGCATGCCGAGCGGCGCGAGGACGGTGCGGCGCATCAGCTCCGGGAACGGCGTCGCGAACTGGTCGTGCAGCACCTGCTGCACCACTTCGATGCCGCCGCCGGAGTAGCGCTGCCGCGTGTTGGGCGGAAGGTCGACCACGATGGCGGTGGTGTTGGCCGGCGGCGTGCCGTTGAGGATCTCGATCAGCGTCGGCAGCTTCTGGTCCGTCGCGTAGCCGGGGAAGCCGTGTACGGTCGTGCCGCCGGAGTGGCTGAGCAGCATGCGCAGCGTGACCGGCGTCTTCGCGGTGAGCTCGTTGTCCGGCAGCTTCCAGGTGCGCAGCAGCGAATTGACCGGCGCCTCGAGCGGCAGTTGGCCGCGCTCGACCAGATCCATCACCGCCATCGCCGTGACGGGCTTACTGATCGACGCCGCCTGAAACAGCGTCGAGGTCGTGGCGCGGCGGCCGCTCTCGATGTCGGCGAGTCCGCGCGCCGCGGCGAGCACGACCCGGCCGTCTTCAACCACGGCGTAGCTGATCGCGGCCACGCCGAGCTCTTTCATCCGCTGCTCGAGCGTCGGGCCGGAGACGCCTTCGATCGGAACGGGAGTGCCGAGATTTTGCTCGATCGCCTGCTGCGTCTGCGCGGCGGCGGGAAGCGTGAGGAGGAGCAACAGAAACGCGCGTGCGAGTCTCATCGAGACCAATTACGCACGAACGCGCACATCGTTCACTCGCGCCACTCGTCGATGACTTCGAGGTGCGCGGTGCGCTCGCGCGTGAGCCGCGCCCGGCAGTCGAGGTTCAGCATGGTCTCGATGGTCCCGCCGCCGCCCTCGGCGAACGCTTCCGCGGCGCAGGCGCTGTCGCGGAACGCGAGCCACTGCTTCTGCGCGGCCACGAGCTTCGCTTTCGCCTCCGGCTCCAGCTTCGCGGTGACGCGCTGCCAGGCGGCGTTCAGCGCCTCGTCGGCGAGCACCCACCGCTCGAACGCGCACTCGTTCAGCTCGATCGTGTTTGCGGCGCTCTCGCACGGGCCGTGCTCCGCCAGCGCCGCCTTCGCCGAGTCGGGATCGGTGAGCACCAGCGCGCGCATGACCGCGTCGGCGTCGCTGCCTTCGAGCAGCACCAGCCGCCCGGCCGCGCCGCGCAGGAGCGTGCGCGTCGGGCTGCTCCAGCCGCCCCAGCGGCCGTGGCGGATCGGCTCGGCGTCCTCGGGCATCGGCGGCTCGGCCGCCGGAAAGGAGAGCCGCGTCGTGCCGATCGTCGCCGCGCAATGATCCTGCTCGACGACGCGCAGCCGCGGCGCATCGAGGCGATAGCCGCAGGCGGTGTTGCGATGCGTGAGGATCGCGGCGGCGAGGATGAGCGCGTGCATGAGTCAGCGCCAGCGATCGTACGCCACGGCGGCGAGTGCGGCGAGCAGCGTGAGCGCGCTGACAATCGCCGACGGGATGATGCGCGGATTGCGATACGTCAGCTCGACGCGGTGCCTGCCCGCGGGCACGACCACGCCCTGAAAGGCGACGTTCGTCGGGATCACCGGCGCGCTGTGGCCGTCGATGGCCGCGCGCCAATATTTATGCATCGTATTTGCTGATACTAAATAGGCACGACCGGCGCTCTCCACGTCGAGCATCACGTGCGACGGATGCTCCTCGACGCGCACCACCTGTCCCGCGGCCGGCGCGAAGACTTCGCCGGAGGTGAAGGCATCGCCGGGCGCGGTCTCCTGCGTGGCGACGTGATCGGCGACGTCGATGGCCTCGCGTCCCGGCCACAAGCGCGAGGCAAACCAGTAGCGAGGATGCGGACCGATGTCGCGAATCTCGACCGGCGAGCCGCGGCGCTGCGCCTCGTCGACGTTCACGAACTGGGCGACCCAGCGCACGTTCGCCGACTGCAGAAACCAGGGATTCCACCCACCGCCGCCGCGCTGCCGCACGTCCTGCGCCGTCTTCTCGTACGCCTCGGTGACCAGCAGCGAGGTCTGATCGAGGTCCTGCTCGAGCAGTCCGCGAAAGCCGAACGCCGACCCGGAGAACGGGAACATGGCGTCGCGCATCACCGCGTCCGTGCGCGGCGCGGACAAAAAGTGCGACATCGCCAGCGGGCTGCCATCCCATTCGTCCCATGCCGCCTGATGGAAGAGGCGGAACTGCTCGCGGCCGGCGATGCCATGCGCGGCGCGCGGCTCGTCGAAGTAGCTGCGCGGCGTGCGCGCGGCGTCGGCGAAGTGGATGAACGAGGCGTCGGCGATGGCAAACGCGACCAGCGCCGCCGCCCACCATCTCGCGTTGCGCGCGGACAGCCTTACCAGCGCCAGCACCGCCGCGCCGCGCGCCACGTTCATCATCCAGTACGCGTTCCACGGCAGCGCCCGCGCTTCCGCCACCTGCGGCGTCGCCTCCGATCGCGAGCCGCTCGCCCAGATCGCCAGCGCCACGACCACCCACGTCACGCCCAGCGCGAACGCGGTCTGGCGCAATTTTGCGTCGGACGCAAACCGGTCGACGGCCGCGGCGCCGGCTACGATGATCACGAACAGCGCCGTCAGCAGAAACTTTTCCGGATAGCGGATCGAGCGAACCAGCCCCACGTCATAGAGGATGCGAAAGAGCGGCGCGTGCGACCCGAGGGCGAGCAGCAGCGCCATGGCCACAACCGCGAGCGCGTACCACCGTCCGGGCATGCCGCGCAGCAGCGCCGCCAGCGCGGCGATGGCGATCAGCAGGCCGGGATAGATCTCCGGGATGAACGGCTCGACGCGCGACGGGTAGAGCTTGCGGATGGCCTGCGCGTTCGTGTCGTCATGCAGCGCGCGGAAGAGCCGCGGGAACGCCAGCTCGGCGAGCCGCGACGGCGGCGTGCTCCAGTTCGACGCGTACTCCCAGCGGAAGCCTTCGCTGCGCACCGAGTCGCGCGCGTGATCGACCGCCGGCACGAGCTGCACCGCGGCGATGACCAGGCCCCACACCAGCAGCAGCGCGACGCGCGCCACGCCGCGCCAGTCGCGATCCTCCAGCCAGCGATAGAGCGCGTACGAGCCGGCCAGTGCGCCGGTCTGGAAGACCGTGACCGGCTCGCCGAGGATGGCCTGCATGCCGAAGAAGAGCGCGCCGAGAGCCACGTCGCCCATGCGCCGCCTCGCGATCGCGCGATGCGTGAAGAGCAGCACCAGCGGCATCCACGTCATCGCGAACAAAAACGGCAGGCGGATCATCAGCGACAGATACGGCGCGCCGAAGGCGAACGCGCACGCGCCGAAGAGCGCCGCCGGCGCGCGCAGGTTCAGCTCGCGCAACAGCAGATACATGCCGACCGCCGCAATGGCGAAGTGCACGACGATGTGCAGTTGAAACGCGAACGCGTACCACGGCAGCAGCACCAGCCACTGCGGCGGATAGAAGAGTTCGTACGCCGGATTCGCGGCGAGCGGCTGGCCGCCCTGATAGAACGGATTCCACTGCGGCAGGCCTTCGCTCAGGGTCAGCTCGCGCACGACCTTCTTCATCGGGAAGTGATAGATGAAGAGATCGCCGCGATAGAAGCCGCGGCCGAGGAAGAGGACGTCGGCGAAGAGCAGCGCGGTGAGCGCGATCAGGATGGCGGCGTTGCGCCGGTCGGACGACACGTCACCGCACCGTGGCCGTCACCTCGAACGACGTGGAGACGGTGGGATCCTTCTTCGACGTCACCTTCAGCGTCTCGCGCAGCTCGCCCGCTTTCGCGCGCGCGCCGTCGATGGTGACGGTGATGCTCTCCTTCCCTTTCGGCGGCACCACCGGCGCGTGCTCGTAGTAGAGGCAGTGGCAGAGCGAGCGCGCGATCTGGATCGTCACCGGCTCGTCGGTGCGGTTGGTGATCTCGAACTGCCGCGTGGCCCGCGTCCCTTTGCGGATGACGCCGTAGTCGTGCGTGCGCGGCTTCAACACCAGCGCGTCGTCCGCCGCGGCCGCAGGCGGCGCCGGCTCGGTCATCGTGTCGGTGGCGCGCGTCGCGGTGGTGGTGCTCTCGGTCACGGCCGGCTGTTCGACGATGGTCGGCTGCGGCTCGCGGTCGCGGCTGGCGCGCCAGATCATCCAGCCGATCGCGCCGAGGACCGCCAGCGCGACCAGGACGATGAGAGCAATGCGCAGGTTCGATGGAGGAGGCGCCGCCGGCAGATCCATCGGCGTCACTTCATCATCCATTGGCGTCGTGACCAGCGGCCGCGCGCCGGCGTCGGTCTTGAGCCGCAGCGGCGCTTCGGGCGTGACCGTGCGCCCGTCGATCTCGTCGAGCTTCGCCAGCGACGCATCGATGCCGGTGATCACGCGCCGATACTCTTCCGCCAGCGCCGCCGACGGCGCCTCGGCCATCAGCGCCGCGATCGTGTCGCGATGCCGCCGGTAATTCTGCCGCAGCGCCTCGATCTCTCGCGCGCGCTCACCGCGCCGCGCGCCGGCCGTGCCGAAGTCGTCGGACATGGAGTGATGGTATCAGGTGGTGCTCTGCTAGCATCGGCCGATCAACGCGTAAGGAGAGAGGCCGATGAAGTTCACCATCTCCCAACAGCACGAGGTCAACACGCGCACGATCACGGTGCAGGTCGTCGCCGACTCCGGCAAGAAGCTCACGCGCGTGGTCACCCGCTACGACAATTTCGTCATCGACGACGACACGCTCAGTCCCGCGGCGTCTTCGTACGAAACCGTGGTCAAGAAAAACGAGGGCATCACCCCGAACCAGAAACACACCGTCGCCGTCGAGGCGACGCACAACGACGCCACGACCGACGCCGGCGTGAAGTCGTGGGTCGACTGACCTACATCGGCAGCCAGTAGGAGAACTTCACCAGGAAGACGTCCTGCGACGGCGCGTTCGGCAGTGCGCTGAGGTCGCGGCCGAAGCGGAAGTCGCCGATCGGCGCGACGTCGGCGCGGTTCTCGTTCCACACCACGTACAGCGCCGAGCCGGGGCGGAACTCCCACCGCACCACCGCGCTGCCGCGGATGCTGCGGAAGTTGAAGTCGGGGTCGTTGAACGAATAGGCAGCCTTCGCCGCGCTGTAGCGGTCGTTCGCGTTGTCGTACGTCACGTCGACCGGCGTGTACTCGTCGTCGCGGGCGCGCGTGAGCTGCTTGTACGAGTGATAGTCGCCGCTGGCGATGAACGGCTGCAGGTAGAGCTGCATCGACAGCCGCGCGCTCGCCGTCCATTCCGCGCGAATGCCGAAGTCGAGCGTGCGCTGATCGATCGACGCGAAGAGATACCGCACGCCGTACGTCGGCGTGTACGACGGATCGTTGAACTGCGTGACGTACTGCGCGTAGTCGGTCGAGCTCCTGTACGTCGGCGAGAGCGTCAGGCGGAGATTCGAGGCCGGGCGATACGTGAGATACACCGTGGCCGTGTTCGAGTGACTGCCGTCCTGCGAGCGCGACACCTCGTACGAATTCTCCATGTAGTACTTCTTGCGCGAGTCGCTGCCGAAGCCGGCGCCGATGTAGCCGCTCCGCGGACGCAGCGCGGCCGGGCCGCCGCGGGTCTTGCGGTCGTCGATCACCGCGTCGTTCGCGCCCCACCACCCGTAGCCGTACCAGTAGTTCAGCAGGCTGACGAACCAGTTGCCGGCCAGGCCGTTCGCGGTGAGGTCGTGATCGAAATTCCAGTTCTGATATTTGCCGATCCACCAGCTCCGCTCGCGCGTGTGCTTGCCGAGGGTCTGATCGGTGTACTGCAGCACCGCGTGCGTGGCGATGTTGTCGGTGCGCGGCAGGTAGCCGACGTCGTTCAACTCGAAGCCGGGCGAGAGCGCGAGCACCTGCAGGTTCGGGCGCCACTTGCCGTTCTGCTTGGCGATCATGACCCGGCCGCCGTAGCCACCGAGGGATGTACGGTCGGGATCGAGCTCGACGTGATCGGCGTCGGGGCGCTGGAAGTAGCGCGCGGCATTCGTCTGCGTCAGCGCGATCGATTCCTTCGAGCCTTCGACCAGCGTCGAGCCGGCCAGCCACTCGAGCAGCCACGACTTGTTGCGGAACATCGTGTAGCCGTCGACGCCGCCGAAGTAGGCGTTCTCACGCAGCGACGGTGCGAGGTTGTCGGAGAGCCTGCGGTTCACGCTCGTGAAGAGAAAGCCGGCGCGCGAGCCCTTGCCGTACTCCTTCGTCGAGCGCGCCACGAGATAGTTCGTCATCGGCTCGACGGTGTTCTTGCCGACCTCGAGGCCGCGGCGATACCAGGCCTGCTCGCGATCGGTGAGCGCGTCGAGCACGCCGACGGTCCAGCCGCGGCCGGTCTTGCCGGTGACCTTCGCCGCGCCGAGGATCGTCGTCTCGCCGGGAGCATCCTGCCAGTCGGCGTCGAGCGACCCTTGCGGCGAGCGGCCGATGCGGCGCGAGTAAAAGTACGTCGGGAAGTAGACGTTGAAGCCCCAGCGGCTGTTGGCCGGTCCTTCGCCGAAGTTGAAGATGTTGCTGCCCTCGGTGAAGAACGGCCGCTTCTCCGGAAAGAACGTCTCGAACTGCGAGAGATTCAGCACGGCCGGATCGACTTCCACCTGGCCGAAGTCGGGATTGATCGTGCCGGTGAGCGTGAGGCTCGAGGTGAGGCCGTACTTGACGTCGACGCCGCCGTCGCCGCGATTCGACGACGCGGCGATGAACGGATTGTCGGCGCGGCTGTTCAGATCCTGCCGCGCCACCGCGTACGGCACCACCTCGAAGGCGCGCTTCGGCTTGATGCCGCTGATGCCTTCGAGATCGGCGAACTGCGAGACGAACGCGCTCACGTTGCGCGGCGTGAAGACGAGGCGCGAGACCTCGTGCGTGCGCGCCGTCGAGCGGCTGACGTTGAAGCCCCACGTGTGCACGTCGCGGTCCGGAAAGCGGAGCTGCGAGTACGGGATGCGCACCTCGGCCGTCCAGCCGTGCGCGCCGATCTTCGTCTGCGATTCCCACACCGCGTCCCAACTGGTGTCGTCGTAGATGTCGTTGTAAAGAATCATGTCCATCTGCACGTTCGAGGCGTTCACCACGAACGCCGCGCCGTTCAGACGGTCGTGCTGCGAGTCGATGCTGATGCGGATGTAGTCGCCGTTATTGAGGTCGCTGTCGCGCCGCGCCAGCAGCGGCGTGACCTTGCCGTCGTCGTCCATCTCCGCGCCGAAGTAGATGGCGTCGTCGTCGTACACCACGCGCACTTTGGTCTGCAGCTTGGCCGGCTTCCCTTCTTCCGGCTCGCGCTGGAAAAAGCCGGTGATCACCGGCGCGGTCTGCCAGGCGGCGTCGGAGAGCTCGCCGTCGATCACCGGCGCGGCCGTGGCACGCACCGCCTTGTAGACCGGCCGCGGCTTTGCGTCTTCGGCGAATGCGGACCACGAGAGCAGCGACAGCACCAGGGCGGCGGCGATACGGTTCATCGGTTTCCTCATGCGCGAAACTTGCGATACGTTGTCTTTGTTGCATGAGACGGCACGGCCTGAAAAAAGTTAGACGGCGATGAAGGTTTACCTCGGACAGATCAACACGACCGTCGGCGCGCTCTCGACGAACGCGGAGCTGATCCGCCGCGCGTACGACGAAGGCGTGGCCGCCGGCGCGGACGTCGTGCTCGTGCCGGAGCTGGCCGTGACCGGCTATCCGCCGCGCGACCTGCTCGACCGCAACACCTTCGTCGAAGCGGCGCTGGCCGTGCGCGATCAGCTCGTGGCCATGACCGGCGAGGTCACGCTCATCTTCGGCTGCCCGGTGCGCACCGAGAGCTGGTGCGGCAAGCCGCTGCACAACGCCGCCGTCGTCGCCCGCAACGGCGAGATTCTGCTCGAACAGGCGAAGACGCTGCTGCCGACCTACGACGTCTTCGACGAGCTGCGCTACTTCGAGCCGGGGCGCAACGTGCGAACGGTCGACATCGCCGGCCGCCGCGTGGGCGTGATGATCTGCGAAGACTTCTGGTTCGACGACGAGATGTTCGGCACGAAGCTCTACTGCCGCAATCCGGTCGACGAGCTGGTGCGCCAGGGCGCCGAGGTGCTGCTGAACATCTCCGCGTCACCGTTCAATGCGGGCAAGCGGAAATCGCGCTGGGACATCTTCTCGAAAATCGCCCGCCGCTACGACGTGCCGTTGGTGTACGTGAACCAGATCGGCGGTAACGACGAGCTGCTCTTCGACGGCTCCTCGATCGTCTTCGACCGCACCGGCCAGACGATTTTCTGCGCGCCGGCGTTCGAGGAGCATCGCTCGCTCGTGCAGCTCTCGGGCAGTCCGTGCGAGTCGGTGCTCGCCCTCGGGAAGGAAGAGGAGATCGGCCGCGGGCTGATTCTGGGATTACGGGATTATATCCGTAAGTGCGGCTTTACGGATGTCGTGATCGGCCTCTCCGGCGGCATCGACTCCGCCGTCACCGCCGCCATCGCCGCCGCGGCCATCGGGCCGGAGCACGTCACCGGCATCGCCATGCCGTCGCAGTTCTCGTCGCAGCATTCGATCGATGACGCGCGCGCACTCGCCGAAAACCTCGGCATCGCCTTTCACCTCGTGCCCATCGCCGACATCTATCAGCCGTACGAAGGCGCGCTCGACACGCTCTTCAACACGCACAAGTTCGACACGACGAACGAGAACGTGCAGGCGCGCATCCGCGGCAACATCCTGATGGCCTGGTCGAACCGCACCGGCGCGATGGTCGTGTCGACGGGCAACAAGTCGGAGCTCGCCGTCGGCTACTGCACGCTCTACGGCGACATGGCCGGCGGCCTCGCGCTCCTCGGCGACGTCTACAAGACGATGGTCTATCGCGTGGCGCGCTGGCTCAATCGCGAGCGCGCCGTGATCCCGGAGTCGACGATGACGAAGCCGCCGTCGGCGGAGCTGCGGCCGAATCAAACCGATCAGGACTCGCTGCCGCCGTACGAAGTGCTCGACGAGATCCTGAAGCTGTACATCGAGGAGTGGAAGGAGCTCGATGAGATCGTCGCCGCCGGCTTCGACCGCGACCTCGTCGCCCGCATCCTGAAGATGGTCGACACCGCCGAATTCAAGCGCCGCCAGGCCGCACCGACCGTCCGCGTTTCGGAGAAAGCGTTCGGCAGCGGCCGCGACATGCCGATCGCGCAACGGTGGCGGCGGGAGCCGGCGAAGTGGGTGAAATGAACGACGAGTTCCTCGGTTCCTCGGGTTCCTCGGTTCCTCGGGAGAACGACGTCGCCATCCGCCGAGGAACCGAGGAACCGAGGAACCGAGGAACCGAAGCGCTCGCACCCCATCAACCACTCACCCACTACTACTCCGACCCTTCGCAGCGCGAAGAGTTCGTGCGCGACATCTTCGATGAGACCGCGCCCTGGTACGACTGGGCGGTGCGGTTCATCTCGTTCGGGTCGGGGAACTGGTACCGGCGCGAGGCGGTGCGGCGGGTCGGGCTGGTGCCGGGGATGCGGCTGCTCGATCTCGCCAGCGGCACGGGCGTGGTCTCGCGCGCGGCGGCGGAGCTGACCGGCGATCCGCGGGCCATCGTGGAGATGGACGCGAGCCTCGGCATGCTGCGCTCGGCGAAGACGCCGCATCGCAAAGTGCAGTCGGGCGCGGAGAGCCTGCCGCTGCGCGATGCGAGCTTCGACCGCATCACCATCGGCTTCGCGCTCCGCCACTTCGCCGATCTCAACGCCGTTTTTCGCGAGTGCCGTCGCGTGCTGCGTCCCGGCGGAAAGTTGCTGATCCTCGAGATCACCGCGCCGGAGTCGCCCGTTCCGCGCGCGCTCCTCGGCGCGTACATGGGCGCGATCGTGCCGGCCGCGATCCGTCTGCGCACGGGCAGCCGCCGCGCCGCCGACCTCTATCGCTACTACTGGGAAACGACGCGCGACTGCGTGCGGCCGCAGGTGATCCTCGACGCGCTGACCGAAGCGGGATTCGCCGAGGCGCGGCGCGATGTGGTGATGGGCGTCTTCAGCGAGTATTCGGCGGCGCGGGCCTGAACTCGCGCGAGGTGAAGCCCGCCGGCACGGCCGGCCGCGGACCGATCTTGTTGCGCACGTACGCGACGTCGAAGTAGTCGACCATCTCTTTCGACGACAGCCGTTCCTCGCGTCGCAGCAGACCGTCGACGGCGCCAAAGTGCCAGCGCCAGCGGCGCGAGCCGATCCGGAGCTCCTTCACGTTGCACTTCACTCCACGGATCATCGACGTACCTCCGTCTTTCGGTTTGTACGTCTCGTAGCGCTTCCACCAATCCGTCAATGCGAAGGGATCGGCCACGCCGTGCGTCGACTCGGCGAGCAGCGCCAGGCCGGCGCGCGAGTACGTGCTGTAGGTGTGCGTGCGGCGGCGCGAGTCGATCACGTCGACGGTCTCGCCGTCCGACCACACCAGCACGCCGCCGGCCTCGAGCCGCAGCCGCGGCCCGCGCCCCGGCGCGTCCGCCGCGACGGTGGCCACGCCGCGAAGGGTCTCCTTGCCGCGCAGCTCGAACGAGAAGCGGACGTCCGCGCGTGTGGCGAGCGTGAGCAGGAGGATCAGGAGCAGCCGGCGCATCTACAATCCGTAACGATGGAGCAACTCGCGATCCTGAAAAAGCGCTTTCACGACAACGCCGCCCGCCACAAGCGCCTCGACTGGGCTGCGATCGAAGCGAAGCTGACGCCGGAGAAGCTCGCGGCGCTCGTCGAAATGGAACGCACCGGCGGCGAGCCGGACGTCATCGGGCAGGACAAGAAAAGCGGCGAATACCTCTTCGTCGATTGCTCGCCCGAAAGTCCGAAGGGCCGCCGCAGCATCTGCTACGACCGCGCCGCGCTCGACGCGCGCAAGGAGCATAAGCCGCGCAGCAGCGCCGTGGAGATGGCGGAGGCCATGGGCGTCGAGCTGCTGACCGAAGAGCAGTATCGCGAGCTGCAGCGGCTCGGCGAGTTCGACCTGAAAACCTCGAGCTGGATCCGGACGCCGTCGCAAATCAGAAAACTCGGCGGCGCGCTCTTCTGCGACCGCCGCTACGACACGGTCTTCGTCTATCACAACGGCGCCGAGTCGTACTACGCCGCGCGCGGCTTCCGCGGCCTGTTGCGGGTCTGAGTCAGCTCACGCCGTCGACGGCCGCGCGCGCGGCGCGCCGCGCTTCCTCGAGCCGCTCGATCTGGATGGTGAGGAACTCGCGCAGCGGCTGTTCCTGATCGGCCGAGAGCGCGCCGAAGGCGATCGCGGAGCGGAACACGTACTCCGATCCATGCTCGCCGCGGCGCACCTGCACGATCGAGCGCAGCACCTCGCACGGCACGTAGATCCCGCCGTAGCTCGGGAAGATCAGCGTGGCCGCCGCGCCCGACTTCACCGGCGAGCGATGGATCACCGCCGCGCCGGAGAGACTCAGGTCGATCAGCTCGCCGTTGACGTCGGAGAGTTGCACCGGAATCGAGGCGGTGGGATAGCGCTCGGCGCGGCGACGGTCTTTCGCAGCCATCGATGCCTTCGATTATACGGTCGGCTCCGCTCGACCCGGCGCCGCATGCGCGCCGATATACTCGCCGCGTGTTTCCCACCGTTCCTCCGCCGCCGCGGCGGCTGCTGGTGTTCGCGCGGCTGCCGGAGCGCGGCAAGGTGAAGACGCGGCTGGCCGCCGACGTCGGCGAAGAGCGCGCGCTGGCGGTCTACGAATCTCTGTTGCGCCACCTCGTCGAGATGCTGCGCGAGCCGCTGCCCGACACCGCCGTCGAGTTTCTCTGGGCACCCACGCCGTCCGCGAACGGCGCCGCGCTGCGCCGCGCCTTCGGCGGTCACGAGCTGGCCATGCAGACCGGCGCCGACCTCGGCGAGCGTCTGTCGATGGCCTTCTCCGAGCGCTTCTTTTTTCACCGCACGCAAACCATCATCGCCATCGGCGTCGACGATCCGCGCTTGGACCGCGAGCTCCTCCTGCATGCGTTCGAACTGCTCGAGTCGTGCGAATGGGTGATCGGTCCGGCCAGCGACGGCGGCTACTACCTGATCGGCTGCCGCGCCGGCTCGTTCGATCCGCGCGTCTTCGACGGCATCGAATGGGGCGGCGCGCGCGTCTTCGCGCAGACGATGGAGACGATCGCGGCGGCGAATGCCACCGTGGCCATCCTGCCCGAGCACTACGACATCGACACCGCCGCCGATCTGGAGCGCCATGAAAATTCTCACGTCTGAGCAGATGCGCAACATCGACCGCCGCACCATCGAGCGGTTCGGCGTGCCCGGCATCGTGCTGATGGAAAACGCCGCCATCGCCGTCGTCGACGCGATCTTCGAGCACTATCCGAATGCCGAGCGCGTGGCCATCGTCTGCGGCACGGGCCAAAACGGCGGCGACGGATTCGCCGTGGCGCGGCATCTCGAGAATCGCGGCGTCGTGCCGGTGCTGCTCGTCGCCGGCTCGCGCTCCTCGATCCGCGGCGACGCGCAAATCAATCTGCTCGTCTGCGAGCGCCTCGGCATCCCGATCTACGATGTCGACGACGCCGAGACGGCGCTCGCCCACGCCGCCGACGCCGACCTGCTCGTCGACGCGCTCTTCGGCACCGGCCTGAATCGCGCGCCCGAAGGCATGCACGCGGAGCTGATTCGCGGCATCGCCGAGCTGCGCGTGCCGGTGCTCGCGGTCGACCTGCCGAGCGGCGCGAATGCGTCGTCGGCGGTGCCGTTCGAGCCCTGCGTGCAGGCCGAGGTGACGGTCACGTTCGCGGCCCCGAAGCTCTGCCACATCTTCGAGCCGGCGGCGCTCTACTGCGGCGAGGTGATCGTCGCCGACATCTCCATTCCGAACATCGCCGTGGACGAGGAGGCGGTGTCGCTCGAGCTGATCACGCCGCGCGACGTCCAGCCGCACGTCGCGCCGCGCCTCGCCTCGACGCACAAAGGGACGTACGGCCACGTCGGCATCATCGCCGGCTCGCCGGGACGGAGCGGCGCGGCCGTGCTCTGCGCGCGCGGCGCGATCCGCAGCGGCGCGGGCCTCGTCAGCGTGATGACCGATCGCGAGACCGCGGCGCTCGTGCACGCCGGCTCGGTCGAGTCGATGACCTACTCCGGCGCCGACCTGGCCGCGTTCCTCGAGCGCAAAGACGCGATCGTGCTCGGCCCCGGACTGGCCGACGACGAGACTTCGTACGCGAACGTGCGCGAGCTCGCCTCGCGCATCGAGCTGCCGCTGGTGATCGACGCCTCGGCCCTGAACGCGTTTGCGTCCCGCGCAAACGAGCTCAATCCGCGCGCGCTGCCGCGCGTCCTCACGCCGCATCCCGGCGAGCTCGCGCGCATCCTCGGCGGCGACGCGCAGTCGATCAACGCCGACCGCATCGCCGCCGCGCGCCGCGCCGCCCGCGAGTCGCAATGCGTGGTCGTGCTCAAAGGCCACCAGACCCTCGTCGCCGAGCCCGACGGCCACGTACACGTCAACCCGACCGGCAACCCCGGCATGGCCAGCGGCGGCATGGGCGACGTCCTCGGCGGCATCCTCGCCGCGCTGCTCGCCCGCGGCATCGACCCGGTGGACGCCGCCTGCGCCGCCGTCTACCTCCACGGCCTCGCCGCCGACCTCCGCAAAGAAGAAATCGGCGACACCGGCCTCACCGCCACCGACGTCGCCGAGAACATTCCGCTGGCGATCCAGCGCGTGCGGGCGAGCTAACGGTCAGAGCACGTCGTAGCCGCTCTCCGCGGCGGCGAGAGCGATCAGCGGCTCGATCCGCGCGTCGGTGAGCGGCGCGTGCACGACCGGATCTTTCGGGAACGCGCGCGTCGCGCGCTCGTACAGCGCGTACGCGATCCACTCCGCATTCAGCGAGGAGCGGTAGCAGAGACCATCGGCGTCCGGATACGCCTCATGGAACACGCGCGACCATTTTCGCGACTGCTCGCGCTCGCCCGATGCGATGGCCGAATTGCCGCCGACCTTCAACATCCAGCCGCCGGTCAGGTCGAGCAGCGACAGCGGTTGCGTGAGCGGGAACTGCACGATCCACGGCTTGTTCAGATCACGATTGATGGCTCGCGTAGCCTGAAAGAACTCCGCGACGGCAGTGAAGTGCTGCTCGGCGGCGTACAGGATGCCGCGGTCGTGGTGGACGCGCGGCGTTCCGTCAGGATGGTGATCGAAGCGGCTGGCGGTAGGACCGTAATGCCGCAGCTCGTTCCATTCGACGGCGTAAGTCCCGCCGCGCGTAAAGACGCGCCACAGTAACGTTCCGGGAAGGATGATGCGCCGCTCAGGTACTGGCTTCTTCAGGATCTCGGCGACCGATGGTGGATCCGGCAGCCGCTCCAATCAGATGCCGCTCCCCAGTTCCTCTGCGAGATTCGCGACTTTGTCGACGTCGCCGCCGTGCTTCAGCCACGTCAGCGGCGTCACGTTCCTGGAGTTGATGACCAGATCCGAAGAGGCAGTGGTAAACCAGTTGACTACCTCGATCGGATGCAGGTCGCGGCGCATGCGCGACACGACACGATCGAGTCCCGCCACGAGCTTCTCGCCGTCGAACTGAACGCTGGGGACATACCACGTCGTGCCTACGGCAAAGCCATAGAGCGATCCATTGCGGATCTGTTTCTTCACCGCCGCGGCACTACTGCCGAGCCGCGCGCCGGCCTCTTGTGCCGTAAGACTGTTCGCCACAATCCGCTCGAACTTGGCGGACGGGCTCTTCTTACGGCCGCGCTCCTGTGCACTGAGGAGCCGCGCATTGTCCGGCACAATGATTCTCTTGTTGCCGATTGCGCGCTTGCTGGCGTACGCGACAGCGGTAGCGATCACTACTCCGCCATACATGGCCCGAGCGGCCATCTTCTTCTTGTCAGCGCTCTTACGCGGTGTCTTTGCAGGCGAAACCGACTCGAGTTCGCTCATCAGTTCTCTGTGTAACGCACAAACAGTACCGTTACAGTGCCCTCCGGTCAATGTCTGCCACTGTCGAACGCTGCCGCTCGACAGTGCATTCGTCTCCGCAGGAAACGTCACGTCTTGCTCACCGCTGCGACCGCGCGCGCGTCGCGTGCGCGGCCGCGCGGCGCAGGTGGTCCGCGGTGAAGCGCGGGCGCGGCGCGTCCGCGGTCGCGGGTGCGGCAGCGGCGGCGGCGAAGCCGGGATCGAACGTCGCGGCGGCGATCTGCGGCGGCTGCGATCCCTTCGGGTACATCTCGGCGATGAAGGCTTTGTCGGCGCTCGAGAGGTCGGTGTTGCTCGACGTCGCTTTGCCGCCGACGATGAGGGTGCCGGGGAATGCGTAGAGCATGATCGACTTCGCGTCGAACTCGGTGGCGTTGAGCTGCGTGACGCTGTACTTCTGGATGATGTTGAAGTCGATCTTCTCTTTCGACCAGTTGTTCGGCGGGCCGCTGAAGACGCGGTACACCTCTTTGATGTTCCACTTGATGCCGTTCTTCGGGCTCTGGTGCTCGTGGATGGCGCTGAGCGCGTGACCGAATTCGTGCAGCACCACGCGCCGCCATTCCTTCTCGTCCGTGTCGTCGCGCAGCCAGCCGAAGTTCATGGTCGGCTGCGTTTTCGGGAACGCGTCGGTGAGCAGCGAGTCGGTGCCGACCGCCGACCACGCGCCCGGCTGGCGGAACGAGATGCGGATCTCGGCCGTCGCGCCGCCTTTGAAGTCGAAGCCGACGTTCGCAAATTGCGACCACATTTCCGCATACTTTTGTGTGAGTGATTTTTGTTTGACACTACCGTCAAGGAATTTGATCTTCAGCTTCCGGCCGTTGTTCCACTTCTTCGAGGTGACGAGCGCCATCTCGACCGGATGCAGCGCCGCGCCGGGACGGATCTCGATCGGCGGCGGCTCGTTCTCCGGGTTCTCCGCCATCGCCAGCACCGCCGCGTCGATCTGCTGGTGCGGCTCGACGACGCGATCGACGCACATCCGCAGATCGTTCAGACCCGGTTTTCTGGTAGCCATATGGATCTCCTTCCCTGAATTAGTGTCGATTGTGCGCCGATCGTTACAATCGCGCCATGGACGTTCTTTGCGCGACCGAGGCGGAGACGGAGGCGGCCGGACGCGCCATCGCCCGGACGCTCGCTCCCGATGCCGTCGTGCACCTGGTCGGCGACCTCGGCGCCGGCAAGACTTTTCTGGCGCGCGCCATCGCCGCGGAGCTCGGCGCCGATCCGGCCGAGGTGGCCTCGCCGTCGTTCGCCATCGTGCATGAATATCCGCGCGCCGGCGCGCCGCCGATCGTGCACATCGACGGCTACCGCCTCTCCGAGAATCGCCGCGAGTGGCTGGAGATCGGCATCCCGGAGCTGCTCGCCGGACCGGGCGTGAAGCTGATCGAGTGGCCGAAGAGCGCCTTCGACGAATTCGAAGACGGCCACGTGGAGATCGCCATCAACGTGCGGGACGATGGGTCTCGCGCGATTGCCGTTTCGCGAACGCCAGCTTCTCGGGATTGAGCACCGCCGCGATCTCGGCGATGCGCTCGCCGTCGAAGGCGAAGGTGATGATCGAGTCGATGGCGCCGTCGCGGCGGCCGACGATGGCCGGCGCGCCGTTGACCTCTTCGATCGACGCCGTGACGCCGGCGCCGAATTTCTCCACGATCCCGATCCACATGCGCGCCACCATCTCGTCGCCGGCGATGGGACGTCGCGCGGCGAAGGCTTTGCCGCCGCCGTCGCCGATCGACACCACGTCGCTGGTGAGCATGCTGCGCAGCGCGTGCACGTCGCCCGAGGTCATGGCGGTGAGCAACTGCCCGACCAGCCGCTGCTGCTCGTCGCGCGGCGGCGGCGTGCGACGCGGAGTCTCCGCGGCCACGCGTTTTTTCGCGCGGTGCAACAGTTGCCGCGACGCCGCCGGCGTGATGCTCAGCAGCTCCGCGATCTCGGCGTGATCGTGCTCGAGCACCTCGTACAGCAGCAGCACCGCGCGCTCCTGCGGCGAGAGGCGGTCGAGCGTGCGCAGGAGCGCGAGCTCGAGCTTCTCGTCGCGGGCCGCGCGCGCGTACGGATCGCCTTCGATGCCGGTCAGCACCGGCTCCGGCAGCCACGGCCCGATGTACGTCTCGCGCTGCGCCTGCGCCGATTTCAACCGATCGAGCGCGAGGCGCGTGAGGATGGTGACGAGAAACGCCTTCACGTCACGCACGACGTCGCGATCCGTCGACGCAAAGCGGACCCACGCATCCTGCACGAGGTCCTCGGCGTCGGCCGCGCTGCCGGTCATCCGATACGCGATCGAAAAGAGCAGCGCGCGGTACGCCTCGAACTCCGTCTCGCTCATGCCGCCTGCCTCAGCCCGTGCAGACCGCGCGCCTCCATCCGGATCGACATCACCGTGTAGCGGCAGATCAGCTCCTTGATCCACGCGGCCGGACGGCCGCTGAGGAACTTCTCCTTCGGCGTGTCGTCGGCGTGAACGAACTGCACCAGCCCGGCCACGCGCCCGAGGGAGATGCAGCGGATGACGAAGCCGAACTGGAACGGCTCGGAGGTGGCGCCGGAGAGCAGGTCGCCGACGTACGCGCCCATCGGCAGCGCGATCGCGCACGACATCCTGCGGCCGCGCCACTCCGCCGCGTCACCGACTGCATAGACGTTCGGATCGGACGAGCGGAGCTGGTCGTCGACGAGGATCTGTCCGCGCGCATTCACGCGCAGGCCGGCGTCACGTGCGATCGGAGACACGGCAAACGATGCGCACCAAAGTACCACTTCATCGTCGACGCTTTCGACGCGCCTGTTTTCGACGAGGCGCACGCGATGCTCGACGAGCCAGCGGCGCAGCGTGTCGCGCGCGCCGGCGGAGAGATCGCGGCCGATGGTGCCGGCGTCGATGAGCGTGATGGCGAGGTCGGGCCGCCGCTCCGCGAGCTCGGCCGCGGTCTCGATGCCGGTCAGTCCCGCGCCGACGATGCTGACGCTGCGCGCACGTGCGATGCGCTCGCCCGTCGACGGATCGGCCAGCGACAACGCCGGCGCCGGCGGCGCGATGCGGCTGCCGAGGGCGTAGACGAGCTTGTCGTACGGAACCTCGCCGTCGCTGGTGAGCACGCGTTGATGCGCGCGGTCGAGCGCGATCACGCGCGCGCGCCGCACCTCGACCGGCAGGCGCCGAAAAAGGCGTGGGAACATGACCGGAGGAATGTCGTCTCCGGCGAGCATCTGATGCTGGCGGATGCGCTCGACGAGACCGTCGCCGGCATCGATCAACGTCACGTGCACGCCGCGCCGCGCCAACCGCGCCGCCGCCATCGCACCACCGTATCCGCCCCCGAGGATCACGATTCGTTCGTTCATGCCTTCAAGACGAGGGACGTGGGGGTTTTGTGACAGGTAGAATCCGCGGCGGATCAGTTCCTCGGAGTTCCTCGGGTTCCTCGGAGTTCCTCGGAGGAGATGACGAGCCGAATCCACTCCGAGGAACTCCGAGGAACTGCCGAGGAACTCCGAGGAACTCAACCATGCACATCACACCCGACCTCATCCGCTCTCACGGCCTCACCGACGAGGAGTACCAGCGCATCGAGCAGATCCTCGGGCGGGCGCCGAATTACACGGAGCTGGGGATTTTCTCGGTGATGTGGTCGGAGCACTGCTCGTATAAGTCGAGCCGGGTGCATCTGCGCAAGTTCCCGACCAGCGGCGCGCGCGTGGTGCAAGGACCGGGTGAGAACGCCGGCGTGATCGACATCGGCGACGGGTGGGTGGCGGCGTTCAAGATGGAGTCGCACAACCATCCCTCGTTCATCGAGCCGTACCAGGGCGCGGCCACCGGCGTCGGCGGGATCCTGCGCGACATCTTCACCATGGGTGCGCGGCCGATCGCCTGCCTCGACTCGCTGCGCTTCGGCGCGCTCGACGCGCCGCGCATGAAGTACCTCGTCGACGGCGTGGTGCGCGGGATCTCCGGCTACGGCAACTGCATCGGCATCCCGACCCTCGGCGGCGAGACGACTTTTCATGCATCATTCAATGGCAATATTCTCGTGAATGTTTTTGCGCTCGGCGTGACGCGGCGCGAGAAGATTTTCACCGGCACCGCCAGCGGCGTCGGCAATCCGGTGATCTACGTCGGCTCGAAGACCGGACGCGATGGCATCCACGGCGCGACGATGGCCTCGGCGGAGTTCGATGAAGCCTCCGAGGAGAAGCGGCCGACGGTGCAGGTCGGCGACCCGTTCACCGAGAAGCTGCTGCTCGAGGCGTGTCTGGAGATCATGGACTCGGACGCGATCGTCGGCATCCAGGACATGGGCGCGGCGGGCCTGACCTCGTCGTCGTTCGAGATGGCCGGCCGCGCCGGCACCGGGATCCGCATGCATCTCGACCGCGTGCCGGTCCGCGAGAGCGGCATGACGCCGTACGAGATCATGCTCAGCGAGTCGCAGGAGCGGATGCTGATCGTCGCCAAGCAAGGCCGCGAGCAGGACGTGATCCGCACGTTCGAAAAGTGGGATCTGAATGCGGCGGTCGTCGGCGAAGTGACGGACGACGGCTTCGTGCGGCTCTTCTGGAACGGCGAAGAAGCGGCGGCGATCCCGGTCGATCCGATCTCGACGGAGGCGCCGCTGTACGAGCGGCCGATCGCGCTGCCCACGCCGCCGTCGTCGACGCTGGTCGCGCGCGAGCGCGCCGCCGACGGCGATCAGACGGATGCGCTGCTGCGGCTGATCGCGTCGCCGAATCTCTGCTCGAAGCATTGGATCTTCGGGCAGTACGACACGACGGTGCGCACGAACACGATCGCCGCGCCGGAGCGCCGCGACGCGGCGGTGGTGCGGATCAAGGACACCGGCCGCGCGCTGGCGATGACGTCCGACGTGAATCCGATGTACTGCTTTCTCGATCCGTACGAAGGCGGCAAGCAGGCGGTGGCGGAGGCGGCGCGCAATGTGGCGGCGTCGGGCGCGCGTCCGGTGGCGATCACCGACTGCCTCAATTTCGGCTCGCCGGAACGGCCGGAGATCATGGGGCAGTTCGCCGAGTGCATCCGCGGAATCAGCGAGGCTTGCCGCGCGCTCGACACGCCGGTGGTGTCCGGCAACGTGTCGTTCTACAACGAGACGGAAGGCCGCGCGATCCATCCGACGCCGACGGTGGGAATGGTCGGCTGGATGGAGCGCGACGACGCCGGCTGCGGTCTCTCCTTCGCCGCCGCCGATCTGTCGGTGATTCTCCTCGGCGAGACGCGCGATGAGCTGGGCGGCTCGGAGTGGCAGCAGGCGTTCTCACCCGACGCGCAGGCCGCACCGCCGCGCGTCGATCTCGAGCGGGAAAAGCAACTCGTCGAGCTGCTGCTGGCGATGCACGCGCAGAAGCTCGCCAGAAGCGCGCACGATCTGTCGAACGGCGGGCTCGCGGTCGCGCTCGCGGAGATGTCGATGGACGGGATCGGCTGTCATGTCGAACTGGCCGGCCACGCCGATGCACTTGATGCGGCCGCGCTGCTGTTCAGCGAGTCACAGGCGCGCGCGCTCGTCGCCTGCACGGCCGCCGACACGGAGCGCCTGCTCGCGCTCGCGGCCGAGCATGGCGTCGCCGCACGCCGCATCGGCCACACGGCCTTCGGCACGTTCCTCATCGAGCGCAACGGCACGCCGCTCGTGCGCGTCGCCGCGCCGGAGCTCGCCCGCGTCTGGCGCACCGCCTTCGCCATGCTCCTGGCCGGCGACACGATCGAAGACGTGCTGCGCGGCTCCGGGCATGAAGCGCTGGATGTGGTGGCGCATTGATGCGTCATCGCGTGCCGATCACCGCCGACGTCAGCTCGCGATTCAACGTCTGCCTCCACTGCCCCGGATCGTTGCAGGTCCAGACGATCACGACGCGGTCGTCGGGGTAGTCGAGGATCTGGCTGGCGAAGCCGGTCATGCCGCCGCCTTTGTGGATGAAGCGGCGGCCGGCGGTGTCGTGCGTGACGTGCCAGCCGTAGCCTTCTTCCGGCCACGCCTGAAACATCTTCGCGCGCGCCTGCGGCGTCACCACGTCGCCCTCGTGCAGCGCGCGATGCCAGCGATAGAGATCGCCGACGGTGGAGATCATGCCGCCGGCGCCGCGCAGGCCCCATTCGTACGGCTCGGGCTCGACGCGCTTGTTGCCGGCGTAGCCCGCGGCCACCGGCTGCGCGTCGGTACGGAAGCCGGTGTGCTGCAGTCCGGCGGGCGCGATGAGATGCGCGCGCACGTAATCCTCGAACGGCGTTCCGGACGCTTTCTCGACCACCGCCGCGAGCATGCTGTAGCCGGCGTTCGTGTAGCGATAGTGCGCGCCGGGCGGCGACTCGACCGCGGTCCGCTTCACACTCTCGACGAAGCGCTCGCGATCGGGACCGCTGGCGAGCTCGGTGCCTTCGCGCACCAGTCCGGCCGTGTGCGTGGCCAGGTGATGGATCGTCGCCGCCGCTTTCTCGTCGGGAAACGGGCCGAGGAATCGTGAGAGGCGATCGCTCGTCCGCAGCCTGCCCGCGGACTCGAGCTGCAGCACCGCCGCGGCGGTGAAGGTCTTCGTCAGCGAGGCGATCTCGTAGCGCGTCTCCGCCTCGTTGCGCAGGCCGCGCTCGCGATCGGCGAAGCCGTAGCCTTCGTGCAGCACGATCTCGCCGTCCTTCGCCACGAGCACGCTGCCGGAGTAGCCGTTCGACTCGAAGCCGCGCAGCAGCGAGTCGAGCTTCCGCTGCAGCTCGGAGGTGCGGACGAAGCGGCGGCCTTCCCATTCGAGGGCCTTGTCATCGATGAGGAATCGCACCTTTTCCAGCTCGTCGTTCTCGAGCCAGTCGATGAGGAACGCATCCGACTCGTCCGCGACAAGCGGCGCGTGCAGCACGCCGTATTCGGCCACCAGCTCACCCTTTTCTTCGCGCACCACGATCGTGCCGAGGCGGTCGCTCGTGTAGGTGCCGGCATAGGCGGAAGCGGAACGCGGAAGCGGACGGCGCTCGCGTTTGCGCGCCTCGACCGATTCGCGTTTCCCACGCGCGTCGGTTGCCTCCTTCACGATCGTGGCGAGCTCGCTGTCGTACTTGGCGCGCAGCTCCTTTTTCGCCAGCAGCGTGTCATAGACGAACATCGCCAGCGCCTCGGCCACGTCGCCGCCGCCATTCGCGAGCACGGCCACGCCGATGCGCCGCTCCGGCATGAACGACACGTGTGCGTAGAGGCCGTTGTAGCCGCCGAAGTGATGGACGAGCAGGTCGCCCTCGTAGTCACCGTTGTACCAGCCGAGGCCGTAGGCGAAGCGGTCGATGTGCGCGAAGCGGCGGGAGAGACCGACCTGCGGCGCATGCACCTCGCGCAGCACGCGCGCCGGGAACGTGCCGGCGTTGAGATTTGCGACGATCCAGCGGCCGAGGTCGGAGGCGGTAGTGAAGATGCCGCCGGCGGCGTGCATCGTGCGCTCCTGCTTCGGCGCCAGGCGGCGGAAGCGGCCGTCGCCGCGGTCGACGTAGCCGTAGGCGACCGGCAGCGACGGCGGCGGCATCGCGGCGAATGACGACTGCATCTGCAGCGGCGCGAAGACCCGTTTCGCCACGACTTCGTTCCACGGCGCGCCGGCCGCCTGTTCGACCGCCAGCGCGGCGAGGAGATAGTTGGTGTTGCTGTAGTTGAACTCGATCGAGCCGGCGCTGCTCGCGTTCGCGAGCGAAGCCAGCATCGCCTCGCGCGTCATGTTGCCGGGATAGGCGGTGCGGAAATTCACCGCGCCGTTGCTGATGCCGGAGCGGTGCGCGAGCAGGTCGCGCACGGAGATGCGCGCCGGATCGAGCGGCGGCGTGAGCTTCAGGCTCGGGATCGACTTGGAGAGCGGCGCGTCGAGATCGAGCTTGCCGTCGGCGGCGAGCAGACGCGCGGCCATGGCGGTGAAGGACTTCGTCGACGAGGCGATGTAGAAGAGGGTGTCGGGCGTAACCGGCGCTTGCGCCTCGACGTCGCGCAGGCCGAACGCGCCGCTGTAGGTGACGCGGTCGCCTTCGACGACGGCGATGGCGAAGCCCGGCGTGACGTTCGTCGCGAGCAGGCGTCGCGCGTACGCATCGACGTCGTCGCGCAACGCGGCGTGCAACGGCGTCGCCAGGAGCAGGAGTACGAAAAATCTTCGGAACATGCCCACACGATGCGTCGCCGCGCGGCAAAGTGCTTGAACGTTTGCAACGTCAGGCGTGCGCGAGGCGGCGGAAGGCGGCCGGCGTGACGCCGGTGCCGCGCCGGAAGATGCGGCTCATGTGGGACTGGTCGCTGAAGCCGCACGCGAGCGCGACGCCGGCGAGCGGCTCGCGAGTCGACGACAATCGGTGCGCCGCCGCGCGGACGCGCAGCCGCTGCACGTACTCGCGCGGGCTGCAGCCCCATTGCTCGCGAAAGGCGCGGGCCAGATGCACACGATGCACGCCGAGGTCGCGCGCGAGGGCTTCGATGCTGACCGTTTCGGCAAACGCATCCTCGAGCGCGCGCGCCGCACGCGTAGCCAGCAGGCGGTCGTCGACCGGCCGCGACGGGAGCGCGGCGAGCAGGTCGGCCACATCATCCGCCGCGGCCTCGCCGCTCATGAACGATCGCACCACGCGCATGGCCGCGAGCAGCACCACGCCGCCGCGCGACCAGCCGTAACGCGGCAGCAGCTCGCGCTCGAACAGCCGCGGGTCGGCGTCGATGCAGATGATGCGCGCCGGCTCGAATTCATCGGCATGCATGGTCCCGGCGGGCTTCACCACCACGTCGCCGGCGCAGCCCGCATAGGCGACGCCGTTCACCTCTTCCGACATCGCGCCGCGCAGAAGGATGCTGATCTGCAGCTCCTCATGCGCGTGGCGGCGGTGAAGCTCGCCCGCGGAGTAGTGGACGTCGCGAAGCCGGAACGGTCCGGCAATGATGGTGCGTTCTTGCGGGATGAGCATGCAGTAGTGAATACGTCCGGCGAAGGGCTGTGGTTGACGGAATGCTACGATGTCGCGCGAATGACGGAGCGCCGCGAACAGCCGGAACCGCGCATCACGGGCGTGGCTTTCACCGAGACGCTGCAAGCGGAGATCCGCTTTGCCGACGGGCGCGAAGTGGTCTGGACCGGCCAGCTCGCCGCCGAGCTGCGCGAAGCAGTCCAGCTCGCCGTCCGCCGCGGCTTCGACCGCAAACGCCGCGGCAGCTCCGGGCCGAACACGGCTGCGAACTGAGTGGTCTGGTTCGGGTTTGTCCTCGGTGGAACGGAGGACGACGAGGGGCCTCCGGCGGCCGGGGCCACGGG
>DASVQE010000034.1:0-26272 GCA_036389275.1 Thermoanaerobaculia bacterium
ATTTGGTTGGCCTAGCCTCCGCGACACTGCCTTCCGACTCGCGACACTGTGTCGCGGAGGCTAGGCCAACCAACGGGGTCTGGGGCCCGTGGCCCCAGCCGCCGGTGGCCTCCGGTCGTCCTCATTCACTCGGCGCGCGCAACCGGATTCGGAACAGGGATCCTTTTCCGACTTTGCTGGTCACGTCGATCGTGCCGCCGTGTGCTTCGACCAGGCGCCTGGTGATCGCCAGGCCGAGACCGACGCTCCGTTCGCGTTGCGACGTCGACGTCGAGAGGCGCGTGAACGCTTTGAAGAGATTCGGCAGCTCCTCCGGCGGAATGCCGGGACCGCGGTCTTCCACTTCGATCGTGATGCCGGCATCGTCGCGAAACACGCGCACGTCCACCGCCGCGCCCTCGGACGAGTACTGCACCGCATTCGCGACGAGATTCTGCACCGCTTGCGAGAGCTTGAGCGCATCGAGGCGCAGCCGCGGCAGGTCGTCCGCGATGGACGCGCGAATGGCCACGTGCTTCCGCTCGGCCACGATGCGCATCGTCTCGAGCACGCTCGTCACCACGCGATCGATGGCCGTCTCCTCGACGCGCAGCCGCACGCGTCCCGACTGGATCGCCGCGAAATCGAGCGTGTCCTCGACGAGGCGCAGCATGTACGCGCCGTTCGTGCGCATCCGCTCGAGCAGCACGAGATTGTCGTCGCTGAGCTGTCCCGAGTCCTGCAGCAGAAAAGTGATGAAGGCGTTGTTTGCGTGCAGTGGATTGCGGAGATCGTGCGCGGCCATGCCGAGGAGCTCGTCCTTGAACCCGTTGAGCCGCTGCAGCTCGGCGACCGTGCGCGCGAGCTCGCGCTGCGCCGTCACCAGCTCGTTGTTGACGCGGGCCAGCTCGGCGTAGAGCTCGTAGGTCGAATGCGTGCGGCGGATCTCCGCGGCGAGCGCGCGGAACGGCTCCTCGTCATTGCCGACGTCCTCGGCGAAAGCCGCGGCGAGGCCGGGATCGACCACGGCCACGACGCACACGACGTCGTTCGAGCAGAGGCCGAAGCAGTGCACGTCGCGCATGCCGAGGCGGAGCGGCGTCGAGCGCGCGAACCCGCTGCTCGTCGCGCCGCGCAGAAAAAAGCGGCAGGCGTTTGCGCTCGGCGCGTCGACTTCGGCGCACAGTGAGCGCGCCACCGTCGCGCCGCCGAGAGTGCTGCGGACTACGCGCGTGACCTCGCCCGACGTCGTGCAGACGAAGGCGAGACCGTCAGGTGGTGAGTCGGTTTGCGAGCTCGATCGCGTCGTCTGCATTGGCGGCGTATCCATCGGCACCGATCGTACGCCATAGCTCCGGCGTGTTCCGGAACGCACGTCCGCCGAGCAGCACGCGCGCGTCGTGTTTCGCGCGCAGCAGCCGGATGACCTCGGCCGTCTGCGGGATGTGCGGCGGCAGCGTGGCGGAGATCAGCAGCACATCGGCGCGATGCGCGGCGCACAGCTCGACGGCGGAGGCGGGCGGCACGCTCGCGCCGAGGTACCACGTCTGCCAGCCGTCGAGCTCGAGCAGATCGGTGACGATGCGCAGGCCGACCTCGTGCAGCTCGCCGCCGACGCACATGGCCACCGCGCGCTTCTCGCGCCGCTCGCCGCCGAACATCCGCGGATAAAGCTGCGCCATCAGTTGCTGCGTGGCCGCGGTGCAGAAGTGCTCCTGCGCCACGCTGATCCGATTGAGCTGCCAGAGACGGCCGATCTCCTGCTGCACCGGCTCGAAGACGTGGCGGTAGACGTCGCGCAGCGACGCACCGTTGTCGAGCGCGGCGCTCACGTGCGAGGCGGCGTCGCGACGGCTGCCTTGCAGCAGCGCGTTCAGATACTCCGTGGCGACGGCCCAGAGCGGCGCGCGCGGATCGAGGATCGGCTCGACGTCGCCAGGCATCGACGGCAGCGCGTCGATGGCGCTGTCGACGATGCGCGCGGCATCGGCGTCGACGACGTCGCGCAGCAGACGGAGCGTCTCGAGCAGCTCGCGCTCGCCGATGTTGCGCGTGGCCAGCACCACTTTCACCCAGGCGATGTAGTCGAGGAAGAGCACGGGACTCTGCGCCGAGACGGCGACGTCGAGGTACTGCAGGTGAAAGCGCGCGTCCTCGATGCCGCGCACGCGCGCCTTCTCGCCGAAGCGCTCGATCCACGATGGATCGGCGGCGAGCTGCCGCTCGGTGATCTCGATGGCGAGACGCTCGATCGTTTCGGGCGTCATGAGGCGACGTAGCGGAACGAGCGGAGCTCGGTGGCCGCGGGATCGAGTTTCAGTCCGGCCGGAATCCCGGCGTGCGACTGGCGGAACTCGTGGCTGTGATGCCAGAGGCGGAAGCTCTCCTCGTCGGTCCAGTAGGTGACGAGCCAGAACTCCGACGCGTCGCCGTCGGGCGAGAGCACGTCCATGCGCACGAAGCCGGGCGCCTCGTCGACCAGATGCGGCCGCGCGCGAAACGCCTCCGCCACCGCGGCTTCCATGCCGTTGCGAACGCGGAAGCGGCTGATGGATACGTAGTGAGGCTGCGTCATCGAAGCTCCTTTCCCGGTCGAGAGGCCCCGAGGTCCCGTCAGTGTATTCTTCGTCCTCCCCTTGTTATCACCTGGAACGCGGTTCGGTCCTTACGAGATCCTCCATCAGCTCGCCGAAGGCGGCATGGGTGAGGTCTACAAAGCGAAAGACACGAGACTCGACCGCACTGTGGCGCTGAAGGTGTTGCCGGAGCATCTGTCGAAGGACAGCGAGCTGCGGCGGCGCTTCGAGCGCGAGGCGCGCGCGATCTCGGCGCTCTCGCATCCGAACATCTGCATGCTCTTCGACGTCGGCAACGACTCGGGGCGCGAGTTCCTGGTGATGGAGTACCTCGACGGCGAGACGCTGGCTGAGCGGCTCACGCACGGGCCGCTGCCGCTCGAGGAGGCGCTGCGCATCGGCATCGAGATCGCCGACGCGCTCGAGAAAGCGCATCGCCTCGGCGTCATCCATCGCGATCTCAAGCCGGCCAACGTCGTGCTCACGCGCACCGGCGCGAAGCTGCTCGACTTCGGTCTGGCCAAGTGGCTGCCGCCGACGGAGAACTCGCTGCTCTCGAGCAGCCGCGCCGACGACGTCACCGCGCCGCTGACCACGCAGGGCACGCTCCTCGGCACCATTCCCTACATGGCGCCGGAGCAGCTCGAAGGGAAAGACGTCGACGCGCGCACCGATCTCTTCGCCTTCGGCGCGATCCTCTACGAGATGGCCACCGGCGTGCGCGCGTTCAGCGCGGCGTCGAACGCGAGCCTGATCGCATCGATCATGCGCGAGGATCCGGTGCCGCCGTCGCGCCTGCGCACGCTCACGCCGCGCGGGCTCGAGCAGATCATCCGCAACTGCCTGGCGAAGTCGCCCGACGATCGCTATCAATCCGCGCATGACGTCCGCCTCGCCCTCGAGCTCCTCGGCGTCGCGAACGCACCCGATCCCGCGGCCGCGGAGTCGCGGCGCAAACCGTGGCTCGTGCCGGTCATCGTCGCCGCGATCGCCGTCGCGGGCATGCTCGCCGCCGGCGCGGCGCTGCTGCTGCGGCCGCGGCTCGACGCGTCGCGCTCGTATCGCTTCACCATCTCGCCGCCGCACGGCTCGACGTTTCCGTCCCTCGGCGAAGGCGGCGCCATCGCGCTCTCGCCCGACGGCCGGCAGCTCGTCTTCGAGGCCACCACGCCGGAAGGACGGACGTTTCTCTGGCTGCGCGGCCTCGACTCCGAGGTGCCGGAGATGCTGGAGAGCACCGAAGGAGGCGAGTATCCGTTCTGGTCGCCGGACGGCCGCGCCATCGCGTTCTTCGCCGACGGAAAACTGAAGCGGATGAATCTACCGGACGGTCCGGCGCAGACGGTGGCGGACGCGCCGAACGGCCGCGGCGGCGCCTGGAGCGAAGGCGACGTGATCCTCTTCGCGCCGTCGAGCACGGGCGTGCTGCTGAAGGTGAGCGCATCGGGCGGCACGCCGTCGCCAGCCACGACCGCCACGCGCGATACGTATTCGCATCGCTGGCCGGTCTTCGTCGACGCGAAACGATTCGCGTACGTGGTGCAGAGCCAGCGGCCTTCGGAGCGCGGCGTCTTCATCGCCTCGCTGGAAGGCGGCGCGGCGCACCGGCTGCTGGCGCTGCCGCTCTCGTTCGCCTTCGCCGCGCCCGATCGTTTTTACTACGTGCGCGATCACGTGCTGGTCGAGCAGCGGCTCGACGGCGAGCTGCTGACCGGCGACGCGCGCACGATCTCCGACGCGATGATCTACTACGCCGACCGCGCGTACGTGCCGGTGACCGCCGGCGCGAACGTGGTCGCGTTCCGGCGCAACGGCGCCTCGAACATGCGCCTCGGCTGGTTCACGCGCGACGGGCGCCGCCTCGCCGCGATCGGCGAGATGGGCGAGTACGAGGGCGTGTCGCTCTCGCCCGATGCCTCGCGCGTGGCCTTCGGCTACTTCGACGCGAACGAGGCCTTCAATCACATCGCCATCGCCGCGGTGGAAGCGGGCGTGCCGCGGCGCTTCACGTTCGCGCGCGGCAATCAGTACTCGCCGGTCTGGTCGCCCGACGGCGCGCGGCTGGCGTTCAGCGACGATCAGGCCGGCGTCGACACGCTCGCGGAGAAGCCGCTGGCCGGCACGAGCAACGAGCGTCCGCTGATCCCGCCGCCGCCGAGCTCCACGTACGCGCAGAGCTGGTCGCGCGACGGCATGCGCCTGCTGTTCCGCGCGCAGAGCGGACGCAGCGGCTACGACATCCACGTGCTCGATCTGCGCAGCGGCAGGGTGACGCCGTACGTGAGCGGACCGGCCGACGAGGCGCAGGGGCAGTTCTCGCCGGACGGGCGGTGGGTGGCCTACACGTCGACGGAGTCGGGGACGCACGAGGTGTACGTGCAGCCGTTCCCGCCGACGGGCGCGAAGTGGCAGGTGTCGGTGGGCGGAGGCGAGCAGCCGCGCTGGCGGCGCGATGGTAAAGAACTTTACTATCTCGCGCCGGACCGCACGCTGATGGCGGTGTCGATCCCGGTGATGGGCGCCTTCGACGAAGGGAATCCGCAGAAGCTGTTCACGACGAACATTCCCTTCGGCGACATCAACGTCTCGCAGGCGTACGACGCCGCGCCGGACGGTTCGAAGTTCCTCGTCGCCGCGCCCGATCCGCTCGCGCCGCAGAGTCCGATCTCGGTGATCGCGCGGTGACTTGCAATCGTTCGATTTGACGAACGACCTTCCGCCGCGACAATGCGCGCATGGCTGTCGATGACGACGTCCGGGAAGTGTTGCGGCTCTATCCGCAGATCTACCTCGCCTGTCATGTCGATCACGTGCGGGCGGCGTCGACCGAGTGGCAGCTCTCGGCGCACGACTCCTCGATCCTCGCGCATCTCGACACGCGCAGCGCGATCAGTCCGCGCGAGCTGGCCCGGCACCTCGGCGTCGCGGCGTCGACGCTCTCCGCGGCCATCGCCCGGCTCGAGTCGCTGGGATACGTGAGCAACGTTCCGTCGGCGAGCGATCGCCGCAAGCGCGAGCTGACGCTCACGGCGCGCGGCGCCGAGGCCATGGCGGCGACGTCCGTGCTCGACCGGGAGCGCGTGCGCGAGCTGCTCGCGTCGCTGCCGGATGACCAGCGCGAAGCAGCGGTGCGCGGACTCGGCCTGCTCGCGCGCGCCGCACGCGGCATGAAGATGGAGGAAGGCGAATGAAGATTCTGATGATCGTCCTCGGCTCGCTCGTCGCGCTGATCGTGCTGATTGCGCTCGTCGGCGCGCTGCTGCCGAAGCGCCACGAAGTCTCGCGCAGCGTCGTGCTGGCGGCGCCGCCGGAAGCGGTGTTCGCGAAGATCGCCGACGTCGCCGCGAGCCCGCGCTGGCGGCGCGACGTGCAGCGCGTCGAGCTCCTCGACGCCGCGCACTTTCGCGAGCATGGAAAAAACGGCGCCGTCACCTACGAGCTCGTCGAGCGCGACGCGCCGCGGCGCCTGGTCACACGCATCGCCGACCGGAACCTCGGCTACTCCGGCTCGTGGACCTACGACCTCGCGGCCGAGGGCGGCGGCACGCGCGTCACCATCACCGAGCGCGGCGAAGTGACCAACGTGATCTTCCGCTTCCTCTCCCGATTCGTCTTCGGACACACCGCCACCATCGACCGCTACCTGGGCGACCTGCAGCGCGCGTGACGAAATCGTGTCGCGCCGAACCGGCCGCGCCGACGCGCGTAAAGCAGGGTGAAAGGAATCATCCGAACATGCGTCTTCGTCTCACCGCCGCCGCCCTCGTGCTCTTCGCCGTGCCGCTTCTCGCCGCCGCCGCGCCTCCCGACTACTCGGGACACTGGACGCTCAGCAAAGAGCAGAGCGCGAACCTGCCGAACTTCTACGATCAGGTCAAAACCCACGAGCTGAACGTCACGCAGAGCGCCGCCGCGCTCGAGGTCAAGGTCACCGTCACCTCCGACTCCCACGACCCCGATCACTTCGACTTCCACTACAAACTCGACGGCACGCCGACGCCGACTGAAACGCAGATCCGCACGCCGAACGGCCCCGTCTCCGTGCCGACCGTCCTCGCCGCGGCGCCCGACGCGAACGGCGAGCTGGTGATCACCATCGAGCGCGAGCTGACGATGCGCGGCAACAGCATGAAGGCCACGACCGTCGAACATTGGAAGCTCAGCGCGGACGGGAAGACCCTCACCATCGCGCGCACCGACAACCGCGGCGGGCAGACCATGTCGTCGACCATGGTGTTCCTGCGGTCGTAGATTTGATCCCGAAGGCGGGTCAAACGCTGTGCGCGTGCACAGCGTTTGATCCGCAAGCGGCGGTTCCGGCGCGGTCGTCCCACGCACTCAACTCATCATTCGTCAATCAATTGACTATCTCCTGACGCGCCTTCGTACGCGTGGCGCACGCCTTGGAGTGAGGACGTGCACCGAACAACTCGGACAGGAGGATTGGATGCCCCGTCGAATGATGATGTCCATCGGATTCCTGGTGATCGCGCTCGCTCTGCCGCTTTCCGCTTCGCAATTCGTCAAACTGCCGTTCGATCAGGTGGCGCGCGAGGCGACGTACGTCGTGCGCGGCACGGTCGAGAACACCTGGAGCGCGTGGGACGACGCGCATGAAGTGATCTTCACCTACGCCACCGTGCGGGTGAACCGCTACTTCGGCGAGACCACCGGTCCCGACACGCTGGTCGTGCGCGAGGTCGGCGGCACGGTCGGCAACTACACGCAGGAAGCGATCGGCTTCCCGGCCATCCGCAACGGCGAAGACGTGGTGCTGTTCCTCTCGCGTTGGGAAGACGCGCCGGAGCTGCGCATCCACGCGTACAACCAGGGCAAGTTCCTGGTGCGCAACCGCGACGGCGTCGACGTGCTGATCGAAGACTCGGTCAAGCAGGGTGAAGACGGCATCAACCGCGGCGCCCGCCCGTCGATCCGCACCGAGTCGGTCGACGTGCCCGCCTTCCGGATGGACGAATTCGCGCAGATGGTGGACGCGGCCCGCGCCGGAGCCCGCGTCGACATCGACCGCACGCGCATCCAGTAACGAGGAGAACGAACCGTGAGCAAGAAATCGATTCTCGTCCTGACTCTCGCCACCGTGATGCTCGCCGCGACGGCCGCGCCGTCGATGGCGTACACGCTCCTCTCGCCGAAGCGCCGCTGGAAGACCACGCCGGTGACGGTGCAGGTCTACAACGCCGGCAACGCCACGATCAACGACGGCAGCGGCGGCGTGGCCGCGGTGGCCGGCGCGATTAAGGCCTGGGGCATCATCAGCTCCTCGACCACCGGCTCGCAGCCGGTCCGCGGCCAGGCGCCGGCGATCATCTCGCTGGTGAGCAACGGCAACGTCTGCACCGGCAGTTGCCTCGCCGCGACGCTCACCAGCTACTACCATCAGGAAGGCTCGGCGTACTACATCGACGACGCCGACATCTACACCAACCAGCGCTACTCCTACACCTCGTCGAAGGAGACGGACGGCTGCAGCGGCGAGTACGACATCGACGGGATCATGACCCACGAAGTCGGCCACGTGATCGGCCTCGGCCACTCCGACGTCGCCGGCGCGACGATGTATCCGTCGGTGAGCGCCTGCAACTTCAACAACCGCACGCTCGAGTCGGACGATCTGGCCGGCAAGAACGCGCTCTACAAGTGATCCATCGCGCGGCCGCGTTCGTTCGAACGCGGCCGCGTCAGTGCGAGCGCGACAAAGTACCCGACGATCGGCGACGCGCCGTACCCCATCACCGGGACCGGAAACGTTCCCCATGCCGGCGCGAGCAGCGTCAGCGCGATGTAGACGCCGAGTGCCAGCGCGAGCGGCGCGCGGTGCTCGCGCCAGGCGGCGAGGAACGGCAGCGGCAGCAGCGCCAGTGCGATCGTCGCCAGCGCCGCCCATGCGAGTCCTTTCGCGGCGACGATGCCGAAGATCTCCTCCACATGCGCGACCGGCGGAAGCGGATCGCGCCGGAGGAAGGCGACGGCCGCTGCGACGCAGAGCAGCGCGATGGCGACGATGCGTTCGCGCGTCTGCGTCGTGCGTGAGTACGCCAGGACGACCGCACACGCGGCGGCGAGACTCGTCGCCTGCGCCGCATCCGGCTGCAGGGCGATGATGATGGTGGCGGTGATGGCGATGGCCGCCGCGCTCGTAAAGGCCGCCGCCGCCACGCACCCGATGATCAGCGGCGCGACGATGGCCGCGGCGTGCAGGCGCAGGCCGCCGATCGACACCCATCGGTGGACGCCGAGCATCCCGGCGAATGCGAACGGCGCGGCGATGGTGACGATGCTCGCGACGGCGACGCCGAGCGTTCTCGTTCGCGAGGCCGGCGGCAGGCGGCGCGCGAAGAACCAGATCAGCAGTCCGAAGATCGTCGCGCCGATGTTGATCATCCACGCCGCGCGGCTCACACCGAGTCCGCGCATCGCCGCGATGCCGATCAGCAGCGCAGGCAGCGGCGCGAGCGGCGCGAGATTCCGCAACCTCACGTCACCGGCCCTGCGGTGATCACTCGGCCGCGCTCGAGCACGACCATCTCTTCGCACACCGCCTTCACTTCCTCCAGTTGATGCGTGACGTAGAGCATAGGGATCGGGAAGTGGTCGCGCACGCGGAGCAGGTAGTCGAGCACGCGTCCGCGCAGCGCGGCGTCGACGCCGGAGAGCGGCTCGTCGAGCAGCAGCAGCGACGGGCCGCACAACAGCGCGCGCGCCAGCGCCACCCGTTTGCGCTCGCCGCCGGAGAGCCTGCGCACGTCGCGCTCGAGCAGCTCGCCGATCTCCAGCACCGCCGCCACATGCTCGAGCGTCAGCGCGCTCTCGCCTTTCATGCCGTAGGTGACGTTCTGCCGCACGGAGAGATGCGGAAAGAGGGCGTCGTCCTGCGGGACGTAGCCGAGGTTGCGGAGGCGCGGCGGCACGTTCGTGCGCGCGTCGAAGACGACCCGGTCGTGCAGCGCGATCGTGCCGGCCCGCGGCAGGCGCAGTCCGGCGATGGTCTCGAGGAGCGAGGTCTTGCCGGCGCCCGACGGGCCGTAGATCGCGGTGGTGCGCGCGCGCATGGTCACGCTCACTTCGAGCTCGAAGTCGGCCAGCGGCACCACGACCTCGCGCAGCTCAACGCTCACGCGCAGCCTTTCGCAGAAGCGCCTCGGCGGTGAAGACGGCGGCGAAGGCGATCAGCGCGGCGATCCCGACCAGGCGGAATGCCTCCGCGTCGCGGCCGAGCTGCACGAGGTCGTAGATCGCCAGCGACAGCGTGCGCGTGCGGCCGGGGATGTTGCCGGCCACGAGGATGGTCGCCCCGAACTCGCCGACGGCGCGAGCGAAGGCGAGCAGCATCCCCGAGACGATGCCGCGCGCGGCGAGCGGCAACGTGATGGTGACGAAGACGCGGCCGTCGTGCGCGCCGAGCGTGCGCGCGATCTGCTCGAGCCGCGGATCGACTTCTTCGAAGGCGACGCGCGCGGCGCGCACGAGCAGCGGAAACGACATCACCATCATCGCCGCCACCACCGCGCGCCACGTGAAGGCGAGCTCGAGTCCCGTGCCGCGCCGCAGCCAGCCGAGAAGCTCGAGCAGCAACAGTCCGGTAGCGACGGGCGGCAGCACCAGCGGCAAGGCCACGAGCGTTTCCACGAGCGATTTGCCGCGCCACCGCCGCCGCGCCAGCAGCCAGGCGATGGCCAGTCCCGGCGGCACGATCAGGAGCGTGGCCAGGGCGGCGGTGCGGAGAGTGAGGGAAAGGATGTGAGTTCCTCGGAGTTCCTCGGAGTTCCTCGGACTGGATCCAATCACGCCAGGAATCGCCTCGAATCCATATCCTGCAAAGACCCGCAACGCCCCATCCGTCCCTACGTACCTCAGGAACTCCGCACCTCCGGAAGTGAGGCTGGCGAATGCATACGCGATCTCCGGCGTCTCCTCGCGCGGCACCTCGTACGTCACGCGTACGCGCGGCGAGACGCGCGCGTCGGTGCGGTAGACGATGGCCGCGTCGGCGTTGCCGCTGGCCACCGCCGCGAGCGCGCCGCGCACGCTCTCGGCCGGCACGACGTGCGGCGCGACGCGCGTCCAGAGCCCGCGCCGCTCGAGATAGCGGCGCGCGTAGACGCCGGCCGGGACGCTGGCCGGATCGCCGAGGGCGAGGCTGCGGAGCCGCGGCAGATCGTCCGGCTGCACGTTGCGCGTCGACGCCGCCGGCACCACGATCACCAGCCGATTCGACAGCAGGCGCACCGCATCCTTCGCGCCGACCGCCTGCACTTGGGCGGCGTCCGCCGACAGAAAGACATCCGCCAGCGCGCCGTGCGCGATCTGCCGCGCCAGCGTCTGCGAGCCGGCGAAGTTGAACACGACGTGTTGGCCAGTGGCGCGCTCGTAGTCCGCGCCGATCTGCTGCAGCGCCTCGGCCAGGCTCGCCGCGGCGAAGACCCGCACCTCGTGCGGCGGCGGCGCGTTCACCGCGAGCAGCAGCAGCGCGATCCCAAACCTCACAAGACGATGATAGCGTTCGCGGCATCATGAGCCGCCGCGCCGCGATCGTCTTCGCGCTCCTGCTCAGCGCCTGCGCGCATGTCACCGTGCAGCGCGCGGTCGTCAGCGACCGCCTCTTCTGCGGCCTCTCCATCTCCGACGGCAGCATGATCACCGACGCGCAGCTCGAGACCTTCATCGACGAGATCGTCGTGCCGCGCTTTCCCGACGGCTTCAGCGTGCGCCGCGGCGAGGGCTACTACCTCGACAAAGTGAAAGGCCCGACCGCCGAGCCGTCGATCACCATCGAGATCGTGCATGCCGACACGATCGCCGCCAGCCGCGCCGTGCGCGAGATCGCCGAGGAGTACCGGCGGCGCTTCCGCCAACAGGCGGTGCTGCGGGTGCGCTCGCCGGCGCAGATCGAAGTGATCGAGTGAGTCGCGCTATCCTTCCGCCACTCCTTGCGCTATCGATCTGGTGACCGCGTCGGCCCGTACGAGGTCCTCGGCTCTGTCGGAGCCGGCGGAATGGGCGAGGTCTATCGCGCGCGCGACGCGAAGCTCGAGCGCGACATCGCGTTGAAGATCCTGCCGCCCGAGCTCTCCAACAACGCCGAGGCGCTGCGGAGGTTCGAGCAGGAAGCGCGGGCGGCCTCGGCGCTCAACCATCCGAACATCGTCACCATCTACGACATCGGCCAGTCCGACGACGTCGCCTGGATCGCCATGGAGCTGATCGAAGGCGACGACCTGCGCACCATCGTCGAGCGCGAGCCGCTTTCGCTGCGCGACGCGCTGCGCATCGCCGTGAAGATCGTCGACGGCCTCGCCGCCGCGCACGACCGCGCCATCGTCCATCGCGACCTCAAACCGGACAACGTCATGGTCACGCGCGACGGCTTCGTCAAGCTGCTCGACTTCGGCCTGGCCAAGCAGTACCGGATCATCGGCGCCGACGACGCCACGGTGCCGCACACCTCGCCCGGCGCCGTCTTCGGCACCGTCGGGTACATGTCGCCGGAGCAGGCCATGGGTCGGGAGATGGACTACCGCTCCGACCAGTTCTCGTTCGGCACGCTGCTGTACGAGCTGCTGACGCGGCGGCGGCCGTTCGAGCGCGGCTCGAAGCCGGAGACGATGGCGGCGATCATCCGCGACAACCCGGAGCCGCCGTCGGAGCTCAGCGACGCGGTGCCGCACGCGCTCGACCGCATCGTGGCGCGCTGCCTGGCGAAAGATCCGCGGCAGCGTTACGCATCGACGCGCGATCTCGCCCACGACCTGCGCGAGGTGCGCGACGAGCTCACGCACTCGTCGCGTCCGTCGCAGCGCAGCGCGCGCGTGAGCGTGTCGCCGAAGCGGCGGCGGACGCGGTGGCTCGCGCCGGCGATCGTGGTGATGGTGCTCGCGCTCGCCGGCGTCGCGCTCTGGATGTTGATGCATCGCCGCGCGCCGCAGGGCGGGCACGTGCAGTCGGTGGCGGTGTTGCCGTTCCGCGATCTCACCGCATCGAGCGACGGACGCGTGCTGGCCGACGGCATCTCCGACATGGTGGCCTCGCGTCTCGCCGCGGCCCGCGGACTGCGCGTGGCCGGGCCGTTCGACGGCGCGCCGCTCGCCGACGGCGACGATCCGCGCACGATCGCGCAGCGCCGCGGCGTCGATGCGGTGGTGCGCGGCAGCGTGCAGCGCGGCGGCGATTCCGTGCGCGTGACGTACGCGCTGGTCGACGGCCGCAGCGGCGCGACGCTGGCCACGTCCGATGCGACGCGCGCCGCGACCGATCTCTTCGCGCTCGAAGATGCCGTCGCCGATGCCGTGCTCCGCGCCCTCGGTCGCAGCGCGACGCCGCGCGCGCAAACCGCCGCCGCGGCGCTCGCGCCGGACGATCAGAAGGTGTTCGTCGAAGCCACCGGTTTGCTGCAGCGCGTCGGCGACGAGCAGGCCGTCGACCAGGCCATCGCGAAGCTGCAGTCGCTCCTCGGCAACGCCCGCGACTCCGCCGCGGTGAACGCGCTGCTGGCGCGCGCGCTCATGTACAAAGCGAACCTGGCGCGCCGTCCCGCGCTCTACGAGCAGGCCATGGTCTACGCCGCGCGCGGCGTGGCCCTCGGCCCGAACGATCCCGACGCGCAGGCCACGCTGGGCCGCCTGCAGAATCAGGCCGGCCGCTACGACGACGCGCTCCGCTCGTTCCAGCGCGCGCTCTCGCTCGAGCCGTCGAACGCCAGCGCGATGTCGGGACTGGCGCAGGCGTACGACGGCCTTGGACGCGGCGGCGAGGCGGAGTCGATGTACCGCAAAGTGATCGCGCTGCATCCCGACGACACCGGCGCGATGATGGCCTACGGCGCCTTCTGTTTCGCCCACGGCCGCTACGCCGACGCCGCCGCGCACTATCGCCGGGTGACGGAGCTCGCGCCGAAGAACGCGCGCGCGTTCGCGAGCCTCGGCGGCGCGCTGCAGTACTCCGGCAGCTACGACGAGGCGCAGCGCGCGTATCAGCATTCAATCGCGCTGCGGCCGACCGCCACCGCGCTCACGAATCTCGGTGCGCTGCAGTTCTCGCTTGGGCGCTACGATGCGTCGCGTGCCTCGTTCGAGCGCGCCGCGCTGCTCGCGCCGAGCGAACCGGTGATCTGGCTCAACCTCGGAGACGCCTGCCGCGCCGCGAACAACGCCGGCGGCGCCCGCGAAGCATACGCGCGCGCCGCCGACGCCGCGCGTGACGCGCTCGGCGTGCGCGCGAACGACGCCGAACTCCGCTCGCTGCTCGCGCTGTCGCTTGCACGCGGCGGCAAGCTGACGGAGTCGCAGGAAGAGATCCGCCGCGCGCTGGAGTCCGATCCGACGCAGAGCCTCGTGCTCTATCGCGCCGCCGTCATCGCCATGCTGCGCGGCAATCGCGACAGCGCGCAGTCGTGGCTGGAGCGGGCCATCGGCGCCGGCTATCCGCGCCGCGAGGCCGAGCGCGATCCTGACCTCGCGCCGCTGCGCGATTCTGCACCCTTCCGGAATGCCGTAAAATCACCGTCTTAAAGAGGAGGCGTCCCCGACATGCGCAAGCTGCTCTTCCCGCTCCTGCTCCTGGTGTGCCTCGTCATGACGTCGACGTGCCGCAGCGCCGGCGTCGATCAGCCGGTGGCGCCGGGCGGCGGCGGCGGCTCGCCGTGCGCCGGTGGCACCGGCAATGCCGATCCGGAACGCCCGGTCGTCTGTGTGGACGACAGTGGCTCGGAACTGTCCGTCGATCGCGACCCTGTGCACGTGCACGACGTCATGGAGGCGGATCTGAAGACGTCGGTGCCGCTGCAGTGGTTCACCCGCACCGGCAAAGATCTCACGATCAAGATCGCCGGCGGCTGCGTCGACGTCGTGCGTTGCAACGCAGGTCATTGCATCGCCAACACGCGCGACGTTGCCGCCGACACCAAGTGCAAGTACGACGTGATGGTCCCTGGATTCAAACCGCTCGATCCGACCGTGATCGTAGACAACTGCTGCCCGCGCTGACGCACGCTTTACCGGAACGCCTCCGCATAGTCCCGCGCGTACTGTTCGAACGCGATCGGGTCGCGGCCGGTGATGCGGCGCACTTCGCCCGTCACTTCGGCCGCGGCTCCGGTGCGGTAGTAGCGATTCAGGTCGATCAGCGCGTCAGCGTACGGCTCCGGCGTTCCGGCGCCGACGGCGGCGGCGCGGAGATCGTCGTCCGAGATGGCGACGTAGCGCACTTCGCGTCCGACGGCCGCGGCGATCTTCGCGGCGATGTCGCCGTACGTCAGCGCCTCCGGTCCGCTCAGCGAGTACGCCTTTCCTTCGTGGCCATCCTCGGTGAGCGTCTTCACCGCCACCGCGGCGATGTCGCGCACGTCGATGTGGCTGATGCGCGCGTCGCCGACGGAGCTGTAGAACGCGCCCTGCGACTTGATCGTGCCGGCCATGTAGTTGGCCATGTTCTGCATGAAGCCGTTCGGGCGGAGGAACGTCCAGGCCAGGCCGCTGGCCTCGATGGCGCGCTCGGCCGGGCGGTGCACTTTGGCGAACGAGAAAGCCTCGCTGTCCGCGCCCCACACCGAGAGCTTGACGATGTGCCGCACGCCGGCGGCCTTGGCGGCGTTGACGGCGTTGATCTCCTGCTCGGCCTGATTGCCGGCGCCGGCGTTGAGCAGGAACATCCGCTCGACGCCGTCGAGTCCGGCGCGGACGCTCTCCGGGTCGTCGTAGTCGATGACCACGGCGTCGAGGCCGCGCGCCCTCGCGTCGGCTGCCTTCTTCTGCGAGTGATGGGCGACGCGGAACTTCGCGCCGGCGCGCTGGAGCTGCTGGACGACTTCGCTGCCGACGGTACCGCCGGCTCCGGTGACGAGAATCATGAGGCTGGTTCCTTTCCTTTCGTCTGGTAAGGGCGTACTATGCACATTACATGACGAACGGGGAAGTACATACCTTCTGGTGCCTATGAAAGCTGGAAAATGTGACGTGCTGGACGCCGGCTGCCCGTCGAGGGAAGTCCTCGACCGGATCGCCGACAAGTGGACCTCGCTGGTGATCTACGCGCTCAGCGACGGCACGCTCCGCTACGGCGAGCTGCAGCGGCGCGTGGGCGGCGTGTCGCAGAAGATGCTCACCCAGACCTTGCGCAGCCTGGAGGACGACGGCCTGGTCGCGCGCAAGGTGCACCCAGTGGTGCCGCCGATGGTCGAGTACTCGCTCACGCCGCTGGGGCGCACGCTCATCGAGCCGCTGACGGCGATCTGCCGCTGGGCCGAGCGCCATCTGCCGCAGCTCCTCGCGAACCGCCGCGCCGCGGCGCGCGCCCGGCCGCGCAGCGCCTGATCACCGCCCGATGTCCCTGATGATCTTCAGATGATGCTCGGTGTGCACGACGGCGAAGCGGAGCGCCTGCAGCGCAGTCAGTCCTCCGAAGCGCGGATGCGGCACGACGGCCTCGCCTGAGGTGAGCGCCTTGCGGTCGAGCGCGGCCAGTTGCCGCTCCACCGCGTCGATGCCGGCCAGCAGCTCTTCGCGCGCGATGGTCCGGCCGTGCAGCGACGCCGGCGCCTGCCCTTTGCCGCGCGGGATGTAGCCCGCGAGCAGGATCACCCGGCCGAGGAGGCTGATGCGGCTCGGCTGGCGCTTCGCTGCGGCGATGGCGCGGAGCATCGAGGCGGTGACCTGCGTCAGATGATCGAGGTGCTGCGCCGGCGTCCAGCCCGACACCTCGCTGCGGCTCCGCTGCAGTCCGTCGGCGTTGGCGGCGGCGCGCATGGCGTCGAGCGTGATGCGCACGCGTTCGAGAGTCGAGTCGAGGCTGGCCATGCCGCGCATCCTACGCGCGAAGGCGGCGCAGCGCGCGCGCGAAATTCACCGCGGCCAGCTCGCCGTGCCGCCGCAGCGCCGCGGCGATCGCGCCGCGGTCAGCCGCGTCGTCTTCGAGCCACACCTTCTGCGTCTGCGCGTCGATGCGTCCGACGAAGCGGTCGCGTTGCAGCAGCGGACAGACGTACCACCCCCACTTCCGCTGCGCGGCCGGTTTGTAGACTTCCCAGACGTAGTCGAACCCGAAGACGTGGCGAACCAGCTCGCGATCCCACAGCAGCGGATCGAGCGGGCCGAGGATGCGCACGCGGTCGTCGTACGCCGCGCGGGCTTTGAAAAATTGCGGCACGGCCACGTAGCGGCGCGACGTCCCTTCGATCGCCACCTCGACGAGCTCGCCCGCCTCGATCGACTCGTCGACGAGCGGCGAGGTGCGCACGCCGCTGAGCATCGACCACATCGCGCCGCTGGCGCGCGTGAGCAGGCCGGAAGCCTGGGCGCGCTCGCGCAGCGCCCAGCGCGCAAAGTCGCCGCGCGCGCGTTGCGTGGCAAGCTCGCCGAGTGCGCGCTCCGGAACGTCGTACAACTTCGCGCCCGAGTCGGTGCGCCCGGCCACCACCACGTCGCAGCGCGTCCAGAGCACCTCCAGCGCCATCGACGTCGCCTTCGCCGTCCCTTTCCAGCCGCTCCAGTCGATCGGCTCGACCGCGCCGTGATCGGTGAGGTCGCGCGCGGTGAGCGGCCCGCGCGTGCGGATCTCCTCCAGCACGCTGGCGATGAGCCGCGGCGGCAGGCGCCGCTCGCGCTCGCCGTGCCGCCACCACGGCGTCTCCGCGGCGTGGCCTTGCTCGCGATAGAACGGGAACGCCTCCGCCGGCAGGATGCAGCGCTCCTTCGCGAAGTGCTCGAAGGCGTGCCGCGGAAAGAGGTGGCGGTAGACGTCGCCGCGGTGGACGTCGTCGGTGCGCGCCATGACCACGAGGTCGGCGTTCGTGCCGATGGCGTCGAGCGGATCGAGCTGGATGCAGCGCAACTTCGCCAGCACCGCCCGCGTGCCGCGCGCGCCGCGTCCGAGCGTGCGCGCCAGGCCGTGATGCGCGACCAGCAGCCGCCGCGCGTCCGCTTTCGAGAGTGTTCTCATGGCACCTTCGTCATCTGCCACAGCAGATGACTGAGGTACGAACGGCGCGTCTCGCCGGTGGTCACGATCAGGAGCTTGGTGATCTTCAGCTCGAGCGGATCGGTGCACAGGAGGATCAGCATCTCCCGCACGAGGCTCGTGTTGAGAGTGACGTCGTTGTCGGTGCCGACGCCGAGGCGCAGGCCCTTCTTTTCCCACCAGGAGAACGGGTGGTCGGCGTAGTCGGCGAGCGCGCCGGTGAGCTTCTTGTTCGACGACGGCAGCGAGACGAGCGTCAGCCGCTTGTCGATCATCCGATTGAGCACGTCGTGCTGATACGTCTCGACCTCGCGCGCGTGATGGAACTTCGTCTTCACGGCGATGGTGATCTCGCGCGCGGTGAGCGCCTCGCCGCGGAGCAGCTTGTCGAGGATCTCCTCGCGGCCGCTCCAGTCCATGTCGGTCAGCTCGGCATGCTCGCGCGTGCCGGCGTGCACCGCCTCGCCGCGCATGTTCATCCGCACGATGCGCTGCAGCAGGCTGTGAAAGTAAAAGTTCGGATTGATGCCGAGGCTCAGGCCATGCTCGATGGCCTCGACGTGCCAGATGTTCATGGCGTTGTCGACGGCCTGCACGCCGTGCCGCAGCGTGTCCCACGTCTCGCCGTGATGGCTGCGCGTGCGCAGGCCGTACGCCTGCAGCTTGCGCATGCCGACGCGCATTTCCTGAAAGTGCACTTTGCGGTAGAAGCCGCGCTCGTTGCCGACCGTGTCGACTTCGGTGACGACGTCCTGCAGCTCGCGATGGCGTTTGAGCAGCTCGATGATCTGCCGCACCTGATCGTCGAAGCTGGCCCGTTTCGACGGATAGCGCGCGGCGTCGTAGAAGCCGGCCTCTTTGCGGAAGCTCGGCGAGAGGACGAAGCGGAACGCCGGCACTTCGCGCTGGAACGCGCGGAAGCCTTCGTTGAGCCCCAGCAGCACGTCCTCGGCCGTGAGCTCCTCAAGGCCGGGGATCTGCTCGGTCGGATCGGTGGTCTCGCGGAAGAGCGTGAACTTCAAACGGATCGAGCCGACGTTCGCGTTGCGATAGAGGCGGCTGGCCATCGAGTAGGCGGCGTCGCGATGCGCCTCGCGCGTGGTGAGGATCAGCTTCGGCAGGTAGAGGATCTTGAGGTAGCGGTCGAAGCGGTCGTTCTCGCCGAGGCGGATCAGGCGCTGCACGTCGGCGGCGCTTTGAAGCGGAAAGGCCTCGTCGCCGTAAACCGCGCGGATCTTCGCCTCGTACAGCGCGCGCTGCGGACCGTCGAGCAGTCGCGCCAGCCGCGGATAGACAAAGTCGGCGTCGAGCGAGCCGGTGAGGTGAATGTGCTCGTCGTGAAACGGCAGCGGAAACCCGCGGAAAAACGCCTCGAGCGCGAGCGCCACCGGATGCGCAAGCAGCGCCTCGATCGGCGCCGCGTTCACGCGGAATCGCCCCAGCAGCGCGTGGAAGTCGCGGATTTGCGCGCCGACTTCCGGGTCTCGCTCCAGCCGCGGCGAGCCCTCGGCCAACACGAGCGTGTCCTCCAGCGACAGCCCGCTCGTCTCGCTGATCAATTGAGTGAGCAGCCGGGTGAGTCGCGCATGAAGATCGAGCGTCACTGCAGTTGGTTCCTCAGCAGAAAAATCGTGGCGGCGATCAGCAGCAGAATCGCTGCCTCGGCGACGACGCACCCCGGATTGATCCGGCCGCCCGCGAGCCCGGCCTGCAGCGAGGCCATCGGCCTGCGCGCGAGAAACAGCGCCACGGCGGCAAGGACGAGCAGCGTGACGGAGAAGGCGATCATCGGTTCCAGCGATAGGCGAGCCAGTACGCGAGCACGCCGAAGGCTATCGCGGCGGCGGTGCAGAGCGCGAGCGCCGGCGCCGCGTGGCGGTCGGCGGCGGGAACGTCGTCGCGTTTGCGCAGGAAGACGACGTGAGCGAAAAGTGCGAGGGCGACGCCGGCGATGACGTCGACGACGTAGTGCTGCTTGGTGAAGAGCGTCGAGACCGCCACGAGCGTCGCGCAGACGACGGCGAACCGCCCGAGCACGCGGTGCACGCGGCCGCAGGTGAACGCGGAGACGAACGAGTGCGCGACGTGCAGCGACGGGAAACAGTTGTACGGCACGTCGGCGTCGTACAGCACGCGCAGTCCCCAAGCCGCGAATCCACTGCCGCCGACGATCCCCGGCCGCGGCGCGACGGTGGGATAGAGGATGAAGATCGCGTACGCCGTCAGCCAGATCGTCAGGTACGCATGCACGGTGCGCCGCACGTGCGCTTCCTGCCGCACGACCACGATCGGCAGCAGAATCAGAAAGCCGTACAGCGCGCCGTAGACCACCGCCCACGCCGGAACGAGCGGCACGGCGCGATCGAGCGGCAGCTCCGGCGCGAAGCGCGCGTCCGCTGGAAAGAGATCGGGAAGGAAGATGTAGAACGGGACCAGCGCGATCAGCAGCAGCATCGCCGCGGTGACGCGATACGGACGTCGCAGCGACTGCATGGCGGCGTTCCACTGCAGCGACGTCTCCATCATCACCGCCGCTGCCGGTCCTCGGCCGGGCCGCCGCCGCGATGCAGGTTGCGCGCGGTGTTGATCAGGCCGACGTGGGAGAAGGCCTGCGGGAAGTTGCCGAGCATGCGCCGCGCGACCGGGTCGTACTGCTCGGCGAGCAGGCCGACGTCGTTGCGCAAGGCGAGCAACCGCTCGAAGAGTGCCACCGCTTCGTCCGACTTTCCTTGCAGCGCGAGCACGTCGGCGAGCCAGAAGGTGCAGAGCAGAAACGTCCCTTCGCCGTGCGGCAGGCCATCGACGCCGGGGTCGGTCGGGTAGCGGGCGATGAAGCCGTTGGTCTCGAGGCGCTTGCGGATGTAATCGACCGTGCCGATCATCCGCTCGTCGTTCGCGTCGAGGAAGCCGAGGGACGGCAGCATGAGCAGACTGGCATCGGGCGCGTCGGAGCCGTAGTACTGCGTGAACGAGCCAAGTGCGGAGTGATAGCCATGCGTCAGGATGTCCTTCCGGATCTCCTCGCGGATGGAACGCCATCGTTCCACCGGTCCGGCCATGCCGTACTTTTCCGCGTCGGTGACGGCGCGGTCGAAGGCGACCCAGGCCATCACCTTCGAATGGGTGAAGTGGCGCCGCGGCCCGCGCACTTCCCAGATCCCTTCATCCGGTTCGCGCCAGCCGCGCTCGAGAAACTTCAGCAGCGCCGACTGCACGCGCCACGCATCCTCCGAAGCCGGCAGGTCGTGGCGGCGGGTGAGATGCAGCACGTCGGCGATCTCGCCGTAGACGTCGAGCTGGTACTGCTTGAACGCGGCGTTGCCGATGCGCACCGGCCGCGAGTCCTCGTAGCCCGGCAGCCAGTCGATCTCGACCTCGTAGAGATGCCGCTCGCCGCGCAGTCCGTACATGATCTGCAGCTCCTCGGGGCGTCCGGCGATGGCATTCACCAGCCACTCCCGCCACGCCACCGCCTCGTCCGTGTAGCCGCCGACGATCAGCGAGTAGAGCGAGAACGTGGCGTCGCGCAGCCAGCAGAAGCGGTAGTCCCAGTTGCGCACGCCGCCGAGGTGCTCGGGCAGCGAGGTCGTCGGCGCGGCGACGAGGCCGCCCGTCGGCGCGAACGTCAGCGCCTTGAGCGTGATCAGCGAGCGCAGCACCGCCTCTTTCCACGGCCCGTCGTAGGTGCAGCGCGACGACCACTCGTCCCAGAACTCCTGCGTCTCCTGCAGCCACTGCTCCGGCCGCGCCTCGTCGGGCTCCGGGCCGTAGGTCTCGGTCCAGCTCAGGTCGAAGGCGACGCGCTGGCCGGCGGAGACGTTGAAGTCGGCGACGGTGGTGAAGCCTTCGCCGCGCATCTCGACGTCGCCGCGGCAATACATCGTGTCGGGTCCGGCGACGGCGCGAAGGCCGCGCGGGATGGCCCGCACCCACGGCACGATCGAGCCGTAGTCGAAGCGGATGCGCAGATCCATCTGCATCGGCACCGTGCCTTCGATCCCTTCGACGATGCGCACGACGTCGACGACGGTGGTGCGCACGGGCATGAAGTCGATCACGCGCACGCGGCCGCTGTCGCACTCGATCTCGGTCTCGAGGATGAGCGTGTCGCCGCGATAGCGCCGCTGCACGCGCCGCACGCCGTCGCGCGGCGCGATGCGCCAGCGGCCGTGGTCGGGCGTGCCGAGGAGCGCGGCGAAACAGGCCGGGGAATCGAAGCGCGGCACGCACATCCAGTCGAGCGAACCGTCGCGGCCGATCAGCGCGCAGGTCTGCAGGTCGCCGATCAGCGCGTACTCTTCGATGGGTGAGGCCATGAACTTCGGCGAGGCTAACCCGTATCCATGATGATGAAAAGGCTCGTCTCGATTCTCCTGCTCGCCGGCTGCGCCACCACGCGGCCGCAAACCACCGGCACCTACGCCGGCGATCTCGTGCTGCCGTGGGGCGCCGAGATCGTGAACGTCGAGATCACCGGCAGCGACAGCGCGGCGCTCGTGCAGCAGGACGTCTCCGACTTCGGCGGCGGCGGCGCGCAGCGGACGCCGCTCGAACACTTCTCGCTGCGCGGCAACGCGGTGACGTTCACGCGCTCGCGCGACGGCCGCAGCGTCACCTGCCGCGCCACGCTGCGCGACGGGCTGATGACCGGCGACGGCGACTGCCGGGTGCGCGCCGCGCGCGTCGAGCCGTTCCCGCGTACCGACGCAATCCTCGGCGCGTATCGCACCGAAGACGGCCATCTGATCGACGTCAGCCGCTCGAACGACGCAGGCTTCGTCACGCTGCTGACCGACTACGACCGCAACCTCTGGCGCGCGATCTATCACCGCGGCGGCGGGCGCTTCACCTTCGGCAGCGGCATGGTCGATCCGGCGCCGGCGGCCGGCTCGATCACGTTTCACGACGACGGCACGGCGTCGCTCGCGTACGGCAACGGACGCGCGGTGCGCGCCACGCGCGTGCATTTCCGGGAGAAGCCGGTGGCGTGGGAGAACGGCGAGGCGAAGCTGCGCGGCACGCTGATCCTGCCCGACGGCGACGGTCCGTTTCCGGCAGTGGTGATGACGCAGAGCTCCGGCGGCAGCGATCGCAACGGCTACCGCCCGGTCGCGCAGTGGTTCGCCTCGCGCGGCGTGGCGGCGCTGGTCTACGACCGCCGCGGCATCGGCGAGTCGACCGGCGAGTCGCGCAACGTCGGCTTTCCCGATCTCGCGCAGGACGCGGCGAACGCTGCGCTCGCGCTGCAGCAGATCGCCGAGGTCGATCGCAACAACATCGGTGTGTGGGGACAGAGTCAGGGCGGCTGGATCGCGCCGCTGGCGGCCGCGAAGACGAAGGCGATCGCGTGGGTGATCGCGCAGTCGGGACCGGCGGTGACGGCGAGCGAGCAGGAGGTCTATCGCATCGCGCAGCAGGCGCGCATCGAGCGCTACTCGCCGGAAGAGACGGCGGAGGTGGTGGCGTACGAAGCGGCGCTCGACCGCTACCGCACCACCGGCGAAGGCCGCGAGGAGTTGATCGCCATCGCCCGCCGCAGCAAGGACAAGCGCTGGACCGCGCTCGTACCGCTGGTCGACGACACGCTGCCGCCGCGTCCGAGCGAGGTGCGCCGCACGCAGTTCTGGAGCTACGACCCGGTGCCGGAGTATCGCAAGGTCACGGTGCCGATCCTGGCCATCTACGGCGACCGCGACTCGTACGTCCCGGCGGAAAAGAGCGCCGCGATCTGGCGGCGGATCTTCGAGGAAAACGGCAACCGCGACGGCGCGGTGCTGATGATGAAAGGCGCCGCGCACGGGCAGTGGCTCGGCGAGGCGGACGGGTTCCCCGACCTGGTCCGCTCGCCCGGCTATCACCCCGACTACTGGCCCGCGCTCGACGCGTTCCTGCGCAGGTACGTCACCTCGGGCGCGGCGCGCGCACGAAGAACGACCGATTGACAGCAATCTCCATTGCCCTTACTGTCGCCAACTTCAGCAATCAACCCAACTGAGAACCGCGCGCGCGTCTGGCGAATTGGCGAGCCGCATGGAGAGTCACTGTGCGCCAAGCCGGCTTGCGTCAGAGTTCCGTCTCACGCCTTGTTCGCTCCTTCTTCACGGTCTGCGCGCTCGCGCTGCCGCTGCAGGCGTCAGACACTTTCGCGCGGGTAGCAACACTCGCCGCGTCATCGAGCGCGCACGATGTGCTGAAGCAACCGTCGGGCGTTGCCGTTTCTACGGCCGACGGCACGGTTTACGTCGCGGACCGGTCCCATCGACAGGTTAAGGCGATCGCGAGCGACGGCCAAATCAGGCCGATCGCGCCGAACGCTCAGTTCAATGATCCGGTCGCGCTCGCGCTGCGAGGCGACGTGTTGTACGTCGCAGACGGCAACGTGATTCGCGTGGTCCGCCTCGTCGGCAGCGAGGCGGTGACGACGCTCGCCGGATCCGGCAGGCCTGACGATCGTGACGGCAGCGGTACTGAAGCGGGGTTCAAGCAGCCGGCGGGAATCGCGGTCGACGCGAACGGAAACGTCCTCGTTGCCGATACCGGCAATCACAAAATTCGCTTCGTCACGCCTTCCGGCTTCGTGACTACCGTCGCCGGCGATGGCCACCCGGGATTCTTGAACGGCGCCGCGGCGAAGGCGCAATTCACCGCACCCGAGGGAATTGCCGTCGCGCGCGACGGAACAATTCTCGTCGCTGATACCGGAAGCCACGCTGTGCGTTTGATCCGGTCGGGTGTCGTTTCAACGCTCGCCGGGGTCGGGCAACCGGGACTCGTTGACGGCACCAGTGCATTCGCGGCATTCAAGCAACCGGCTTCACTCTGCATCGATGCAACGGGTGATGTCTTTGTGGCCGACCGCGGGAACCACGCGATCCGTCGCATCAGCGGTGGCGTGGTCACGACGATCGCCGGCACAGGGTTGCCCGGCGCCGTCGACGGTACCGATCTCCGGCGCGCGGCGTTCGCCTTCCCGAGCGGAATCGCGGCAGAGGGCGCGTTGTACGTGGCCGACACCGGCAACGACGCGCTGCGCGTGCTCTATCCGTCGTTGGCGGTGACCGCGCTCGAGCCGCGAAAAGCCGATCCCGAAGGCGGGACGGTTGTCCACGTGTACGGCGGCGGGTTCGTACCGGGAGCGACATCGGTCACGTTCGGCGGTACCGGCGTGCCGCCGACGTACGTCTCCTCATCGGAGCTCCTCGTCACCGCGCCGGCGCATGCGATCGGGTTTGTCGATTTGGTCGTGACGACGCCGGCCGGATCAGCGACGCTGACGCGCGCGTTTGAATACGTCCCGCCGTTCGTCGCGATTGCGATCAGCCCGTCGAACCCGCGGCTCGATGTGCACGCGACCGTTCAGTTCACGGCGAGCGGGATCACGGCGGGCGGTGCGGCCACCGACATCACGCCTCGCGCGGTTTGGAGCAGCACGCAGCCGGCGATCGTCACGATTGACGGGACCGGCGTGGCGGAAGCAAAAACCGCCGGCACCGCGACCGTCACCGCGTCACTCGGCACGCTCAGCGGCTCGACTACGGTGACCGTGCGACAGCCCGAGCCTGTGCCGCCCGACCCCGTCACCATTGCGCCGCCGCTCCCGACGAGCGCGACGACATCTTTCGCCGGCTCGACCGAATTCCTTTATATCGGCACGGACGCGATCCAGCAGGGCGTGGCAACCGGCACCATCAAGCCAGTGCGGGCCGCCGTCATTCGTGGAAGGGTCTTCACGCGCGACGGACAACCGCTGCGCGCCGCGCGAATCACGATCAGTAAACATCCGGAGTACGGCTCGACCGCGACGCGCGACGACGGCCGCTTCGATATGGTGGTGAACGGCGGCTCGCCGCTCGTCGTTCAGTACGAGAAGACGGGCTACATCGGTGCGGAGCGCACGGTAACCGTCGGCGCGCAGGATTTCGCCTTCGCGCCCGATGTGGTGCTGTCTGCACTCGACGCGAACGTGACGCCGATCGCCGCCTCGGCAGCGTCGGCTCAAGTGGCACGCGGCTCCGCGATGAGCGATGCGTCGGGATCGCGCCAGGCGACGCTCGTCTTCCCATCCGGCACCGGAACGACGCTGCGCCTCGGCGACGGCACGACAGCGCCGGTTCCCGAGCTGCACGTGCGCGCAACCGAGTTCTCGGTCGGCGCTGACGGACCGAAGGCAATGCCCGCGGCCCTGCCGCCGCAGAGCGGCTATACCTATTGCGTCGAATTGAGCGCCGATGAGGCGATCGCTGCGAACGCCAAGGGTGTCGAGTTCTCGAAACCGGTCGCGTTCTATGTCGACAACTTTCTCGGATTTCCGGTCGGTCAGCGCGTCCCGGTCGGCTACTACGACCGCGACCGCAACGCATGGCTCGCGATGCCGAACGGACGTGTTGTGCGCGTGGTGAGTGTCGATGCAGGAGTGGCGCGCGTCGATACGGACGGCGACGGCCTCGCCGACGACAGCGGCATTACAGGTGAAGAACGGCAGCAGCTCGGCGCGATCTATTCGGCAGGCGCGACGCTCTGGCGCGTGACGACGACCCATTTCTCGGCGATCGACCTGAATTGGGCCTGCTCGCTGCCGCAGGACGCGGCGCTGCCGAAAGGACACCCGACTTACTACGCACCGCACGAGAAGGCCTGCACGACGGGCGGCTCGATCATCGAGTGCGAGAACCAGACCCTCGGCGAAGACCTCGGCATCAACGGCACGCCGTTCGCGCTGCACTATCGCAGCGACCGGACGGAAGGACGCG
>DASVQE010000035.1:0-25907 GCA_036389275.1 Thermoanaerobaculia bacterium
TGCCTCCAAGCTCGCGACACTGTGTCGCGGAGGCTGGGCCAATCAGCGGGGTCCGGGGCCCGTGGCCCCGGCCGCCGGAGGCCTCTGGTCGTTCCCCGTTCCATCAGCAAAGCCAGAAGCGTGACGCTCAACGAGGCGGGCTACGGAATCGGCTAGTTCGGTTGGGTCGACGGGCTTTGGGAGGAACGCGGCGAAGCCGGCGGCCAGGGCGCGGTCGCGCTCGCCCAGGCCGGCGCCGATCGCGGAGACGGCGATCAGCGGCGCTTGCGAGACCTCGCGGGCGCGGCGCGCCAGCGCGTACCCGTCCTCGCCCGGCATGGCGATGTCGCTCACCACCACGTCGATCCCGTCGTCGCTCATCATCCGCAGCGCCTGCTCGACCGACGCGACCGCGGTCACGCGGCTGCCTGCTTTCTCGAGCATTGCGCGCAGCACGAGCCGCGCGTCGGGATCGTCGTCGACCACCAGCACGTGCTTGCCGTGCAGCGGTGCGGCGGACGCGGTGGCGGCGGGCGCGGCGGCGTTCGCGTCGGTCGCACGCGCCACCGGCAGCTCGACGATGAACGTCGAACCGCGGCCGATGCCTTCACTCTCCGCGCGCACCGTGCCGCCGTGCAATTCGGCCAGCTGCCGCACGACCGCAAGACCGAGCCCGAGACCGCCGTACTGCCGCGACGTGCTGCTGTCCGCCTGGCGGAAACGATCCCACACGTACGGCAGGAACGCCGGCTCGATCCCGCGGCCGGTATCGCTGACCGTGATGCGCGCCTGCTCGCCGTGTGCGGAGACGCGCACGCGCACCGTGCCGTCGCGATCGGTGAACTTCACCGCGTTCGAGACGAGATTCCAGACGATCTGGCGCAGGCGGCGATCGTCGCCGCGCACGATGATCTCCGGCGTCTCCGTCTCGAGCTCCAGCGTCAGATGCTTCGCCTCCGCGGCGGGACGCGCGGCGGTGACGATCTCGCCGGCGAGCTTCGCCAGATCGACGTTCGCCACCTGCAGGTGCAGCGTGCCGGCGGTGACGCGCGAGAGATCGAGCAGGTCGTCGATCAACTCGCTCTGCGCCTTCGCGCTGCGCACGATCGTGTCGATGGCCGTGCGCGACGTCTCTGCGTCGGCGATGCCGAGCTGCAGCATGTGCGCCCAGCCGCTGATCGCGGTGAGCGGCGTGCGCAGCTCGTGCGAGAGCGTCGCCAGGAACTCGTCCTTGGCGCGGCTGGCCGCCTGCGCCGCCTCGTACAGCCGCGCGTTCTCGATGGCGCTGCCGGCGCGGCGCGCGAGCTCGCCCACCAGCGTCAGATCCTCGGCGCCGTAGCGCCGTCCCGACCGCGCCTGCACGACCGTGAGCGCGCCGAGGGTGCGGCCGTGCGCGACCATCGGCGCGATGATCCAGGAGCGGAGCCCGAGCTCGCGCAGGATCTCGCTCTGCTCCGGCGCCATCTGCTCGATCGCCTCGTCAGCCAGCCATTCGACGAGCTGCGGCTCCTGCGTCTTGAGCACCCGCAGAATCGCATCCTGCGACGCCTCGGAACGCGCGCGGCGGTCGAGCCGCCGCACCAGCTCCGCCTGCGACGGATCGCTGTGCTCGACCACGAGCCGCTCGTAATGCTCGTCCTCGCCCATGTGAATCGCGCACCAGTCGGCGATCTCCGGCACGCACAGCCGCGCCAGCGCGCGCAGCGTGGCGTCGTGATTGAGCGACGAGGTCAGCGCGGCGGTCGCGCGATTGATGAACGCCGCCTCTTCCTCGTGCCGCTTGCGATCGTGAATGTCGGCGATGATCCCGATCCACTCGACCACGCGCCCGTCGTCGCCGAACACCGGCACGGCCTTGATGGCGAACCAGCGATAGCGTCCGCCGGCCGTGCGCACGCGGATTTCGTCGGCATAGAACGTCTCTTTGGAGACGGCCAGCTCCCACCGTTCGATCGTGCGCGGCGCATCATCGGGATGGATGACCTTCATCGCCTCGCCGCGGTCGACTTCTTCGCGCGTCAGTCCGGTGATGGTCAGCCACTCGTCCGACCAGGCGATCTTCCCGTCGGGCTGCGCGCTCCAGACGGCCTGCGGCAGCGGCGTCGCCTCAACCAGCGTGCGGTAGCGCAGCTCGTTGTAGCGCATGCGGCCGGTCAGCACCGCCGCGCGCTCCTCGGCGCGCCGGCGCAACCCGACGGCCACGCTGATGCCGGCCGAGAAGAGCGCGAACATGGCCATGCGCAGCACGTCCACCCGCTGCGCCACGGCGATCGAGCCGATCGGATGAAAGACGAGGTAAGCCGCGCCGAGCAGCGACAGCGCGAGGGCGACGATGGCCGGACCGGTGCCGGCGGCGACGGCTGTCAGCAGAATCGCACACCAGAAAAAGAAGAGGCGCATCGGCGCGAGGAAATCGCCGAGCGCGCTGGTGAGCGCGAACGCCGCGGCAGTGGACGCCGCGGCGATCAGATAGCGGAGCGGAGCACGCATTCGGTTGCGAAGAACGCAACCAATCTACAGCTTCTTGTAGTCCGGCCCTCCACCACCTTCCGGCGGCACCCAGGTGATCACCTGATAGGGATCCATGATGTCGCACGTCTTGCAGTGGAAGCAGTTCGTGAAATTGAGGAACGGCACGCGTCCGCGTCCATCCGCCGTCGGCTGCGGCTCGTACACCTGCGCCGGGCAGAAGTGGTAGCACGGATTGCCGTACTCCTCGGTGCAGCGCGTGATGCAGACCTCGGTGTCGAGGATCAGCAGATGCGCCGGCTGGTTCTCCTCATGGATCACGCCGCCGTTGTAGACGTTCGTCACCTTGTCGAACGTGTACTGCCCGTCGTACTTCATCTTCGCCGGCGGATGCGGCTCGTCGGAGCCGAAGTAGCGCTTGATGCGCACCATCCGCTCGTGACCTGCGTGCCCTTCGAGTTTGTTCGACAGTCCGAAGCCGCGGCCGCGCGTGACGATGCCGAGGCCGGCGTTGATCATGCCGGCGAGCTGGCCGTACTCGAAGGCCTGATGGAAATTGCGCTGCTGCCAGAGCTCGTCCTTCGCCCACGATGCTTCGAAGGCGTCGTCGTACATCTTCAGTTGCGCGGCCGAGGAGTCGCCGGCCAGCAGCGACTGGAACGCCGCTTCGGCGGCGAGCATCCCCGACTTGATGGCCAGGTGAATGCCTTTCAATCGCGCGCCGTTGAGGAAGCCGCCGGAGTCGCCGAGGATGAGGAAGCCGTCGCCGTAGAGCCGCGGCATCGAGTAGTAGCCGCCCTCGGGGATCGCCTTCGCGCCGGCCGCCACCACCTTTCCACCCTTCAGGATCTCCTGAATTGCGGGATGCATTTTCAACCGCTGTAATTCGTGATGGGGATCCATCGTCGGGTTCTTGTAGTCGAGACCGACCACCAGGCCGAGGTCGACGATGCGGTCTTTCATCCCGTAGAGGAACGCGCCGCCGAACGTATCGCGGTCGAGCGGATAGCCCATGGTGTGGATGACCGTCCCGGCCGGGAAGCGGTCGTCGGGCAGTTGCCAGAGCTCTTTCACGCCGACCGAATAGACCTGCGGATGTTTGTTCGCGTAGAGATCGAACAGTACCGCGAGCTGCTTGGCCAGCGTGCCGCGCGGACCTTCGGCGAGGATGGTGAGCTTGGCGCGCACGTCGACGCCCGGCTCGTAGTTGGCCTTCGGCTGCCCGTTCTTGTCGATGCCTTTGTCGCCGGTGCGCACGCCGACGACGGCGCCGTTCTCGACGAGCACGCGCGTGGCCGCAAATTCGGCGAAGAGATCGACGCCCATCTCGCCGACGATCGGACCCATCCAGCGAACGAGCTCGCCGAGGGAGACCACGTAGTTGCCGTGATTCTGGAGCGGCGGCGGCATGATCGGCGCGGCCAGCTTCTTCGTCTCGGTGAGATACCAGAACGCGTCGGTCTTCACCGGCGACTCGACCGGACAGCCGCGCTCGAGCCAGTCGGGCATCAGCTCGGCGAGGCCGCGCGGATCCATGACCGCGCCGGAGATGCCGTGCGCGCCGATCTCTTTCCCTTTTTCCAGCAGCGCGATCGACAGCCCTTCGAGTTTGTTCTCCGCACCCGACTCGTTGTGCGCGCGAACGAGCTCGGCGAGGCGGTACGCGGCCGCCAGTCCCGCCGGCCCGGCGCCGACGATCACCACGTCGACGTCGAGCGTTTCCCGTTCGATCCCCGGAAGTTCTGCCATCGTCTTCGCTCCTCGAAAATGCGCGGGCATTCTATGATGGTTGGCGGCCCGATGACCGAGTACTACGCGCCGCTGATCCTGCTCTTCATCTGCAGCGCGCTCACGTCTTACGTGGCGACGGCGATCGTGCGGCATGCCGCGCAGCACATCGGTCTCGTCGACGTCCCCGGCGATCGCAAGACCCACGAGGTAGCCACGCCGCGTCTCGGCGGCATCGCCATCATCTTCGGCTTCGGCTTCCCGCTGCTGCTGCTCGCCGCGAATCCGCATGCCGCGGGACTAGTGTCGAAAAACCTCGGCTACCTCTTCGCCGTCCTTTCCAGCGGCTCGCTCGTAGTCGGCCTCGGCGTCTACGACGATCTCCTCGGCACGAACGCGCCGAAGAAGTTCGCCGTGCAATTCGCGGCCGCGCTCATCCTGGTGACCTTCGGCTTCCAGTTCGACTTCATCTCCATCGCCGGCCATCGCATCGAGCTCGGCTTCTTCGGCGCGGTCGTGTCGATGCTCTGGATCGTCGGCGTGATGAACGCCATGAACTTCATCGACGGCATGGACTCGCTGGCGACGGTGGTCTCGATCACGGTCGCCGCCGCCTTCATCGCCATCGCCATCCTCCGCTACGACTACTTCTCGCTGGTGGTGATGATCGCGCTCAGCGGCGCGCTGTCGGGCTTCTATCCGTGGAACAAGCCGCCGGCGAAGATCTTCATGGGCGACACCGGAAGCCTCTTCATCGGCCTGCTGCTCGCGGCCGGATCGATCGCGCGGCCGAGCAAGTCGCCGACGGCGCTGATCATCGGCGGCCCGATCCTGGCGCTGGCGCTGCCGGTGCTCGATACGCTCATTGTGATGAAGCAGCGCTTCGGCAACCGCGAGACGAAGCTCGGCGCGCGCATCGGACGCATCTTCACGGCCGACCGGCGGCACATCCATCACATCCTCGTGGGGCGCTACGGCAGCGCCGCGAAGGCGGTGTTCTGGATCTGGATGACCACGCTCCTCTTCGCCGCGGCGGCGGTGATGACGGTGGTGCAGCGGACGAAGTGGTTCGGCTACAGCTCCGGCGCGCTGGCGCTGGTGGTGCTATTCGTGCTCCGCTACTGGCCGCGCGCGGCGCCGAAGGCGAAAGCGGCCGCGCCGCAGGAATAGCAGATGGACGCGGCCCGACGCTTCTTCGACTCCGGCGACACCGCCCGTTGGGGCCGCGAGGAGATGCCGGAGCAGGAGCGCGTGACGCGCGAGTGGCACGCGCGCACCGCGCCGCACGCGCGCAGCCTCGAGCTCGGATGCGGCCGCGGCAAACTGGCGGCGGCGGTGGGCGGCTATGTCGGCGTCGATCTCGCCTTCGCGGCGCTGCGCGAGTCGCGCGGCCGGGCCGTGCAGTGCGACATGGAGCAGTTGCCGTTCGCCGGCGGCTCGTTCGACTTCGTCTTCAGTTGGGCGGCCATCGAGCATGTGCCGCATCCGGAGCGCGTGCTGGCCGAGGTCGAGCGCGTGCTCGGCTCGGGCGGCGTGGCGCTGCTCGCGCCGGCGTGGCACTGCCGGCCGTGGGCGGCCGAAGGCCTGGAGTTCCGGCCGTACGCGGAACTAACTCGCGGTCAGCAAATCCGGAAGGCCCTCATCCCGCTGCGGAACTCGCTCCTGCTGCGCGCGGTCGGCGAGCTGCCGCGGCGCGTCGTGCGCGAGCTGCGCGCGCGGCGCGGCGCGATGGCGTTCGACTACGGCCGGCTGGAGCCGAACCTCGAGGAGTACGTCGGCACCGACTGCGACGCATTCACGTCGATGGATCCGCACGCGGCCATCGCCTACTTCGCCACGCGCGGCTGGACCATCCTCAGCCATCCCGATCTCCGCGCGCGCATGCTGGCGCGGCACGAGCCGGTCGTGGTGCGAAAGCCGTGAAGATCCTCCTGCTCGCCAGCGACGCCTACGGCGGCCACGGCGGCATCGCGCTCTTCAACCGCGAGCTCTGCGCCGCGCTTGCCGCGCACGAGGTGACGGTGCTGCCGCGCGTGATGCAGCACGAGCCGGAGAACGTGCCGCAGCACGTGACGTTTCTCGCCGAGGCGGCGGGCGGCAATCTGCCGTACGCGCGAGCCGTCGCCGGTTTGCGGCGGCAACGCTTCGATCTGGTGATCTGCGGCCACATCAACCTGCTGCCGGCGGCCTGCGCGCTCGCGCGCGCGCCGCTGCTGGTCGCGCATGGGATCGAGGCGTGGCAGCCGCCGCGCGGCGCGCTGGCGCGGCGGCTCGTGCAGCGCTGCCGCGGCGTGGTCGCCGTCAGCGGCGTGACGCGCGACCGCTTCGTGGAGTGGTCGGGCTTTCGCGGCGCGACGTACGTGCTGCCGAACGCGGTGCATCTCGAGCAGTACGGCATCCGGCCGCGGCGCGACGACCTCGCCGAGCGCTACGGCGTCGCCGGCAAGCGCGTGCTCCTCACCGTCGGCCGGCTCGATGCCGACGAGCGCTCGAAAGGATTCGATCAGGTCATCGCCGTGCTGCCGGAACTGCCGGACGACGTCGTTTATCTCATCGCCGGCGGCGGCGCGGACGCCTCGCGGCTGCAGCAGCTCGCCTTCGACGGCGGCGTGGCGCGGCGCGTCTTCTTCACCGGCCTCTTCGCCGAGCGAGACAAACCCGATCTCTACAACCTCGCCGACGTCTACGTGATGCCGAGCCGCGGCGAAGGCTTCGGCTTCGTCTTTCTCGAGGCGCTCGCGTGCGGACTGCCGGTGATCGGCAGCAGCATCGACGGCGGACGGGAGGCGCTCCTCGGCGGCGAGCTCGGGACGCTGGTCGAGCCGTCCGACCGCGACGCGCTGCGCGCCGCGATCGTGGCCGCGCTGCAGCAGCCGCGCGCGATCCCGCCGCGTCTCTCCTACTTTTCGTTCGAGAACTTTGCCGCGCGCGCGAACGAGGTGATCCGCTCCGCGGCGGCGACATGAGGAGTGTGTACGATCCGCGCGTGACGCGCGCCGGCTGGCTGATCCTCGCCGCGCTCCTGGTGGTGCAGGCGCTGCTGGTGCTGTTCGAGCCGCCCTTCGACCTCACCGGAGACGAGCCGTACTACGTCTCGAAGGCGCGCTATCTTTCGGAGCACGGGCGACTGCCGCGCGTCGATCCGGCCGCTCTCGCCGCGGAGCATGGCTCCGGCGGCAACTCCGACTGGCGTCCGCAGGCGTACGCGGTCTTTCTCGCGCTCGTGAGCGGCGGCGACTTTACGCTGCCGAGACTGCGCACGCGCACCGCGCTCGCGCAGTTCGCGCTGATCGCCGCGGCCGTGCTCCTCGCCTATCGCGCCATCGCGCGCGGCGCATCGAACCGGCGTCGTCTCGCGGCGGCGATCATCCTCGGCATCGCGCCATGGCCGTTCGCCTTCGTCACCTCCATCGGCCCCGACTCTCCGAACGCCGCCTGCGTCTTCTTCGCGCTCTATCTGCTCTGGCGGTGGGTGGTCGCGCCGGAACGCCGCCTCGGCCTGCTCTTCGCCGCGTCGCTGCTGATGTCGTTCACGCTGCACATCCGGCCGGAGATGATCGCCGTCGCGCCGCTGATGGTCGCGCTCGCGGCGCTGCTCAAACGGCCGCGCGCGATCGTGCGCTACGGGGTCGTCGGCGCGTGCGCATTCGCCATCCTGCTCGGCGTGCAGCTCGCGTATCGCACGTATTTTGTGGGGCGGTTCACGCCGTCGATCTACGGCGGCCTGCACATCGTCAACGCCGGCGCCTTCGCCTGGGCGAACTCCTGGCTCGGCAGCGAGCATGAGGCGTATGACTTCGTCTACGCCGTCACCGACGGCGCCGCGCGCGTCCCGCCGCTGCCGGAGCGCGCCTTCGCGAACTCCGGTGAGCGCGCGACGGTGACGAGCCTCGTCGCGCGCGTGCGCGGCGAGCGGCGCTACAGCCGCGCCGTCGACGAGCAGTTCGCCGCGCTCGCGCGCGAGCGGAACGCGCGCGACCCGTTCACCACGCGCGTGCTGACGCGGCTCTGGCATCCGCTGCATCAGTGGGTGAATCTCGAGACGAGCACGCAACTGCTCTACGCACTCGCGCCGCTGCCGCGCATGGCGCGACGCGGCCTGCTGGCGTCGCTGCTCGCGCTCAAGCTGGCGCTCCTCGGCGCATTCGGCTGGAAGGTTCTGCGGCGGCGCTTCGCCGAGCCGCAGCTCGCGACCATCCTGGCGGCGTACGTCATCGCGCGCACGCTGCTGACCGGCTTCGTGCTGAACTGGATGGTGAACCGCTACGCCGTCAGCGCCTGGCTGCCGCTGCTGGCCGTGGTGCTGCTCGCCGCGAGCACGCGGGATGTACCATCGTCCGATGCAGGCACCGGCCGCGCGTTGCGCGCGTGAGACTTTGACCGCATGACCACGAGAGACCGCGCCGACCACCACCACGCCACCGTGATCGAGCCGCCGCGCGGGATCCTCGCCCTCGACTTTCACGAGCTGTGGCAGTACCGCGAGCTCCTCTTCCTCTTCGTCTGGCGCGACGCCACGATCCGCTACAAGCAAAGCGTGGTCGGCATCGGCTGGGCGCTGATCCAGCCGGTGCTGATGATGGCCATCTTCACGCTAGTGTTCGGCCGCTTCGCCCGCCTGCCCTCCGACGGCGTGCCGTATCCGGTCTTCTCACTCTGCGCGCTGATCCCGTGGAACTACTTCGCGCGCTCGCTGGCCGACTCGAGCAACAGCCTGGTCGGCGGCTCGCAGCTCGTGACGAAGATCTATTTCCCGCGGCTGATCCTGCCGCTGAGCAAAGTGTTCTCCGGCCTGATCGACTTCGCCATCGCCTTCGCCCTGCTGGCGGTGCTGATGCTCTGGTATCGCATCACGCCGTCGCCCGGCCTGCTGCTGCTGCCGCTCTTCATCCTCGTCGTCATCGTGACCGCGCTCGCGCTCGGGCTGTGGCTCACCGCGCTGAACGTGAAGTATCGCGACGTCTCGTTCGTGGTGCCGTTCCTGATTCAGATCTGGATGTACGCCTCGCCCGTCGCCTACTCGAGCTCCATCGTTCCGGCGCGCTGGCGGACGCTGTACGCGCTCAATCCGATGGTCGGCGTGGTCGATGGATTCCGCTGGGCGCTGCTCGGCAAGAAGGCGCCCGATCCGGCCACGATGGCCGTGTCGTTCACGATCATGCTGCTGCTGCTCGTCTCCGGCCTCTACTACTTCCGCCGGATGGAGCAGACGTTCGCGGACAACATCTAGCCATGCCGGAACCGATGGTCGCCGTCGAAGGGTTGTCGAAGCGCTACCTGCTCGGGCAGCTCCACACGAACCTGCTCAGCGAGCGGCTCACGCAACTTTTCCGCCCGCGGCAGCGCGCCATGAAGGAGCTGTGGGCGCTTCGCAACGTCGGTTTCGAGGTGCAGCAGGGCGACGTCCTCGGCGTCATCGGCCGCAACGGCGCCGGCAAATCGACGCTGCTGAAGATCCTCTCGCGCATCACCGCTCCGACGCGCGGCCGCGCCGTCGTGCGCGGCCGGCTCTCCAGCCTCCTCGAAGTCGGCACCGGCTTCCATCCGGAGCTGACCGGCCGCGAGAACATCTACCTCAACGGCACGATCCTCGGCATGCGCAAGCGCGAGATCGACGCGAAGTTCGATGACATCGTGGCCTTCTCCGAGGTCGAGAAGTTTCTCGACACGCCCGTCAAACGCTACTCCAGCGGGATGTATGTGCGGCTCGCCTTCGGCGTGGCCGCGCATCTCGATCCCGACGTGCTGGTGGTCGACGAGGTGCTGGCCGTCGGCGACCGCGAGTTCCAGGAGAAGTGCCTCGGCCGCATGCGCTCGATCGCCGAATCGGAAGGCCGGACGGTGCTCTTCGTCAGCCACAACCTCGACGCCATGGCCCGCATCTGCACGCACGGCCTCTATCTGAGAAACGGCGAGGTCGAGTTCGGCGGCTCGATCGGCGCGGCCATCGACCGCTACATCAACTCCTCGCGCAGCGCGGCCGATGCGAACGCGCTGGGCTCGCGCGTCGAGCGCGAGGGCTCTGGCGCAATTGTTGCGGTCGGCATGGACGTGTACGACGAGCGCGGAGCGACGCCGTCGGCGCTCGAAAGCGGCGGCAATTACCGGTTCCGCGTGCGGCTCGAACGGCGCGATCCGTCGTTCCGCGCGAACGACGTCAACCTGGCCATCGAGCTGCGCGATCCGCGCGACATTCCGGTCTGGCTGATCTTCTCCGCGTTCAGCGGCGCCGGCTTCACCGTCGATCGCAGCGAGGTCACGGTCGAGGCGAGCGTGCGCGATCTCGCGCTCGCGGCGGGCGACTACTCGGTGACGCTCTTCGTCTCGCACGGCACGCGCGACGTGCTCGACCTCGTGCACAACGCCCGGATCATCACCGTGGCCGGAGGCGATTTCTTCGGCACCGGCAGCAGCGGGCTTCCGGAGTCGTGCCGCACCCTGACGCGCGCCGACTGGAAAGTCCTCGACGCGACGCCATGACGCCGAAAGAGCTCGCACGCGGCGTCGTTCCTCCGCTCCTCTGGGCCGGTTTGTCGCGCGCGAAGAGCGCCGTCCTCGGCCGCGAGCAGCAGCCGCCGAGTCGTTACGCCGGCCTGCAGGAGCTCGATCGCAAGCTCGAACCCTATGTCGACTTCGACGGCGGATTCTTCATCGAGCTCGGCGCGTGGGACGGCATCCGGCAGAGCAACTCGCTCTACTTCGAGCGCCACCGCGGCTGGCGCGGCGTGCTGATCGAGCCGTCGCCGAACGAGTTCCTCAAGTGCCGCGAGAACCGTCCGCTGGCGCGCGTCTTCTGTTGCGCGTGCGTGCCGTTCGACTACAGCGAGAAGTTCGTGCCGATGCTCTACTGTGCGTCGATGACCGTCACGAACGTGCGCGGTGAGAACGGCATCGCCTTCGATCCGCAGGCGCACGTCGACGACGGGCGGAAGTTCCTGCGCGAGGACGAAGAGGTCTTCGAGTACGGCGCCGTCGCCAAACCGCTCTCGACGCTGCTCGACGAGCGCGGGATCACCACGCCGATCGACCTGATGATCCTCGACGTCGAGGGCTACGAGCTGTCGGTCCTGCGCGGCATCGACTTCACGCGCCACGCGCCGCGCTTCCTCTGCGTGGAAGCGTGGGATCTCGAAAACATCACCACCTATCTGGTCGAGCGCGGCTACGACTATGTCGAGCAGTTGACCAAGCACGATCATCTCTATCGGCTGAAGGAGACGGCGTGAGCGCGGCGAGAAAAACGCTCGAGACGCTGCTGCCGCGCGCGGCGATGGAGCGGCTGCTGGCGGTTCGCCGGAAGTGGTACTGGTGGTCGGCGCGCCGGCTGCGGCCCGGCCGCACCAGACGCGTCGCGCAGCAGCTCGTCGCCAGCGGCAAACCGATCCGCCTCGAGATCGGCAGCGGTCCGCGCAAGGGTTTCGAGGATTGGGTGAGCCTCGATCTCACGCCCGGCTCCACGTTGATGCACGACCTCACCACGCCGCTGCCGTTTCCCGACGATTCGGTGTCGGAGATCTATTCGTCGCACGTGCTCGAGCACTTCACCTATCCGACGCAGCTCCTGCCGCTGCTGCGCGAATGCCGGCGCGTCCTCGCGCCGGGCGGCCGCTTCAGCTCCGCGGTGCCGAACGCGCGCCGCTACCTCGAGGCGTACTTTGATCCGGAGCACTTCGACCGCGGCACGTTCTGCGGCTTCGATGTCGGGCTCGATTACCGCAGCCGCATCGACGTCGTGAATTTCATCGCCTACCTCGGCGGCGAGCACAAGTTCATGTTCGACGAGGAGAATCTCCCGCGCGTCATCGAGCAGGCCGGCTTCCGCGACGTCCGCGCGCGCGGCTACGATCCGTCCCTCGACGTGCCGGAGCGGCAGTACGACTCGATCTACGTCGAAGCGCGAAAGTGAGCGGCCGATGAAGACGCCCGTCCTGCTGATCCTCTTCAAGCGTCCCGAGCTGACGCGGCGCGCGCTGGCCGCCATTCACGCCGCCTCGCCGCCGGCGCTGCTCGTCGCCGCCGACGGTCCGCGCGGCGAATTCGAAGCGGCAGCGTGCGAGGAGACGCGCCGCATCGTCGACGAGTTCGACTGGCAGTGCGAAGTGCGTCGCAACTTCGCCGCGGCCAACATGGGCTGCGGCGTGCGCGTCCACACCGGCATCAGTTGGGCGCTGTCGCTGTTCGAGGAGGTGGTGATCCTCGAGGACGACTGCCTGCCGAATCCGTCGTTCTTCCGCTTCTGCGACGAACTGCTCGAGCGCTATCGCGACGACGAGCGCGTGATGCACGTCAGCGGCGACAACTTCGTCGGCAGCGAATTCGCCGCGCCGTACAGTTATTACTTTTCGAAATACACCCACGCCTGGGGCTGGGCCACCTGGCGCCGCGCCTGGCGGCACTTCGACTGGGCCATGCGCTCCTGGCCGGAAGCGAAGGCCGCGGGTCTGCTCGAGGCGCGCGCGCCCGACCCGTACGAGCGCGAGTACTGGCGCGCCATCTGGGATCGCATGCACGCCGGCGCGCCCGACGTCTGGGACTACCAGTGGAACTACGCGATGTGGGCGCAGTCGGGGCTGTCGGTGATTCCGGCGGTGAATCTGGTCACGAACGAAGGCTTCGGCGCCGACGCCACGCACACCACCTCGCCGAGCGAGTTCCTCAGCCGGCCGACGGAGGTGCTCGACGAGATTCGCCATCCGCCGTTCGTCTTCCAGAACGCCGCCGCCGACGCGCTCACGTTCGCGCGCAACTTCGGCGGCGCGGAGATGAAAGCGCGCGACACGCCGCGCGCCAAAATGCGGCGCCGCCTCGAGCCGGCCATCCGGCTGCTGCGGCCCGTCAAGCGCGCCATGCGGAGGCTCGGACCGCGGTGAGGCGCGACGAGGAGCGGCCATGTGCGGCATAGCCGGCGCGTTCGGCGTGCAGAGCACCGCGATGGTGCAGGCGATGACCGATGCCATCGCCCATCGCGGCCCTGACGACTCCGGTCTCTTCTTCGATCCGCGCACCGGCGTCGCCCTCGGCCATCGGCGGCTGAGCATCATCGACGTCAGCTCCTGCGGCCATCAGCCGATGGCCTTCGCCGGCGGCCGCTACCAGATCGTCTACAACGGCGAGGTCTACAACTTCGTGGCGCTGCGGCAGGAGCTGGAAGCGGCCGGCTACACGTTCGTGTCGCGCTCCGACACCGAGGTCATGCTCGCCGCGTATGCGGCTTGGGGAACGAAGTGCGTGGAGCGATTCCGCGGCATGTTCGCCTTCGCCATCTACGACCGCGAGCGCGAGGAGCTCTTCCTGGCGCGTGACCGCTTCGGCATCAAGCCGCTGTACTACACGACGCGCGGCGGCGTGTTCCTCTTCGCCTCGGAGCTCAAGGCGCTCTTCGCCAGCGGAGTCGTCGAGCGCCGCCTCGATGCGGAATCGTTGTGGGGCTACCTCTCGCTCGGCTCGATGCCGCAGCCGCGCAGCGCGCTGGCCGGCGTGCAGATGCTCGAGCCGGCCACGGTGATGATCGTGCGGCGCGACGGCACCACCGACTCGCAGCGCTACTGGGACCTCGCCGAGGCGAGCAAAGCGTGGGAGCGGGAAGTGCGCGGCATCGACGCACCGGCGGCGGCGCGGCGGCTGCGCGAACTGCTCGAGGAAGCGACGCGGCTGCACATGATCGCCGACGTACCGGTCGGTGCGTTTCTGAGCGGCGGCATCGACTCGACGGCGGTCGTCGGCCTGATGACGCGCGCCGGCGGCCGTCCCATCCGCACCTTCTCGGTCGGCTTCGACGATCCGGGCAACGTCGCCGACGAGCGGCAGTACGCGCGCCTCGGCGCGGAGCTGTTCGGCGCGGAGCACACCGAAGTCGTCGTCCGCGGCAGCGAGGTTGCGGATCGCTTCGACGACATCATCCAGGCCATCGATCAGCCGAGTCTCGACGGCACGAACACGTTCCTCGTCTCGCGCGCTGCCGGGCAGTCGCTGAAGGTGGCGCTGTCGGGACTCGGCGGCGACGAGCTGTTCGCCGGCTACGCGCACTTTCGCCGCTTCCGCCGCGGCGCGGCGTGGGACCGCTGGCTCGGCGCGTCGCCGCGCGGCTGGCGGCGTCGGGCGCTACGGCGCGTGCCCGGCCGTCTGCTGCGCGAGCGCGAGCTGCTCGCGGCGAGCGTGCCGGAGCGGCTGGCGACGATGCGCGTGCTCTCGCACGACGACGCCAAGCCGCAGCTCGTCAGCCGGGAACTCGCCGCGCTCTCGCATCGCGCGCCGCTCGCCTCGCGGTACGAGCCGCTGGTCCGCCGCGCCCTCGATGCGGTCGCCCAGACCTCGTACGTCGAAGTGCGCCGCTACCTCGTCGACACGCTGCTGCGCGACGCCGACGCCATGGCCATGTTCTCGTCGCTCGAGGTGCGCCCCGTGCTGCTCGACCACGTCGTCGCCGAGTTCGCGTTCGCGCTTCCGCCTTCGCTCAAGCTGCACGGCACGACGAACAAACCGGTGCTCGTCGACGCGGTGCGCGATCTCCTGCCGCCGGCGCTGCTGACGCGCGAGAAGACCGGCTTCGAGCTGCCGCTGCAGTCATGGCTCGCCGGACCGCTGCGCGATCGCGCCCGCGATGCCTTCTCCTCCGCGGAGGCGCGCAGCGTCTTCTCCGAGGAGTTTCTGCGCGCGACCCTCGACGAGCTGGCCGAGCGGCGCAGACCGTCGCTGCGGGTCTGGTCGTACCTCGTGCTCGTCGAGTGGATGCGCGCGTTCGGCGTGACGCCATGAGGATCCTGCAGGTCTCGACGCGCGATGTGGCCGGCGGCGCCGAGCGCTCCGCGCGAAACCTCGCCGATGCCTATCGCGAGCTCGGCCACGAGTCGTGGCTGGCCGTCGGCGAGAAGCGCGAAGGCGATCCCTTCACCATCGAGATTCCGAACGACCGCCATCGCGGCGCGTTCGTGCGCGGCGTCGACGCGCTGCGACGCACGCCGCTCGTGCGCCGCGTGCGCGGCGCCGGACGCGCGACCTCGCTGCTGCGCGCGGCGGCGGAGCCAAGCCGCGTCGTGGCCCGCGAGCTCGGCCACGAAGACTTCGACTATCCGGCCACCGCCCATCTGCTCGAGCTCACGCCCGCGCCGCCCGACATCCTCCACCTGCACAACCTGCACGGCGGCTACTTCGACCTGCGCGAGCTGCCGCGTCTCTCCCATCGCGTACCGACCGTGCTGAACGTGCGCGACGCCTGGCTGATGACCGGCCACTGCGCCTTTCCGCTCGACGGCAACGAGCGGTGGAAGAGCGGCTGCGGCGACTGTCCCGACCTGAACATCTTTCCGGCGATCAAGCGCGATGGCACCGCGTTCAACTGGCAGCGCAAGCGCCGCATCCTCGCTGCGAGCCGCCTCTACGTGGCCACGCCGTCGGAATGGATGATGAGTCTCGTGCGCGAATCGATCGTCGCGCCGGCGGCGGTGGAGACGCGCGTGGTGCCGAACGGCGTCGACACGCGCGTCTTCCGTCCTGGCGATCGCGCCGTCGCGCGCGCGGCCATCGGCGTCGCGCCCGACGTGCCGATGCTGCTCGTCGCCGCGAACGGCATTCGCCAGAACATCTGGAAGGACTACGTCACGCTGCGCGCCGCGCTAACCATCGTCGGCGAAGCAGTGCCGAACACGGTCGTCATCGCCGTCGGCGAGAACGCGCCGCCGGAACGCCTCGGATCGCTCGAGCTGCGCTTCGTGCCGTTCGAGAGCGACAGCAGCAGGCTGGCCGACTACTACCGCGCCGCCGACGTCTACGTGCACGCGGCGCGCGTCGAGTCGTTCGGCAACGTCCTGCTCGAGGCGCGCGCCTGCGGCACGCCGATCGTCTCGACCGCGACCGGCGGAATCCCGGAGCAGGTGCCGGAAGGAACGGGCGTGCTGGTGCCGCCGTTCGCGCCGCAGGCGCTGGCCATGCGCACGATCGAGCTGCTGCGCGACGCGCCGCTGCGCGCCAGAATCGCCGCCGCCGGAATGGAACACGTGCACAAAAATCTGTCGCTGCGCGTGCAGGCGGAGCGGTTCCTGGCCTGGTACGCGGAGATCCTCGATCGGGAGGCGCGGCATGCTGCCGGCTGACGCGCTGCCGTCGCCGCCGCCGGGCAGGAGCGGCTGGCCGTGGGAGTCGCGCGCTCCGCTGCCGGAGCTGCGCCGCGGCCACGACTGGCCGCGCATCACCGTCGTCACGCCGTCGTACAACCAGGGCGAGTACATCGAGGCGACGCTGCGCAGCGTGGTGTTGCAGGACTATCCGAACCTCGAGCATCTCCTGCTCGACGGCAAGAGCACCGACGATTCCGTCTCGATCATCCGCCGCTACGAGCCGTGGCTCACGAGTTGGCGCAGCGAAAAGGATGGAGGTCAGGCCGCGGCGATCGCGTCTGGTTTTGCCATGGCCACCGGCGAGATCCTCTGCTGGCTCAACTCCGACGACATCTTCCTGCCCGGCGCGCTGCGCGCGGTCGGCGCGTACTTTGCCGCGCATCGCGGCGTCGACGTGCTGTACGGCAACCGCCTGGTCATCGACCGCGATGGCGCGGTCACCGGCCGCCACGTCTGGCCGTGGCGCCTCACGCGCGCGCACTGGGCCCTCGGCCAGCCGATGGCGCAGGAGGCGACGTTCTGGCGGCGCAGCATCTACGAGCGCGTCGGCGGACTCGACACGTCGAAGTTCTTCATCATGGATTACGACCTCTTCTTCCGCATGTGGCGCGCCGGCACGTTCCGCAAGACCTCCCGCTACCTCGGCTGCCTGCGCATTCACGAGGAGACCAAGAACACGCGCCACGTCGACGTCTGGCAGCGCGAGCTGGCCGAGGCGCGGGCAAGATATGGACTGCGCGTGCCGGGATACGTCGGCAGCCGCGTCCTCAATCGGATGGCACAAGCGCAGTTGATGATCGAGTCGCTGCTGACGAAGGATGTGCAGCGCAACGACTGGGGACTGACATGGACCTCGTCACCATCGTGATCCCGGTCTACAACCGGCCGGCGCTGCTGCGGCGTGCGGTGGCGAGCGCGCTGGCGCAGACGTACCGCCCGATCGAGATCGTGATCGTCGACGACGGCTCGACCGACGAGACGCCGCAGGTGGCCGCGGAGCTCGAGCGCGCGCACGACGAAGTCATCGTCATCCGGCAGCCGAACGGCGGCCCCGGCGCGGCGCGCGAGACCGGGCGGAGCGCCGCGCGCGGCGCATTCGTGCAGTACCTCGACAGCGACGATCTTCTGCTGTCGCATAAGCTCGAGCTGCAGATGCGCGCGCTCGCCGCCGCGCCGCGCGCCGGCGCCGCATACGGCCGCACGCGCTATCGCGACCGCGACGGCAACGAGATCGCCTGCACGTGGAAGCCGCTGCTCGCCGGCGAGACCGCGATCCTCCCGCACTTTCTGCGCGGGCGGTTGTGGGAAACGGTGTCGCCGCTCTATCGCGCCGCGGCCGTCGACGCCGCGGGACCGTGGACCTCGCGGCGGCTGGAGGAAGACTGGGAGTACGACTGCCGCGTCGGCGCGCTTGCGATCGAGTTGGTGTTCGTGCCGGAGATCGTGGCTGAGCATCGCGACGACGCGGCCGATCGTCTCTCGCGCGGCGAAGCGCTCGATCCGCAACGGCTGCGCGACCGCGCCGCCGCGCACGAGTCGATCTACGCCAGCGCGCAACGCGCCGGCATCGGCAATGACGCGCCGGAGATGCGGCACTTCGCGCGCGAGCTCTTTCTCCTCGCCCGGCAATGCGGCGCGGCAGGGTTGCCGGCCGAGTCGCGCCGGCTCTTCGAGCTCGCACGCGCCGCCTCGGAAGCGCGCGGCCGCGCCCAGTTCCGCGCCTACGCGACGCTCGCGCGACTCGTCGGCTGGACGCGCGCCGGCAAGCTGGCCTGCCTTTCGGATCGGCTGCGATGGTGACGTTTTCAGTGGTCATGAGCGTGTACAACGGCGCGGCGACGCTGGAGGAGATCGTGACCGAGCATGGCGACGACGCGGCCGACCGTCTCTCGCGCGGCGCAGCGCTCGATCCGCAACGATTGCGCGACCGCGCCGCCGCGCACGAATCGGTCTACGCGAGCGCCCGACGCGCCGCGTCGGAAGCGCGCGGCCGCGCCCAGTTCCGCGCCTACGCGACGCTGGCGAAACTGATCGGCTGGACGCGCGCCGGCAAGCTGGCCTGCCTTTCGGATCGGCTGCGATGGTGACGCTCTCGGTGGTCATGAGCGTCTACAACGGCGCGGCGACGCTGGAGGCGACGCTGGCCGGGATCGCCGCGCAGACGATCCGCGATTACGAGCTGATCGTGGTCGACGACGGCTCGACCGACGCGACGCCGGACATCCTCGCCGCGCACGCCGCGCGCGATCCGCGCATGCGCGTGCTCACGCAGCCGAACGGCGGCCTCACCGCGGCGCTGATCCGCGGCTGTGCCGAAGCGCGCGGCACGTTCATCGCGCGCCACGATTGCGGCGACCGCTCGATGCCGCAGCGTTTCGAGAAGCAGCTCGCGCGCTTCGAGGGCGGTCCCGTGCTCGTCGCCTGCGCCACGCGTCACGTCGAGGCGGAAGGAGATCTTCTCTACGTCAGCCGCGCACGCGGCGCCGAGGTGCGCGAGAGTTTGCTGCACGACGACGCGGCCCGCATTCACGGGATTCCGCAGCATGGCTCGGCGATGTTCCGCCGCGACGCGTATCTGCAGGCGGGCGGCTACCGGCCGCAGTTCCGCGTCGCGCAGGATCTCGACCTCTGGATCCGCCTGGCGCGCCTCGGCACGATCGACGTCGTCGACGAAGAGCTGTACGAAGCCACCGTCGACGCGCGCGGCATCAGCGGCACGAGCCGTCCGGCGCAAGTGGCGCTGACGGCGATCATGGTGGCGTTGCGCGACGGCGGCGACGAGACGGAGCTGCTCGCGCAGGCGGCGCGCATCGCTCCGTCGCCGCCGGCGCCGCGGCGCGAGGCGGCCGGCCTCTACTTCATCGGAAAGTGCCTGCTGCAGCAGAAGAATCCGCGCTGGCGCGGCTACATCGTGCGCGCGCTGCGCAACGATCCGCTGCATCTCCGCGCCTGGGCGTCGCTCATTTTGCGCCGCTGACTGCACGCGCGATCCGCGCGGCGAGCCGGTCGCCGACCGCGCCCCAGGCGAGGCGCGGCCACACCGACGCGCGCGCGTTTGCGGCCAGACGCACGCGCTCCGCTTCGTCGCGGCCGAGACGCTCGATTGCCGCGGCGAGACTCGCCTCGTCGCCCGGCGGCACGATGATGCCGTTCACGCCCTCGTCGACGACATCGGCCACGGCGCCGACATCCGTGGCCACCACGGGTAGTCCGCTCACCATCGCCTCCGCGAGCACGAGCGGAAAGGCCTCGGTGAGGCTCGGCAGGACGAGCAGATGATGCTCGCGATAAAGCGCGCCGAGCGCGGGTCGCGGCTGTACGCCGAGGAAGCGCACCTGCGGCATCGCTTCTTCGCGGAGCCGCGCCTCCAGCGGCCCGCTTCCGATCACGTCGAGCGTAAACGGCACGGTCAGCCGCGCGCAGGCGCGCAGCAGCACGTCAGCGCCTTTCTCGATGGCCAGGCGTCCGACGTACAGCATGCGCAACGGCTCGCCCGCCGCGCGCGGCGGCAGCGGCGGCTCGTCGCCGGTCAACCCCAGTTCGGCGGGATCGACGCCGTTCGGCAGCAGCTCGATGGCCGACTCGCGCGCGCCGCTGCGGACCGCGAGCGCGGCGAAGCTCTCCGCCGGCGCGAAGACCACGTCCGCGGCGCGATACGCGCGCGGCGTCATGTAGCGGTACAGCGCCGTCACGCGCGCGTCGTACGTGCCCTTCGGCCGCAGGCGGATGTCGCCGTGGAGGAACATCCCGACCGGCACGCCCGTGCGCGCGCGGAACGGCAGGCCCGCCACCACCGTGGTCGTGTGCGCGTGGCAAAGCACGAAGTCGATGCGCTCGCGCTCGTGCAGCGCGAAGAGCGCGGCGCGTGCGGCGCGGGCGAACAGATACTCGTCGGGCGCATGGCGGAAACGCCGCAGCGCATGCAGATCCGGCACGCCCACGCGCACGCCGTCGAGCGGAGCGACGTCGGACGGCAGCACGTCGGAGAGCAGCGTCACGCGCGCGTGCCGCGACAGCTCGCGCGCCTGGCGCAGCGCGCTGTTCGCCACTCCGCCCGGGATGCCGAGGGCGCGGCAGACGACGGCGACGTGCATAGGCGGCGCAGCTTACGCTCAATCGCATACCATCAGCGACGTGCCGCGCGTCGCGCTGATCGCCTCGCACGTGATCCAGTACCAGGATCCGTTCTTCCGGCTGCTCGCGGCCGAGCGCGACGTCGACCTGACGGTGCTCTTCTGCTCCACCGACGGCGCGGTGACGTATCACGACCCCGAGATGCAGACCACGCTGCGGTGGGACGTGCCGATGCTGCAGGGCTATCGCTACCGCTTCCTGCGCAACTTCGGACGCGGCACGCACGCGACGCGGCTGATCAATCCCGGCATCGTGCGCGAGCTCCTGTTCGGCCGCTATGACGCCGCGATTTTTTTTCTCGGTTGGGGCACCGTCACCTCGCTCCTCGGCATCGCCGCCTGCCGCATGCGCGGCCTGCCGATGTTCTTCTACGGCGACAGCAGCTTCCCGCCGCCGGAAGTGACGGCGCGGCAGCGCATCCGCGCCGCGCTGCTGCGCGCGCTCTTCGGCGTCACTGACGGCTTCCTCGTCTCCGGCACGATCAACGCGAACTACTACCGCCACTACGGCGCCGATCCGTCGCGCTTCTTTCTGTTGCCGTGGGCCATCGACAACGAGCGCTTCGCGCGCGGCAGCCGCTTCGCGCCGGGCGAGCGCGAGTCGATGCGCGCGGCCATCGGCGCGAATAACGACGACCTGGTGATCTCGTTCTCGGCGAAGCTCATCCCGCGCAAGGATCCGCTCACGCTGCTGCGCGCCATCGACGCGATGCAGCAGCGCCATCGTGCCGTCGCCCTCTTCCTCGGCCACGGCGAGCTGCGCGCGGAGCTCGAGCAGTTCGCGCGCGAGCGCGGCGTCCGCGCACACTTTGCCGGCTTCGTCAACCAGGCCGACCTGCCGAAGCAGTACGCCATCAGCGACGTCTTCGTGCTGCCGTCGCTCGACGAGCCGCGCGCCGCCGTCGTCAACGAAGCGATGGCCTGCGGACTGCCCGTCATCGTCAGCGACGTGGTCGGCGCGTCCGGCGACATCGCCGCGCACGGCGACAACGCCTTCGTCTTCGCGCCGGGCGACGTCGCGGCGCTGGCCGGCTATCTCGACCGCCTCGCAAACGACCGCGCCCTGCGGCTGCGGATGGCGCAGCGCTCGCGCGACATCATCGCCCAGTGGACATTCGAGCGCGGCGTCGAAGGAGTGAAGGAGGCGCTGCGCGCCGCATGTTGACCGTGGCCATTCCGACGTACAACCGCGGCGCGATCCTCGTGCAGGCACTCGAGCAGTTGGTGCGGCTCGAGCCGCCGCCGCACGAGCTGCTGGTGGTCGATCAGACCAGGGCGCATCCGCCGGAGATCGAGGCGCGGCTGCGCGCATTCGAGGCGAGCGGCGCGGTGCGCATCGTGCGCTTGCCCGAGCCGTCGATTCCGCATGCGATGAACGTGGCCTTGGCCGAGGCGCGCGCGCCGCGCGTGCTCTTCCTGGACGACGACTCCGAGCCGCGAGCCGGGCTGCTGGAGGCGCACGAGCGCGCGTTGGGCGAGCCGGGCGTGTGGGCGGTGGTCGGGCAGGTGCTGCAGCCGGGCGAGGTGGTCGAGCACTTCGACGAGGACGTGCTGCGCGGCGGGATGGTGCGCGACCTCGAGTTCCGCTTCAACCACGACACCGCCTGCGACGTGCAGAACGTCATCGCCTGCAACCTCTCCGTCGATCGCGAGCGCGCGCTGGCCATCGGCGGCTTCGACGAGCGCTACGTCGCCGTGGCCTACCGCTTCGAGACCGACTTTGCGATGCGCGTCGTCGCCGCCGGAGGCCGGGTGCGCTTCGAGCCGGCGGCCGGACTGCGCCATCTGAAGATCCCGACCGGCGGCGTCCGCGCGTACGGCGACCACCGCACCAGCCTCTCGCCCGCGCACTCGGCCGGCGACTATTACTTCGCGCTGCGCCATGTGCCGCAGTTCCGTACGTACGTCCTGCAGCGCCTCCGGAAAAACGTATTGACGCGCTTCCACCTGCAACACCCCTGGACCATCCCCGGAAAACTGATCGGCGAGCTACGCGGCCTCATCCTCGCCCGAAAGCTAGCCGCCCCAAATCGGAATAGCCCTTAGCACTTAGCACTTAGCACTTAGCACTTAGCACTTAGCACCTAGCACTTATGGCCCTCGCCGCATATCTCGCATTCCTCGGCGCCGCCTGCGCGCTGGCGCTGGCCGACTGGCGCCGCGCCTGGCTGCTGCTGCTCGTCTGCGGCGCGGTGCAGGATCCGGTGCGCAAGCTCACGCCCGGCACGCCGGTGGTGATCTCGTTCAGCGTGGTCGCGCTCTACGGCTGCATCCTCTTCGGCGCGCGCAACGAGCTCCTCGCAGAATTGCGCGACTTCTCCCGCCGCTTCACCACCATCTACAAGCTCGGCTTCACCTTCGTCGCATTGCTGCTGCTCTGCGCGCTCAACGGGTTCTTCACCTACGGCGTCGAGAACTGGAAGGTGCCGCTGCTCGGGCTCTTCACCTACCTCGCGCCCGTTCCGGCCATGCTCCTCGGCTACGCGTATCTGCGCCGCGAGGAGCTGCTCTACCGCGTCTTCGCCGTCTACGCGACCATCACCTCCATCGCCCTCGTCGGCACGCTGCTCGAGTATTACCGCGTGTCGTGGCCGACCCTCGGCATGGTCGCCTTCAGCGGCATGGACTACATCCGCCACCTGCCGGGCATCCAGATCCGCATGCTCTCCGGCTTCTACCGCGGTCCCGACATCATGGCCTGGCACGCGGCGATGCTGACTTCGGTCGGCGCGGCGATGGCGCTGCGCGCGGCCGACATGCGCGGGCGGCTGATCTGGGTGGCGGCGGCCGGCTGGGGCTTCACCGCCTGCATGCTCGGCGGACGGCGCAAGGCCATCTACTTCGTGGTGGTGTTTCTCGGCGCGCTGCTCTGGCGCTACTTCCGCCGCCTGCAGAACGCGCAGATCGTGGCGGTGGTCGGCGTGGCGCTGGTGATGGGCGGCGTGATCCGCCACCTCGCCGCGAACGAGGAGACGAGCGTCTACACGCGCGGCGCGGTGGCGTCGGAGCAGGAGATCTTCGAGCGTCTCGAAGGCGGCACGATCGAGACGTTTCGCGAGTTCGGCCTGATGGGCGCCGGCCTCGGCACCGCCACGCAGGGCGCGCAGCACCTGCTGCGCGGCCAGGCCATCGGCTGGCAGGAAGGCGGGCTCGGAAAACTGGCCATCGAAGTGGGGCTGCCCGGCCTGCTCTGGATCGCGCTGCTCGGCCTCGTGGCCATGCGCATGCTGCTGCTGCTCACGCGCATCGGCGACGTGCGCGGCTCGTCGCAGTTCGCGCGCGCGGCGCTCTTCGCCTTCATGCTCGCCAACGTGGCCACGTTCATGGCTTCGGCGCAGGCGTACACCGACGCGATCCTCGGCATCCTCACGGCCTTCCTGGTCGGCTGCCTCTTCGCCACCGCGGCGCTCGACGAGCGGCTGCCGGCGGAGGAAGCGGCGGCGGCGCCGCAGCAGCGCCCGCAGTTGACGGCGGCGGCGACGGCGTAGCACCGTAGCCGCCGTTGAAGATCCTGCAGGTCGTCCCGACGTATCTTCCGGCGCGGCGTTACGGCGGCCCGATCGTCGCCGTCCATGGTCTCTGCAAAGCGCTGGTCGCGCGCGGCCACGCCGTGGATGTCTTCACCACGAACGTCGACGGCGACGGCACGCTCGACGTGCCGGTGGCCACGCCGGTCGACGTCGACGGGGTGCAGGTCCGCTATTACGCATCTCCCTATCCCCGTCTCTACTGGTCTCCGGAGATGCGGCGTTCCCTCGATCGGGAAGTCCGCAACTACGACCTCGTGCACATCCACGCCGTCTATCTCTGGCCGGGCGTGGCGGCGGCGCGGGCGGCGCGCAAACGCGGCGTGCCGTATGTGATCTCGCCGCGCGGCATGCTGGTGCCGGAGCTGATCCGGCAGAAGAGCCGCGCGATCAAGACGCTCTGGCTGCGGCTCATGGAGCGGCCTGGCTTCGCCGGCGCCGCGGCGATCCACTTCACCTCGGCGCTCGAGCGCGACGAGGCCATGCGCGTCGGGCTGCCGCTGCCGTCGCCTCTGGTCGTGCCGAACGGGATCGACCTGGTGCCGCGTCCCGACGTCGCCCGCGACGCCCGCACGCTGCTCTTCCTCGGCCGCATCAACTGGAAGAAAGGGCTCGACCGCGCCATCGAGGCGCTCCCGATGATCGACGACGCGCAATTGATCGTCGCCGGCAACGACGAGGAGCAGCTCACGCCACGCCTCCGCGAGCTGGCCGCCCGCCTCGGCGTGACCGATCGCGTGACGTTCCGCGAGCCGGTCTACGGCGCGGCGAAATGGGAGCTGCTCGCGCGGGCCACGCTGTTCGTGCTGCCGTCGCGCTCGGAGAACTTCGGCAACGCCGTGCTCGAGGCGCTGATGATGGAGACGCCGGCGGTGCTGTCATCCGAGGTTGGCCTTGCCGACGACGTGGTGCGCGCGGACGCCGGCGCGATCGGACTCGATGCCATCAACGCACTGCTCGACGACCCGGCCCGCCGCGCCGAGATGGGACGCAACGGCCGCGCGCTGGTCGAGTCGCGCTACGGCTGGCCGCGCGTGGCCGCGGAAATGGAGGAGGCGTATTGCTCGCTGACATCACGCCGGTCGTCCTGACGCGCGACGAAGAGGCGAACATCGCCCGCACCCTCGGCCAGTTGCGCTGGGCGCCGGAGGTGATCGTCGTCGACAGTTTCTCCGCGGACGGTACGGTCCAAATCGCGCGTAACGCACCAAACGTGCGTGTCCTGCAGCGCCACGTCGATACGCTGGCCGGGCAGAGCAGCTTCGGCATCGCCGCCGCGAAGACGCCGTGGGTGCTGCTGCTCGACGCCGATTACTTTCTTCCCGACGAGTTCATCGAAGAGTTGCGCACGCTGCATCCATCGCCGAACGTCCACGCGTACACGGCCGGGTTCCGTTACGCAATCGGCGGCCGTCCGCTGCGCGCGTCGCTCTACCCGCCGCGCATCGTGCTGCTGCACCGCGAGCACGCGCGGGTCTGGCAGGACGGGCACGCGCATCGCGTCGCCGCCGACGGCGAAGTCGCCGCGCTCCGCGCGCGCATCATCCACGACGACCGGAAGAGTTTCGCCCGCTTCGTGCAGCGGCAGCGACGCTACATGAAGCAGGAAGCAGCGAAGCTGCGCGCCGCAAGCTGGCGCGAGCTTCCACTGTCCGGCCGCCTGCGTAAGCTGCGCGTCGTCGCGCCGTTAGCCGTAGTCGCAAAAACGCTGTTCGTCGACGGCCTGATCCTCGACGGGATCGCCGGCCTGCACTACGCCTTCGAACGCTTCGTAGCCGAGGCGCTGCTAAGCGCCGAGCTGCTGAAGCGGACTTCGGCCGAGGGATTGGGGAACGACGGGAGGCCTCCGGCGGCTGGGGCCGAGGGCCCCAGACCCCATTGATTGGCCTAGCCTCCGCGACACTGCCTTCCAAGCTGGCGACACTGTGTCGCGGAGGCTAGGCCAATAGACGGGGTCC
>DASVQE010000036.1:0-11513 GCA_036389275.1 Thermoanaerobaculia bacterium
GCGGGCTAACTTTGGTGTGAAGCTGGCAGCGGGCCGTTTGCCGCGCCCGGCGGCCGAGCCGCCTCGGTCCAGCGGTAGTTGGCCGGCGGCACGCCGGCCGACATGCTCTTGCGCCGCTGTCGCGGCGCAATCACTGCAGCCGTCGCGCCGTTGCGCCGCATGCGCGCGGGGCCGCGCTGCAGCTTACACCAAGGGACGTTAGGTGGCCGGAGTAACACTCGTGGACTATTCACAGGTAATGAAGCGAGCGTGACGTAGCGCCATCGCCGAGTATGGCGCGGCAAGCCTCCGATATGTTGCCGACGTGCTCACGTCCGCGGCAGTCGATCTGCAAAATACGCCGGGCGGCGGCGACTATGCGCGAAGGCCACAACTTCCAGTCGATTAGAGAGCCGAACAAATACGATGTGGTAAGGAAAGCTATGGATCGGCATCTGGCGAACATCGGGGTCGTCTATGCCAGGGACACGTGCTCCGATCTGCGGGAAATTTTCGATCAGCTCCAGCGCTCGCCGCGTTTCGGCGACGAAACGTTCCGCGACACGTGCGTCGCGGTTGCGATACCAAGTTGTCGCCTCTTCGTACTCGAGTTCCGCCGGCCCGACGATCTGAAGCGGGTTCAACGCCCCAACACTTCGCGCTCGACGCGGTCTAGCACGGTGCGCCAGTCGGTGCTCGCGAGTTCGCCAGCTCGAGCAGCAGCTACTCGGCGTTCAATTTCGCGCGCCCACGCTTCTGCAACGTCCGCTTCGGCCTCTTCCAAGCTCTCCAGCAGTTCGGCCGCCATCTTTGCGCGCTCGTCAAGCGGCAGTTCCATAGCTTCTGAGAGAAGTTCGCGAGTGCCCCGTGCCATGGCTGAATCGTAACATGAGGCGATGGAATCGAGTTACGGCCAGACGGCACCGGAGACCGCCACTCCGTCAACGCGCAGGAAACGTCTCGACGGTGATGCGCTCGCAACCGTTTTAATTGGCAAGTTCCAACATGCGCAGATCAGGCGATCTGGAGGCAAAGGTATAGGCCGCCACCTAACTTTGGTGTGAAGCTGGCAGCGGGCCGTTTGCCGCGCCCGGCGGCCTAGCCGCCTAGCGCGATCCGAAACGCACGGCGTCGCGCCGCTCGCAGACGCGTCGACGACAAGTGCGGCGAGCGGCGTGCCGCTCACCCGCACGCGCGCGGGGCCACGCTGCAGCTTACACCGAGGTACGACGACGGTCGCCCAAATCATAAGTCGTGAGTAGACGTCTGGGCTCGAGGATGCAGGGGCGCGCCTTACTTGTCGCCGCCAATACAAGGGTCGCCGCGCCGGTGGCATGCTCATCTTTGAGCATCCGCGCGATGTTCGGGAGCGTGCGCTCTTCTCCGCGCCGACGGGATCCGCGACAGGAAAGCGGTCGCTTTAATTAGATTGCTGCCTCCACGTGTTGCGATTGCCAGACGCCGAATGACCGATGTAGGTAGACGAGCTAACGCACCTTTGTCGGCTCCGCCGGCATGTGTAAATGCAAATGTGCCCATCACCAGTTATGTTCTTGGCGTCCTTGTGACCATGAACTATCGTGAGCCTTATCCGCCTCACTTCCACGCGTGGTACTCCGGTCGAGAGGGAACGATCGGTATTCTCGACGGCAGAGTCAAGGTGATCTGCCGCGGCGGGTTCCGGCAATGCTTCTAGAGTGGCGTCAGTTACACCGTTCTGAGCTCGAGGAGAACTGGGCCAAGGGTCGTCGTGGGGAATAACTCCTGCAAATTAGGCCCTTGGAGTAGCCACCTACTACAAGGTCTACGACGCGAAACACGTTCGAGATTAATGTTGTCTGCGTTAAGTTTGAGGACGGAACGGCTAGTGATCGATCTCTCTGCAGAGCTATGGGGCCAGTCTTCGAGCCGCTCAAGGAACTCGGCTATTTGCCGAGGTAGCGGTGGCGGAGTACGGAACACTTGCGTGGCGAAACGGAGCAGATATAGCGCCCGAGTTTCTTTATGATCGCGTTCGGGTAACTGCGTAGCGAGCGCCACGGGCTACTTTGGTGTGAAGCTGGCAGCGGGTCGTTCGCCGCGTCCGGCGGCCGAGCCGCCTCGTGACCCGTAGCGGCACGGCATCACGCCGACTGCAGATCGCTTCTGCGGCTGCGCGCTTAGGCGCGGCAGCCGGCGCGCCTGCACCACTCCGAGCGTTGAGGTCCTGATTCGGGGGCGTCCGCTGCCGTAAATAAAGTCTGTTTTGCGCAATCCGCGTCTGTCGTCTACTTTTCCTATTTTATCGCCTATTTCTCCGAGCAGGACGTGGCCATGGCGGTCCTCACGAAATGCGAACCAGCCCCATCCGCCGGCGACCCGCAGGCGATCGCCCTCGCGCTCGCGGTCGCCGCGCTTTCTGTGCTGTAACGCCGCGCGACGGACAAACAAAACGGCCGGAGAGTCGAAACTCTCCGGCCGTCTCAATTCGCGCCGCAGCGCGAGCGCGTCTATTTGCTGGTAACCGTAATCCGCCCTTCGCTGATCGGGTCGAGATCGTAGGTGGCCACCGGGAAGGTGTGGCAGTTGACCTGGCGATTGCGGGTGATCTGGTAGCCGACGTCGTCCTTGCGCTCGGCGTCGGTGGCCCACCACGACATGGTCCAGCCGGCGTCGCCCTTGACTTCCTCGTCCGCAGGGAACCAGTCGATGTTCTTCTCCCAGTACGAACCGAAGCTGAAGCGGTCGGTCGGATCGCGCTGGAGGTCGTTGTCCTCGACGGTGAAGGTGGCGTTGCGGCCGATCATCGACCGGACGTTCGAGTCGCTGATGACGCCGCCCATCGTCACGCGGGTGCCGAGGGTGCTCATGCAATCGACCGAGACTTTCATGGTGAAGTCGGGGACCAGGATCCTCTGTTTGGGGTCTTCCTGGCTCGGGTCGCCGTCGGTGATGAGCGTCGGACCGGCCAGGGTGACGAAGCCGCTCGCGGAACGGTCGTCGCCGAACGCGTCGAACTCGATCGTCTGCAGACCTTCCGATCCCTTGAAATTGAAGCTGCCCTGCGCGGAAGTTTGCGCGGCGAGGCGGGACGCGACCGACAACACGAGAAACGAGAGCACGGCTAAACGCTTCATTCTGATGCTCCTAAATTGAACAGTATGTAAGGAACATAAGTGTCATGCCCCCGAATGTCAATGAGCTAGATCACGCCGTACCCATCGCTTCTGGCACCTGTCCCGCGCATTGTGTGACTCCCGTCACATTCCGCCGCAAAATCGCGCCTTCCAACCGGCTCCCGGCCGTTCCGTCGTAGAATCCGCGCGTGATGGATCGGCGCGTTCTGACGAACCGGTTGTTGGGGAAAATGGGGGCGGAGGTGGTGGAGCGGCTGGGCGGTGGAGCGGAGGTCGTGTCGCTCCGGTTGGGCGAGCCGCTCATCGTGCCGCACGAGCCGATCTCGCACGTCTACTTTCCGGTGGGAGCGCTGGCCTCGCTGGTGACGGTGCTCGAGGATGGCACGACCGTGGAGGCAGGATCGGTCGGACGCGAGGGCATGGTCGGCATCCCGGTGATCCTCGGCGCGGTGGCGACGCCGATGCAGACGCTGACGCAGATCGCCGGCGACGCCGTGCGCGTGCCGGCCGACATCGTCAAGGCGGAGTACGACCGCGGCGGACCGCTGCACGACGTGCTCACGCAATACATCCATACCATCTTCATCGTCGCATCGCAGTCGGCGGCGTGCAACCGCCGGCACGAGGTCGAGGCGCGGCTGGCGCGCTGGCTTTTGATGAGCGCCGACGGGATCGGCTCGGAAGAGCTGGCCATCACGCAGGAGTTTCTGGCGGCGATGCTCGGCGTGCGGCGCCCGGGCGTGACGCTCGCCGCGCTCAAGCTGCAGGAGCAGGGGCTGATCCGCTACTCGCGCGGCCTGGTGCAGATCCTCGACCGGCCCGGCCTGGAAGCGGCCGCGTGCGAGTGCTACCACGTGGTGCGGCAGGAGTTCGAGCGGCTGCTGGCCTGAGGTCTGCCGTACAATCGGCGCCTCATGCGCGACCACGTCCTCCTGCATGTGAACGGCACCGCCATCCGCGCCGGCGCGGCGGAAGCGTTCCAGACGCTCTCGCGCTTCCTCCGCTACACGCGTGCGGCCACGGGGACGAAGATCGTCTGCGAAGAAGGGGACTGCGGCGCCTGCACGGTCCTGATCGGACGTCCCGGCGGCGACGGCAAGCTGCGCTACGGGGCCGTCAACTCCTGCATTCAATTCGTCTTTCAGATGGACGGCGCGCACGTCGTCACCGTGGAAGGGCTCGCGCCGCGCGGAGAGCTCGCGCCGGTGCAGGAGGCGATGGTGCGCTGTCATGGCGCACAGTGCGGCTATTGCACGCCCGGATTCGTGGTGGCCCTGGCCGGAATGATTGAGGATGGCGAACAAAATCCGAGGAACGCTATTACGGGGAATTTGTGCCGCTGTACGGGATACGAGCCGATCGTGAAGGCGGGATGCGATGCATTGAACGCACAGCGGCCAATGGAAGAGCGGTATCCGAGCGGGCCGATTGTAGAGGCGTATGCGAACGACGCGGTGCGCATCGGTAATTTTTATAAGCCGACCACCATCGAAGAGGCGGTGCGCTTCAAGGCCGAACATCCACAATGCGTGATCGTCCAGGGCGGCACCGATTTCGGGGTGTGGTGCAACAAACGCAATTACGTCCCGGAAGCGATCCTTTCCCTCGACGGCATTGAAGGCCTCGACGGCATCGCCATGGAAGACCACGAGCTGCTGGTCGGCGGCCGGGTGACTTTGGCGGAATTCGAGCGCACCATTCGCGACGCGGTGCCGGAGACGGCGGAAATTCTCGACCGCTTCGGCTCGCCGCAAATCAAGAATGCCGGCACCCTGGCCGGGAACATCGCCAACGCCTCGCCCATCGCCGACACGCTGCCGTTTCTCTTCGTCACCGGCGCGAAGCTCGAGCTCACCGGCATGAACGGCGTGCGCACCGTGGCCATTGCGAATTTCTACAAGGGCTACAAGACCCTCGACCTGCGGCCGGACGAGATCATCACCCGCATCCGCATTCCGCTGCCGCAGGACGGCGAGACGCTCCGTCTGTACAAGGTCTCGCAGCGCAGCCATCTCGACATCGCCACCTTCACCGCGGCCATGCTGATGCGCCGCACGGACGGGCGGATCGACGCCATGCGCGTGGCCTACGGCGGCGTCGGCCCGGTGGTGTTGCGCCTCGCGCAAACGGAAGAATTCCTGAAAGGGAAACCGCCGACCGTGGAGACGTTCACCCGGGCCGGCGAGATCGCCAAAAGCGAGATCGCGCCGATCAGCGACGTGCGCGGCTCGCGCGAATACCGCCTGCAGCTCGCCGAAAACGCCATGTGCAAGTTCTATTACGACGCATGTACATAGGGAAGGACGTACCACACGACTCCGCCCGCGGTCACGTGACCGGCGAGTCGATCTACATCGACGACCTGCCGCCGATGCCGGGCGAGCTGCTGGTCGATTTCGTCTGGTGTCCGCACGCGCACGCGCGCATTCGCTCGATCGACCTCGAAGAGGCGCGGCGCATGCCCGGCATCGCCGGGATTTACACGTACAAAGACCTGCACGCAAACGTCCTCGGCCCGATCGATCATGACGAGCCGCTTCTCGCCGAAGAGCTCTGCACGTTTCGCGGCCAATTGATCGCCGTCATCGCCGCGGAAAACGCGTCCGCTGCGCGCGCCGCCAAAGCAGCGGTCAAGATCGATTATGAGGTCCTCACCCCGATCCTCACCCTCGACGACGCCATTGCCCACAAGAGCTTCATCGGCGAGACCCGTTTCATCCGGCGCGGCGACGCCGCCGCCGCATTGAGCAAGGCCGAGCACGTCCGCGAGGGCGTCTTCATCAACAATGGGCAGGACCATTTCTATCTCGAGTCGCAGGCCGCGGTGGCCTATCCGGGCGAGCATGGCGCATTGACCGTGCATTCGTCGACGCAGCATCCGACCGAGGTGCAGGAAGTGATTGCGCACCTCCTCGGATTGGACATGAGCCAGGTGGTCATCCTCACCAAGCGCATGGGCGGCGGCTTCGGCGGCAAGGAATCGCAGGCCACGCATCCGGCGGCGATGGCGGCGCTGGTTGCACAGAAGACGCACCGGCCTGCGCGCATCGTCTACGACAAAGACACTGACATGCATGTAACGGGCAAACGCCACCCGTTCCAGAACCGCTACCGCGTCGGCTTCAATGGCGACGGCGTGATTACGGCATTGCAGGTCGATTTGTATTCCGACGGCGGCGCGTATTCGGATCTGTCGCCGGCGGTCATGGCCCGGGCCATGACTCACGCGGAAAATGCGTATTACATTCCCGACGTGGAAATTCGGGGCACGGTTTGCCGGACGAACATGCCTCCGAATACCGCCTTTCGCGGGTTCGGCGGACCGCAGGGCGTGGCCACGATGGAGAACATCCTCGAGGAGATCGCCGCCTTCCTGAAGAAAGACGCGTTGGACGTGCGCCGCGCGAACTGCTACGGCATCGACAGCCGCAACGTCACGCCGTACGGCCAGGTCGTCGAGAACAACACCTTGCCGCGGCTCTTCACCGAATTGCCGGAGCGCTGCGATTACGCGCGGCGCATGGAAGCGGTCAAAGCCTTCAATGCCTCGTCGCCGACGCACCTCAAAGGTCTGGCGGTGACGGCGGTGAAATTCGGCATCTCCTTCAATACGAAATTCCTCAATCAGGCCAGCGCCCTGGTCAACGTCTATCTCGACGGGAGCGTGCAGGTCTCGACCGGCGCCACGGAAATGGGGCAGGGCGTCAACACGAAAATCCGGCAACTGGTGGCCGACACCCTCGGCGTGCAGCTCGAGCGCGTGCAGGTGATGATCACCAGCACGGAAAAGAGCAACAACGCCTCCGCCACCGCCGCCTCGAGCGCGGCCGACCTCAATGGCAGCGCCGCCGTCGATGCCTGCCGCCGCATCCGGGCTCGTCTGGATGAAGTGGCGCAGAAGCTCGGCGGCAATCCCTCGTGGGAAGAGCTGGTCACGGCCGCCTATCGCGAGCGCGTCTCGCTCGGCGAACGAGGCTTCTATGCCACGCCGCGCATCGACTGGACCTGGCTGAGCGCGGCCAATGGCGGCGCCGGACATCCGTTCCTCTATTTCACGATGGGCACGGCCTGCTCCGAGGTGCTGATCGACCGGTTTACAGGGACATTGAAGGTGTTGCGGAGTGATGTGTTGATGGATATCGGGAAGCCCATCAATCCGGGCGTCGACCGCGGCCAGCTCGTGGGCGGCTTCATTCAGGGCATGGGTTGGGTGACGACCGAGGATTTGCGCTACACGCAAACAGGCGAGCTGCTGACGCACTCGCCGACCACGTACAAAATCCCCAATGTCCACGACGTGCCGGAAATCTTCAATGTCGACTGGATCGAGCACGACAACCCGGTCAACGTCGCCGGCAGCAAAGCGGTCGGCGAGCCGCCGCTGCTGATGGCCATTTCGGTCTGGTGCGCGGTCAAGCACGCCTTGACCTTCGTCTCGAACGGCGAGGTGCCGGCGCTGCGGCTGCCGGCCACCGGCGAGGAAATCCTGACCCGGCTCACGCATTACACGAGAAGAGGAGCGGCCGTCGTTTGAATTACACGCTGCAGGAATGGCTGAACCTCGCATTCCGCTGGACGCACGTATTCGCCGGGATCATGTGGGTCGGCGCCACGTACTACTTCACCTGGCTGGACCGCCGCTTCCACACCACCGATCCGGAGCAGGTGTGGATGGTCCACAGCGGCGGCTTCTACGTCGTCCAGAAAGAGACCAAGCCGTCGCCGACGCACACGCTGCACTGGTTCAAGTGGGAAGCGGCCATGACCTGGCTCAGCGGATTTCCGCTGCTGATCCTCGTCTATTACGCCGGCGGCCTGCTGATCGACGAAGGGAAAGACTTCAAACTCGCCGCGGCCTGCGGCATCGGCGCAATCATCCTCGGCTGGATCATTTACGACCTGCTCTGGATCTCGCCGTTGTCGAAACTCGAGCCGCTGGCCATCGCCGTCTCATATGCATTGATGATCGGTCTGGCCTGGTGGCTGCCGTCAGTGATGTCGCCGCGCGCCGCCTACATGCACGTCGGAGCCGTGCTCGGCACCATCATGGCCGCGAACGTCTGGATGCGCATCCTGCCGGGGCAGCGGCGCTACATCGCCGCGCTGCGCGAAGGCCGCGAGCCCGACCGCGTGCTGGTCGAGCGCGCCAAGTTCCGCTCCAAGCACAACACCTACATCGTCATCCCGGTGGTCTTCATCATGCTGAACGCCCACTTTCCGGTGGCCACGCACGGCTATGACTGGAAGGTGCTGGCGGTGCTGACGCTCGTCGGATGGATCGTCGCGCATATCATTCGCAAGCAGTGAAGACGACACTCACCTCTGACGAGCTTTCCACCATGTCGGCGCCGCTCGAGTCGGCGCTGACGCCGTTCATGAAGCGCTTCCCCGGCTCGGCCGGCGAGCGGCAGCCGGTGCACACCGTCTACGGCGGCGCGCATCTGTTCAAGGCCGAAACGGCCCGCCGCCTCGGCGAGAAGGCGCTGCAGATCCTCGACGAGCATGGCCGCGACGCCTTCACGTTCGCGCGCGCCATCGGATTGCCGGAGCCGCACGCGCAGACGGTGTGGGAGCGCGTGCGCGAGAAGCTGGAGCGCGAGCCGGTGGAGGATTTCCGCGCCGACTTTGAAGACGGCTACGGCAATCGTCCCGACGATGAGGAAGACGGCCATGCCGAGCTCGTGGCGCGTGAGTTTGCGCGCGGCATGCGCGACGACACGCTGCCGCCGTTCACCGGCATCCGCATCAAGCCGTTCACGCAGGAGCTGATGCGCCGCAGCCTGCGCACGCTCGACATCCTGCTGACGACGCTCGTCGCCGAACGCGGCGGCGCGCTGCCATCGAACTTCGTGATCACGCTGCCGAAGATTCAACTGCCGGAGCAGGTCACGCTGCTTGCCGATGTCTTCGACGCCCTCGAGCCGCGCCTCGGCCTCGCGCCCGGCACGCTGCGGCTCGAGTTCATGATCGAGACCACGCAGTCGATCCTGAGCGAGCGCGGCGAGTCGAACCTGCCGCGCTTCCTCGACGCCGCGCGCGGCAAGGCCGTGGCGGCGCACTTCGGGACGTACGACTACACCGCGAGCTGCAACATCACCGCGGCCGAGCAGCGCATGGATCATCCAGCCTGCGACTTCGCGCGGCACATGATGCAGATCGCGTACGCCGGCACCGGCCTCTGGCTCTCCGACGGCGCCACGAACATCCTCCCGATCGGCGACCGCGAGACCATTCATCGCGCCTGGGCGCTGCACGTGCGGCACATCCGCCACTCGCTCGTGCACGCCTACTATCAAGGTTGGGATTTGCATCCGGCGCAACTGCCGACGCGCTACGCAGCGGTCTACTCGTTCTTCCTCGAAGGGCTCGCCGCGGCCACCGAGCGGCTGCGCAACTTCATGGAGAAGGCGGGACAGGCCACGCTGGTCGGCGACGTCTTCGACGACGCAGCCACTGGACAAGGGCTGCTCAACTATTTCATCCGCGGGATGAACAGCGGCGCGCTGACGGAAGAGGAAGCGCTGGCGACGGGGCTAACGCTCGAGGAGCTGCGCTCGCGCTCGTTCGTGAAGATCCTGCAGGGACGCCGCTCACGAGCCGCGGTAGGTTGAGTAGCCGAACGGGCTGAGAAGCAGCGGCACGTGATAGTGCTGCGTGGCGTCGTCGATGCGGAAGACGATGGTCGCCTCCGGAAAAAATCCGTTCGCGTCGTACGCGCCGGTGTCGAAGCGCAACGCGTAGACGCCCGGCTCCGCGCGATCGACGAGGCGCGCGCGTCCATCGACATCAGTCGCGCCTTCGAAGATCGCCGCACCGTCGCGCGTCAGCCGCAGCGGCACGCCGGCGGCCGGGCGGCCTTTGGCGGTGTCGAGCACGTGTGTGGTGATGCCGGCCATCAGAGCACCAGTTTCTCCAGACGCAACGCGGTGATCTTCCGCTGCTCCTCGGCCGCGACGCGCAGCTCGCTGTCGCGATCGTTGTGCATCCGCTGCTGCACGTTCTCCAGCATCTCGCCGGCGCTGCGTCCGGTGGCGCAGACGAGATAGAGGAAGCCGAATCGTTCTTCGTACGCACGCTGCGCGTCGGCGAGCGCGCGCATCGTTTCGTCCGGCGCGTTCGCGGTGCCGGACTGCTCCTGCGCCGACCAGCCGGGCCGCGGCCCTGCTTTGCGCTCGCCGATGCGCGGATGCGCGGCGAAAGCCTCCAGCCAGTCGCGCGCTTCGAGCGCAGACCAGACCCGCGAGGCGCTGTCGATCAAGGCATCCCAGCTCGGATACGGCCGCGCGGCGAGCAGGCCTTCGACCCACCGCGGCGAGCCGCACACTTTCAACAGCTCGCTGCCGTCGAAGAGCGTGTTGACGCGGCGCACGATGGCCTCGTGACGTCCCGCTTCGGTGGCCACGCCCCAGACCCGCATGCGGCTCACGCCGCCGTCGGGAAAGACGTTGAGGCGGAGGTGCGTGAACGGGCCGTCGGAGAGCAGCTCGTCGAGGAAGAAGTGGCGCGTGTGCGCCTGCAGTTTCGTGCGCGGCAGCAGCTCCGTCCACGACGCGCCGTCGCGCGAGCCGTCGATGGAGGCGGTGTCGGGAAAGTTGCCCTTGAAGTGATTCGTGTCGAGCTCGATGCGCCGCACGCGCGCCTCGGCGGCGAGCTTCACGATCACCCAGTCGTGGCCGGGGCCGCGGCGGCGGCGGGTTTCCCAGCCGTCGCTCATGTCGCGCGCGCGGCCGGGCATGATCAGGTTGTGCTTCGGTCCGAAGAACATGTCGCTGCACTGCAGTACGTCGCCGCCATGCTCGACGGCCGCGAGATCGAGCTCGTTGCCGAGGCCGCCGGAGAGCCGCCATTCCGGCACGACCTCGCCGTGCAAGCGCAGGCGCGCCACGCCGCCATCCGGAAAGATGTGGAAGCGGAGGTGTGTCACTGCGTCATTGCCGACGGATGGAAAGACGTTCTCGCTGTCGCCCTGCAGCGCGGCGCGCGGCAGGAGCTCGCGCCACTCCGCTTCGAGGAGCGCATCGATGGTGGCGTCGGGACGGAGCGAGGTGCCTTCGATCGCGCACGACTCGGGGTAGTTGCCGCGGAAGAAGGCGGTGTCGACGACGAAGCCGCGCACGACGCCGCGCAGGCCGAGGCGGATGATGGCGTAGTCGTGTCCGGGAACGCGCTTGCGGCGCGACTCCCAGCCGTCCATCCACTTGCCGCGGTCGGTGTACTCGTGCTCTTTCCAGACGGCGCGCAACGGCTTGAGGAGGTTTTCCTTCTCGGCGAAATAGTCGTCGGTGGCGTAGACGACGGAGCCGCCGAGGCGTTCGGAGGCGAGATCGAGTTGCTCGCGGAAATTCACTGGCGCAGTGTACTTCGGTGGGGTACGACGGGAGGCCTCCGGCGGCCGGGGCCGAGGGCCCCGGACCCCAT
>DASVQE010000037.1:0-39432 GCA_036389275.1 Thermoanaerobaculia bacterium
GGCCCCAGACCCCATTTGGTTGGCCTAGCCTCCGCGACACTGCCTCCGAGCTCGCGACACTGTGTCGCGGAGGCTAGGCCAACAAGCGGGGTCTGGGGCCCGTGGCCCCAGCCGCCGGAGGCCCCTCGTCGTTCCCTCTACCCGACGACCAGATCCGCGAGCGAATCCAGGTCGGCGACTTCGTGGATGGGTGTACCGCCGGGTAGGGGCGTGTCGCCGCGGCGGTTGATCCAGGCGTTTTGGATTCCGTGCAGGTTGGCCGGGACGATGTCGTGGAAGTTGCTTTGCGCGGCGTGCAGCCAGCGCGCGTTGCCGATGCGCTCGCGTGCGGCGAGAAAGTGGCCCGGCGCGGGCTTGTACGAGCGCACCTGCTGCGCGGTGATCAGGATGTCGAACTCCACCGTGAAGTGGCGGCGCGTGGCGGCGAGCAGATCGTCGTCGATATTCGAGAGAATCCCGAGACGCACGCCGGCGGCGCGGAGACGCTCGAGCGCGGCGTTCGTGTCGGGAAACGGACGCCAGTCGGGCAGCGACTCGGCGAGAAACGACGCCTGCTCCGGCTCGATCGGGCGGCGCAGCTCGCGCGTGACGCGCATGGCGCACTCCGCCAGCACCTCGCGATACGGCCGGTACTCGCGCTCCACCTGCGGCTCGATCTGCTCGTAACAGCGCAGCACGTCCTCGCGCCGCAGCCCCGTCGCGCGCTCGAACGCGGCGGCGATTCCGCTCTCCCAATCGATGAGAGTCCCGTAGCAATCGAACGTCACCACCTCGTACATCCGGTGAGCCATATCACAACTCGCCGCCTCCGCCGGTGTAAGCTGTGCCCGGTTCGATCCAATGCAAGACGCACCTGCAGCACGCAACCTGCGCACCGCGGAGCGCTTTCTGCTCGCGCCGCCGCTCGCGGCCACCTTCGGCAAAGCGGCGGTGGCGGTGTGCGACATCTCCGCGAGAGGCGCGCGCTTCAAACATGACGCGCCGCTCGAGCATGGCGCCAAGTCGCTGCTCGAACTGGCGGTCGACGGCCGTCCCGCGCCGCTGACCCTCGAGGCGGTGATCGTCTGGAGCCAGCCCGACGCGACCACGCCCGGCCGCTACGTCTCCGGCGCGCGCACCTACGGACCTCCGGAAGTCCTGCAATCCGTCCTTGCGCAACTCCAGACTTCCCGACGCACCAGCCGCATCGAAGAGCTCCGCTCCACCGACCGCTTCACCGTCGTGCCGCCGCTGGCCGCGCTGTATGACGGCGCGCCGGTGCTGATCGAGGATCTCTCCGCGCGCGGCGCGCGCCTCGAGCTGCGGCACCAGCCGCTCGCCGGATCGTCCGCCACGCTGCAGTTCGAAGACCTCGAAGTCGCGGGACGGATCGTCTGGACCGCCGTGAAAGCCATCGGCGCGAGCGCCACCTATCGCGCGGGACTCTTCGTCAACGAGAAGCCGGAGCTGATGCGTTTGGCCATCGGCCGCCTCTGCGAGCAAGGGCGCGCCACCATCGACGCCAGCTCGCTGCGCCTGAAGCTGAAGATCATCCGGGCCCGCGCGCGCAAGCTCGCGCCGTCGTTCCGGGAGGTCGAGACCTCCGGCATCCCGGCCGAGCAATACCTGCTGATTCGCGGCGTGCGCGAAGAGCTGCGCCTCAATCCGGAAGAGGCCATGCACTGGTATCGCCGCGCGCGGCTGATCATCAACGATCCGGCCACGCGCACCGTCGCGCCGCCGATCGCCGATCAGCCGGATGCGCTGGCCGTTTGGGAGTACCTCGACCGCAGCATCGACCCGTCAGTCGTGAGCCGCGCCTTCGAGCTCGACCTGCGTTAGCGCGGCCACGTTCCGCTGCATGCCTGCGAGCTTGGCGCGCTTGATGGCGCTCTTGCGAAAAAGCTCCGAAAACTCGTTTTGCGTGTAACGCAAAAGATCGGTGAGCGGCGTGGCGCGATACGAATCGCGCGGCGCGAACGCCGGATGCGACTCGGCTGGCGCGCGGTTCCACGGACAGACTTCCTGACAGATGTCGCAGCCGAAGGCATTCGACTCCAGCCGCGCGGCGAGGTCATCGTCCAGCGCGCCGCGATGCTCGATGGTCGCGTAGCTGATGCAGCGGTGCGAGTCGACCGTGCGATCCGGAAGAATCGCATTCGTCGGACAGGCGTCGAGGCAGCGCGTGCACGTGCCGCAGCGATCGGCCACCGTCGCCGCGGCGATGTCGTTCTCCAGCGCGGTGACGAGCGTGCCGATGAAGACGTACGAGCCGTGCTCCTCGTCGATGAGCATGCCGTTGCGCCCGATCCAGCCGAGGCCGGACTGCGCGGCGTAGGCGCGATCGGAGAGCGGACCGGTGTCGACGTAGCGCCACGTCTTCACGCCCGGCAGCGCCTCTTCAAACCGCCGCAGGATGCCGTCGAGCACGTCGTGATAGTCGTCGCCCAAGGCGTAGCGCGAGAGGTGATGGCTCAGCGCGCCGGCCGGTGCGTGCGGACGTTCCGAGGCGTACGGCACGAGGATCGACACCACCGAGCGCGCCCACGGAAACCGCGCGCGCGGATCGGCGCGCACGGCGGCGTTCTTCTCGAGGTAGGCCATCGAGGCGTGATGGCCGCGGGCAATCCAGCCGGCGAAGAGCGCGGCGTGCGCATCGTCGAGATCGCTCGCGCCGAGGCGGAGCACGCCGTTCTCGCGCGCAACGCGCTCCAGCGCAGGCCAGACCTCGGAGAGTGTTTCGATCACGTGCGTGCACGCCGCAGGACGAACGTCGCCACCTCCGGCTTGCACAGGATGCGCAGCGGAGGCACGGCGCCGATGCCGCGGCTGACGTAGAGCAACACGTCGTCGACGCGATGAAATCCGCTGGCGTAACGCGCCTCATGTTTCGACGGCACGACCACCGACCCGAAGAAGGGAAAGCGGATCTGCCCGCCGTGCGTGTGGCCGCAGAGGAGCAGGTCGAGCTTCCGGCCGCGCAGCAGGTCAACGATGTCGGGATGGTGACTGAGCCCGATGCGCGGCACGTCGGGCGGCAGGCTGGCGAACGCGGCGTCGACGTCGGGCGTGCCGCGATACACCTCGTCGATGCCGACCAGCATCATCGCCTCGCGACCGCGCCGCAGCTCGATGGAGCGGTTGATCACGAAGCGGACGCCGCGTGCGGTGAGCGCCGCCACCACGCCGTCGCCGTCGGCCCAGTAGTCGTGATTGCCGAGGACTGCGTAGATGCCGTCGCGAGCCTCCAGATCGGTCATCAGCACCTCGGCCATCAGCGGGATGTGGCGCTCCCACGTCACGAAGTCGCCGCCGAAGAGGACGAGGTCGGGCTGAAAGCGCATGGTCTGGGCGATGGCCTCGCGATAGAGGCCGCGGCGCATGAACGAGGCGACGTGCGTGTCGGTGAGGAAGGCGATGCGGTAGCCGTCGAACGCCGGCGGCAGGTTGGCGATGTCGACTTCGTGGCGCGTCACTTCGATGTCGTACACGTCGTTGTGCGCGCCGAGGTTGCGCACGAAGGCGAACGGCACATGCGCCTTGCGCAGCTTCACGATCTCCGACGGCAACGTGCGCGTGCCGCCGACCGGCTCGTCGCGCAGACGCAGCATGCGCACGCGGTCGAGCAGCCAGTAGGTGCCGATGCCGGCGGCGATGAAGAGCCACGACGCGCCGATCTTCGCCAGCAGCAGCGAGGTCATGATCGACTCGACCGGATCGGGCGCGATGCGCTCGAAGAGGCGGTTGTCGGCGATGACGGCGATCCACTGATGCAGCGGCCAGAAGAGCGTCGTCAGCACCAGCAGCGCCGGCGGCACCGCGTACAACAGCCAATGCAGCTCCGCCTTCTCCTCGCGGTGATCGCCGAACACGAGGCGGTTCATGACGAAGAAAAACACCCGCGCGTCGCCGATCAGCGCGAGAAGAAGAAGAGAGAAGAAGAGAGGACGGAGCATGCTGTTTGAACGATGAACGATGAACGATGAACGATGAACTGGCTGTCGTTCATCGTTCCAGTCGATCAAGGATCGGACCAATCGCGCTCTCCGGCACGCGGATGCTCCCCAGCGTCTCCGTCTTCTTCACCGCGCCGTGATCGTCGGAGCCGCCGGTGGTGAACTTGCCGCGGAAGCGGGCCAGGTTCGTGTAGCGGTCGCGGTTGAAGCGGTCGACGTCGGGGTGCAGGACTTCGACGGCGTCGAGGCCCGCGTCGAGGAGGCGCGGCACGAGGTGCTCGTGGTCGGGGTAGAGGGTCGGGTGAGCGATGGAGGTGACGCCGCCGGCGTTGCGGATCAGCGAGACGGCCTCGCTGATGCCGAAGCGCTCCTTCTCGACGTACGCAGGCTTGCCGGTGCCGAGGTAGCGGTCGAATGCTTCGGCGACCGAAGCAACGTGGCCGGCTTCGACGAGGGCGCGGGCGACGTGCGGACGTCCCATCGAGCCGCCGCCGGCGAGCTGGTCGACGCGCTGCGCGGAGACCTCGACGCCGAGGTCGCGCAGCTTCTCGACGATGGCATAGCCGCGGCGGTGGCGCGTCTCGCGAAAGGCGTGCAGCCGACGGGCGATGGCGTCGTCGTGCGGATCGAACGCGTACGCGAGCACGTGCACGTCGATGCCTTCGAAGCCGCACGAGAGCTCGATGGCCGGGATCAGCGTCACGCCGCGCTCCTCGGCGTAACGCTGGATCTCGAAGTAGGCGGCGAGGTGATCGTGGTCGCTGATGGCGACGATCGTCAGACCATGCGCGAGCGCGACGTCGATGACCTCCTTCGGGGAACGGGTGCCGTCGGAGTGATGGGTGTGGGTATGGAGGTCGGCGTAGCGCACGCGCGAAGACTAGATCTTCTTCGCCGCGCGCTCGAGACTTTTCGCGCTCGCCTTCAGCGCGTCTTTGGTCGTGCTGCGGACGGCTTTCGTGACCGCTTTGAGCTTCGGCCTGGCGGCCTTCTTCACCGCCTTGATGGCCGGCTTCATCGACTTCGCGGCTTTCTCCACCGCATCGCCCGCAGCCTCAGCCGCTTCCTTCATCGCCTTCTTCGCGACTTTCTTCATGACTTTTGTTTTGAGGGCCATGGGTTCTCCCTTCGGAAGATAGTGTACATGCGGGACGGGGTTCACACCGTCGGCATCTCCTGCGGCGCGAGCGCGTCCACCACTTCCTGACAGCGCGCGCAGAGATCGCCTTCGGCGGTTACTTCTTCGCGATACTGCCAGCAGCGGCCGCACTTGTTGCCGCGGGCAGGTTGCCAGGACACGCGCGGCTCTCCTTCGGTCGCGGGCTGCACGTCGACGTGCGAGACGATGAAGAGTTTGGCGAGGTCGACGCCGGTGTCGGGGACGTCGCCGCGGATGATGACGTCCGCTTCGAGCGATTGGCCGATCTGCTTCGACGCGCGCGCTCCTTCGAGCACCGCCAGCACCTCGGCGCGCAGCTCGAGCATCCGCTTCCACTCCGCCTGCTGCTCGTCGCCGATCGAGGTCTGCAGTTTCGGGAAGAGCGTCAGGTGCACCGACGCTTCCTTCTCGCCCGGCATGGCCTCGTAGATCTCGTCGGCGGTGAAGGAGAGGATCGGCGCGATGACGGAGGTGATGCCGCGCAGCACTTCGTACATCGCCGTCTGCGCGCTGCGGCGCTCGCGCGAGTCGGGCGCATCGCAGTACATCGTGTCCTTCGACGCATCGAGGTAGATCGCCGACAGGTCGACGGTGCAGAGCTCGAGCACGCGGTGGTAGACGACGTGGAACTCGTACTCCTCGTACGCCTGGCGGCAGCGGTCGACGGCGCGCGCGGCGCGGTCGACGATCCAGCGGTCGATCGGCAGAAGCTGGTCGAGCGGCAGCGCGTGCTGCGACGGATCGAAGTCGGAGAGGTTCGCCAGCAGATAGCGCGCGGTGTTGCGGATCTTGCGATACGCCTCGCTGGTGCGGGCCATGATCTGCGGGCCGAACGGGATGTCGGTGGTGTAGTCGCTGATCGAGACCCAGAGGCGGAGGATGTCGGCGCCGCTCTGCTTGATCACGTCCTGCGGCGAGAGCGCGTTGCCCGCCGACTTCGACATCTTGTCGCCCGCCTCGTTGAGGATGAAGCCGCAGGTGACGACGCCGCGATACGGCGCGCCGCCTTCGACGCCGGTCCCGACCAGCAGCGAGGAGTGGAACCAGCCGCGGTGCTGGTCGTGCCCTTCGAGGTAGACGTCGCACGGCCAGCCGAGCTCCTCGCGCCGCTTCAGCACGGCGATGTGCGAGCAGCCGGAGTCGAACCAGACGTCGAGGATGTCCGTCTCCTTCCGGAAGGACGTACTGCCGCACTTGCATGCATCGGTATAGAAATCCGTGACCGGCCGCTCGTACCAGGCGTCCGCGCCTTCTTCGCGAAAGTACTGCACCACTTTCGCGAAGAGCTGCGGCGAGGTCACGGCCTCATTGCATTGCTCGCAATAGAGCACGGTGATCGGCACGCCCCAGAGGCGCTGGCGCGAGATCACCCAGTCGGGACGGTTCTCGATCATCCCGTAGATCCGCTCGCGGCCCCACGCCGGCACCCACTGCACCTTGTCGATCTCTTCGAGCGCGCGGCGGCGCAGCTCGGTCGCGTCCATCGAGACGAACCACTGCTCGGTGCCGCGGAAGATCACCGGGTTCTTGCAGCGCCAGCAATGCGGATAGGAGTGGGTGATCTGCTCGGCGAGGACGAGCGCGCCGGTCTCGCGCAGATGCTCGACGATGCGCGGGTTCGCCTTGAATACGTGCAGGCCGGCGAAGAGCGGCACGTCCTGCGTCAGCTCGCCGCGGCCGTTGACGGGCGTGTAGATGTCGAGGCCGTAGCGCTTGCCGGTGGCGAAGTCGTCGGCGCCGTGGCCGGGCGCGGTGTGGACCAGGCCCGTGCCTTGTTCGAGCGTGACGTAGTCGCCGAGGACGACGATGCCTTCGCGCTCGATGAAGGGATGCTGATAGCGGAGATGCTCGAGCGCCGAGCCTTTGTAGATCTTCCCGATTTTGTAATCGCTCCAGCCGAATTTCTGCGCGACGGCGTTGGCCAGTTCGAATGCGACGAAGTAGTTCGCGCCCTCGTGCTCGACGACGGCGTATTCGTAGTCGGGCTTGACGGCGATGGCCAGGTTGGCCGGCAGCGTCCACGGCGTGGTGGTCCAGATGATGGCGTAGAGCGGCTTCTCGATCGGCAGGTCGAGCTCGGTCACCGCCTCTTCGAGCATGCGGAAGCGCACGTACACGGACGGCGAGGTGTGCTCGCGATACTCGACCTCCGCCTCGGCCAGCGCGGACTGGTCATACGTGCACCAGTGCACCGGCTTGAGTCCCTTGTAGACCGCGCCGGTCTCGAAGAAGCGGCCGAGGGCGTCGGCGATGTCGGCTTCGAAATCGAAGGACATCGTCGTGTAGGGATGATCCCAGTCGCCGAAGACGCCGAGGCGGACGAAGTCCTCGCGCTGGATATCGATGTACTTGGCGGCGAACTGGCGGCAGGTGCGGCGGATGTCGGCCGCGGACATCTCCCGCTTTTTCGAGCCGAGCTCTTTGTCGACGGCGTGCTCGATGGGAAGACCGTGGCAGTCCCAGCCCGGCACGTACGGCGAGTCGAAGCCGAGCATCGTGTGCGACTTCACCACGATGTCCTTGAGCGTTTTGTTGAGAGCGTGGCCGATGTGGATGCGGCCGTTCGCGTAGGGCGGGCCGTCGTGCAGCACGAATTTCGGGCGGCCGGCGGACTGCTCGCGGATGCGCTGATAGAGGTTCATGCCGCGCCACTGCTCGAGCCGCTTCGGCTCGTTCTGCGGCAGGTTCGCCTTCATCGCGAACGTGGTTTGCGGCAGGTTGAGAGTCTTCTTGTAGTCGCTGCTGTCCGCCATGGGAGCGCGAACCTAACAGTGAGGGCCGCGCATTTCAAGCGACGTCAGTCGACCTGCCGCTCCAGCCACTCCGCCGCGAATCGAATCGGATCGGGCGCATCGTCCGGAATCCGGATGTCGGGAGCGATGCCGTCGGGATCGACCGGATCCTCCGGCAGGCGCATCGAGCGCGAGGTCGCCCACTGCATGGTGTAGCGGCCCGACGGCAGCGGCATGGTCTGCACGTTCGCGAAATCGAGCACGCCGGCGGAGTTGCGGCGGCCGAACAGCGTGACCTTGCGGCTCTGCCGCGCCAGCAGCACGAGCTCCTCGGCCGTGGAACTGCAGTTGTCGATCAGCACGGCGATGCGGCGCGGCGACGGAAGGACTTTGTCGCGGCGGTCGATGGAGAACGGCCGGTCGTATTGCGGCACGTACTCACCCACATGGGCGCGCATCTTCGCGTCGAGCTCCTCCATGTGCCGCGCCACGTCGGGCGCGTCTTTTTTCAGACGCTCGGCGGTGGCCTTGTGCAAGGCGATGTTGTCGGGCGAGGCGCGCATCTCCGCGGAGATGTTGATGGTCGGCCGCGAGTAGAGCAGCGGCTCGAGCGGGCGGTAGACGAAGTCGCTGCCGCCGCCGTTGTCGCGCAGGTCGATGATCAGGTTCGGCGTCGAAGCGAGGTCGCTCTCGTGCGCGGCGATCAGCTCGCGCAGCGGCGCAGCGCGCGCGGAGTTGAAGTCGGGGATGCGCAGCCAGAGCGTCTTCGGCGAGTAGCGGTGGAGAAAGAGCGCGTCGCTCGGGTAAACGCGCGCCGCCGCGTCAGGGTCATTCGGTACGGGCCACTCGCGGTTCCACCGCCCCCAATCCTTCACGTCGAGCACATCGCCTCCGACCACGAGGCTGGCGGTGGTCTGCACCTCGCTGTGATCGCCGATGCGCAGCAATACGTCGAACGTGCCGTCGGCGCGCGGCGTCAGCTCGGCTTTCACCTCTCCCGGCTTCCAGGCCTCCGACTGCGTCGACACGATCACCGCGGAGTAGCGTGCGCCGTTGCGCATCACCGCCACGCGATAGCGTCCGCCGCCCATCCGCCAGACGCCCTCGAGCGGCTCGCGTTTCGCGCCGAGCTTCGCCATCACGCTCTCCTCGGTCCATGGAAGCGTCGGGTAATTCACCGGCGCGTTCGTCGCTTTCGGCGGCGGCGCAGCGTTCGCGCCGACCTGCGTATGGCCGTCGTGGAAGAACTCGATCCATTGATGGAGGATCGTCAGCAGCTCGTCGTCGCTCTTCGCCGCGGCCGCTTTCGCGCGCAGCTCGGCGGTGAGCGCGTCGAGCTGCGGCCTCGTGGCCGGCGTCACTTTCGTGTCCCAGCCGGCGTAGTTCGCGGCGATCTTCGCGACGAGAAAATCAAAGTCGGCGAGGTTACGCTCGCGCTGCGCCGGCGCGGGCGCGGCGGCGACGAGCGCGACCAGCGAGACGATCGGCAGCAGTCGTGTCACTGCGCGATTGTAGGACGCGCGGCGGACCACTCCCAGAATTGCGAGGCTTGTTGGAGCAGGTCGTAGAGATCGTCCTTCGAAATGTAACGATCCTTGATGAGCTGCAGCGCGTCGGCGGTGAAGCGGCCGAGGTAGACCTCGCGTGACGGATAGCGCGCGGCGATGGTCGCTTTGTCGAACGGGAAGAGCGAGCCGGCGAAGCCGACCCGGTCGCCGGCGAAGCCGGTCTGCGGATCGCGCGGGTTCCAGCCGGTGTGCGCGGCCAGCGGCGTGGTGAGGAACGGCATGCGCAGGCCCGCCAGCTCGTTGCCGTCGGGGCCGACCTGCGGCACGAGCGTCGGGAAGGTGCCGGTGACGCGCGGCTGGGTGTCGCTGGTGAAGCGGTAGGGCGTGTAGACGCTGCGCGGCGCGCGCGGCATGGCCAGTTGCTCGCGGCGCACCAGCGTGCCGTCGTCGATGCGCGGATAGCGGCTCGGCGGCGGCTCGGTGCCTTTCTTCACCCAGGCGTCGAGGTCGTCGATCATCGCGTGCACGGTGGAGTTGAAGTAGTTGACCGGGTTCTGCAGCTCGGTGCCTCCGACGGCGCGCTCGGGCGGGAACGGGCCGTCGAAGTGGGCGTGTCCGGCCACGACGTAGATGCGCGAGGTCGGCGGCAGCGGCACGTCGGCGCGGGCGTCGGGCGTGGTGTGGATCAGCGAGCCGCCGCGCGACCAATATTCATACGACGTATTAACGTAGAATATTTTCGGAACTACTTTTTCGGCGATGGCCCGATCGAGCAACCCCTCGGTGCGTCCGGTGACGGGATCGGTCTGCGGCAGGTCGGTGAAGGGAAAGAGATCGGCGCGCTCGAGCGACGGCGCCGGCGTGATCGGCGCGCGCGACGGCTGGGCGAAGCGGTGGTTGAAGTTTCCGCGGCCGGCGCCGGCCACGTAGATGATCGCGCCGTCGAAGACCTGCCGGCCGTTTTCGTCGGCGTTGAAGCCTTCATAAAGAAAGTGGCGGAGGAAGCGGCCGGTCTGGGAGATGCCGAGGGTGTAGGCGTTCTTCACGTGGATCGGCGAGGCGGGATCGTTGCGCGCCCAGGAGGCGAAGTCGCGGATCGCAGCGAGGCCGGTGCCGGCGACGGCGGGATCGGCGGCGGCGTAGACGAACTCGTAGATCCTGCCGGGGACGAAGTTGCCGTCGAGGGCGATGGTGAGGTCGTCGGTGAAGCGCCACTTCGCGCGGGCGATGGTGCGGCGCGGCGCGTCGACGGCGTCGCGCTCGGTGAGGATGTTCGCGCGGTCGTTGCGGTCGGCGACCGGATAGCCGGTGCCGCCGATGCTGCGGATCGCTTCATGGCCGTACGGCGCGAAGATCTCGTGGGCGATGGTGTGCGTTGGCTGCGGCGACTCGACCGTGAAATCGGAGCGCACCAGCCCGCGCACGCCGTGCACCACCGGCGCGGTGAAGTGCAGCAGCGCCGGGTCGGGGCGCACGTCGAACTGCCACGCCACCCAGGCCAGGGTGTAGCCGCGCTGGAAGAGGCTCGCGTCCCATTCGGGATTGCTGAATCCACCGAGGCCGCCGCGATTCGGGACTTCGAGATAGAGCGTGTCGTTGCCGCCCGACTTCGGACGGAGGATGAGCACGTCGCCGGCGAAGACGACCTCGCCATGCTCGTCGCGCGGCGCCTTGTCGAGATCGACGATGACGCGGTTGTGAGGATTGGCCGGATCGAGCGCGTAGGTGACCCGGCCGGTGATCTTCTCGTAGCCGTTCGGCAGGTCGCTGCGCGAGGAGACGTCGAGCCGCACCACGCGCGCGTGCGCGGCGAGGGCGGACGTGAGCAGAGCAAGAGCCAGCAGGCGACGCATCGATGGATGTACGGAAGCGCGGCGAAGAAGTTGTGGCGATACTTGACATGTAAAACAAATCGACCTACATTGTCACCCGTATGGCCAAGCGCTACGTCGCCGACGAGATCCAGCAGACCCGCGGCTTCCGCGACAAATCCACCGAGGCGGTGGTGGCCGTGCTGCGGACGGCAAACGCGCTCCGGCGGCGGGCGGAGGCGGTGGCGCTCACCGAAGGAGTCACGCTGCAGCAGTACAACGTGCTGCGCATCCTGCGCGGCGCACGCGCGCCGCTGCCGACCATGGAGATCAGCGAGCGGCTGCTGGAGCCCGCTCCAGGAGTGACGCGGCTGGTGAACGTGCTCGAGGAGCGAGGCCTGATCCGGCGGGAGCAGTGGGCCGGCGACCGCCGCCACGTCCTCTGCGCGATCACGCCGGCCGGGCTGCGGCTCCTCGAGAAGCTCGACGCGCCGATGGATGCCTTCGACAGCGCCGCCTCGGGCGGCCTCACCGACGAACAGATCGACCTCCTGCTGGAGTGTCTGGCAGAGATCCGCCTGCGGGCGGACGATATTTCACACGTAAAGGAAAAGAAGCCATGAGAGATGCTGTCAACGAACTGAATGCCCTGGTGCGCGACAAACGGCTGGTGGAAGGGATCGAGCGCTTCTACGCCGACGAGGTGGTGATGGAGGAGTCGTCGTCGCAGGCGATGGAAGGACGGATCGCCAACCGCGACCGCGAGCGCGTCTTTCAGGACGGCCTGACCCGCTGGGACGCGCGTCTCGAGTCGAGCGTCGTCGACGAAGAGAGCGGCCTCGCGTTCAACCGCTGGACCATCGAGTACGACCACTCCACCTTCGGCCCCGGCGTGCTGCGCCAGGTCGCCGCCCAGCAGTGGCGCGACGGCAAGGTCGTGCGCGAGACGTTCTACAAGATCTAGCGCGGTGCGAGAGGCAACAGGGAACGAGCGTTCCCTGTTGCTCCATGGTTGCTACATGCCGCCGGCGCTGAGGACGCGCGGCGCGGTGACGCGCAGCTTCTGGCCGGCGTGAATGCTGGCGTCCTTCGACAGATCGTTCAGCTCGCGCAGCTCCGAGACCGACAGACCGTTCTGCTTGGCGATCGAGTAGAGCGTGTCGCCCTTTTTCACGGCGTAGTAGAACGTCTCGTCCTCGCTGTGCGTGAGCAGCGCGCCGAGCTCGCGCTCGCGCACCGGCAGGTAGACGGTGTCGCCGGCGCCGACCTGATTGTCGGAGTCGAGATTGTTCATCGCCAGCAGCGTGTCGGCGCTGGTGCCGAGCGCGCGCGCCAGCCGCTTGAGCGAGTCGCCGTCGCGCAAAGTGAACGCGCAGAACTTCACGTACGCATCATCCTGGCGCAGCGTATCGGCGCGTGCCGCCAGCACCTCGGCCGCTTTCGCCGGAACGCGCACCGAGGCGCGGCCGGGAGGCACCACGCCGCGGCGGAGCGACGGATTCAGCTCGCGCAGCAGACCGTCGTCGACGCCGATCGCTTCGGCGATGTAGTCGAGCGACAGCGGACCGCGCACTTCGACGCGCTTCTCCTCCGGATCGCGCGGCTTGCCGAGCTCGAACCCGTACGTCTCCGGATCGGAGGCGATCAGCAGCGTGGCGAAGAACGTCGGCACGTAGCCGCGGGTCTCCTTCGGCAGCGCCGCATCGTCGAGCAGTTGCCAGAACGTCGAGTGCCCGGTCTCGTTGAGCGCGCGCTGCACGCGCCCCGGCCCGCAGTTGTAGGCCGCCAGCGTCAGCGACCAGTCGTTGAACATCCGGTAGAGATCCTTCAGATACGCGGCGGCGGCGCGCGTCGAGCGCTCCGGATCGGCGCGCTCGTCGACCCACCAGTCGACGCGCAGCCCGTACTCGCGCGCCGTCTCCGGCATGAACTGCCAGATCCCGTGCGCGCCGGCACGCGAGGTGAGACGCGTCTCGTACGCGCTCTCGATCACCGGCAGATAGGCGAGACCCTTCGGCAGATTCTGCTCGGCCAGCGCCTTGTCGATCAGCTTCTTGTAGCGCGCCGAGCGGAGCAGCGACGCCTGGATGCTGTCTTTCATGTCGACGCTGAAGAGGCGCACCGCGGAGTCGATGGTGCGGTGCTGCGGAATGTCGATGGATGCGGCGGCCTCGAGGTCGACCGTCGGCGCGTGTGCCGCGGCCTGGTCACCGCTGCGCGCGACGATGTGCGCGTAGGCCTGCTCGAGCTCTTCGCGGAAATGGTTCGCGTCGAGCTGCGCGGCGGACGGGCCAGCGGCGGCGGCGGGCTGCGGCGTCGGGATGGTGGCCGGCGCCGGCGCGGTGGCCGCGCAGGCGGTGACGTACAACGCGGCCATCGTCAACAACAGTGTGTTGCGCATCGTGCACCCCCATCCCATTCGTTCGGCCGTGCAGCGGCAGCCGCTTCAAGCCATGTCGATTTTCAGGTTGACCGAGACACTCTGGACGTCGGACGTATCGCCCAGTTCGACCGTCTGGTCGTGCGACTGGAGCGTTCCGTCCTCGCCCTGGAACGATAGTGTAACCCGAACGGATTTGGTGCGCGGCAGGACCTCGGCGGGCAGTTGGACGTTGACGGTGCGATGGATGTCGCGCTTCGGACGGAGGCTGGCCAGGTCGGCCATCACGTCGCGCTTCGGAGTTTTCGCGGTCGTTTGCGTGGCGCGTTTGCGCAGCGCCTCGAGCTCCGCCATGACGTCGACGGAGGAGCGGACCTTCACGGTCTTGACCTCCGGCTCCGCTTTCTGCGGCCTGGCCATCTCGGAGAACTCGATCTCCGGCTCCGGCGCGGGCGCTTCGATGGTCGATGCGGCGATTGGTTGTTCGATGGGCGCGGGCGGTTCTTCGATGATTGGCGCGACTTCGTCGTTCGGTGCGACTTCATCGATCGTCGTCGCGACTTCGGTCGGTGCGACTTCAGCGATGCTCGGCGAGACTTCCTCGATCACCGGCTCCGGCGCCGCGAGCGCCTCCGCCGGCGGCATGGCCACTTCCGGCGTCGCTGCCTCGACCGGCGCGCCGGCCAGAATGCGCGGATCGATGCTCGCCGCGGCGATGGTCGCTTCCGGATCGAACGCCGGCGCTTCCTCGATGCGCGCGGCCGGAACCGCGGCGCGCTCTTCGACCACCGACACCGCGCCGGTATCGAACGCCGGCGCGGGCGACGCCACCACCGGCGTCGGCGTCGTTCCGGCCAGCGTGCGCGCCGGACTGGCGCCGTGATCCTGCACGCGGAACTGCGCCGTACGCGCCGGCGCCTGACGCACCGGCTCTTCGCCCGTCATGCGGCGGCGCAGCGTGCGCAGGGTCAGCTTCGAGATCAGCTTGAGCGTCTCGAACACGCCGACGCCCGACGACGCCACCGACTCCACGTACTCGTGCCGCCGCTCCGGATCGAGCGCGTTCGCCAGCTCCTCGACCGTGGCGATGTTCGGCAGGTCGCGCTTGTTGAGCTGCATCACCACAGGCAGCTCGTCGAGATCGAGCCCGATCTCGGCCAGGTTCTCGCGCAGATTCTTGAAGCTCTCGACGTTCGCGTCGATCATCGCGCGCTGCGAGTCGGCCACGAAGACGATGCCGTCGACGCCCTTGAGCACGAGCTTGCGCGTGGTGTTGTAGAAGACCTGGCCGGGGACGGTGTAGAGCTGCAGGCGCGTCTTGAAGCCGCCGATGACGCCGACGTCGATCGGCAGGAGATCGAAAAACAGCGTACGGTCGGTCTCGGTCTCGAGGCTCACCATCTCGCCGCGGCTCTGCGGCGAAGTCTTGGTGTAGATGTGGTGAAGGTTGGTGGTCTTCCCGCAGAGGCCCGGACCGTAGTACACGATCTTCGCGGCCATCTGCATCGTCGCGTAGTTGAAGAAGACCATCGCGTACTAGTCCCCGAGGGGCTTCGATCGTAGCACCCGCTACTTTGGGCTAGCAAGGATGGGACCGGCGATCTGCGCGGCGAGAAGTTCGTACAGTGCCGCGAGTTGCGGATCGTCGCGCAGCGCCTCGAGGTGGCGGCGCAGCACCGCGGCGTCGCCGCGCGCGGCCGGTCCGGTGAAGCGGCGCCCGTCCGTGTGGCCGCTCCAGTTTTCGATGGCCGACTGCGCCAGCGCGACCAGCGCCGCGCGGGCGTCGTCGACGCCGGCTCCGCGCATGAGGCGCTCGGCGACGTCGAGCGTCGCCGCGACGTAGTTCGAGCCGAACACCGCCGCGGCGTGATAGAGCGCCTTCTGCTCCGGCGCGATCTCGGCGAAGCGCGCGCCGACGGCGCTGGCGATGAGCTTCGCCGTGCGGCGATGCTCGCCCTCGAAGACGAGCAGCGTTCCCTCGAGATCGGACGGCTCGCCGACCGGCGGCAGCGCCTTGAGCGGATGCAGCGAGAAGCCGCCGCGCACGCTGCGCGTCGCGCCGCTGGCGTGAAAGACGAGCGCCTCGCAATCGTCCGGAATCAGGGCCGCCACTTCCTCGATGGCGCGGTCGCTCACGGCGATCAGCAGCAGCTCCGTCGTGCAGGCGAGCTCGCGCAGCTCGCAGCGCGGCGTGCCGAGGAGCTCCGGCAGCCGGCTCTGCGACGCCTCGCGCAGCCAGACGCCGGAGAGCGGCCAGCCGATCCGCTTCCAGGCGGAGCCGAATGCCCATGCGGCGCGTCCGCCGCCGAGGATGCCAAGGCGCATAATGGAGCGGCCGATGCGTACCGCCTTCGTGATTCTCGCACTGATCGCGACTTCCGCCGCCGCCGCGCCGCCGAGCACCTGCGCGCTCGAAGGCGAATACGAGCGCGCGCTCTGCGCCTATCAGCACCGCGAGTTCGGCGCGGCCGAGAGCGGCTTCCGGGCCATCGTCGACCGCGGCGCCGCCGACGAGCAGACCATGCACTCGATCTACTTTCTGGCGCGCACGCTGATGAAGAGCGGGCGTTACGACGAGGCCTCGGCGCTGCTGATCAGAATCTACTCGCTCGACCAGTCGTTCTATGAAACGTGGAACGGGGATTTTCTCCTCGGCGAGTGCCGGAGAGCCCTCGGCAAGTAGATGCCGCAACAATCGCAATTCGAACTTCGACGCAAGCTCCTGCAGCTCGAGGCGCTCTACGACGTCGGGCGGTCGCTGAACACGCTCCGTCCCGAGGATGAGCTGCTCGAGGAGCTGATGCACCGCGCCGTGGCCGTGCTCGACGCGATGACCGGCTTCGTCTTTTCGCTCGACGACAAGCTGCAGGTGCAGACGCTCTTCACCTTCGGCATCGACACGCCGCCGCCGGAGGCGCTGCTGGTCGAGCCGCCGGTCAAGCAGGTCATGGCCTCGCGCGAGCCGATGAAAGTCACGGTCTCGAAGTTCCTCGGCGAGCCCGGCGGCGATCTGCTCATCGCGCCGATGATCGCCGGCGACGTCATCCTCGGATTGATCGGCGTCGGCGGCAAGGAAGTGCGCGGCGCCACCGCCGGCAGCTTCGTCGAAGACGACCTCCGCTTCCTCGAGTCGCTCGCATCGATCGGCGGCGCGGCCGTCGACAACACGCGCCGCTTCCACCGCCTCGACCTCGTGCGGGAGACCCTCGAGGACGAGAACCGCGCCCTCAAGCAGCGCATGCTGCGCGAGTACTCCGACCGGCTGATGGTCGGCGACTCGCCGAAGATGCAGCGCGTGATCGATCTCGTCGCGCGCGTGGCCGACTCGCAGGCCAGCGTGCTGATTCGCGGCGAGTCGGGCACCGGCAAGGAGATGGTGGCGCGGCTGATCCACGGCAACTCGCCGCGCAAGGACGGCCCGTTCGTGGCCATCAATTGCGCCGCGCTGCCGGAGACGCTGCTCGAGTCGGAGCTCTTCGGCATCGAGCGCGGCGTGGCCACCGGCGTCGAGGCGCGTCCCGGCAAGTTCGAGCTGGCCAAGGGCGGGACCATCTTCCTCGACGAGATCGGCGACATCCCGCTGACGCTGCAGGCCAAGCTGCTGCGCGTGCTGCAGGAGCGCGAGGTGGAGAAGCTCGGCGGCCGCCGCCGCATCCCCATCGACGTGCGCATCCTCTCCGCGACGCACCGCAACCTCGAGGAGATGATCGAGCGGACCGAGTTTCGTCAAGATCTTTACTATCGGCTGAAGGTGGTCGAGATCGTCCTGCCGCCGCTGCGCGAGCGGAAAGACGACATCACCAAGCTGGTGCGGTTCTTCCTCGACAAGTACGGCAAGCGCGAAGGTCTGCGCGACGTGCGCATCACCCAGGAAGCGCTGCAGAAGCTGATGCGCTATCCCTTTCCCGGCAACGTGCGCGAGCTGGAGAACCTGATCGAGGGCGCGCTGGCGCTCACCACCGACCCGGTCATCGATCCGGGCGACCTCCTGCTGCCGGAGAGCGCGTCGGGCGCGGACGAGCGCGAGCTCTCCGGAGACCTGCCGACGCTCGACCAGCTCGAGGCGCGCTACATCGCCCGCGTGCTGGCGTTCACGAAGGGAAACATGTCGAAAGCGGCCAAAATCCTCGGCGTGGACCGGAAGACGCTCTACCGGAAGCGTGACGAGCTGTCCCAAAACGCACCAGTTGCGGACAATTGGGACATTCACTAGTAAATCACTGACAATGAGCCGCTTACGACCAGAGAATCGTCCCGCCCGAGCAGATTGGGGCATTTTGCACCAGTGGGACGATTTGGCTCGTCGCCGCTCGCTCTCGTGTAAACTGTGCCGCGACATGGAGTTAGCGGGCATCGAGCCGGTCTGGCGACGGTGGCAGTCGCGTTGCGAAGGGGTGGCCCCGACCGAACAGGGGGCCAACCATGATGAACAACCTCGCACAGACCCGCACCAACAAGCTCGAAGCCGCGTTCAACACCGCGTACGTGCTGCCCGCCGTGCTGGCGGTGAACACGGCCGCTCTGGTGGCGCTCGAGCAGCTCGGCGGCATCCCGACCTGGATCAAGACCGCCGTTGCACTGTTCCTCTCTTTCTAGCCGAGGCTTGCCGGACGAGGACATTCGCGCCATGACTGCGACCGCCGAGCGGCAGATGGAGCTCACGCTCCCGATGGTCCCGGACATCGAGGTGGCGGCCGCACGCGCGGCCGGCAACCTGGCCCGGGAGCTCGGCATGGCCAGCGAGTCGATCGACGAGATGGCCCACGCGGTGATCGAAGCCTGCATCAACGCGCGCGAGCACTCCGGTAGCGTCGATCGGCGCATCTATGTCAAGATCACCGGCACGTCGGTGGCTGCGGACAACCCGCGCATCGACATCTGGATCACCGACCACGGCAAAGGGTTCAACGTGTCCGAAGCGCGCTCGCGCCGGCAGAAGCTGGGCGCCGTTCACAAGCGCGGCTGGGGCCTGCAGATCATCGAGGCGCACATGGACGAGGTGTCGATCTCGACCAGCGACGACGGCACGACACTGCACATGGTGAAATACGGGAAGCGATCATGACGAAGGACCTCGGGTGCGATCACGCGATGCGCTCCGCAACACGCTCGGCGCGGCTGCACCGGAGACCCTGCGGGCCGCGCACGGCCCTCAGGATGAACTTCGAATACGGGAAGCGATCATGACAGACGAGCTCAGAGTCGCGGTGGACCGCCGCGGCAACAACGGAGCGGTCCTTTACACCAAGGGCTACATCAACAACGTGGGCGGCGAGGAGATCGCCAATCGCGCCTACGAGTTGATGGACGACGGCGTGCGCACGCTGCTGCTCAATCTCCGCGAGACCAAGATCGTCAACTCCATCGGCATCAGCATCCTCATCGAGATCATCGAGAAGATGATCGACAAAGGCGGGCGCATCGGCTTCTGCTGCCTCACGCCGGTCATCCACAAGACCTTCCAGATCATGGGTCTCGCCAACTACGCCTCGATCTTCACCGACGAAGAGACGGCCCTGAAGGATCTGGCGATCTAGTTCTCAGGTATCCTCCCGTCCCATGCCCGCGTTCGCGGACTTCATCGACGAGCTGCAGCAACTCGAACGCGCTTCGCTCTCCCATCAGGGACCGCTCATCCTCGACGCGTTCGCGCGGCACACGCGCTTCGATACCGGCGCGCTCTACCTGCGCGAGTCGCGCGGCGCGGAGCTCCGTCTGGCCGCCAAGTCGCAGCAGTGCGTCGCGCCGGAGATCCTCGACGCCGACGCGCATGCGGCCGAGCTGGTGCAGCCGTCGCCGGCGCTGATCGTGCCGCTGCAGTCGCATCGCGAGTCGGTCGGCGTGCTCGCGCTTTCGGCGCGCGACGCCGCCAGCGACGACGACCGCGCCCTCGTGCGCGCCGGCGCCGCGTATCTCTCGACGCTCATCGCCAACCAGCGGCTGATGCAGGAGACGCGCGAAGGCGACTTCCAGCTCAAGTACCGTCTGTGGGAGCTCGAGTCGCTCTACGACATCGGGCTCTCCATCGCCTCGACGCTGAACGTCGACGAGCTGGCCGACGAGATCCTCTTCCGGATGATCTCGCTCACCAACGCCCGCCGCGCGGCGTTGTATCTGCGCGAGGATGGCGGCTACAAGTTGTACCGCTCCTTCGGCGACGTGCGCGCCGGCTTTCTCGAGCGCGAGCTCACCGAGGAGATCGTGCGCGAGGGAAAACCGCTCACGTTCGAGGGCGGCGCGACCTGTCTTTTTCCCGGCTGCGCGACCTTCGTCGCCGTGCCCATTCAGGGCGGCAACGGCGCCGTGATCGGCGTGCTCGCCGCGGCCGACCGCGAGACGCGCGAAGGCGGCATCGGCGCGTTCGAGGCGAACGAGCTGCGGCTGCTCGCGCTCTTCGGCAATCAGGTCTCGATCGCGCTCGAGAACGCGCGGCTGCACCGCGACGCGCTCGAGAAGCAGGCCATGGAGCGGGAGCTCGAGCTGGCCGCGACCATCCAGCGCGACATTCTGCCGAAAGCGGTCCCGCGCCTCGAAGGGATCGACGTGGCCACGCTGTCGCGCCCGGCGCGGCAGGTCGGCGGCGACTATCACGCCTTCTTCGTGCGCGACGGCGTCTTCACCGCCATCGTCGCCGACGTGGCCGGCAAATCGATGCCGGCGGCGCTGCTCGTGTCGGCCTTGCACGCGGTGGTGCAACTGCTCTTCGCCGAAGGGCGCGAGCTCGGACAGATCGCCACCGAGCTGAATCGCCACATCCACAACTGGTCGGCCGAGAACAAGTTCATCACCATGGTCATGGTGTCGGTCGACCGCGAGAACGGCACGATGCAGTACGTGAACGCCGGCCACAATCCGGCCTATCTGATCGCCAACGGCCGCTTCGACACGATCAAGTCGCACGGGCTGCCGATCGGGATCCTGCCGCAGACGCGCTACATGACCCAGACCCGAGAGTTGCCGGCGGGCGCGGTGGCGGTGCTCTACAGCGACGGCATCACCGAGGCGGAGAACGAGGCCGGCGAAGAGTTCGACAACGAGCGGCTCGAAGCGCTGCTCGACGGCGAGTCACCGGAGGTGCTGCGCGACCGCATCGCCGGCGCGGTGGACGCCTTCGTCGGCGCCGCGCCGCAGAAGGACGATCAGACGCTGGTGATTCTGCGGCGCGCCTGAAGCGATATCCTTCGCTGCATGAAACGCCACGCGGCACTCGCTCTTCTCTCGCTGGTGGTCCTGTCGGCCTGCTCGTCGGGACAGACGCAGACCTTCAAGTACGAGCCGGCGCAACGATCGGAAGTGGGGCCGGGGAAGACCATCCTTCTCTTCGCCGCCGACGACCAGCGCGACTACATCGTGAAGGGTGAGGAGTCGGCGGCGTTCGTCGGCGAGCAGCAGTCGCCGACCGGCATCCCGTTCAAGGTGACGACGCGCGGCAACCGTCCGTTCGCCGAGGTGGTGCAGGAGGCGGTGCAGCGCGATCTCGAGGCGGCCGGCTTCCGCGTGATCGCACGCAGCGAGAAAGCGGCGGAGATCGGCAGCGCGATCGCGGCCGCCGGCGCGGACAAAGCGATGTCGGTGATCGTGCGCGACTTCGCCTCCGACACCTCCGACGTCATCAAGCTCGCCTACAGTTTCGAGGCCGTGGTGTACGACCACGACGGCAACGAGCTGCTGCGCAACGCAACCTCGGGGAACGAGGCGTTCCCCGGCTCGCCGACGAATCCGGCCAAAGCCGCGCGCCAGCAGGTGCCGCCGTTCTTCAACACGAAGATCCATCAGCTCGTGACAGGAAACGAGCGGGTGGTGACGGCGTTGACGCAATAGGCAGCTCCTCGGGTCCTCGGCTCCTCGGCTCCTCGGCTCCTCGGGAGGAAGGTTGCCACCGCCTCCCGAGGACCCGAGGAGCCGAGGAGCCGAGGAGCCACGCCCTCACGCACCGCGAAACGTCGGCGCCCGTTTGTCAAAAAACGCCGCCATTCCTTCCGCCGCATCCTGCGAGCGGAAGCAGCGCAACTGATGCTCTGCTTCCAGCTCGAGCTGCGCGCGGACGTCGTTGCGCTCCGCCGCGCTCAGCGCGCGCTTGATGCCGGCGAGCGCGATCGGCGGCGCGCCGGCGAGCGCGTTTGCGAACAATTCGGTCTCGCGCGACAGGTCGGCTGCCGGCACGACGCGGTCGACCATGCCGATGGCCAGCGCTTCGTGCGCATCGACGATGCGGCCGGTCATCAGCAGCTCCAGCGCCCGGCTGCGCCCGACAAGGCGCGGCAACAGCCACGTGCCGCCCCAGTCGGGATGCAGGCCGATGCGCACGAAGGTCTCGCCGAGCTTGGCCGCGTCGGATGCGATTCGGTAGTCGCACGCCAGGGCGAGGTTGCAGCCGGCGCCGGCGGCGACGCCGTTCACCGCCGCGATGACCGGCTTGGCCATCGAGGCGATCTGCACGATGATGTCGCGCCCGGCATCGAGCAGCTTGCGAAACGCTTCCTCGTCGCCGCGTCGCTGCAGGCCCGACATGTAGTCGACGTCGCCGCCGGCGCAAAACGCGCGGCCCGCGCCGGTGATCACCACCACCCGCACCGCCTCGTCCGCTTCCGCCGACTGCAACGCCTCGAACAGATCCTCACGCATCGTTCCGCTGAACGCGTTCAGCTTGTCGGGACGATTGAGAGTAATGGTTGCGATGTGGTCGGAGGTGGTGCGAGTGATGCTCATGCGGCGGGAGTCTAGATTAGACTCGCCCCGAACGAATGAAACGCGCACTCGCCTGGCTCGTCTACGCCACCATCCCCGTCGCGCTCTTCCTGCAGTTCACGCACGGGAGCATGCTGCTGCAGTTCGTCTTCTCCTGCCTGGCCGTGCTGCCGGTGGCGGCGTGGATCGGGCATGGCACCGAGCACCTCGCGCACCGCCTCGGGCCGACGTACGGCGCGCTGCTGAACGCCACCTTCGGCAACTTCGCGGAGATGGTCATCGCGATCGTGGCCATCCGCCAGGGTCTGAACGACGTCGTGCGCGCGTCGCTGACCGGCTCGATCCTCGGCAACCTGCTCTTCGTGGCCGGACTGGCCATGCTGATGGGCGGTTGGAAGCGGGAGTCGCAGACGTTCAACCGCCTCGGCGCCGAGGCGCAGGGCGGGCAGCTCATCCTCGCCGTCGGCGCCACGCTCGTGCCGGCGCTCTTCTTCCGCGTCGCCGCGAGCGAGCATCATCCCGAGCTCATTCACGAAGTCTCCATCGGCACGTCGGTCGTGCTGCTGCTGACCTACTTCGCCGGTCTCTACTTCAGCTTCAAGACCCACCGCCACCGCCTCAACGAAAGCGCGCTCGCCGACACGCACGAAGAGATCGAGCAGATCGAGCTCTGGCCGGCGAAGAAAGCGGCGCTCGTGCTCTTCGGCGCCAGCACGCTGATGGCCGTCGTCGCCGAAGGGCTCGTGCACGCCGTGCACGCCGCCGGTCAGGCCTGGGGCCTCGGCGAGATCTTCCTCGGCTTCATCGTGCTGGCCATCGTCGGCAACGCCGCCGAGCATTCGACGGCGGTGGTGCTGGCCATGCGCAATCAGATGGACACCGCCCTCAACATCTCCATGCAGTCGAGCGTGCAGATCGCGCTCTTCGTGATGCCGATGCTGGTCTTCGTCTCGTACGGACTCGGACATCCGCTCGACCTGATCTTCACGCCGTTCGAGATCCTCGCCGTCGGACTGGGCGTGGCCGTCTTCGCGTACCTGATCATCAACGGCGAGTCGAACTGGTACGAGGGCGTGCAACTGCTGGCCGTCTACGCCATCATCGCCATCGCGCTCTACTTCCTGCCCGGCACGCCGCCCGCGCCGGCGCCGGCGCCGAGCCATTGACGGATGTGAAGCGCCTCTACTTCTTCGAAGCCTTCACGCTCGCGAATCTGATTCTCGCCGCGCTGCTCCTGCACCGCTCGCTGCCGCTCGCCGCGCCGCTCTTCAACGTCCTCGCATTCGCCAGCGGCCTGGCCATGCAGGCGCTCGCCGGCATCGCCGTCCGCTGCGCCATCGCCGCCGCGCGCCGCGACCACGCCTACCTGCGCATCATCCGCCGCCGCGCCTGGATCGCCGACACGCTGCGCCTCATCGCCGCCGGCTCGTTCGCCGTCTTCACCTACGGCTGGATCAAGCTGGTCGTGCCGCTCTATCACCCGACGCTATTCGATCAGACGCTGTGGGACCTCGACCGCGCGCTCTTCTTCGGCCTCTCTCCGAACGTCTTCTTTCTCGATCTCTTCAACGGTGCGCTGCGTGCCTTCGACTGGTCGTACGCGATGATCTTCTACGTCAGCACGATCGTCGCCTTCGCCTACTTTCTGTCGCATCCGAGCCGCCGCATCCGCGCCGCCTTCGCCAACGGCAACTGCGTACTCTGGATCGCCGGCGCGTGGCTCTACTTCCTCGTTCCGTCCGTCGGTCCGGCGTTCCGCTTTCCCGACCTATGGCTCGTGCACGAGCAGGCGCTCGCGCGGACGCAGGAGCTGCAAGCGCTGCTGATGCGCAATTACCAGAACGTGCTCCGCGCCGGCGCCGGCGAGCCGGTCACGCGCCGCATCCAGCTCGTCTTCGGCATCGGCGCGTTTCCGAGCCTGCACGTCGCCTTTCAGATGTACGTCTTCCTCTGGATGCGGCGTCTCTTCACCGCCGGCGAAGTGCTGTTCGGACTCTTCGTGGCGATCATCTTCCTCGGCTCGATGATCACCGGCTGGCACTATCTGATCGACGGACTGTGCGGCGTCGCGCTCGCGCTCGCCTGCTACAAAATTCCATGGCGCGCCGCGCGAATGCCGCGCTTCCTCGAGCTGTTTTCCAGCGCATGGCATTGACCCAATCCACCGCCACCCTCGGCGACGTCCTGGCGCGCCGGACCACCGAGGGTGAGCTCTACGAGAAACTCGAAAACAAGGCCGTGCGCTGCTTCTCCTGCGGCCATCGCTGCAAGATCCTCAATGGCCTCAAAGGCATCTGCAAGGTGCGCTACAACGAAGACGGCGTGCTGAAGGTGCCGCGCGGCTACGTGGCCGCGCTGCAGGTCGATCCGATCGAGAAGAAGCCGTTCTTTCACGCTTATCCCGGCGCGCTCGCGCTCTCGTTCGGCATGCTCGGCTGCGACTACCACTGCGGCTACTGCCAGAACTGGGTGACCTCGCAGGCGCTGCGCGATCCGATGGCCATCGCGCCGCCGCAGGACGTCGAGCCGGCCGAGCTCATTCGCATCGCTAAAAAGCACGGCGCCAAAGTCATCACCTCGACCTACAACGAGCCGCTCATCACCTCCGAGTGGGCGGTGGAAGTATTCAAGGAAGCAAAGAAAGAAGGGTTGATCTGCTCCTATGTGTCGAACGGCAACGGCACGCCGGAGGTGCTCGACTACATCGCGCCGTACCTGACGATGTACAAGGTCGACCTGAAGGGCTTCGACGACCGCCACTATCGCGATCTCGGCGGCGTGCTCAAGCCGGTGCTCGACACGATCCAGGGACTCAAGGCGCGCGGCATCTGGGTCGAGATCGTCACGCTGGTCATCCCCGGCTTCAACGACTCCGACGAAGAGCTGACGAAGATCGCCGAGTTCCTGGCGAGCGTCGACGTCGACATCCCGTGGCACATCACCGCGTACCACGAGGACTACAAGATGACCAATCCGAGCACGACCGCGTCGCATCTGCTGCGCGCGTATGAGATCGGCAAACGCGCCGGGCTGCGCTTCATCTATCCCGGCAACATCCCTGGCGCATTCGGCGACAAGGAGAGCACGCACTGCCCGTCGTGCAACGCGCTGGTGATCGGACGCACCGGTTTCCGCGTGACCTCGTATCGCCTCGACGACGGCAAATGCCCGGAGTGCGCCACGCCGATCCCCGGCGTCTGGGGCGATGCGGTGGTCGGGCGCAGCGGCGTGCCGCGTCCGGTGTGGTTGTCATAAACTGCGCGGCGCTTGAGCGAGCTCACGGACGTTGCATCGACGGACGAGGTGCCTCTCGGCCGCGCGAAGGCGTTCGTCGCCGGCGGCCGGACCATCGCCGTCTACCACACCGATGAAGGCTTCTTCGCCACCGACAACACCTGTCCGCATCGCGGCGGTCCGCTGGCCGAGGGCGATCTGATCGGGAGCGAGATCAACTGTCCGTGGCACCTCTGGGGCTTCGACGTTGTGACCGGAGTTTGCAGTGGCAATGCGTCGGTGTCGGTCGCCACGCACGAAGTGCGCATCGAGAGCGATCGCATCCTGGTGAGAGTGCCGTGAATCCGAAACCGCTACGTCACGTCGATCTGTACAGCAGCGCCGGCCGGCTTGAGGCGCTCTATCGCGACCTGCAGGACCCGCGGGCGGTGGCGGTGATCTGCCATCCGCTCACCACCGAGGGCGGGACGCTGCACAACAAAGTCGTCTTTCGCGCCGCGCGCGGACTCGAGAACGCGAACGTGGCCACCCTGCGCTTCAACTTCCGCGGCGCCGGCACGAGCGGCGGGCACTACGAGGCCGGCGAAGGAGAGCAGGAAGACGTCGCCGCCGCGATCGCGTGGTGCAAGCGGACGCATCCCGACCTCAAGCTCTTCGTGGGCGGCTTTTCGTTCGGCTCCTGGGTCTCCAGCCGCGTCGCCTGCGAGCTGCCGGACAAGGTCGACGCGATCTTTCTGATCGGCACGCCGGTCAACAAGTACGACTTCGGCTATCTGCGCCACTGCGAGAAGCCGATGCTCTTCATCCACGGCACGCAGGACGAGCATGGCGACGTCGGCAAGCTGGAGAAGATCGCCCAGAACGTGCGCAACGCCGAGAGCGTGATCATCACCGGCGCCGATCACTTCTTCACCAAGCAGCTCGAAGGCGTGGAAGAGACGCTGCGCGGCTGGGCCGAAGAGCTACTCGAGGGCTGACGCGAGAAAGCGCAGCCCGGCGATGGTCCGCGTGCCGTGCCAGGTGAAGAGATGGCCGGGAAACGGTCCGACGACGCGCGGACCGCGGATCTGCCGCGCATCCTCCTCGGTGAAGGCGTACGGCTCGTCGGGCAGGAAGATGACGTCGGGTTTGAGGGCGAGGACGTCCTCCAGATCGATTTGCGGGTAACGCAAATACTCGCGCAGGATGTTGCGTCCGCCGCAAACCTCCACCAAGCGTGACACGTACGTGTCGCCGCCGCACCACATCCATTTCCAGATCGGCACGGCGAAGGTGAAGTCGCGCCGCGGCAGGTTCGCCAGCTCGTCGCGCAGCGTTTGCGTCAGCGCGCGGGCACGCTCGGCGCGGTCGTGAATGGCGCCGAGCTGTTCGATGAGGACGATCACGTCGTCGACCGATTTCGGCTCGCTGACGAAGATCGGCGCGAAGGTCTCGATGGCTTCGGCGTGGCGGCGGAGGTTCTCCTCGAGGTTCATGTGCACGAGGTCGGGAGCGAGGGCGCGGATCTCGTCGACGCGCGGGTTCTTCGTGCCGCCGAGGCGCGGCAGCGTGACGGCGGGCGGAAAGATGCAGTAGTCGGTGATGCCGACCACGCTCGCGCCCGCGCCGAGGTCGAAGAGCGACTCGGTGATGGACGGCACGAGCGACACCACGCGGCGCGGCGGCTCGCGCAGCACGAGCTCGCGCCCGAGAACGTCGCGGATGATCACGCGCGGAGTCTACTGCCTCAAAATGCAGCGCGCATGCGGCGCTCTCTGGCACTCATCATGGCCGCCTCGGCGCTCGCGCAGCTCGCCATCGCCTGGCGCTTCTACGGCTTTCTCACCGGCGACGAAGTGGAGATGCTGAGCGAGGCTTTTCGCGTGGCCACGAACTACGACTACGGCCTCTGGGACGTGCGGAACCGTTTCGTCGCGCACGTCTTCGTCGCGCCGCCGGTCTTCATCGCCTCGCTCCTCGGCGCGCGCGATCCGTTGACGCTCGTACGCCCGGCCATCCTGCCGTTCATCGCCCTGACCACCTTCACGATCTGGCTCGTGCACCGGCTGGCGCTGCGCTGGACGGGCGCCGCGCGCGCGGCCTTGGTCGCGGCGGCGCTCTTCGCCGCGCACTGGCTGCCGCTCGGCTTCGGCGGCACGACCTATCCGCGCGTCCTCTCGATGTGCTGCATCACCGCGGCGGCGCTGCTGGTCGCGCAGGAGCGGCGCGCCTTCGACCTCGCCGCCGGCGCGCTCGCTGCGCTCGCGTTCGCCGACCGCTACTCCGAGATCGTCTTTCTGCTGCCGCTGCTGCTGCTCGCGCGGCGCCGCGCGTGGCATGTCGCGGCCGGCTTCGTCGCCGGCGCGCTGCTGCTGGCCGGCGCGTACGACTGGCTCACGTGGGGCGAGCCGTTTCACAGCCTGCGCCGCTTCGCCGCGGTGACGCTGGTCGAGCGCGACTTCTCCTCGCGCATCAAGACGCAGTCGCCGCTTTGGTATCTCGAGACGCTGCCGCGCTGGTGCGCGCTGACGCTCCTGCCGTTCTTCGCACGCGGCAGGCACCGCGAGCCGTGGCTCTTCATCGCCGTGCCGCTGGTCGCGCTCTCGCTCGTCGCACACAAGGAGCTGCGTTACCTGCAGGCGGTGATTCCGTTCGTCGCCATCGCCGCCGCCGACGGCTTCGCGCGCTTCGAGCGGCGCCGCGCCGCGGCGGTGCTGCTCGCGCTGTCGCTGGTGTGGAACCTGGCCGGACTGCGCTTCGTGGCGCGCCGCTCGATGCCCGCGGTCGACGCCGCGCGCTGGCTCGGCGCGCGGCCGTGGTTGCAGCGGCTCGCCATCGGGCAGCTCTGGGCGTACGGCGACCGCATCTTCACCGGCGAGCGGCGCATCATCGACGTCGGCTCGCCGCCGCACGATCTCGCGCAGGCGCTCGCGCAGTCCGACGCTGCAGCGCTGTACGAAAGTGACCTCACTCCCGACGTGCGCGACGCGCTGCAGCGCGCCGGCTTCACCGCCGTGGCCGTCTTCCAGGCGTCGCGCGCGCGCGACGTGGTGGTGTTCACCGCCTCACCGGCTACACTGCACGGCCAAATCAGGAGGTAGTTGCATGGATGCGTTTCTGGGTAGCTGGCAAGGCACGGTGCGCACGTGGATGGGTGAGGATCCGGTCGTCAGCGAAATGTCGGGCACGTTCCGGCGTCTCTTCGATAAAGGTACCGTGGTACATGAGTACCAGTCGAAGGTCGGCGATCACCGCTCCGACGGCATGACCATCCTGGGCATCGACATCGCCACGAACCGCGGCTGCATCACCTGGGTGGACACGTTCCACACCGGCAGCAACGTCCTCGTCGGCGCGGCCGATGATCGGCAGATCGAGGGCGGCACGTCGTATCGCGCCTCGTACGCCGCCGGCGATCAGATGTGGGGCTGGCGGATCGTGTTTCGCACGATCGGTCCCGACGAGATGGTGATGGAGCACTTCAACATCTCGCCCGATGGAACCGAGGAGCGCGCCATCGAAGTGCAGTACCGGCGCGCGTAGCCGTCAGCGCATCTCTTTCCGATACTTCGGATCGAGCGCGTCGATGAGGCCGTCGCCGAGGAAGTTCAGGCCCATCACAGCGAGCATGATCGCGGCGCCGGGGAAGATGGCCAGGTGGTTGGCGAGGCCGAGGTAACGGCGGCCGGCGGTGAGCATCGCGCCCCATGACGGCGTCGGCGGCTGCACGCCGAGTCCGAGAAATGAGAGCGCCGCCTCCGACAGAATCGCGCCGGCCAGGCCGAGCGTGGCCATGACGATGACCGGGTTGATCACGTTCGGCAGCACGTGCAGCACGATCACGCGCGGCGACTTTGCGCCCAGCGCTTTCGCGGCGGTGACGTACTCCATCTCGCGCACCTTCAGCACCTGTCCGCGCACGAGGCGCGCGTAACCGACCCAGCCGATCGTGGCGAGGGCGAGGATGACGTTGTTGAGACTCGGCCCGAGCACGGCCACGAGAGCGATGGCCAGGAGGATTCCGGGGAAGGCCAGCAGGATGTCGCAGAGGCGCATGACGATCACGTCGGCGGCGCCGCCGAAGTAGCCGGCGATGGCGCCGAGGGTCACGCCGATGAGCGAGGCCAGCACGACCACGCTGAAGCCGACGCGCAGCGACACGCGCGCGCCGAAGACGATGCGCGAGAGCACGTCGCGCCCGAGGTCGTCGAGCCCGAGCGGATGCGCGTGCGAAGGCGCCTCGAGCCGGCGCGCCGTCTCCTGCACGTCGGGGTTGTACGGCGCGAGCAGCGGCGCCGCCAGCGCGGAAAGCACGAGCAGCAACGTGAGCACCAGCCCGGCCGTGAATGCGAAGTTTCCCAGCAGCCGCTTGAACGTCTTCATTCGAGCTTGATCCGCGGATCGACCACGCCGTACAGCAGGTCGGAGATGAAGTTGACGAAGATGTAGGTGATGGCGATGACCAGGATCGAGGCCTGCACCTGCGGGTAGTCGCGCGTGGTGATCGACTGCACGAGCAGGCGCCCGAGGCCCGGCCAGGAGAAGATCTGCTCGGTGATGATCGCGCCGGTCAGCAGCGAGCCGAATTGCAGCGCGAGGATGGTGATGACCGGAATCAGCGCGTTCTTCAGCGCATGCCGGAAGATCGCTTTCGCGCGCGTCACACCTTTGGCGATGGCCGTGGTCACGTACAACTGATTCAGCTCCTCCGCAAGGCTGACGCGGATCATGCGCGTGAGGATCGCCGCCAGTGCGAGGCCCATGGTCACCGAGGGAAGAACGATGGATTTCCATCCTTCCTCACGTCCGGAGACGGGGAACCAGGGGTGGTTGATGGCGAAGGCGATGATCAGCAGCGGTCCGAACCAGAAGCTCGGCATCGACACGCCGATGAGCGCGAAGAAGCGCGCCACGTTGTCGATCCAACTGTTGCGATAGATCGCCGAGATGATGCCGAGCGGAAAGGCCACCAGCAGCGCCACGAACATCGAGCCGAAGGCGAGCTGCATCGTGGCCGGGTAGCGCGCGGCGATCTCCTTGGCCACGCTCTCGTTCGTGCGGAACGAGCGGCCGAGGTCGCCGTGGGCGAGATTGCCGAGGTAGGTGACGTACTGCTTCCAGAGCGGCTGATCGAGGCCGAGCGCCTGCCGGACGCTGATGATGTCCTCCGGCCGCGCGCCTTCACCGGCGATCTGCACCGCCGGGTCGCCGGGGATCAGATGAATCAGCGAGAAGATCAGCGTGAGGATCCCGAGGGTAATCGGGATCATCTGCAGGAACCTGCGGATGATGTACTGCGTCATGCGTTAGCCGTGCGAGCAGCGATGAGCGTGCCAAGGGGAGTTCCTCGGAGTTCCTCGGGTTCCTCGGAGTTCCTCGGAGGAGAGAGCCGAGCCACTCCGAGGAACTCCGAGGAACTCCCGAGGAACTCCGAGGAACTCATTTTTCCTGCTTCCCCGTAAAGTTCCACCCACGCACCTTCACCACCGGCGCGCGCGTGCCGCCGAACATGTTGTACCAGGTGCCGACGGTGCGGCGCTCGCGCGAGAGCGACTCGATGTTCGAGAAGGCTTCGACCATCGAGTGGGTCCAGCGGAGGTTCGGGAGGCGCGCTACGACTTCGCCGTCGCGCACCAGGAACGTGCCGTCGCGCGTGGTGCCGGTCATCAGCGCGCTCTTCGGCTCGAGCAGGCCGTTGACGTAGTTGAAGCGCGTCACCCAGATGCCGAGCTTCGTCGAGCCGATCATCTCTTCGCGCGTCGAGTCGCCGCCGGCCAGCGACAGATGAAACGCCGCGCCGTGCTCGCTCGAGCCGAGGTGCCAGGCGTTCGCGGTTGGCGCGAGTCCGAGACGGTCCGCCCAGGTCTTGTCGAGCACCGGCGTGCGGAGGACGCCGCGGTCGACGAGCGTGACTGCCTCGCGGCGCGGCAGTCCTTCCATGTCGAACGGGAACGGGAGAAAGTCGGGATCGAGCGAGTCGTCGGTGAGGGTGAAGTTCTCGCCGAGCATCCGCTTGCCGAGGTTGCCGACGAAGAAGGAGGAGCCATCCTCGTACGACTGCCCGGTGAAGGCGATCATGTTCATCCAGTCGAAGACTTCGGCGAGCGCCGGCGGCTCGAGGATGACGTCGAACGCGCCCGGCTGCAGGTCTTCGTGGCGTCCGGCGGCGAGCGTCGCTTTGAGCGTCGCCTCGTCGCCGAGTGCGGCGAGATCGAGCCGCGCCGCCGACTGCTCGCGCTGCGTCGCGTAGCCGGAGCCTTCGCTGCCGATGGCGATCACGGTGGCGTCGGTGTGGGTGATGCGCGCGTAGCGGCGCACGCCGTGCGAGTTCGCGCAGGCGACGCTGGCGCTGCCGGTGGCGTACGCGCCGGCGAACTGCACGTGCGCGTGGCGGTCGAACATCTCGCGCAGCGCGCGCGCCTTCTCCGCCGGCGCGACGGCGGCGGTGCGCTCGTCGAACGTGTCGAGCGACGGCGCCGGCGCGTTGTCGCGATAGAGGCCGGCGTAGCCGGGGACGCGGCTCGAATGACGCGCCGCTTCGCGCGCCACCGCCGCGGTGTTCGCGATCTCCTCCGGCTCGAACGTGGTGGTCGTGGCCACGCCCATCGCCCCGTCGACGATCACGCGCAGCGTCAGCCAGGCGCTCTCCTCCGACATGTTCTGGTGCAGTTGCGAGTTCGCGAAGCGCGAGATGTTGTGATCGACCGAGACGAAGTTCGCATCCGCCTCGTCGGTCCGCGCGGCCGCGAGCGCCTGCTCCAGAATGTCGAACGATCTCTCAGCACTCAGCACTTTCTTCTCTCATCCCATTTCCACGTTGCGGAATCGCGCGGCCGGCGCGCCGTGCGCGACGCGCATGGTCTGCATCGGATCGCCCTTGCCGCAGTTCGGCAGACCCCAGATCTGCCAGGAGGCGCGGTCGGCGATGGCGTCGCAGGAGCGCCAGAAGTCGGGGGTGTTGCCGGTGTAGAGCGGGTTGCGGAGGATGCGGCCGAGGCGGCCGTTCTCGATCTCGTACGCAACTTCGCAGCCGAACTGGAAATTGAGGCGGAGGTCGTCGATCGACCACGACTTGTTGGTCTCGACGAAGATGCCGCGCTTCGTGTCGGCGATGATGTCGGCCAGCGGCGTCGTGCCCGGCTCGAGGTTGATGTTGGTCATGCGGATGATCGGGATGCGCGCGGCCGACTCCGCGCGCACGGTTCCGTTCGAGGCGCGGCCGATGTGCGGCGCGGTGTCGCGGCCGGTGAGGTAGCCGACGAACATCCCGTTTTGCACGAGGTGAAAACGCTGCGCCGGCACGCCGTCGTCGTCGAAGGCGAACGAACCGATCGAGCCGGGGATGGTGGCGTCGGCGACGATGTTCACCAGATCCGAGCCGTAGCGGAACGTGTCGAGCATCGACGGCTGCAGGAACGAGCCGCCGGCCAGCGAGATCTCCAGACCCATGGCCCGATCGAGCTCGGTGGGATGTCCGCACGACTCGTGGACCTGCAACGCCAGTTGTGCACTGCCGACGATCAGGTCGAAGCGTCCCGCCGGCGCTTTCGGCGCGCCGAGCAGCGCCAGCGCTTCGTCGCGCACCTGCAGCGCCTTCGTGGGCATGTCGAGGCGCTCGATGAACTCCCAACCCTCGGCCTGAAAATCGCCGCCGAACGGATTGGGGTAGCTGCGCCGCTGGAACTCTCCCTCGTCGATGGCCACCGCCTCGATGCCGCCGCCCATCTGCGTGGTGGTCTGCTCGATGAAGCTGCCGACCGTCGAGGCGAATACTTTTTCCTGGCGGTAGCAGGAGATCTCGCCGGAGACCTGGTGGATGCGCGGATCGCCGCGCATCGGCTCGGTGGCCTGCATCAGATGCTCGATCTTCCGCGCGATCGGCACGGACCAGGGATCGACGGCGTACGGCGTCTCGACGCGGGCGACGTACGGCGCGACGTCGCTCAGCGCGACCGTCTGCGTCGAGGCGAGGTTGCTCGCCGCCGCGACTTCGAGCGCGCGCTGCGCGGCGCGACGAATCGACGCTTCGCCCGTGTCGCTGGTCGCGGCGAAGCCCCAGCCGTTGCCGACCAGCACGCGCACGCCGACGGCGCGGTCGATGGTGGACGAGAGCTGGTCGACCTCGCCGTTGCGCACCTTCACATGCTGCTGGTGCGTGGCGGTGTAGCGGACGTCGGCGTAGCGCGCGCCGCCGAGCGTTCGCAGCAGGTCTTCGAGTTGCGCGCGTTCCACCGCCATGCGGCGGCGGATTATAGAGCCGCGTCAGAGCGAGCGGAGGAATGCCACCAGACGCGTGCGGTCGGCGGCGTCGAGCGCGGCGAAGCGCTCGCGCGCGGCGCGGCCCTGGCCGTCGTGCGCGGCGATGGCCGCTTCGAGCGTCGATGCGCGGCCGTCGTGCAGGAAGCGCCTTACGGCGCTCAGTCCCCAGAGCGGCGCGGTGCGCATCTCGTTGCCGGCGGCGGCGCCTTGCTCGATGCCGTCGCCGAGCGCGCCCATGTCGTGCAGCAGAAAGTCGGAGTAGGGGTGGTAGACGACGCGGTCGAGCGCGCGATTCGGATTCGCGCCGGTGGTCAGCGTCTCGACGTGACAGGCGTTGCAGCCGATGCGCGCGAAGATGCGCTCGCCCTCGGCGACGTCGGCGGTGATCGCGCCGCGCGGCGGCGCGGCCAGCATGGCCATGTAGCCAGCAACGGCGCGCACGGCGGTGCCGTCGTCGTTGAGCCCCGGCCGCGGATTGAAGCGCAGCTCGGCGCAGTCGCCGCCGGGGCAGTTCTCGTCGGGGAAGTCGGGGCTGGTGATGCCGAGCTCGTTCAGATAGGCGTCGCCGGAGAACTGCAGCAGCGTCGGCACCTGCGCTTTCCAGCCGAACTTGCCGGCGGTCTTCGTGCCGGCGGCGGCGTTATCGACCAGCGCCACGCGGCCGGCGGTGCCGTCGCCGCGCACGGCTTCCATGGCGGCGAGAGCGATGAAGGTGAAGTCGGAGGTGGCGTCGACGAGGCCGAGGCCGAAGAGCGGCGTGGAACGGCGCACGGCGATGATGGTGGCCTCGCGCGGTGCGAGCTCGGGACGGAACAGGTGCGAGCCGGGCATGCCGATGGCGCGGCTCTGCAGCAGCGAGCCGCCGAAGCGGAGCAGCGGATCGAAGACGCCGTTCACGCGCGTGCCGATGCGCACCACGTTGCGCTGGCTGCCGCCGCCGACCGCCGGCGCGTTGTGGCAGTCGGCGCACGACGGCGCGTTGAACACCGGCCCGAGCCCGTCGCCGACCTGCTGGATCTTCGTGAATGCGCGACGGCCGTCGTCGAACGCCGGCAGCAGCGCGGCCGGCATGCCGGGCAGCGGCTGTCCGAACGGCGCGGTGACGGCGGCCGGCGCGGACGGCGGTGCCACGACGCGGCGCCGCTGCGCGAAGAGCGCGGGCGTGCAGAGAAGAGCGACCGAGGCGAGCGCGAGCAGGCGTTTCATACCGCTTCGACGCGCATGGCGGCCGCGGCGTTTACACGCTTCCGCCACATCCGGTCTTTGATGGTGATCGCGACGATCGTCACGATCAGCAGCGGCGCGTAGTACGACGTCTCCGGCACGAAGCGGGTGGTGTTGTTGATGGCGGTGTGCAGCGCGATGCACGGCAGCAGCGCGCCGCCGCTGCGGTTGTAGACGGCGGTGAAGAGCAGCGAGAGGATCGGGGCGATGAAGAGATACTCGAGGATCCGCTCCGGCCCGCCGGGATAGGCGCCGATGACGAAGAGCGGAAAGTGCCAGAGCGCCCAGAGCACGCCGGTGATGAGCGAGGCGTTGAGCGGACTGAAACGCGACTGCAGCCGCGGCAGCAGATAGCCGCGCCAGCCGGTCTCCTCGCCGATGCCGACGACCACGAAGGTGAAGAGCGCCGCGCGCAGCGAGTACCAGAGCCACGTCGCGCGCGGCAGCCCTTGCGCGAGCGGCTCGACGCGCTCGCCGTTGACGCGGGCGATGAGCAGGGCCACGAGTGCGATGGCGGCAGGCAGCAGCAGCGCGTAGAGCGACCAGCGCAGCGGCGCGCGATTGGGTCGCGAACAGCCGGCGATCGCGCCGCAAACGCAGGCTGCGGCGATCGAGCCGAGGATACCGATCGCGGTGAGGCCGGGCGGCTGGACGTGACGAAAATCGGCGGCGGTGAGCGCATCGCCGGTTAGAAGGATGGAGACGCTCAGCGCGGCCACGATCAGTGCCACGACGGCGAAGTGCGGCCAGGAGACGCGGCCGCGCGCGAGCAGCACCGCGGCCAGTCCCGGGCCGAGCCCGATGCCGATCAGCACTTTCATCAGCGACCAGTTGCCGTGTGCTGCCAACGGGATGGCAAACCAGACCGACCAGGAGATGGCGAAGCAGAGGAGGACGTAGCGGAGGACGCTGGACACGTCCGCTAAAACGCGCCCGCGGCCGTTCGGTGCACAGCATGGAACCGACATTGCAGAATCCGCCGCGATCATGAGAGTTCTGGTTACCGGAGGCGCGGGCTTCATCGCCTCGCACATCGTCGACGCTTACATCGAGCGCGGTCATGAAGTCACGGTCGTGGACGACTTGAGCAGCGGCCGCCGCGAGAACGTCAACCCGCGCGCGGAGCTGATCGTGGCCGACCTGCGCGATCCGCGCACGGCCGAGCAGTTGCGCGGGCGCAAGTTCGATCTGCTCAACCATCACGCCGCGCAGATCGACGTGCGCGTCTCCGTCGCCGATCCGGCGGCCGACGCGGAGCTGAACATCGTCGCCGCGCTGCGGCTCTTTCAGACCCTGATCGGCGAGGGCGTGCGGAAGATCGTCTTCGCCTCCAGCGGCGGCGCGGCGTACGGCGAGCCGCAGTACGCGCCGCAGGACGAGCAGCATCCGGTCGCGCCGGTCTCGCCGTACGGCTGCGCGAAGCTGGCCATCGATCAATATCTTTACTATTTCCGCACGGTGCAAAACATCAAGGCGGTCTCGCTGCGCTACGGCAACGTCTACGGGCCGCGGCAGCGCAAAGACGGCGAGGCGGGCGTGGTGGCGATCTTCGCAGGCGCGCTGCTCGACGGGCAGAGCGCGCGCATCAACGGCACCGGCGAGCAGACTCGCGACTACGTCTTCGTGCACGACGTCGTGCGCGCGAACATGGCCGCCTCCGAGCTCGATCTCGACGGCGTCTACAACGTAGGCACCGGCGTTGAGACCTCAGTCAACGAGCTCTACGCCGCTCTGACGAAAGCCCTCGGCATCGATCGTCCGGCCGACCACGGCCCGGCCAAGGCGGGCGAGCAGATGCGCAGCGTCCTCGACGGCCGCAAGCTGCGCGGCATCGCGAAACTGCCGGAGCCGGTCACGCTCGCCGACGGCCTCACACAGACGGTGGAGTGGCTGCGCTCGTTGTCGTAGTCGCAGGCGCTGCCGCGGCGCGCGACGCCCAGGAGTGCGTCTGCTGTCCGCGGAAGAGATTCATCACGCCGAGGAGCGCGGCGGTGTTGACGAAGCAAAAGTAGTACGGCACCGAGAAGAGTTTGATGCGGCCGTACTCGGTGTCGCGCAGCAGCGCGCCGACGGCGCCGAGGCCGTAGACGCCGAGCTGCCCGGCCAGCAGGAACCGGTAGAACGGCGAGCGGAGCGCGAGCGGAATGTTGGCCAGCAGCATCGGGATCAGGAACACCGGGATGAAGTGGCGCACCAGCTTGTGCGACACCAGCTCGACCGAGTAGAAGCCCGACGTCAGCAGCCGCGGCCCGATGCTCAGCAGCGCGCGGATCGAACGGTTGGTGATGCGCACCTTCCGCCGGAACTCCTGCTTCGCGTGCACGGTCCCTTTCTCCCACGCCGTCGCTTCGGGGTCGAAGAGCAGGCGATAGCCGCGCAGCGGAATCTGCACGGAGACGGTGATGTCGTCGGCCTGGCCGGGATTGGTGATCGGGACGTAGAGCTCTTTGCGGATGGCGTAAAGCAGGCCGTCGGCGGCGAAGACGCTGCCGATGGTGCTCTCGAGCGCCTTCTGCAGCTTGTCCCATTGCGCGTAGAGCCCTTCGCCTTCGCCGGTGGCGTCGCCCTCGCGCTTCATCCCGCTTTTGCGCGCGCCGCAAACGCCGCCGACGCTCGGGTCGGCGAACTTGCGGGCCATGCGCCGCAGCGTGCCGTGCTCGAGGAAAAAGTCGGCGTCGCTGATGACCAGGATCTCGCCGCTGGCCGCGGCCGCGCCCTCGTTGAGCGCGCGCATCTTGCCGGGCTCTTCGAGCGCGATCAGCCGCACGCGCGGGTCGCCCCAGTTGGCGACGATCTCATTGGTCCGGTCGGTCGAGCCGTTCGACACGACCAGCACTTCGATCTGCTCGGCCGGATAGTCGAGCGAGAGCGTGTTCCGGATTTTCTCGGCGATGGTCGACTCTTCGTTGTACGCGCAGACGACGAAGGTGGCGCGCGGCGTGACGTCCGCTTCCTGCACCGGCTTCGGGCGCAGGCGGCTCAGGAGAAAGAGCAGCGCCGGGTAGCCGAAGTAGATGTAGACGCAGACGGTGAAGCAGAACCAGAAGATGGTGACGGCCAGGATCATGACGAAACTCCGGAACCATTTTCGCGATCGATTAATGTGAGTAATTCCGCGACGCAGGTGCGCAGCGTGAACTCGCGCCGCACCTTCTCCCGACCGCGCTCGCCGAGCTGGTGCGCGCGCTCAGGATCGCTCAGCAGCGAGCGCATGGCGTCGGCCAGCGCGCGCGGATCGCGCTGCGGCACGAGCACGCCGTTCACGCCGTCTTCGACGAGCTCCGGGATGCCGGAGGTGGCGGTGCTGACGACGGCGCGGCCGGCGGCCATCGCTTCCATCAGCGCCACCGGGATGCCTTCCATCTTGCCGCGCTCCTCGACGATGCTGGCGAGCACGAAGAGGTTGGTCTCGCTCATCATCCGCGCCACTTCTTCTTCCGGGCGCGGGCCGAGGAGATGCACGCGGTCGCCGAGGTTCCGCTCGCGGATCATCTGCTCGAGCTCGGAGCGCATCGGGCCGTCGCCGATCAGATTGCACTGAAAGTCGACGCCTTCGTCGCGCAGGAGGCGGCAGGCTTCGATCAAATACGGGATGCCTTTGTACGGCTTGTGCGCGGCGACGCAGAGGATGCGCGGAGCGGAGTCGCGCGTGACGCGGCGCAGCCGCTGCGCGGCGTCGTCGTAGGTGTCGGGCTCGATCCCGACGTGGATGACGTGGATCTTGCCGGCCGACGCTTTCGGGTAGAGCTCTTCGAGGAAGCGTTTGTTGTACGCGGAGATCGAGCGGACGAAGCGGGCCGTGCGCAGTTTCCAGGCGAGCAGACTCCGGTCGACCTGGATGTCGTGCGCGTGCACGGTGAAGCTGAAGGTGATCTCCGGCGCGAAGCGCGAGATCACCAGGGCCATGGTGGTGGGATGCGAGGCAAAGTGGACGTGCAGATGACGCACGCCTTCTTTCTGCAACTGCCCGGCGAGGTAGACGGATTTCGGGAAGAGGGCCAGCGTGCGCACGAAGGTGTTCGCGCGGCGCATGGTGCCGATCGCGCACGCGGCGAGCGTGAAGAGGTAGCGCACCGGGTGACGGGCCAGCATGCGCAGGTTGGCTTCGACGATCGGGCCGCTGACGAATCGCGTGTAGAGCGCGCGCTCGGTCCACGGTTTGGCGGCGTTGTGGATGACGGGCGGCGACTCCTTGATCATCGGGACGAGGCGCACCGGTTGTCCCTGGCGCTCGAGCTCGTCGACTTCGCGCAGGATGAACGTCTCCGTCACTGTCGGGAAGCGCGACAGGAGTACGGCAATCGGTCTGCGCCGCGCTGCTGCCTCGGGCGCAACCTTCGACGGGTCGACGGCGATGCTGCTCATTGCGGAAACTGATCTGGGCAAATAGCAAGTTGGTAGCCAAGGGGACGACCAGAGGCCTCCGGCGGCTGGGGCCGAGGGCCCCAGACCCCATCTGGTTGGCCTAGCCTCCGCGACACCGGGTCGTGAGCTGGGAAGGCAGTGTCGCGGAGGCTAGGCCA
>DASVQE010000038.1:0-10597 GCA_036389275.1 Thermoanaerobaculia bacterium
TAGGCCAACCAATGGGGTCTGGGGCCCTCGGCCCCAGCCGCCGGAGGCCTCTCGTCGTCCCCTGATCCGATTAGTCAGCAGGCGAGCGGTCGTGCACCTGTTGGAGGGTGACTTCTTCGAAGCTCCCTTTTGGTGTGGCGAAGTGCAGGATGGCTCGCATCGTTACCGGGCCGTTTGCGCCGCTGATGCTTCCGGTGGCGGTTGCTTCGCCGGTGAAGTCGACCTCGCGCGTTTGATGCGCGTCGATCGTGACGTCGTATGGACGCTTCACCTCGTACATCGTGTACGCGCCTTCGCCCACCGACTGCATCGTGATGCGCTCCAGCTTGATCGCTTCGTCCGCGCGATTCTCGATGGCGATGCGATACGCCACGGCGATGCCGGCGCCGCTGATGTTGCGCGCCGCGGCCGGCACGCCGCTGGTCTGCACGATCTTCACCGCCGGCCGCGTCACCGGCGCCTTCGGCGCGGAGGCGCAGGTGACGAGCAGCGGAACTGCGAGGAGCAGAGTGAGCGTGCGCATCACTTGATGTAGTTGAGCATCTCTTTCGCGGTCGCGGCGTCTTTGCCGTCCGGCGCAATCTCGAGATACTTCTGCAGCATCTCGCGCGCGTCGCCGTTCTTGCTCGCGCGCGCGTACAGCATCCCGAGCTCGTAATACGACTGCGCCATCTTCGGATCGATGGCGATGGCCTGCTTGAGCAGCTTCTCCGCCTCGGCGTCGTTGTTCGCGTTGATCAGCTTCGCCGCGTCATTGAAGAGCGTCACCGCGTTGGCCGGCAGCTTCTTCTGCGCCTCGGCCGCCTTCGCCTTGTCGCCCGTGGCCGTGTAGCTCTCGACCAGCACCGACCACATCTCCGCGTCGGAGTCGTCGATGTCGACCACCTTGTTCGCGGCGGCGATCGCGGCGGCGTAGTTCTTCTCGCGCAGTTGCGTCTTCGCCAGCGCGCTCCAGCCGGCCATCAGGTCGGCATTCGCGGCGACGGCCGCCTCGAACTTCTTGATCGCGCCGGCGCGGTCGCCGCTCTTGAGCAGCAGCACGCCCTCGTTGTACGCCACCGTGGCGGGATCGGCGCCCGCAGGTGCGGCTGCACCAGCGGCGGCGGCGGGAGCGGAGCCGCCCTTGCCGAGATCGACGTCCTTCACGTTCTGCTCGCCGAGCTTCAGCTTCACCGTCTCGACGTAATCGTTGTAGCCGGGCGCGCTGTAGGTCAGCTTGTAGCGGATCGTGCCGTCGAGCACGAAGATCGCGTACGAGCCGTCCTTCTTCGCCTTCACCGTCTCGTCGTACTTTTTCTGCTCGGCTGCCACGACGCGCACGGTCGCGTTCGCAATCGGCTGCTTCGTGTCGGCATCGACGATCTTCCCGGTCAGTCGCGCCTCGCCCATGGCGAAGGCATTGGCCGCGCAGACGAGCGCGAGCGTGAACATCAGCAAAGAGGTTTTGCGCATGGTTCGATCTCCTCGATGCGACATCAGAACGCTACTCGAACGTCAGATATGTCTGGTCTTTGAGGCCGCGCTCGTAATCCTGCAGCAGCCGGATGCCTTCACCCGGTTTGACGCGATCCTGCTTGATGGCCACGTCGATCTGCTGCTTCATCCGCTTCTCGAGGTCGCGCCAGTCCCACTGCGTCATGGCCAGCACCTCGCCGATCGGCTGCCCCGGAATCTCTTCCTCGATGTAGAAGCCGGCCTCCTCGTCGGGATCGAGGAAGACGTGCACCTCGTTGACGCGGCCGAAGAGATTGTGGATGTCGCCCATGATGTCCTGATAGGCGCCGGTGAGGAAGATGCCGAGGTAGTAGGGCTCGCCGGAACGGATCTCGTGCAGCGGCAGCGTCTCGCGCACGTCCACCTTGTCGATGTACTTGGAGACCTTGCCGTCGGAATCGCAGGTGATGTCGACCAGCGTCGACTCGAGCTGCGGACGCTCGTGCAGGCGATGGATCGGCACGATCGGAAAGAGCTGCCCCAAGGCCCAGTGATCGAGCAGCGACTGGAAGACGGAGAAGTTGCAGATGTGCTGATCGGCGAGCTCGATCTGCAGATTGCGCACGTCTTCCGGCACTTCCTCCGGATCCATCTGCTTGACGATCTTCTGCATCCGCTCGGCGACCTGCCAGAAGAGCGACTCGACGCGCGCCTTCACGTCGAGATTCACGAGACCCAGCTCGAACTTCGTCTGCGCCTGCTCCTTGATCTGCTGCAGGTCGTGCCACGACTCGTTGACCGTCTCCGCGCTCAGGCGCCCGTCGATGGCGAGCAGCTCGCGCACCATCTTGTCGTCCGCGGCCTGGATCTCGCGCGACTCGAGCGGCGTCTTCTCGATCGCGCCGAAGGCCTGCACCACCAGCACCGAGTGATGCGCGACCGTGGCCCGTCCCGACTCCGAGACGATGTGCGGATGCGGCACCTTCTCGTCGTCGCAGACGTCGGCGATGTTGTAGACGATGTCGCTCGCGTACTCCTCCTCGGTGTAGTTCATCGACGAGTGGAACGTCGAGCGCGAGCCGTCGTAGTCGATGGCCAGCCCGCCGCCGACGTCGAGGTACTCGAGCTTATGGCCGGCCTTGTAGAGCTTCGCGTAGTACATGGCCGCCTCGCGGACGGCGCGCTTGATGGTGAGGATGTCCGGAATCTGCGAGCCGATGTGGAAGTGCAGCAGCTTGAACGACGATTCCATCTTCGCCTCGCGCAGCACCTCGATGGCCTCGAGGATCTCCGCGGTGGAAAGGCCGAACTTCGCATGCTCGCCGCCGGAGGTCGCCCACTTGCCGGCGCCCTTCGACAGCAGCCGCACGCGCATGCCGATGTACGGCTCGACGTTCATCTCCGCGGCGATGCGCGTGATCAGCAGCACCTCGGAGATCTTCTCCGCGACCAGGATGATCTTCTTGCCGAGCTTCCGCCCCAGCAGCGCCTGGCGGATGTAGCTGGCGTCCTTGTAGCCGTTGCAGATGATCAGCGACTCGGGATCGTTGTGCACCGCCAGGCCGGCGAAGACTTCCGGCTTCGAGCCGACCTCGACGCCGAAGTGATAGCCGCGGCCGGCGTCGAGGATCTCCTCGACCACCTCCCGGAGCTGATTCACCTTGATCGGAAATACACCACGATAATTACCGCGATAATTGTTTTCTCGTATTGCGCGATTGAAAGCCTGATTGATTTTCTCGACGCGGTGGCGGAGCAGGTCCTGAAAGCGGATCAGCAGCGGCGCGCCGAGGTTCTGGGCCTGCGCCTCGCGGAGCACGTCGATGATCGGGACGGCGATGCCCTTCTGCTGCAGCGGCGCCACGGTCATGTCGCCGCCGGGCGCCACGCCGAAGTAGCCTGCGCCCCAGCGGTCGATCATGTAGAGGGAAACGGCGTCGTCGACGGTCCAGTCCTGCTCGGCCGCGACGAGCTCTTCGGCGTGTGTGGTCACATCGCGAAAAATACATCAAATCACGCGCGCCGGAACGCGCGCCGCATGCGGAAGCGCAGCAGGTGCTGCCGGTCGTCGGGATGCACGGGCATGAAGAGCGCCAGCACGATGTAGAGCAGGATGCCGACGCCGTCGAAGAGGATCAGCAGAAAGAAGAGCAGCCGCACGATGCTGACGTTGAGCTTCGTCGCCTCGGCGATGCCGAGGGCTACGCCGGAGATCACGCGCCCCGGACCGACGCGCTTGTAGAGCGGGCGGCGCCCTTTCGGACGGGTAATGCCTTTGGCGACGACGATGAAGAGCACCACCGGAATGGAGAAGAGCGTGGCGATGCCGATGCCGCCGAAGAAGACGGCCAGCTTGTCGCCGGTGGTGAAGCTGTCGTCCGCCGCCACGACCGCGGCGAGCGTGCCGAAGAGCGCCACGATCACGATCGCGGCGAGCGCGCGCAGCGCGAGCTGGCGGCGCCGCGAGGAATGCACTTCGCGCTCGACCTCGGCCGTGACGTCGGGCAGCGCGTGCGCGGCGGGCGCCTCGCTGAGCATCGACTGCATCTCGCGCGCGGAGTCGAGCAGCGGCCGGCAGCGCACGCAGTTGCGCACGTGCTCGCGCTGCTCTTCGGTCATCGGAGTGCCGTTCTCGAGCGACGCCACGAGCGCCGCCATCGTTTCATTGCAGTTCATGTCGTTCTCTCATCCGTTTCAGACCGTAGTGAATGCGGCTCTTGACCGTGCCGACGGGAACGCCGAGCCGCGCGGCGACCTCGTTCTCGGATAGCTCTTCGAAAAAGCGGAGCAGAATCGCCTGCGCCACGCGCTCGGGCAGCCGCATCACCAGCGCGCGCAGCTCGCGCGCACGGGCGTCGTCGAGCATCCGCTCCTCGGCGGACGGCTCGCGCGACGGCAGCGTCGCCAGATCGAAATCGTCCTGCGGCGCGCGCTGCGACCAGCGGCTCTTCATCAGGTTCCAGGCGATGGCGAACAGCCAGCCGCTGAAGCGCTGCGCCGGATCGAAGCGATGGGCGCTGCGCACCACGCGGATCCAGGTCTCCTGGAAGACGTCGTCGACGTCGGGCGAGCTGCCGAGCGCGCGCTGCAGCACCGCGCCGAGCGGCTTGCGGTAGCGCTCGATCAGCGGCCGCACCGCCTCGGCATCGCCGTTGACGATGGCGCCGATCAGGTGCGCGTCGGAAGCCTCGGTGAAGTCGCTCACGTAACGGTATACCGCCGGCGCGGCGAAAAGGTTCAGTACACTATTGCGATCATGAAACGCGCGCTCCTCGCAACGATGGCGGCCGCGGCGCTCGCGCGCTGCGCCACGATGGTCAACACGCCGTCGCAGAAGATCCCGGTGAAGTCGGAGCCGCCCGGCGCGGTGGTGAGCGTCGACTGCGGCAACGCGCCGCTCTACGGCGGCGTCACGCCGACCGTGATCACCGTGCAGCGCGCCGCCGAGCCGTGCGGCATCACCGTGGCCATGCCGGGCTACGCGTCACAGACGATCGTCTTCAAGCGCGCCATCTCCGGCGCCACGCGTGCGAACAAAGTCCCCGGCGTGGTCCTCGGCGCGTTCACGGGCCTGGTCGGCATCTTCATCACCAGCGACGGCGGCTGGATCGACCCCGAGGCCGCGGGTTCGATCGGCTACGACCTCGGCGAAGCAGCCGGCTCCGCACCCGGCAACGCCATCGACCGGAAAACCGGCGCGGCGTTCAAACACGTGCCGGGCGAAGTCTTCGTGCGCCTCGAGCCGGAAGTGACCGAGAGCGCTGCGCAGCAACAGCCGTAACGACCGTCAGTAGCCGCGCGGCCGCTTCGTGTGGTGGTCCGTCGCCAGTTGATAGTGAATGGCGGCGTTGAGCGCCAGCGCGTCGTTCGCCGGTGCGGCGTTGAACTGAATCGCCGTTGGCAGGCCGTTGTCGCCGAAGCCGTTCGGGATGGCGACGCCGGGTGCGCCGAGGAGGTTCATGCTCGGGATGATTGCCGGGCCGCTGCGGACGTCTTTGTAGACGTCGCTGAAGTCGGGGCCGATCGGATAGGCGACGGTGGCGCGCGCCGGTGAGACGAGGAGGTCGACCTCTTCGAAGAGCCGCAGCAGTTGCTGACGAATCTTCGCGCGGATGCGTTGCGCGCGCAGGTAGTCGATGGCCAGCGTGGCCGCCTGCTCGAAGCCGCCGATGCGATCGCCTTTTGCGCGGAGCTGCTTCGCGCGGCCGTCGCGGATCAGGTCCTCGAACGCGCTGGCTGCCTCCGCGTCGACGATCACCGAGATCGTTGGACCGTACGGCAGGTCGGGATAGTCGATCTCGCGGATCGAGTGGCCTTGCGCGCGCAGCACCTCGACGCTCGCCAGGAAATTCGTGCGCACCGCCGGCTGCACTTTGTCCCACGAGCCTTTCGGCAGGCCGATGCGCGCGGTGCGGCGGTTGGCCGGACGCGCCATCACGCTGCTGGCGATCCACGACGCGCGGCCGCTCGGATAGACGTGCGCGCTGGTCGGATCGCGCTCGTCTTCGCCGGCGATCACGCCGAAGACCGTGTTGCAATCGGCGGCGCTGCGCGCCATCGGGCCGAGCTTGTCGAGCGTCCAGGAGATCGCCATCGCGCCGTGGCGGCTCACCGCGCCGTACGTCGGGCGATGTCCGCTGATGCCGCAGAACGCACTCGGCGTGACGATCGAGCCGGAGGTCTCGCTGCCGATCGCGAACGGCACGAGCCCGGCCGCCACCGCCGCGGCCGGACCGCTCGATGAGCCGCCCGACCAGAACTCGCGATTCCACGGCGTGCGTCCGGGACCGGTGAAGGAGGCGTCGGCGTTGTTGTAGCCGAAGCCGCCCGCGAGCTCGACCATCGCCAGCTTCGCCACGAGCACCGCGCCGGCGCGGGTGAGGCGCTCGATGACGGTGGCGTCGTAGTTGAAGACCTGCTCGCGCAGCGGCTCCGCGCCGTACGTGGTCGGAATGCCTTTCGTCGCGAGCAGATCCTTCACGCCGTACGGAATGCCGAGGAGCGGCTTGTTCTGCGTCTCGCCGGCGGCGAGCAGACGGTCGGCCGCCGCGGCCTCGGCCAGCGCGCGCTCGCGCGTGATCGTCACCACCGCGCCGAGCTGCGCGCCGAAGCGCTCGAGGCGGTCGAGAAAAAACTTGGTGAGCTCGACGGAGCTCACCGATCGCGCGCGGAGTGCGCTTGCGAGCTCGTCGAGAGAAGAGAACGCGTCGATGGAGCTCACCATCTCCTCACGCCTGCGGCAAACGTCACATCCGGCTCATCGCCGTTCGCGAGCGGAAAGGCGCGCAGGCGTTCGAGCGCGGACATCGAGTCTTGAAAGTCCGTCGCGACGCGCTGCAGGTCGGCGGCGTCGAGGAAGGCGCCCGACTGCGCGCGCACCACCTCCGTCATCGCCGAGGCGAGCGGCTTCGGTTTCGCGGTCTCCTCGGCAAGCGCGGCCACCGGCACGAGCGCGACCACTTTGGCGAAGTCGCGGCGCGTGGTGGTCACTCGTGACTCCGTACGTTCTTGAGCACGACGCGGCCGGGCGGCGTGTCGTGCGTGAACATCTGCAGCGCGGCGCGCACCACCTGCTTGTGAAAAGCGCGGTCGCCGGCGCGGCCGATGATGCGGCCGATCTCGATGCCGTCGTACGTCATCGCGCGCGGCGGGCGCACCGACTCGGTGGCCGCCGGCGACGCGCTGATGATCAGCGTCGGCACGCCGCGCGCCTCGATCTCGCGCGCGAGATTGCCGATGGAGCGATGACACGTTTCCGGACATCCGGCAGTCAGGAGAACCAGCTTCGTCTTCGAGCGCTCGATGCGGTCGGCAAGCTCCGGAAACGTGCTCTCGTACAGCTCCTTCAGCTTCGTGGTGAAGCCGTAGCTGTAATGGTTGTCGTTGACGTTGGCGATGATCCCTTCGGCGGCGAGCTCGCGCAGCGTCTCGAGCGGGAAGACGATGTTCGGATCGGCGTCGGCCTCGCTGTGATCGTAGTGCCCGTGCACGATGCGCATCGAGGCGACGTCGGCGTCGCGCGGAATCACGCGGAAGGTCGTGTCGCCCGGATCCTCGAAAGGGAACGGCTCCTGGTCGGGGAGAAACACGCCCGTGGCGGAGACGATGGCGACGGTGGCGGTGGCGAGATCTTTATCGTACGGCGTGAAGGGAACGCATTTGCGCGCGATGGAAAGCATGGCGCGAAGCTTATGGCAAAAGGGCGGACCCGTGGACGGCCCGCCCTTCGCGTGAACTACTGAAGATCGCGGAGGACGTCGAGCAACTGCGCGTTGTCCGGCGCCTCGGAGATGTCGTGCACGTCGACGTAGCGGACGATGCCCTGCTTGTCGACGATCACGATGGCGCGCTCGCAGATGCCTTTGTCTTCCTTCCAGACGCCGTACTTTTGCGACACTTCACCCTTCGGGTGGAAGTCGGCGAGCAGCGGGTAACGCTCGATCCCGCCGATCGATTTTGCGAATGCAACATGACTGGGAACTGAGTCGACCGAAACGCCCACGACCTGGGCGTCATACCGTTCGAAGTCGGCCATCTCGGCCTCGTACGACGGCATCTGCACGGTTCAGACAGGGGTCCAGTCGAGGGGATAAAACACGATGACGACGTTCTTCTTGCCGCGCAGGTCGCTCAGCTTGAACGTCTCACCGCCGCGGTGGCCGGGCAGCTCGAAGTCGGGCGCTTGATCGCCCACCTTCAGAGTCTGCGTCCGGTCGGCCACGGATTTGGTTCCGAAGCTCACCATAGCGATTCTCCTTCTCGTCGCGGAGTCCACGTCCGCGTTCTGTGTGTGCGAATTCTAGTGCGTAGTGGTGGTCGCGGGCGGCGGCGTTTTCTTCTGCACGTCGGCCTGGGCCTCGCGGCCTTCGCGCGCGAGCGCCTCGCCCGTCGCCTCGGCCGCTTCGCCGGCGGCCTGTTTTGCGCCGGCCGCAACCTGCTTCGCGCCGGCCACGACCTTCTGCCCGGCGTCGGACGTGACGGCGTCGTGCGCCGCCTTCTGCATCTCCGCGCCGAGCTCCTGCGCGCCTTCAGCCGCGCTCTTCGCGGCGGTAGTGGTTTCCTGCTTCACCGAAGCGGTGGCGGGAGTGTCGTTTTTCTCGACCTGACAAGCGGTGCAAACGAGGGCGATGACCAGCGCAAAACGAAACATTGTCAAGCCTTTCCGGGTTCTCTCCGTCACATGCAAAACCACGACCGCATCATTCAGGGGATGGCCGTCGACGGCCACTTCCGCGTCATCGCGGCCCAGACGACCACGGCCGTGGAGACAGCGCGCGAGATTCTCGACCTCTCGCCCGTCGCCGCCGATGCGCTCGGCCGCGCCATGACCGGCTCGCTGATGCTGGCGCGCCTGCTCGACAAGGACGTGCGCAATCAGTACGTCACGCTCCGTTTCGAAGGCGACGGTCCGCTCGAGACCGTCATCGCCGACGCCACCATCGCCGGCAATGTGCGCGGCTACGTCGCCAACCCGGTGCCGCACGATCCCGCTCTCAACGTCGAGAGCGCCATCGGCACCGGCAAGCTCACCGTCGTGCGCGGCTCGCCGCCGGCCGGCAAGCCGTACACCTCGCAGATCCTGCTGGCCGGCACCGGCGTCGCCAACGATCTCACCCGCTATCTGATGCGCTCGGAACAGATCGCCTCGGCGGTGCTGCTCGGCGTGCTCAATCGCCGCGACGGCGTGGCCGCGGCGGGCGGCATCATCATCCAGCGCTATCCGCACGCGACCGAGGAAGCGATCGCCACGATCGAGCAGCGCATCAAGGAAGCGCCGCCGCTGTCGACGCTGCTCGAGAAGATGAACATCGAGGACGTCGTGGCCACGGTGCTGCACGGCGTGAACTACAAGCAGATCGACTTCGGCCACACCGTGCCGGTGCAGTACGCCTGCTCCTGCAGCCGCGAGCGCGCGCTGGCGCCGATCGCCCTGTTCGGGCAGAAGGACATCGAGGAGATGATCGCCGAGGGTGGCACCGAGGTGGTCTGTCAGTTCTGCGGACGCAAGTACGCCTTCGCCGCGGACGACCTGCTTGCGCTGACGGCAAAGCACGAGGCATGATCGCGCGCATCCGATGCGAAGCGTGATCACCGGCAGCGGGATCGGCGTCCCGAAAAACGTCGTCACCAACGACGCGCTCGCGCGGATCATGGATACGTCCGACGAGTGGATCCGCACGCGCAGCGGCGTGCAGGAGCGGCGCTACGCCGACGACGGTCAGGGCTCGTCGGACCTCGGCATCCTCGCCGCCGATGCCGCGCTCGCGAACGCCGGCCGCACGAAAGACGAGATCGACGCGGTCATCTTCGCCACGATGACGCCGGACTATCTCTTCCCCGGCAACGGCCCGGTGCTGCAGGCGAAGATGGGATTGAAGGAGAACACGCCCACCTTCGACATCCGCCAGCAGTGCTCGGGGTTTCTGTACGGGCTCGATCTCGCCGACTCGCTGCTGCGCAGCGGCAAGTATCAGCGCCTGCTGCTCGTCGGCGCCGAGGTGCACACGCCGTTCATGCCGTGGCACAACGGCTGGGAATCGACGATCGGCGGCGATGCGCGCGCGGTGACGGCCGAGGAGTACGCGGCCAACACGGCCATCCGCGATCGCACGGTGCTGTTCGGCGACGGGGCGGGCGCGATGGTGATCGAAGCGTCCGACAACGAGTCGCGCGGTTTCCTCGGCGCGAAGCTGTTCACGAACGGCTCGAACATCGAGGCGCTTTACGTGCCCGGCGTCGGCTTCCGGCGGCGTCCGTTCGTCGATCACGATCAGGTCGACCGCTCGGAGTTCATCCCGGTGATGGAAGGCCGCGAGGTGTTCAAGCAGGCGGTGTCGAAGATGCCGGAGGCGGTGCGCGAAGTGTGCGCGATGGCGGGCGTCGAGCCGTCGCAGCTCGACCTGCTGCTGATCCATCAGGCGAATCTGCGCATCGTCGAAGCGGTGGCCAAGCAGCTCGGACTGCCGCCGGAAAAGGTGCCGCACAACATCGAGCGCTACGGCAACACGACCGCCGGCACGCTGCCGATCCTGTTTCACGAGTGCCTCGAGTCAGGGATCATCCGCCCCGGGATGCTGCTCTGCTTCACCGCCCTCGGCTCGGGCCTGCACTGGGGCGCGGCTCTGTACAGGACTTGAAGGACTAGGGGAACGACCGGAGGCCT
>DASVQE010000039.1:0-128134 GCA_036389275.1 Thermoanaerobaculia bacterium
GGGCCGGAGCCCGCCACTTCGCGATGTACGTCGTTATGGATGTGCGGAACTACGGAAGCATGGTGGCCGGCACGTACTCCGGATCCTTCGTGCGGCGGTCGATCACCGAGGCGAAGGCCCAGGCGTTGCCGCCGGTGGTGCTGATGCGCAGCGTGCCGCCGTTGACGATCCAGCCGAAGCTGCCGATCACGGTCTGGTTCGGCTTGAGCGTGACCGACTCGTGGTCGCCGGCGCTGCCGGTGGCGGGATCGAGCTGCGTCACGGTCACGGTGATCTCGTTGTTGGAGAGGTTCACCAGGCCGACGTTCGTGTAGTAGCTGTCGCTGTTGCGGACGCCGGGGATGATGCCGGCGTGCGTCGGGGTGACGTTGGCGCGCGCGGTGGCGAAGCCGGCGATGCCCTGGCCGTAGGAGCCGAGCACGCCCTTGTCGAAGTACGTGCGCGAGAACGTCATCGGATAGTGCGCGTTGGTGGTGAGCACGTTCAGGCGGAGCAGACCGGCCGAGTCGGGGACCGTGCCGAGGACGCCCTGGCTGAGGATGTCGGTGTACTGGAGGAACTTCAGCGCGTCGATGACCACGCCCTGCGCGGCGGCCTTCTTGTTGCCGCTGCCGTCGTAGTACTCGAGGTCGAACTGCACGGCCTTCGTGTCGGGATTGAAGATGGTCACGTCGCTGCGCCAGTCGCCGTCGGCCTGATGGAGGTGGCCGACGCCCGGCACCGCGAGCGCCTTGAAGTCGGTGGAGTTGAGGTCGTTCTCCGGCATGGCCTGCAGGTAGACCGGGTCGTTGCTGATGCCGTCGATGAACGACGCGTATGCGATGACCCACTGTCCGGCGGGCGTCGTGATCTCGATGCTGAACGGACGGTCGGCCGGGAGGTTCGAGACTTCGCTGGCGATCGGGAACTGCACGAGGTCGAACGGCGTGAGCGTCTTGGTGAAGGACTTCAGCTCGAGACGGCGATCATCGAGAACGCTGATGTTGACCGTCATGTCGGCGAGCGTCGGATTGACGAAGCCGATGTTGGTGCGGAAGCGGTTGTCGTTGCGCAGGCCGGCCAGGTAGTACTTCACCGGGTCGGTGGACGCGCCGCCGGCGCCGCCGTTGAGCAGGATGGCCGGGATGAACTGGCCGAACGTGCCGTTCTGCGTCGTGTTGTACGTGCGCGTCCAGATCATCGGCGTGAACTTCGACTTCACGGTGATCACCACAGGGCCCTGGTTGTCAGTGCCGCTGAGGTTGTGCATGAAGTCTTCGTAGATGAACGTGGAGCGGTCGACGCGGAGCGTGAAGTCCTGCCCCTTGAAGTTCGCCGTCATGATCAGCGGATTGGTGGCGGAGATGCTCGTATCGGGCGTGTAGACCTGCACGTCGGTCCGCCACTGGCTGCCGCTCAAACCGCCGGAGTGGATGACCACCGGCAGCAGGAACTTCACTTCCGGCGTGTCGGTGATGGCGATGACGTTGGTGGCCGGACCGCTCTGGGCCAGACCGTTGGCGTTCTTCGCCGTGACGCGCACCGTGAAATTGCCGGTCTTGGTGAAGGTGTGAGTGATGGTGCTGGTCTTCATCGTCAGCGCCGACTGCGAGTTGTCGACCGCGCTGCCGTCGCCGAAGTTCCACTGCCAGCCGGTGGTGTTGTCGATGTTCGAGGTGGCGCTGAAGGTGACGGTCTGGTTCATCGTGCCCGCGGTCGGGAACGCGCTGAACGAGAGCACCGGCGCCGGCTCGGCCGGAGCGCCGCTGAAGGTGATGGTCTGCGTGGTGCTGTCGCCCGCGGGCGTGGTGGTGTTGTAGACGCGGAGCGTGATGGTGTACTGGTTCGCGTTGGAGGCGAACGTGTGCACCGGATCCTTCTCGGAGCTGGTCGCCGAGCCGTCGCCGAAGTTCCACTCGAACTTGTCGCACGACTGGAAGGTGTAGCGATAGCCGGTGGCGTGCAACTGGATGGTCTCACCCTTGTCGCAGGCGCCGCCGGCCTCGCTGCAGTTGCTCTGCGCGCCCTCGTACTCGATGAAGAACTGCTTGTTGGTCGGCGCCGCGGCGCAGCCGCCGTTGCCCGGGTTGCCGGGGTTCGAGCTGCCGTCGGTGGTGACGACGACCGACTGCGTGCTGCTCGCGCTGCCGTTGGCGTTCGTCACCGTCACCTTCGCGGTGTAGGTGCCGGCCGTGGTGTAGAAGTGGCTCGGCGAGCGCTGCGACGAGGTGCCGCCGTCGCCGAACTCCCACGCCGTCGTGTCGCAAGTCTGCAGGCCGCCGACGCCGCGCGTGGCGGTGAACTTCACGGTTTCGGTCGTCGAGCAGGCCGTACCCGGCGCGCACGACTTCGAGCCGCTGTACGACACGACGATGCCGGACGGTTTGGTGCAGGGATCGGTCGGCCCAGGACCCGGGTTCGGATCGCCGCCGCCGCTGCCGATGGTGACGCTCTTGCTGACCGTGGTCTTCGCGCCGGGGCTGCTGTTGTTCGACACGACCATGGTCACGGTGTAGGTGCCGTTGCCGGCGTAGGTGTGCGTGACGGGGTCGCCGGTGCCGGTGGCTCCGTCGCCGAAGTCCCAGGTGTAGACGTCGCACTCCTGGGCGGTGTAGTGGAAGCGGCTGCCGCGGAACGTGATCTCCTGGTTCGCGCTGCAGGTCGAGCAGCTTAGGTTGATCGTGATCTGCGAGGTCGTCGGCGGCGGTCCGCAGACGGCGCCGGCCACGACCAGGGTCTGGTTGACGGTGGCGTCGAAGATGCCCTTCGTCACCTTCAGCGAGATGACGTACGTCCCCGGCGCGGCGAAGGTGGTGGTGAACGGGTTCGTGGTGCCGGTCTTCGTGACGCCGTTGCCGGTCAGCGACCAGGCGAACGTCCAGTCAGACGTCGAGGCGCCGCCGATCGACGAGGCGAGGATCGAGCAAGGCGTGTTGGTGTTCGCGCAGGCCGTGGCGGTCAACTGCGGGTCGGGCGTCGACAGCGTCTTCGTGGCCGTGTAGCTCTTGAAGTTCTGCGCCGCCTGCGCGAGGCCGGCCGCGTCGACGTCCACCTTGAGCGTGAGCACGGTGCCGTTGGCGACGCTGGCGGTGTTCGGGATGGTGAACGGAGGAATGGTGCCGATCGGCGCCGTCTGCGGAGTGCCCTGGCCGTTGAGGGCCCAGGTCACTGTCCAGGTCGTGGCGGTGAGGATCGAGGCGTCGGTGGTCTTGCGGGCGTCGCCGGTGAAGGTGGCGCTCGTGCCGGAACGGGTCGGGTTGTTGATCGAGACGACGAACGGCAGCACGCGGTACGAGACGTTCGTCACCTGCGCGACGTACGCGGGACCGGTGGTGTTGAAGTTCGCGTCGTACTGGCCGTAGCTCGCGGCGAAGTTGAGCGTGTGCGAGCCGAGTGCGCCGGCGGACTGCTTGGCCGTCGGGATGGCCTTCGTCACCTGCGTGTCGATGCCCCAGGTGGCGAAATGGCCTTCCACCACGCCGTCGGAGGCGTCGGTGAACTGGTCGCCGACGATGAGGTCGAGCGACGTCCCCGAGGTGACGTTGAGATTCGTGCCGGACACACCGACGCGGGCCGTCGGAACCTTCAGCGAGACGTGAACGCTGTCGGTCATGGCCGGGTCATTGGAGACCGTGACCACGGCCGTTCTGCCGGCGGAGATGGCGTTGGCGTTGTTGATGCCGGTGTACTGATGGGTGACGTCGCTGCCCGTGCGCGCCGGGCTGGTGTTGTTCGCGCCCGACTCGCTGTTGCCGAAGTTCCAGTTGACGTTGTACTCGAAGCTCGGATTGGAGCTCGTGGCGCGGAACGTCACGATATCGCCGTAGAACGGCCCGGCCTCGGTCTGCTTGGAGTTCGGATTGGTCGTGCCGAGCGCGGCGCTCTTGACCGCGGCGGCGATCGAGTCGCCGGCCTGCACCTCATACACGTCGCCCATGCCTTCGGCGTTGTAGATGAGATAGAGCTTGTTGCTGTACTTGATCGGCTGCGCCCAGCCGAACGGGAACGCCGTCACATAGCTCTGCGGCGTGGCGTAGCCGGACGGCGGGACGTGGTAGTACTTCTTGAAGAAGTCCTTCGTGTCGATCAGGGTGAGGGTGTTGTTCGAGTCCACCTTGAAGAGGCGGAGCGTGGTGCTGTTCGTGCTGTCCGGACCGACCATGGCCAGGTAGTGGTCGCCGTAATGGAGCTGGAGCGAGTTCCGGTCGCCGAGCGCGCCGCCCGGGACCGTGACCGTCTGCACATGGCCGGCGCCGTTCACCGCGTAGAGGAGCGGCGCGGTGCCGCGCAGCGGCGAGGCTGTCCAGAAATTGCCTGCTTCGTCGACCGTGACCTGCGTAAATCCTTCGCGCCCGGTCGGGGCGGAGATGGTCGCGAGCGGCGTGCCGTCGGCGGCGGCGGTGGCGTAGTCGTAGATGAGCAGCTCGCGGTTGGCGTTGATCACGGCGAGCCGCCCGTGCACGTCATCCTTCGCCCATGAAACGAGTCCCGCCTCCTTCGTGCGGAACGCCACGCGCGTGATCTTCGCCGGGTCGGTGACGTCGTACACCGCGAGCTTCGAGAGATTGTCGGCGACAATCGCGTAGTACTTGGCGCCCGACTTGATCGAGATGATCGTCGTCGGCGACATCTTCGTGTCGTCGATGACCTGCGACTTGGTCGCGCTCAGTTTGAACTGCGTGCCGCCGGTCTCGCCGTTGTCCTTGACCATGCCCCAACCGAAGCCGGTGTAGGCGAGATAGACGTTGCCGCGGTCGTCGACGTCGAAGTCGTAAAGGCGGTCCTGGCCGTCATAGCGGCTGGTCGTCCAACCGGAAGCCGACGACTCGGCGTATGCGTAGGCATCGGGGATGGCGATCTTCTCGATGGGGTTGTGTCCGGGCCAACCCTGCTCGGTGCCCGGAACCTTCAGCGTGTTGGCGGGCTTGGGACCGTTCGGCAGCGTGGTGGTGAAGAAGGTGTCGAGATTGTAGGCGCCGAGGAGCGATCCAAGCTGGATGTAGACGCGCGGAGGCGCGGTGCCGTGCTGCGTGGTCGTATAGCGGACCTTCCGAGCGCGGACGGTACGCAGGCCGAGCGGATGCTGGAAGCCCTGCACGGCGGAGGAGTCGACGAGGCGGCCTACGTGGCGCGTGATGGGCGCCGAGTAGGGCCAGGTCGGCAGTCCGTCGTTGGCCTGGCCGAGGGCGTTGATGCCCTGGCAGCCGGTGCAGAGCACTGGAGCGGCCTTGTCACTGCCCGGCATCGGATGGTTCTGCGCCGCTGCGGAGAGAGCGAACAGCACAAGCGTGAGGCCGGTGACCAGAATGGACGAAACGCGTTTCAAATTCACACCCCCGGGAGTGTTGATGAAGACAATCGATGTGGACGATCGAGAACGACTGTTATTGTAAGCAGGACCCTTTGATTTGCAACTCTTTTTTTGCGAGGCACGAGCGATCGGACGAGGAGTGTCGATCGTGCCGCGCAAAAAAAAGGCGGGCCGGAGATTCCGGCCCGCCTTGAGGCTACTGCGAACTGCGTAGAGATTACGGCGTGACGTTCGGGAGCGGCCCAATCGGGTTGGTCGCCGGATCCGAAGCAGCCATCGGGGCGCTGCAGCCGTTGCCGAGGTAGGCGGCGTCGAAGTCGACCGAGTAACGACCCTCGGCGCGCATCGAGACGACGACCCAGTTCTGGCTGGCGGTGCCCTGGCCAAGCAGGCGGTTGTCGAGGTTCAGGTACATCCAGCCGGCGACGTCACCCGTGCCGATCGGCGGGAAGTTGGAACCAGCGGTGTTCTGGAGCGAGGTTTCCGGCATCGAAACGTTGTTGATGACCGGCGGCGAAATGATGATGTTCGGACGGAAGGTGGTCGGGTTTTCCTGCTCGTCGAAGCGGACGATTTCCGTCACACCGAGATCGCCATTGGCGCTGTAATCGGTCGTGGCGCAGCTACCCGTCGAAGCGTCCGGATCGCCTTCGCGCCAGATCTTGTAGCTGGTCGCGAAACCAGTCGAGCCACCGCTGATCCAGCGCGCCGCGAAGACGGCCGGAAGCGGCTGACGACGATCGCGCGTACCACCAGCCTGATAGCGGCTGTAGAACGTGCGGTCGAAGTTCGTGCCCGGAGTGGCGATCGCAGCACCACCCTCAGGAACCGCGCGGATGTGAACCATCGGGTTGCCCTGGGCGAAGTCGTTCGCCGGGTCAACCTGCTGGTAATCGCCGATCAGCACGTTGTCGAACAGGATTTCCGTGGCGAAGTAGTTCTCGTCCGTCGGCAGCGAGGTCGAGCAGTTCGAAGCCACGTCGACGGTGACGTAACCGATGGCGTTCGCGTGAACGTCGCCGATGTCATCGCACTCGTCGGTGGTGCCGAGCGTGAGGGCCGAGACCAGGTCCTCGCGGAGCGGCGGCGGAATTTCTTTGGCCAGATCGGCGCAGTTGCCGATGTTGAGCAGCGGATTCGCGTTGTTCTTCGCCGACAGCGAGCCCGGCGTCGTGGCGGAGCTCGTGCCGGTGTCCGGCGCGATCAGGCCGCGGCCGATGATGTCGTACATGTTGATCGACTGCGTGTCATAACCGGTCAGGAAGATGTTGAAGTCGAGAACCGGGAACGACCAGTCGGTCCAAACCGTCACGTGCGCGATCTGCGGCAGACGCGAGGTGTTGGTCACGGTGAACAGGGTGGTCTCGCCACCGCCACCGCCGGCCAGATTGACTTCGAAGTACGGCAGCAGCAGCGTGGCCGCCGGCGTGACTGCGATGTCGCAGCTGTCGTCGTTGTTGGTCGTCGTCGGAGCGCCCGTCGCGAACGTGGCGTTATCCGTCACGCGCGCCGGGGCTGCGAACGCCGAGCCCGCAACGACGAGCATGGCCATCAGAGCCCATACAAAAGATTTCTTCATTTCTATCTCCTACACTTCAAATTGACTTGAAAACGAACGAAGGTTTGCTCACCCGATCCAGACGATACGATCACCTCCGCGTTCAGATTTTCAATTCGTCGACAACGACAAAAGTCTGGTGATCCGACTGAACTTCGCTAAAAGTATGGCGAAATATTCGCGAAGTCAATACCCGAAGACGCATTTTATGGGATATCACCATATCAACTCGTGGCGATTCGGGCGACTATACCTGCAACCACCACGTATCGCAACCATCAATCGCGTCTATTTCGCCGCATTCTGCGCCGGAGCCGCTCCCCGATTCAGGAAGACCTGCACCCGGCCGTTCTTCTTCGAGAGCGCGGTGGTCTCTTCCGACTCGTACATCAGAATGACGTCGGGGCGCTTGTCGCCGTTCACGTCGGCCACCTGCACCGAGTAGTTGCGCTGCGGCGCGAGAGTCAGCCCTTCGATCGAGGCGCGCTTGAATTTGCCGGCGCCGTCGCCGAGGAGCAGCACCGCCTCGCGCGGGTTCACGCGCGTGAAGAGCACGTCGAGCTTGCCGTCGCCGTCGAAGTCGCCGCGGGTGATGCCGCTGATCGCGACCGCGCTGTCGGAGCCCCACCGTAGGATCGGCGTCCGCACCGGTTTGCCGCCGGCGAAGCTCACGCGATCGAGACCGACCACGGTCTTGAGCGGCGGCGTCGCCACCACTTTCGCGTTCAGGTCGGACGGCCACATGCGGTAGTAGCTCATGACGACGTCGTCGAGCTTCGGCGTCGAGAACGGGCCGGTGGTCATGCCGTAGTAGTACGAGAGCAGCGGCAGGTACTGGCCGTCGCCGCGGTCGACGCTCGAGTACTTGCCGCCGTTCTTCGCGTCGCTCACGTAGAGGATCTGGGTGCCGCTGAAGTAGATGCTCGATCCGGCGAAGTCGGGGTACTTGTCGCCGTTGAAGTTGCCGGTCTCCAGCCAGTCGCCGGCGAGAAACTCTTTCGCGCCCGAGAGGTTCGTCCCTTCCCACTCCTCCCCTTTCTTGCGGTTCAGCAGGCCGATCAGATTCGCAGAGGTCTTGGTGCGGAACTCTTCGCCGCGGCCGACCGGACCTTCGCTGATGGCCACCAGGTCCGTCCAGCCGTCGGCGTTGATGTCGGTGGCGACGACGCGGCGCGTCGGGTAGTCCGTCGGCAGTCCGCTCTCGACGCGGCGGAACGCGCCTTTGCCGTCGCCGAGGAAGACGGCCACGCCGATGAGGTGGACGGCGAAGGCGAGGTCGACATGCTTGTCTTTGTTGAAGTCGGCCGCGACCACGCCGCCGTAGTTGAAGGACGGCCAGGCCGACATGTCGGCCGCTTTCCAGCCGCCCTTGCCGTCGCCGTAGTAGATGGCCGGCACGCTGCCGAGGCCGCGCTGCGGCGGCAGGACCAGATCGGGGAAGCCGTCTTCATTGATGTCGGCCACCGCGCCGTAGTTGCGCCATGAGCCGGAGGTCGGCAGCCCTTTCGAGCCATCCTCGAAGCGGACGGTGACGTCGGCCTGCGGCACGTCGACCGGCGTGAACTCGCCGCGGACCTTCTCGAGATAGGCCACGCCCTCATTGCTGTACTCGCGGTACTTCGAGTCGGCGAGGGTGGCGCGCTTCGCTTCCTGCTTGACGGTGTTGTCGGGCGCCCAGACCCATACATACTTTTCGTTTTCCTGGTAAATCTCTTTCGCCGCGTTGAAGTTCGCGACGGGACGCACCCATCCTTCGCGCGTGTACTTGGCGTACTTTTTCTCGTAGCGGTGGATGTGGTACGGGCGGCCAAAGCGGATGAAGACTTTCTCCGGATCGGGATTCGGTCCCGGATCCTCGTTCGTGCCGAGCCGGGCCTGCCGCTGCTCGGGCGTCTCGGCCCGGATGTAGCGCGGCTCGCCGCCCTCGATCGCCGCCGGCGCGGGCGCCGTCGTCGCGGACGACGTCGTCTGTGCGGCCTGCGGCGTGGCGGCGGCGGTTTGCGCGACAGCCGCGCCCGCGATGAACAGCGCGGCCAGACAGACCGCCAGAATCACAACCCTGCGAATGGACATGCGTTTCTCCTGCTTGGGACTTAGATGAGATCGACGAGCGCCGGCTGTGCCCTGCGGAAGAACAGCAGCCCGGCCGCGAACATCGCGGTTGCAGCGATCAGTAAGAAGACGATCGAGCCGGCGTCAGGTAACGGTGAGGCGAGCATGGCGCTCCGGAACAAACCGAGCAGCGCCGTCAGCGGATTCCAGAAGAAGAACGCTTCGAAGCGCCCGCTCACCGGGTAGAGGATGGGGCTGAGGTAGAAGATCACCGACAGGGTGAAGCCGATGATCTGGGCGAGATCGCGAAAAAAGACAAAGAGCGCGGCGAGGAAGAGACCGACGCCGAGCTGCAGCGCGAACTGCGTGGCCAGCGCGAACGGCAGGATCCAGAGGTTGCGCAGCGGCAGCCCGCGCACGATCACCGCCACGAGGAAGATGGCCAGTCCGACGCACTCGAAGATGAGCGCCGAGACGTTCGGCACGACCACCAGCAGCTCGCTCCGCAGCGGAAGACGGCGGACGATCGAGGAGTTGTCGACCACCGCGGTCATCGAGCGGATCAGCCCTTCGTTGAGGCCGAGCCACGGCAGCAGGCCGGCGATGAGAAAATAGATGTAGAGATCTCCTCGTCCGCCGGCGCGGCCGCCCGGGATCATGAAGGTGAAGACGAACCAGTAGAGGGCGACGAGGCTGAGCGGCTGGAGGACGGCCCAGGTGAGGCCGAGAGCCGAGCCGGTGAAGCGGGCGTTGAAGTCGCGCTTGACGAGCTCGCGGAGGAGATGGGCGGTGGCGTACGTGGCTGGCAGGCCTTTTTGGGCTTGACACGACGAGTCGCAGCCCGCATATTGAAAGTTGCGTCACTTTATTGTTCAATAGCATAAAAGTCAACGAAACCCGCGATGAACAGGCCAGCACAACTCGAACTCGTCGGCCGGAAGATCCGGCAGCTCCGGCGCCAGCGCAAGCTGACGCAGGTGGAGCTCGCCGAAAAAATCGGCATCCACCAGTCCGACCTCTCGCGCATGGAACAGGGCGAGTACAAGGTCGGCCTCGATACCCTGCTCAAGATCCTGCAGTGCTTCGATCTCAGCATCGGCGACTTCTTCGACGAGACGGCGCGGGCGAACACGTTGTTCGACAAGTACCGGTCGCTCAGTCCTGCTGCGCAGAAGGAAGTCGAGAGCTTCATCGAGTTCAAGCGCATCCAGGAAGACTCGGGTGAATTCGAAGGGGCGGAGGGTGGTGCGGATGCCTGAGCTGAAAGAAACGATGAATCGAGTCGAAGAACTGCGGCAGTCCGGCCTGGCGCACGTGCGCGCGGCCGAGTACGAGAAAGCGATCGCGCTCTACGACGAGGCGCTCGCTCTCGCCGAGGAAGAAGACGCGCGCGAGCTGCTGACGATCAACAAGGCTGACGCCATGATCGCCATCGAGCGCACCGGCCCGGAGGTCAACGACCTCGCGCGGGTGATCCTGCGCCGCCGGAACCTGCGCCACGTCTACCTCGCCGCGTACGCGCTGCAGTACAAGTACCGGCTGGAGAACGATCTCAAGCGCGCGCTGTTCTATGGGCAGCTCGCGCTCCGGACGTCCGAAGACGCGAAAGAGCCGTCATGGCGCCGGGTCGTCCTCCTCGAGCTCGGGAACATCTACGAGCTCGACTCGCAGATCGCCACCGCCATCGAGTGCTTCCGCGAGTCGCTCGCCCTCGGCGATGAATCGGCCGAGAACCGCGACCGCGATCTGAGCCACGGATACGCTCTCGAGAACCTCGGCTACTGCCTGCTGCTCGAAGGGAAGATCGAGGATGGTCTCGCCCACGTGCACGAGGCGCTGGCCATGCTCTCCGACCCGATGGGCCGCGCCGAGGCGTACATCGACCTCTGCTACGGCTATGTCGAGTCGGGCGACTACACGCGCGCAATCCTCTACGGTGAGGCCGGTCTCGAGATCGCCCGAGACTCGCGCCAGATCCGCAACGCTCATTACCTGCTCGGTGAAGCAGCATACAAGTCGGGAGACGCCGAGAGCGCCGACTTCCACTTCTCCGAGCTCGCGAAGTTCTACCCGCAGTTCAAGAATCTCAAGCACCTTCTCTACGCGATCGACCTCCGCTCGATGGTCAACCTGAAATTATGATGAAGAAACTGATCCTGCTCGTCGCGCTTCTCTTCGTTCCTGCGCTGGTCTGGGCGCACGAGCAGGAGGAGTCGCTGCTCGCCACCGACGGCACGCTCTACACCGTCACGCGCGAGCTGCGGTCCGCCCATCGCGAGATCAATACCGAAGCGATGTCGTTCCTCCAGTTGACGATCCGCCGCGGCGACACCATCGCCACGGAAGTCGTCCCGGCGACGCTCGCTTCCGGCTCGCACATCAACCCGGCCATCGCCTACGACTCCGGCTCGAACATGCTGTTCGTCTTCTGGATCCGCCAGGTGACGCTCATGCACAGCGAGCTGCTGTTCGCCTCGCGCGACAAGGACGGCGTCTGGAGCGAGCCGACCGCCATCGGCGGGCCGTTCGACTATCGCGAGAACCTCCGCATCGCCGTCACGCGCCGCGTCAGCGAAGCCGACGGCACCCTGTCGCAGACCACCGGCATCAGCGTGCATGCGGTGTGGTGGGAGTTCGATACGCACACCGGCACCGAGGCCGCGCAGTACGCGATGCTCACCATCGAGAACGGCAACGTCGAAGCGATCGACCGCATCGATCTGAGCGAGTTCACGCACGACCCGGAGGAGGCGGCCGTCGCTTCCGTCAGCATGACGTCCGCCGACGGCGGCGCCGATGAGAAAAAGTCGGTGCTCAAGCAGCCGGTGATCTTCGCCTCGCCGAAGCAGGACAGCGTGCTGGTGGTGTTCGGCGACTTCGCCACGCAGCGCCTCAATGAAGTGCGCATCCGCCCCAGCCTGCCGCCGGTGTCCAACGGACGCCTGCGCGTCCCGGTCGGCCGCCGCGAAGGCGGCGTGATCGCGCCGAACTTCGCCACGGCCATGAAGTCCGGCCGCGTCGACGGCATCAACAACGACGACCGCCTGGCGTTCTACACGCAGGGCGAGGACAAGATCTCGTACGTGGTGCTCCGCGACGGCAAGTGGTCGTCGGTCGGCGCGATCGTGCTCGACGCGCAGATCACCAGCTCCGACGCTGTCGAGGCCATCCGCCGCCTGCTCAACGAGAACTAACGCGCTCCGCCGCACGCGGCGCGAAACGAAAAGCCGGCCCTCGGGCCGGCTTTTTCATTTGCCGCTCAGATCCGCGGCTTGGAGTGTTTGACCGAGGTGATGATGCCGACGCCGAGCAGCAGCAGCGCGCCGATGCCGATCCAGAAGCCCGGCACATCGTACTTGTACGCGACCAGGCCGAGCGCCACGATCACGATCAGCCATCCGAGAAACGACAGGTTGAACCAGCTCACGTGAGAACCTCCCGCGGACCGGAGTCAGCAAGAAAAAGGCCCGGCGCGAGCCGGGCCTTCTTCCGCGTCGCTTCGCGTGGGCCGATCAGAGCTTGTAGACGAAGAACGCGATCAGCAGCGCGTAGATGACGAGCGACTCGATCAGGGCCAGACCGATGATCATGGCCAGACGGATCGCGCCGGCGGCGCTGGGGTTGCGGGCGATGCCCTCGACCGAGGCGGCGATGGCGCGGGACTGGCCGATGGCGCCGGCAGCCGCCGCGATCCCGAGGACGAACGCCGCGCCGATGACGCCCCAACGGACGCCGCTGTTGGTGGCCGTCTGCGTCGTCTGCGCATCCTGCGCGAACGCCGAGAAGGCCGTCAGCGCGAGGATGACGAACAACACGATGTGTTTCTTGCTCACTATCGATTTCTCCTTTCGATAATCCGAACCCGAAGGTTGTCTCTGATTTCTTAGTGTTCTTCCGCCGCCACCGCGCCGCCGATGTACACCATGGTCAGCATGATGAAGACGAAGGTCTGCAGGAACGCGCCGAAGATGCCCAGTCCCATCATCGGCCAGGGCAGCACGAACGGCAGCATGCCCATGAAGATCCCCGTGGCACTGTGCTCGCCGAAGATGTTCCCGAACAGACGCATGCCCAGCGAGAGGATGCGCGCCAGATGGCCGATGATCTCGATGGGGATCATGATCGGCGCGAGCAGCGGCATCGGCCCGGCGAAGTGCTTGAGGTAATGCCACAGCCCCTGCTCCCGGATGCCCTGTGCGTTGTAGTAGAGGAACGCGCACAGGCCGAGGCCGAAGGTCGTGTTCGGGTTCGCCGTCGGCGGCTGCAGGAAGAAGAAGAGGCCGAAGATGTTCGAGATGAAGATGAAGCAGGCGAAGGCGCCGATGATGTAGAGATACTTCGAGGCGGCGCCGTGGCCGATGATCTCCTCGAGCAGGCCTTTCAATCCGCCGACGATCATCTCCAGGAAGTGCTGGAACGGTCCGGGGTTGTCGCGGCTCAGCCGGCGAGCGGCGAGCGGAAAGACGATCAGGCTGATGAGCAGCACCAGCAGGGCCATGAGCACATGGTCCGGGACGTCGAAGCCGAGCATCGGCCGGAGCAGATGATTGACCGGCTCGTACAGTATCGAGTGTTCGTGTTCCATCTAACCTCGAGCGACCTCACAGGCGGCGAAGCGAGTACAGAGCTTCGCCGAAGATTCCCACCACGATGACCGAGAATCCCAGCAACACACCAACCGCATCAAAACGAGCAATGATGATCGTGACCGCGAGCGCCACGCCGACGAGCGCGTAGCGCAGCAACGTACGGACGATCAGCCTCCGGGCGTTTTTTTGTGGAACCGGCTGCAGGAGAATCGACAGGATCTCCTCCAGCCAAAGGAAGCTGATCATAGTCACCGCTGCACTGCAAGTCAATGCGAGAAAGCGGCGAAAATCCCCGGAAAACAGGGTAAAAAGCGCGAATGCGAGCCAGGCCGCGACGGCGTTGCGCTTGATCCGCCGCAGCACCTGCGCCGGCGTCTCGCGCTCGTACCACGGAAGCTCATCCGCCATCGGCGCGCGTGCCGATGCGGAAGAGGTTCAGGAAGGCCGCCACGACCCCGAATCCGGTGAACACCGCCGTGCACCACGGCCACGTTCCGAAGAGCTTGTCGAGCAGCCACCCTGCCCCGAATCCCAGCCCCATCGCAATCGGGAACATCCACCCGATCGAAGATGCCTCGGCCAGCCGCAGGAACTCGCCGCGCTTCTTATCGTCCATGGTTAGCGTCCAGGAGTCACGGCCGCGATGCGCTTCGCGACGCCTCGTCCGGAGATCGCCGCCTGATCGATCAGCGGCGACGGGAGGATGCCGAACAGCAGCGTGATCACGAGACACACCGCCGCCACGAAGCGGAGCGTGCCGCCCGCGGGCAGCGCGCCCTCGTGGCCGTCGCGCAGGTACATGGCCATCACCAGGCGGAAGTAGAAGAACATCGACACCGCCGACATCAGCACGGCGATGATGGCCAGCCAGCCGAAGCCCGCACCCACCGCGGCGTAGAATAGAAAGTACTTGCCGATGAAGCCGGCCGTCGGCGGGATGCCGCCGAGCGAGAGCAGGAAGACGATCATGGCGAAGGCCCAGAAGGGCGCGCGCCGGTGCAGGCCGTCGAAGTCGTTGACCATCTCCCCTGCATATTCGTGCTGCTGCAGCATCAGGACCGTGGCCCAGATGCCGAGGGTGGCGAAGACGTAGACGACGGAGTAGACGAGGATGCCGCGCAAGCCCATCTCGCTCACGGCGATGATGCCGAGGAGCACATAGCCGGCGTGCCCGATCGACGAGTACGCGAGCATCCGCTTGACGTTGTCCTGCGTAATGGCGGCAAGGTTGCCGACGATCATCGACAGCGCCGCCACGACCGCCAGCACGTATTGCCAGTCGAGCCGGAAGTGGTGCATGCCGACATAGAAAATGCGGGCGAAGATCGCAAACGCGGCCGATTTCGAGGCCGTGGAGAGGAATGCCGTGACCGGCGTCGGCGCGCCTTCATAGACGTCGGGCGTCCAGACGTGGAACGGCACCGCGGCAATCTTGAAGCAGAGTCCCGCGCCGAGGAGCATGATCCCGAACATCAGCGCGTCATTGCTCACCAGCGTCGACATCACCCGGTCAATGACGGTCAGACTGAGCGTGCCGGTCACGCCATAAATCAGCGTAATGCCGTACAACAGAATGGCCGAGCTGACCGCGCCGAGCACGAAATACTTCATCGCCGCTTCGGTGCTTTTCTGTTCGTTCTTGAAATAGCCGGCCAGAATGTAGCTCGACAGCGACAGCAGCTCCAGCCCGACGTAAATGGCCGCGAGATGAATTCCGGAGGCCATGAACATCATGCCGCAGAGGGCGAACGACAATAGCGAGTAATACTCCCACGGCGAATAGCGCGTGCCGCGCAGATAGTCGTCAGACAATAACGTAACGAGAGCGATGGTGATCAGGAAGAGGAATTTGAAGAAGATCGAAAATCCGTCGAGCGCGAACATACGCGCGAAGCCGCGGGTCTGATCGACGTTCTGTACGAGCGCGGCCGCGGCCACGAGCGTGCCGGCGGTGATGGCCAGCAGCGCCAGCATCGACCATTTTGCCGCCTTTCCTTCACTCCGGAACCCCGTCACCGGCGCAATCAGCAGCAGCGACGCGCCGATCGTCAGAACGATTTCCGGAAGGATGAAGAGCGCGTCGCTCCAGGTCATTTCTCAGCCACCTCATGATGTCCGGCCGGCGCGGCGGCCGGAGCGGCCGGATACGTGAGCTGCTGTCTGGCGAAATAGCCCGGCTCGACTTTCTCGACGATGTAGTCGACCGGTTTTTCCATGAAGTCGAAGAACGGCTTCGGATAGACGCCGATCCAGACCATCAATGCAATCAGCGCGAGCATCATCCCGAGCTCGCGTTTGTTGACGTCGAGCAGATTCGCATTGGCCGGATTGTCGAGCGGCCCCCAGAAAACGCGCTGATAGAGCCACAACAGGTACGCGGCGCCAAGGACGATGCCGACCGCGGCGAGCACAGCGTAAGCGATGGTTCCGAACGCACTCGAATTCGCGGCGCCGAGAAGAATCGTGAATTCACCAATGAAACCGTTCAATGCCGGCAGTCCCATGGAAGAAAGAGCCGCAATGAGAAAGAGCGCCGCGTACATCGGCATCTGCTTCGCCAGACCGCCGTAGTCCGCGATCATGCGCGTATGGCGCCGCTCGTAGATCATGCCGACCAAGAGGAAGAGCGCGCCGGTGGAAATGCCGTGGTTGATCATCTGGATGACCGAGCCGCGCAGCCCCATCGGATTGAGGGCAAACATACCGAGCATCACGAAGCCGAGGTGCGAGACCGAGGAGTAGGCCACCAGCTTCTTCATGTCCTTTTGTACGAGCGACACGAGCGCGCCATAGATGATGCCGATGACCGACAGCACCACGATCGGGACCAGCAATTGTTTCGTGGCATTGGGCAGGATCGGCAAGGCGAACCGCACGAAACCGTACGTGCCCATCTTCAGCAGCACGGCCGCGAGGATGATCGAGCCGGCCGTCGGCGCCTCGACGTGCGCGTCGGGCAGCCAGGTATGGAACGGGAACATCGGCACCTTGATGGCGAAGCCGAAGAAGAAGCCGAGGAAAATCCAGAACTGCAGTGTCGGCGGAATCAGATGTCCGATCTCGTGGAACTGCAGCACGCTGAAGGTGGCCGGATTGCCGAGGCCTTTGATGTTGAGGAAGCCGATCCCGCCGTCATTGAAGAAGAAGAGGGCCAGGATCGACAGCAACATCAGCACCGAGCCGGCCAGCGTATAGAGAAAGAATTTGATAGCGGCGTAGAGCTTCCGCTGCCCGCCCCAGATGCCGATGATGAAGTACATCGGCACGAGCATGATTTCCCAGAAGACGTAGAAGAGGAAAAAATCGAGCGAGCAGAACGTGCCGATCATGCCGGTCTGCAGCATGAGCAGCAGCGCGTAATACTCCTTTTCCCGCTGGTGGATGGCGGTATAGGAGGAGACCACGGCTATGATGCCCATGAAGGTCGTCAGCAGGATGAGCAGCAGGGCGATGCCGTCAATGCCGAAGTCGTATTTCACGCCGAGCGACGGAATCCACTCGTAGGTCTCGCGGAACTGCCAGAGCTTCGTCTTGTCGAAATTCGGCCAGAGATAGAGCGAGACGAGGAAATCGACCACGGCCGTGGCGGTGGCCACGATCCGGATGGCCCGCGTATTCGCGCGGTTGATGCCCAGCAGGATCAGCGCCGCGCCTACCAGCGGGATGTACGTAATGATGTTGAGAATGGGCATGTCCGGCTCGTTCTCCTCGCAATCAAGGCTTCATGAAGAGGTACACCAGCGCCACGAGGACGATCCCGCCGCCCATGATCAGCGCATAGTTCTGGACGAATCCGCTTTGCATGCGGCGAAACATCATCGAGCCGCCCTTTGCACCGTACGCAACACCGTTCACCGCGCCGTCGACAACATAGCGGTCGAAGATCCACGAGCCGTGGCCGAACAGCACCACCGTGGCGTGGCGGATGCCGTTGACCAGCCCGTCCACGACCCAGCGGTCGAACCACCACAATGCCCGCGCCAGCACCAGCGTGCCGCCGATGGCCGTGGCGCCATAGAGCTCGTCGACGAAATATTTGTTCTCGAGCAGGCGGTGCACGGGACGGAGACTGGTGGCGAAGCGCTTCGGCGTCGACCAGAGCGGATCGCGTTTATAGAAGCGCCACGCCAGAAAAATCCCGAATGCAGCCACGGCCACGCTGACGATCATCAGCGTGTACTCGAGCGCCTCGGAGGCCTCGTGAAATTCATAGGGATGGCCGTCGATCGGCAGCAGCACCGGCGAGAGCCACTGCTGGAACCATGACGGGTGCTGGCCGCCGAGCACCGCCGGCAGGCCGACCCAGCCGCCGATGAAGGAGAGCACCGCCAGGATGGCCAGCACGCCGGTCATCGCGATCGGCGACTCGTGCGGATCGTGGCCGTGGGCGTGATGGCCGTGCGCTTTGTCACTGTGCTCGTCGCCCTGATCGAGGTGACGGCGGTCGGGAATCAGGTTGTGCCCGGCGTGCTCCGGCTCCGACTCGATGATCCCTTCACGCTCGAATCCGCGATATTCGCCGTGGAAGGTCATGAAGTAGAGGCGGAACATGTAGAAGGCCGTCAGTCCGGCTGTAATGACGCCGAGGATCCAGATCGGGCGGTGATGCGGATAGGCGTTGGCCAGGATCTCGTCTTTGGAGAAGAAGCCGGCCAGCGGCGGAATGCCGGCGATGGCGATGGTGGCCACGAGCATCGTCCAATGCGTGCGCGGCATGTATTTGCGCAGGCCGCCCATTTTGCGCATGTCCTGTTCGCCGCCGCAGCCGTGGATGACCGAGCCCGCGCCGAGGAAGAGGCAGGCCTTGAAGAACGCGTGGGTCATGACGTGGAAAATCGCCGCGGTGAATGCGCCGACGCCCGCGCCGAGGAACATGTAGCCGAGCTGGGAGACCGTCGAATAGGCCAGTACTTTCTTGATGTCGTTCTGTGCGAGGCCGATGGACGCTGCGAAAATGGCCGTCAGTGCGCCGACGATGGCCACGACCAGCATGGCGTCGGGCGCCATACGGAAGAGCACATTGGAGCGGACCACCATGTAGACGCCGGCGGTGACCATGGTGGCGGCGTGAATGAGCGCGGAGACGGGCGTCGGGCCGGCCATAGCGTCGGGCAGCCAGACGTACAGAGGAATCTGTGCGGACTTGCCGCACGCGCCGACGAACAGCAGCAGGCAGATGGCCGTGGCCACGCCTCCGTATTGCGCGGTGCCGCCGTGCGCGGCGAGGGCGAAGACCTTGCCGTAGTCGGCGCTGCCGAAGGTATTGAAGATCAGGAAAATGCCGAGGATGAAACCGAAGTCGCCGATGCGATTGGTGATGAACGCCTTCTTGCCGGCGTCGGCGGCGAAGTTCTTGTCGTAATAGAAGCCGATCAGGAGATATGAACAGAGACCCACACCTTCCCAACCGACGAACAGGACCATGTAGTTCGCGCCGAGCACGAGCAACAGCATCATGAACATGAAGAGGTTGAGATAGGTGAAGAAGCGGGTATAGCCGGTCTCGTGCGACATGTAGCCGGTCGCGTAGACGTGGATCAGGAAGCCGATCCAGGTCACGATCATCAGCATCGTCGACGAGAGCGGGTCGATGCGGAAGGCCAGATCGATCCCGAAATTCGCCAGGAAATTGCCGGCGTGTCCCATGCCCGCCGGGATCCAGGTGAAATAGGTGTGCTGCCAGGCATGTCCGGCGCTCTGCAGCACGACCCACGTGGCGATGACGGCCGACAGCGCGGTCGTGCCGAGGGCCACGCCGTTGGTGATGGTGCGGTTTTTCGGGGTGAGCGGATTGAGGAACGCGCGCGAGCCGTTGATCAGCGCGCCGAGCGCCGGCAGGAGGACCACCGCGATCAGCGCGTTATCCATGCAGCGTCCTCACCTCGTCGATATTGACGGTGCTGCGCAGGCGGTACAACTGGATGATGATGGCCAGCCCCACCGCGGCCTCGCCGGCCGCTATGGTAATCACAAATACAGTGAAGACCTGTCCCTCGAGCGAGGCCAGTCTGTGGGAGAAGGCGATCAGGTTGATGTTGACGGCATTGAGCATCAGCTCGATGCACATCAGCACCGTGATCATGTTGCGGCGGATGATCACCCCGACCAGTCCGGCCGCGAACAGGGTTCCCGACAACATCAGATAGGCGTCCGTGCTAGGCACCGAAAGCTTCCTTCACTTCCTTCTCCGTCTCGGCGCGCTCGATCATGTAATCGGGCGCCGTCTCTTCTTCCTCGGCCGACAGTTCGCGTTTTCCGATCACGATCGCGCCGATCATCGCCACCAATAGAAACAACGAGGCGACCTCGAACGGCACGAGGTAATCGGTATACAGCGCCATCCCGACGGCTTCGGCATTGCGGTTGTCGCGGGCGCGCGTCCGGCGCACCAGCTTGTTCGGATCGCTCGGATGCTGCGTCAGGTACGTCTCTTTGACCGTGGTCAGACGCCGGTTCGCGTCCGGCACCGCGTCGTGATACGCGCCGCCGCGCACCAGCGTGGCGAACAGCACGAATACCGCAATGCCTACGCCGACGCCGCCTAGCCACACCGGCGAGAGCACCCGCTCTTCCGGCAGGTGGCGCACGTTGATCAGCATGACCACGAAGAGGAACAACACCATCACGCCGCCGGCATAGACCAGCACCTGCACCGCCGCGACGAACTCGGCCGACTTGATCACGAACAGCACGGCCACACAGAGAAACGTCAACAGGAGAAAGAGGGCCGAATGCACGGGATTGCGCATGGCCACGACCAGGATCGACGAGGCCACGGCGATCGTGCCGATCACGACGAAGACGAGCAGCGGCATGCTGGAGGTGACGGCGTCCATGTTCGCTAGCTCAGAAGGCGCTGCTCGTCGAGCCGCGGCTTCTCCTCCTCTTCCGGCAGCCCTGTGTAGCGCGGCCGGTCGTCCCAGTACTCGAGCTCCTGCATGTTGAAGTAGAGATCGTTCCGGTCGTAGGTGGCCATCTCGTACGTCTTGGTGGTCAGCCAGATCGATTTCGGCTTCGTGGGGCAGGCTTCTTCACAGAGCGCGCAGAACATGCAGCGCTTGACGTCGATGTCGTAACGGTCGAGGACTTTGACTTTTTTCTTCTTGCCGGCCTCTTCGATCATCTCGTCGTGCACGTCGATGTAGATGATGTCGATCGGGCAGGCCACCGCGCACAACTTGCAGGCGATGCAGCGGTCATAAGAGAAGCGGAACATGCCGCGGAAGCGGTCCGCCGGCTCCATACGCTCTTCCGGATAGCGGATCGTCACCTTCGGCTTGAAGAGCTCGCGGAACGTCGTCTTCAATCCCTCGAGGAGATCGAGAACGAGAAATTTCTCGCTCCAGCGATTCTTCGGATACTCAACGTGCATGGGCCGGCACCTTTGTCGGACGCGGTTTGACGAGATAGAAGATGGTCATGCCGAGGAGGATCGCGCCGATCCAGTACATCAGCCGCTCCTGCCCGGCCAGGATGAAGAGCGCGGTGACGACGATGTTGCCGAGGGCCATCGGGATCATCCACTTCCAGCCGAGGTCCATGAGCTGGTCGAAGCGGAACCGCGGGAAGGTCGCGCGGAACCAGACATAGACGAGCATGAACACCATGACCTTGGAGAGGAAAATCAGCGCGCCGAGGATGCCGCCGAACAGACCCATGTGACGCAGCACGTCGGTGGTCAGGCCGATGCCGAACATGCCGAGGGTCCAGCCGCCGAAGAAGAGCGTCACGATGAGACAGGAGTTGACGATCATCATCGAATATTCGGCGAGCATGAAGAAGGCGAATTTCATCCCCGAATATTCGGTATGAAAACCGGCCACCAATTCCGACTCCGCTTCCGGCAGGTCGAACGGCGTGCGGTTGTTTTCCGCGTTCATGGCCACGAAGAAAATGAAACAGGCCACGAGCTGCGGCAGGAAATTCCAGGCGTTGATTTCCTGATAGCGGACGATCTGCACCAGATCGAGCGAGCCGCTCATCATCAGTACGCCGACGATGGAGAGGCCGAACGGCACCTCATAAGAGACCATCTGCGCGGCGGAGCGGAGGCCGCCCATCAGCGAATATTTATTGTTCGAGGCCCAGCCGCCGAGAATGATTCCGTACACGGCGGTGGAAGTCAGGGCGAGGATCAGCAGCAGGCCGACGTTTGTACGCGTGACAGTGAAGGTCGGCGGCGGTCCATAAGGGATGAGGCAGAAGACCACGAAGGCCGGAATCAGCGGCAGCATCGGCCCGAGGAAATAGGCGATTTTCTCGGCGCTGGACGGAAGGATGTCTTCCTTGAGCAGCAATTTCACCGGATCGGCGATGCCCTGGAACAAACCCCACGGTCCCACGCGGTTCGGGCCGCGGCGCGCCTGAATGAATCCCAGCAGCCGCCGCTCGATCCAGGTCATGGCCACGACGATCAATTGCACGATCACGAAGGCCACTAGGAATTTGACCAGCGGCCAGATGAGGTAGGCCATGAGCGCTTTGTTCAACGGTCCACCTCACCCAGGACGATGTCGATCGTCCCGATCAGCGCCACGAGATCCGACACCAGATGCCCGCGGGCCATGGCCGGCAATGCCTGCAGATTGACGAAACTCGGCGGACGCACGTGGCAGCGATAGGCATTCTGGGTCTTGCCATCGCTGACGATGTAATAGCCGAGCTCACCCTTCGGCGATTCGATCGAGTGATAAACCTCGCCTTCCGGCGGGCGAACCACTTTGGAGATTTTCGCCTTCAGATCGCCCACCGGCGTGGCCCGGATCAGCGGGATGCACTGCTGCAGGATGCGGTTGGACTGCCGCATTTCTTCCATGCGCACCAGATAGCGGTCGTAGGTATCGCCATTACGGCCGATCGGAATTTCGAACTCGAGCTCGGGATAGCACTCGTACGGCTGGGCGCGGCGCAAATCCCATTCGACGCCGGAGCCGCGCAGCGGCGGGCCTGTAATGCCCCACTCGATCGCTTCTTCCGGCGAGATCACGCCGATGCCGACCGTGCGCCGCTTCCAGATGCGGTTCGTGGTCAGCAGCGACTCATATTCGTCGACGGCCGCGTCGAATTTCGCACAGAAGGCCTCGATGTCTTCGAGCCAGCCCGGCGGAATGTCTTCGGGCATGCCGCCGATGCGCATGCAATTGAGAGTGAGGCGCGCGCCGCAATATTGTTCGAACAGATCGAGAATCTGCTCGCGCTCGCGGAAGCAATAGAAAAACGGCGTCATTGCGCCGATGTCGATGGCGTGCGTGGCCAGCCACAACAGATGCGAGGAAATGCGCTGTAATTCCGACAGGATTACCCGCAGCAATTGCGCGCGGCGCGGAATGAGCTTGCTGACGCCGAGCATTTTCTCGACCGTCTCGACGAAGCCGAGATTGTTCGTGGCCGAGGCGACGTAATCCATGCGGTCCGTATGCGGCACGCATTGCGGATAGGCCATGTGCTCGAAGAGTTTTTCGGTGCCGCGATGCAGATAGCCGATGACCGGCTTGGCCTCGACGATGCGCTCGCCGTCGACTTTGAGGATCACGCGCAGCACGCCGTGTGTCGACGGATGCTGCGGGCCGAAGTTGACCTCCATCTCGTGGACGTCAAACATGCGCCACCTCGCGGCCGGTGCAAACTGCTGGATACTGTGTGAGAGCGGCGCGCATCATTCGGCGTCCTCGTCTTCGTCGTCTGCAGGTGCGGCTGCAGGTGCAGGTGCCGCGGCGGGTGCGGGTGCGGGTGCGGCGGCGACCGGTTTCGGTGCCGGTTTCGGCGCGGCTGGTTTCGCCGCGGGACCGCCGCCGATCTGTGCGGCGGGCCAGGTGCCGTAGCGCTTCCACTCCCCTTTGTACAGATTCACATCGCTGGCAGGTTTCCCGGTCGATCCCGCTTTCGGGCCGCCGCCCTCGGGAAATACCTCGGGGTAAATGCGCGCGCCGGTGTCGATGCCGCGGATCGGAAAGTCCTTGCGCAACGGGAAGCCATTGAAGCCTTCCCACATCAGAATGCGCTCGAGATTCGGATGTCCGGAAAATTCGATTCCGAGCATGTCGTACGTCTCGCGCTCGTGCCAATTGGCCGTTTTCCAGACCGAGGTCACGCTGGGAACGGGCTCTTTGTCGTCGGTCCAGACCCGCAGGCGGACCCGCGCATTTTTCGCGAACGAATAAAGCGTGTAGGCGACGGAAAACCGCGGACCGGTATGTCCCGGAAATTTCGAATAATCGACGCCGGCCAGATCGACGAGATAGACGAAGCCGTCGTCCTTGAAGGCGCGGCAGGTCTCGACAATGCGGTCGCGGTCGACGAAGAGCGTGAGCTCGCCGGCGAATTCCTTCGCGTCCGTAATGGCCCCTTCGACGCGCGAGAGCGCGGCGGCGACGAGCGGATCGCGGCGGATGTCGTCGGCCGTGCGTGCCGGAGGCGCAGCCGCCGCGGCCGGCGCGGCGGCGGTGGCGGGCGGTGGAGTCGGCGGCGGCGCTTGTTCGGACATGATTTTCGTTTACACGCCGGAGAAGGTCTTTCCCTGTTCTTCCATGAGCAGCTTGAGCATGTCGAGCGTCTCCGACTCGCCGGGGACGCACAACGAAATGTCGTCGGTCTCGCCGCTGGCCAGGGCGTTCGCGTAGCCCTCGCAATCCCAGCCGCACGCGCCGCAGTCGGTCTGGGCCATCGCGGCGAAGAGCTTCGTCTCCCACTTGCCGCCCATCTCGTTGGCCAGCGCCATCCGCTCAGTGAGCATCAGGTCGTCGCGGTGGAACGGAGCGGCCGGCGACGCGCCGTCGGTGGCATCGCCCGGCGCGACCTCCGGAGCGGCGGCTTCCTGGATCTCGGCGGCCGTCGCCTCCGGCAGCGCCGCCTCGGTGACTTCCGCCGGCGCCGCTTTCGGCTTTGCCGGTGCGGCCGGTGCGGCGGGAGCGCGCTTGACGCCGGAGATCGGCGCCGGCTTGAGCTGCGCCGCCGCCTGCTCCGCGCGCAGCGCCGGACCTTCATGCGCCGGGCGGAGCGAGTCGCGCACCGCGGCGCGCGCGAAGTCGTACGCTTCGCCGCCCTTCCGCAGGATGTGCATCTTCTCGATTTTCTTCTGCAGTTCCATCAATCCCCAGATCAGGGCCTCGGGACGAGGCGGACATCCGGGGATATAGACATCCACAGGTATGAGGCGATCGACGCCCTGCGTCACGGCGTAGGTGTCGTACGGCCCGCCGCACGTCGCGCACGAGCCCATGGCGATCACCCACTTCGGATCGGGCATCTGATCCCAGAGGCGGCGGACGATCGGGGCCATCTTCTCGGTGACGGTGCCGGAGACGATCATCAGGTCGGCCTGCCGCGGCGTAGCCCGGAAGACCTCGGCGCCGAAGCGAGCCATGTCGTGCCGCGGATCGAGCACCGCCATCATCTCGATGGCGCAGCAGGCCAGGCCGAACTGCATCGGCCAGAGCGACGACTTGCGAGCCCAATTGAAAAACTTGTCGACCGAGGTGGTGAGGACGTTCGGCTCGAACCGGCTCTCGATCAGACCCATGAAAGGACCTTCCTCTTCCAGGCGTAGAAGTACCCGATCAGGAGAATCGCAAGGAAGATTGCCATCTCGACAGCCCCGAACCAGCCGAGCTGTTTGAACCGGATCGCCCAGGGGAAGAGGAACACCGTTTCGACGTCGAACACGATGAACAGGACCGCGATGAGGAAGTAGCGGACCGAGAAGCGGTGGTCGAACGCGGTAGACGTCGGAGCGATGCCGCACTCGTACGGCTCGAGCTTCACCTTGCCGCCGCGCGAGGCGCGGATGAGCGGCGTGATGATGAAAAGCGTGAGTACCGGCACGGAGATGACAATGAGCGCTGCGACCAGTAGCACCGAGTAATTTGCCATCATTTTCGCTCTGCTGAGACGACGACCGCGGCCATTCTAAACGGCATCCTCCCGGTGTCAAGGAAGCTCGTCGGGTCAATACGGTTTTCGCTGAAACGACCACCCGTCGCGCGGCTGCTGCTTCGCCTGAACGAGCACGCGCATCTCCTCGCCGATGCCGTCGGGCAGGACCAGCCGCCGCGCGTCGTCGCGCGCTTCCGAGAGCGCCAGGGTCAGCTCGACCTCATGCGCGGGACGAAAGAGCTCGTGCTCCGTGATGCCGAGGGAAAGAAGAAAGGAGGCGAGACGGTCGAAGAGGAGCGTGGCCGCTCCGGCGCGCTCGCCGGCGCGCTCGAGATCGGTGAAGTTGATGTGCGCGGTGAGGTCCTGCATGCCGGGCGACGCGAGGAGATCGCGCGAGACGCGCTGATCGCGATACGCGGCGGCGGTGCCGAAGCGGCGCAGGCGCGCGCCGAAGAGCTTCCGCTGCTCGAAGCCGTAGTCGAGCGTGACCAGCAGCGCGTGCTCGGAGAAGCGGGCCAGCTCCTCGTAGAACGCCGCCCACTCCGGCGAGACGTCGGCGAACTGCCCGTCGGCGAGCTCGATGCCGCGCTCCGCGAAGTAATGCTCGTAATCCGGCGCCGCCTCGCGCTCGCTCCAGTCGAGCGCGCCGTCGCGCTCGGTCACCCACAGCTCGTGCAGGTGCTCGCCGCGCTGCACGAGGCGCGCGAACGGAAACGCGTCGAAAAGCTCGTTCGAGAAGAGCAGATGCGCGCCGTCGCGCGGCACCTGGGCGAACTCGCGGATGAAGCGCTCGTCGGAACCGGCGCGCCCTAGAGCGCGGTCGACACCGAAACAGCGCACGTGCGGAACCTGCTCCGCGACGGCGCGGACGAGGCTGCCGTCGCCGCAGCCGATGTCCACGAACGAGCACACTACGCCCTCGTTGCGGCTCGCAAACTCGCGGACGAGTCCGGCAATGGCGAAGGCGAATGCCGGGCTGAGCACGGGCGCGGTGACGTAATCGCCTTCGCGATCGACCGGGTTTTCGGCGCGGGCGTAGTAGCCGAACTCGGGATGATAGAGGGCCAGCTCGACGAAGTCGCGGAACGGCAAGTCTCCGTACTGCAAGGTGTTACGCAGCACGTCGATCAAGGAGCGCTCGGCCGGCATCGGCGCTCATCCTACACCCGCCACGCGGCTGAGGCTGCCTTCTGCATGTCCTTACTTCCATAGTTATTGTGACCGTGGCACTTCGGTTGCGATAGAGGAAGCAGACGAAAGGACCCGGAGGAAATCATGAAACACTTCATCGCCAGCCTGCTCATCGCCCTGATGTCGACCGCGGCGTTCGCGGACGTCGCCACCGAGCGCGACAAGACGCGCAAAGGCGCCGTGATCGGCGGCGTGGCCGGCGCCATCGCCGGCGCGATCATCCACAACAACCGCGGCAGCGGCAACGCCAAGCGCGGTGCGGTCGTCGGCGGCGTCGTCGGCGCGGCCACCGGTGCCATCGTCGGCGCGATGATGGACAAGCAGGAGCGCGAGCTCCGGCAGATCGAAGGCGTCGACGTCACCCGCACCGACGAGGACGAGCTGCGCGTGACCGTGCGCAACGAGATCCTCTTCGACTACAACTCGTACGCGCTCCGCTCCGCCTCGCGCGACGAGCTGCGCGAGATGGCCGACGTGTTCAACAAGTACAAGGACACGACCATCGTCGTGCAGGGCCACACCGACTCGACCGGCTCGGAGTCGTACAACCAGCGCCTCTCCGAGCATCGCGCTGATTCGGTCGCCAGCTATCTCGAGAACCTCGGCGTCCGCGGGTCGCGCATCGACTCGATCGGCTACGGCGAGTCGCGTCCGAAGGCGTCGAACAACAGCGCCAGCGGCCGCCAGCAGAACCGCCGCGTGGAGATCTTCGTCCGCGCCAACCAGTCGTAACGCGCAACCGGATCGCGCGTGCCGTTTGCACACCGCCGTCGGGCAGGAACGGTTCCTGCCCGACAACTGCTTTTCAGGAGGTACACCATGATTCGTAAGGGACTCATCGTCACCCTGATGCTGCTCACCGTTTTCCTCGCCGCCTGCGCGACCACCACCAACACGAGCGGCGACACGAGCGGCACCAGCACCACCACATCGACCTCGAACGACGCGCATCGCAAGACCAAGCGCGGCGCCGCCATCGGCGCGGTTGCAGGAGCGATCGCCGGCGCGGTGATCGGCAATCAGTCGGGCAACAACCGCACGGGCGCGGTCGCCGGCGCGGTGGCCGGCGCGGCAGTCGGCGCGGCCGTCGGCGCGCGCATGGACAAGCAGGAGAAGGAGCTTCGCCAGATCGAGGGCGTGGAAGTCGAGCGTCCGTCGCAGGGCGAGATCAATGTGCGCCTGACCGGCGACATCCTGTTCGACACGAACTCGTCGGCGCTGCGGCCGGCGTCGCGCACGCTGCTCGATGAGCTCGGGCGCAACTTCGCGCAGTATCCCGACAACGAGATCGTCGTCGAAGGGCACACCGACGCGGTCGGCACCGAGCAGTACAACCAGCGCCTCTCCGAACAGCGCGCCGCCAGCGTGGCCGACTACCTGATCGACCGCGGCGTCGCCGCCAACAACATCACCGTCTACGGCTACGGCGAGCTCCGCCCGAAGTCGAGCAACGAGACGGCGGAAGGACGACAGCTCAATCGCCGCGTGGAGATTCATATCCGCGCGCCGCAGGGAAGTTAGGTTCCGCGTAGTTCCTCGGGTTCCTCGGGCTAACAAGTCCGAGGAACCGAGAACCCCGTTAAAATCGCCGCGCTCATGGTCCCGGACAAACTCAGGCGCTGCGGTGAAGGCGGATTGTCGGTGCTCGTGGCGGCGGCGGATGCGGATCGGGTTCCGGCTTGCTGCCGCGGCGTGGCGGTGCGCTCCAGCGACGACTTCGAGAGCGTCACCGTCTACGTTCCTGTCGCAACCAGCCAGGAGATCGTGGCCAACGTCGCCACTACGCGCCGCGTGGCCATCGTCTGCTCGCATCCGGTCGATCACGCCACCGTGCAGATCAAAGGTGTGACGCGCGCGGTGCGCCTCGCACCGGCGGCGGACGAGGCCTACGTCGCCGACTACTTCGGCCGCTTCGCCGAGATCCTCGAGAGCATCGGACTGCCGCGGCGCATCACCCGCGGCATCAACATCTGGCCGGCCTTCGCCATCGAGCTCACCGTCGAAGAAGTCTTCGACCAGACGCCGGGGCCGAAAGCGGGAGGACCGCTGGCGTGACGGGCGTGCGGCCGACGCAGATCTCGCGCTGCTTCCAGGGCGTCATCCCGAGCATCGTCGCCACGAGCGATGCGCACGGCGTCCCGAACGTCACCTACGTCAGCCAGGTGCATCTGATCGACGACGGCCACGTCGCGCTCTCCTGCCAGTTCTTCAACAAGACCCGGCGCAACCTCGACGCGAACCCGGTCGCCTGCGCCGAGGTCTACGACCCGGTGACGATGCAGGCGTACCGCCTGCGGCTGCGCTTCCTCCGCTCCGAAAAACGCGGCCCGCTGTTCGAGTCGATGTCGATGCGCATTCAGGCCATCGCCTCGCACACCGGCATGGAAGGCGTCTTCCGGCTGATCGCCGCCGACGTCTTCGAAGTGCTGCGCGTCGAGCAGGTCGACGGCTTCTGCAACGCGGCGAGCGAGCCCGACGAGGAAGTCTCGATCACCGGCTTCCGCACCGAGCTGCGCGGACTGCAGCTCGTCTCCGAGCGCATCAACCGCGCCGACGATCTCGAGACCTTGCTCGCCGCCGCGCTCGACGCCCTCGACGTCTACTTCGGCTTCGACCACACCATGGTCCTGCTGCAGCAGGAAGGACGGCTGGTGACGATCGCCTGCCGCGGGTATGGCGGCGGCGTCGGCGCCGAGGTGGTGATTGGCGAAGGATTGGTCGGCACGGTCGCGCGCGAGCGCCGCGTGCTGCGCATCAGCGGCCTCGATGCGAGCCTCCGCTACGGACGTGCGGTGCGGCAGTCGGTGCTGTCGGACAAAGGGCGTCCTTCCGTACGTCCGGAGATCCCGCTGCCCGGACTTCCGGATGCGCAGAGCGCGCTGGTGATTCCGCTCTCGGTCGAGGATCGGCTGATCGGCGTGCTGGCGGCGGAGAGCCGCGATCCGATGGCCTTCGGCGAATGGGACGAAACGTATCTGGCCATCATCGGCAACCAGATCGCCCTTGGCCTCGACCGGGTGATGCACGACGAGCCGTCCTCCGAGGCCACCGAGCCGCGGCCGCAGACCGCGCCGCCGCAGCCGAAAGCGCCGGCGCCGCGGCGCACCCTCACCTACTACCGCGACGACGACTCGGTGTTTCTCGACGGCGAGTATCTGATCCGCAACGTGCCGGGGCGGATCCTCTGGCGTCTGCTCGAAGCGTGGAAGCGCGACGGCCGCACCGCCTTCACCAATCGCGAGCTGCGCCTCGACCGCACGCTCGGCCTGCCGGAGGTGAAGGACAACCTCGAGAGCCGCCTGATTCTGCTGCGGCACCGGCTGCGCGAGAAGTGCCCCGACCTGCAGCTTGCATCGACGGGACGAGGGCGGTTCGAGCTGCAGGTCGACGCGGAACTGGAGTTGGTGGAGAAGTAAGGCTACAATCCGCGCGCCCGAAACGACCCGTTGCCTCGGCGCGGCTCCTGCCGCCCGTTCGGGTCATTCAGCCACAACACGGAGGAATCATGAAGTCCTGGTACATGCGCGTCCTGCTGCTCGCGCTGATGGGTATTTTCACATTCGGCGCGCTGGCGCAGCCGGCGACCGTCCCGGCGGAATCGCATCCGTCATCGGAGCCGGCCGTCGCGGCGCACGAGTCGGAGCTGGCCGGCCAGCCCACCGAGGCGCGGTCGGAAGCGAACCTGGTCCTGCCCGACCTCGGCAGCGTCGAGTTTCTCGGCGTGCCGGGCAACCGCCTGCTCATGGGCGGCCTGCTGGTCTGCATCCTCGGCCTGCTCTTCGGCCTCGGGATGTACATGCAGCTCAAGAACCTGCCGGTCCACCGGGCCATGCGCGAGATCTCGGAGCTGATCTACGAGACCTGCAAGACCTACCTGGTCACGCAAGGGAAGTTCATCCTGCTGCTCGAGCTCTTCATCGGCGCGATCATGGTGGTCTACTTCGGCGTGCTGCGGCACTTCGACGCGCCGCGCGTGGTCATCATCCTGGTGGCCAGCCTGGTCGGCATCGCCGGCAGCTACGGCGTGGCGTGGTTCGGCATCCGCATCAACACCTTCGCGAACTCGCGCACCGCCTTCGCCTCGCTCAAGGGCAAGCCGTTCCCGACCTACTCGATCCCGCTGAAGGCCGGCATGTCCATCGGCATGCTGCTGATCTCGACCGAGCTCGTGATCATGCTCTGCATCCTGCTGTTCGTGCCGAGCGACTACGCCGGCCCGGTCTTCATCGGCTTCGCCATCGGCGAGTCGCTCGGCGCCGCGGCGCTGCGCATCGCCGGCGGCATCTTCACCAAGATCGCCGACATCGGCTCGGATCTGATGAAGATCGTCTTCAACATCAAGGAAGACGACGCGCGCAACCCGGGCGTCATCGCCGACTGCGTCGGTGACAACGCCGGCGACTCGGTCGGGCCTACCGCCGACGGGTTCGAAACGTACGGCGTGACCGGCGTCGCGCTGATCACCTTCATCCTGCTGGCCGTCACCGACGCCACCGTGCAGGTCCAGCTCCTGGTCTGGATCTTCGTGATGCGCGTGCTGATGATCATCACCTCGGCCGTCTCGTACTTCATCAACGAGGCGATCGCCAAGGCGCGCTACGGCAACGTCGACCGGATGAACTTCGAGGCGCCGCTGACGTTCCTGGTTTGGCTCACCTCGATCCTGTCGGTCGGCGTGACCTACGCCGTCTCGAAGATGCTCATCCCGAGCCTCGGCGGCGACACGACGATGTGGTGGAAGCTCTCCACGATCATCACCTGCGGCACGCTGGCCGGCGCGATCATCCCCGAACTGGTCAAGGTCTTTACCTCCACCGAGTCGCGCCACGTGCGCGAGGTGGTCACGGCCTCGCGCGAAGGCGGCGCGTCGCTGAACATCCTGTCCGGATTCATCGCCGGCAACTTCTCCGCCTACTGGATGGGCCTGGCCATCGCCGGCCTGATGGGCGTGGCCGCGTGGATCAGCGGCCAGTTCCCGACCGGCGCCGGCGCGCTGATGATCGCGCCCGCGATCTTCGCCTTCGGCCTGGTGGCCTTCGGCTTCCTCGGCATGGGACCCGTGACGATCGCCGTCGACTCGTACGGCCCGGTCACCGACAACGCCCAGTCGGTCTACGAGCTCTCGACCATCGAGACCATCCCCGGCATCGATGAGGAAGTGCAGCGCGACTTCGGCTTCCGTCCCGCGTGGGAAAAAGGGAAGGCTTACCTCGAGGAGAACGACGGCGCAGGCAACACGTTCAAGGCCACGGCCAAGCCGGTGCTCATCGGCACCGCGGTCGTCGGCGCGACGACGATGATCTTCGCCATCATCGTCATGCTCACGAACAAGCTGACCGTCGACATCGACAAGCTCTCCTTGCTGCACCCGCAGTTCCTGCTCGGCCTCGTCGTCGGCGGCGCGGTGATCTACTGGTTCACCGGCGCGGCCACGCAGGCGGTGTCGACCGGCGCCTATCGCGCGGTCGAGTTCATCAAGGCCAACATCAAGCTCGACACCGGCGCGGAGAAAGCGTCGGTGGAAGACTCGAAGAAGGTCGTGGCCATCTGCACGCAGTACGCGCAGAAAGGCATGCTGAACATCTTCCTGGTGGTCTTCTTCTCGACGCTCGCCTTCGCCTGCTTCGAGCCGTTCTTCTTCATCGGCTACCTGATCTCGATCGCGCTGTTCGGCCTCTATCAGGCCATCTTCATGGCCAACGCCGGCGGCGCGTGGGACAACGCCAAGAAGATCGTGGAGACGGAGCTGAAGATGAAGGGCACGCCGCTGCACGCGGCGGTGGTCGTCGGCGATACGGTCGGCGATCCGTTCAAGGACACTTCGTCGGTGGCCATGAACCCGGTGATCAAGTTCACCACCCTCTTCGGCCTGCTGGCCGTCGAGCTGGCGGTGGAGATGACGCGCGCCGGACAGGGCGGCCTCACCCGCATCCTGTCGGCCGTCTTCCTCCTCATCGCCATGTTCTTCGTCTACCGCTCCTTCTACGGCATGCGCATCGGCAACGACGCGGCCGAGGAAGCGGCGCGGCCGGCCACGGCCCACCCGTAACGCATCCCGCCCCGACGGAGGACAGGCGGCTCGCCTGTCCTCCGCACTTCCGCAGGTAGGGATCTCCTCCTTTCCGGCACTCCTTCGTTAGAGAAGGAGGTCCTTCATGCCTTTGCCTGCTTTGTCGCCGGCGACGTCGGCGCGCGCGGCGGAACAGCTCGCGCAGATCCGTGAGGCGGTCGCGGAGAATCCGGCCAATCGGGAGATCGTCGCCGCGCACGCCGATTTCCTGCGCGTGTCGGAAGAGAAGCTGCTGTCGGAGCTGCGCGGCGAGCATCCGCCCGCCGATGCGCCGGGCTGGCTCGAGTTCGGCGCGGTGCTGCACTACCTGCATCGCACCGCCGCCGCCGACGCCGCGGCCATCGGCCTGCCGGAGGCGCGCCTCCGTTCCGAGCATGTCGACGCCGCCGATGCCGCGGGCATCCTGCCGCGCGTCGGCAGCGACGGCACGCTGATCGGCTTCGGCAAATGGGAGACCTTCGATCCCGGCTGGCTGCAGGCGTTCAACAACTACATCCTGCTGAAGCTCGGCAAGATCCGGTATCACGCGTTCAACACGAATCCCGCGGTGATCGCGCTGCCGGCGTCGGGAACGATCACCATCGCCGTGGTCGGCGACTGGGGCACCGGCAACTGGGACGACGGCAGCGAGACGCCGCCGGCGCTCGCGGTGATGAACCAGGTCGTGGCGCTGCAGCCGAACTACACGATTCACCTCGGCGACGTCTACTACTCCGGCACGCAGGCGGAGGAAGACGCGAACTACGTGAAGTTCTGGCAGGCCGCCACCGACGGCTCGTTCATGCTCAACTCGAATCACGAGATGTACGACGGCGCGAACGGCTACTTCGACATCGGCCTGGCCGCGGCGCCGTTCGCGCAACAGCAGCAGACCAGCTACTTCGCGTTGATGAACGACGACGTGGCCATCCTCGGACTCGACTCCGCCTACGCCGATCCGAGCACGCTCTTCATGCGCGGCGCGATCCCGTCGACCTCGCCGCAGGTGGCGTGGCTGCAGAGCCTCGACCTCGGCAACCGCACCGTAATCGTCATGACGCATCACAATCCGCTGAGCACCACCGGCGCCGCGGCGAGCGGTCTGTGGCAGGACGTCGTCGACGCCCTCGGCGGCGCACCGAATTACTGGTACTGGGGCCACATCCACAACGGCATCGTCTACAACACGCCGCTCGTGAACGGCGCGAATACGTACGGCCGCTGCGCCGGCCACGGCGCGATCCCGTTCGGCAACGCCTCGGAGCTCACGAACGCGCCGAACGTCGCCTGGTACGCGCAGACACCCGACCCCGACGCGCCGCCGCAAGGCCTGCGCGTCTACAACGGCTTCGCCGTGCTCACCATCGACGGCGCGAACGTGACCGAGACGCTCTACGACCAGCTCGGAAATCAGGCGTGGCCGTGAGCGTCAGTCGGCAAAGGTGACGTTCTCGTTGTTCAGCGGCAGGACGCGCGTGCGACGCGTCTTGCCGTCGACGTAGGAGTCGAAGACGAACGGCACGCCCTCGGTCGCATTGAGCGACTCGGCCAGTGCGTCGCCCACCTGAAAGTGGAGGTGCGGACCGACGGCGTTGCCGGAGTCGCCGAGGAGTCCGAGGAGCTGGCCGCGCTTCACGCGCTGCCCCACTTTCACGCGAATGCTGCCGGGCTGCAGATGCGCGTAGAACGCCCACCGCTGCGGCGCGATCTTCAGCGCCAGCCAGTTGCCCGACACGGTCTCCTTCGTCAGCGGCACCGGCATGAGGATCTTGCCGGTGATCTGCGGCACGTTCTCCGGAATGCCGTCGACGATGCGCTCCACGACGCCGTCCGCCACGGCGATGACTTGCGCGCCGTAGCCGAAGAACATGCTGTTGGTGATGTCGTTCGGGAACGGCTCGGGCAGACGATGCCCGGCGTCGTCGACCTTGAAAAAGTCGAAGGCGAAGCGTTGCGGAATGCGCGCGCGGCCATCGATGACCGAGAGCGTCTGATGCGCGGTGTTGTACGCCGGCCCATTCGCGCAGTTCCAGCGGCCGCCGCGCACCGGCGCGCCGATCACCAGCGGCGGCGCCGGATCGACCATCACCGGCACGCCGCGCACGGTCATGCCGCCGGCGCTCTTGATGCGCAGCCGCGGGTCGTCCTTGAAGACGATGGTGTGCGCGAACCGCGACGGCACCGCCTGCCGCGTGTCGAAGGTCATCCAGAAGAAGACGCCGGCGGTGCGTCCCGCCGGAATCGTCGCCGGCGTCCATGACGGCGCGCGGTCGCGTCGCGGAAAGTCGATCGGCGACTCGAAGCGGTAGGCGTCGCGCAGCTCGCTCTCGCCGTACGTCACCACCGGGCGTGCGGCGGCATCCGCAGCGATCACGCGCTCGACGACCAGATCGACGGTGCTGAGGTTGGTGACGTAGAGGTGGTAGACCACCAGCCACTTGCCGTCCGACGTCTGCACCGGGATCGGGCGCAGCGGCGCCTCGATGTGCACCGGGACGTCGAGATATTCGTGCACGTCGTCGGCGGCGAACGCGGCCAGCGCCAGGAGAAGCATCGGGAGGAGCGCGAGTTTTCGCATCGGAGTAAAATAGTACTACTCATGAGTAGTATCAATGACGCGCAGGAACATCTCGAAGCCCTCGGCTTCAGCCGCATCGAAGCCGCCGCATACACCTTTCTGCTGCAGGAGTCGCCGGCCACCGCGTACCGCGTGGCCCAGGGACTCGGCAAATCGAACTCGAACGCGTACAAGGCCATCGAGTCGCTGGTGGCCAAGGGCGCGGTGATCGTCGACGACAGCAGCTCGCGCATGTGCCGGGCCGTGCCGGCGGCGGAGGTGCTGCGCACGCTCGACCGCCGCTTCACCAATCACAAGCGAGCCATCGAGCAGTCGCTCGCGTCAGTCTCGCGCGCCACGTCCGACGACCGGATGTACCAGCTCACCAACGCCGAACAGGTGCTCGAGCGCTGCCGGGCGGTGCTCCGCCGCGCCACGCAACTGGCCGCCTTCGACATCTTTCCCGCGCCGCTGGCCGCGCTGCGCGAGGACATTGAGCGCGCGGCGAAGCGCGGCGTGCGCGTGGCGCTGCTGGTCTACGAGCCGGTGAAGATCCCCGGCGCGGTGGTGATCGTGAATTACCGCGCCGGGGAGGTGCTGGGCCGCTGGCCGGGCGCGTGGCTGAACCTCGTCGCCGACTCGGCCGAGTGCGTGCTGGCGCTGCTGAGCCACGACCTCGCCGAGGTGCAGCACGCGGCCTGGTCGGCGAGCGCGTTCCTCGCCCACCTCTACGACAGCGGCCTGTTCGGCGAGATGGCGAACTCGCTGCTGCGCCGCGCCCTGGCCGGCGGAAAAAGCGCGGCGAGCATGCGCGCCCAACTGCGCAACTTCGACCGCTGCATCAACCTCGCCTCCACCGGCTACAAGACCCTCGCGAAAAAGCGGCCGAAGTAGCGCGCGCGGCGCGCCCGGCCACGGCCCACCTGTAGCGGTTCCGCATTCGCAATCAATGAAAGGCCGGCGGCAACGCCGGGCTTTCGTTGTGTGTGTCACATCTGAGACATAGCGTCGCGCTATCCTTCTGCCATTGCACCTCGCCGCAGGAACGCGTCTCGGTCCGTATGAAATCGTTGCGCCTCTCGGATCGGGAGGTATGGGTGAGGTCTACCGCGCGCACGACGTGCGGGTCGCGCGCGACGTGGCCATCAAGGTGCTGCCGGCGCGGCTGGCGCGCGACGACGACGCGCGGGCGCGGCTGGCGCGCGAAGCGAAAGCGGTCGCGCAGATCTCGCATCCGAACGTGCTCGCGCTCTACGAGTTCGAGCAGGAAGGCGACTTCGCGTACGTCGTCACCGAGCTGCTCGAAGGCGAGACGCTGCGCGATCTCTTCCGCCGCGGACCCGTGCCATGGCGCCGCGCCGCGGAGCTCGGCGCGTTCATCGCCGACGGCCTCGCTGCCGCGCACGCGAAAGGGATCGTCCACCGCGACCTCAAGCCGGAGAACGTCTTCATCACCCGCGACGGCCGCGTGAAGATCCTCGACTTCGGCTTGGCGCGCGCGCGGCCGCGGCCGACCGGTCCCACCGACGACTCGCACCCGACCGAGCGGCTGCACAGCGACGAGCTCGAAAGCGACGCGAACGTCGTCGGCACGGTCGGCTACATGGCTCCCGAGCAGTTGCGCGCCGAGACCGCCACACCCGCCACCGATCTCTTCGCCCTCGGCTGCATTCTCTACGAGGCCATCACCGGCATCGGCGCGTTCCGCTCCGAGACCGCCATCGACACGATGACCGCGGTGCTGCGCGACGACCTGCCGCCCGTCACCGAGTCGGGCGTGCGCGCGCCGTACGAGCTCGATCGCATCATCCACCGCTGCGTCGAGAAGAGTCCGCAGGCGCGCTTCCAGTCCGCCGGCGATCTCGCCTTCGCGCTGCGCGCCGTCGCCAGCGGCGCCGTGCGCGATGAGCCGCCGCGACGCCCTATCGGCCGCACCGCGCGCATCGCCGCCGCCGCCATCGCGCTCGCCGTGATCGGCAGCATCGCCGCGGTGCTGGTCTCGCGCAACACCGCCAGCGATCCGTCCATCCGCTCGCTGGCCGTGCTGCCGTTCGCGAACGACACGCGCGATCCCGCCAACGAGTATCTGACCGACGGCCTCACCGAGAGCCTGATCAACAACCTCTCGCAGATTCCCGATCTCGCCGTCGTCTCGCGCGCGTCCGTGTTCCGCTACAAAGGGCGCGACGACGCGCCGCAGCAGGCCGCGAGCGAGTTGAAAGTGCAGGCCGTGCTCACCGGCCGCATCGTCAAGCCGCGCGACGAGTTGATCATCTCCACGGAGCTCATCGACGGCCGCACGAATCGCCATCTGTGGGGCGAGCAGTTTCATGCGCGCATGGACGAGCTCTCGACCGCGCAGGCGACGATCTCGCGCAAGATCGCCGAGCAGTTGCGGCACGAGCTGAGCGGCGCCGCGCGCGCGCACGTCGCCAATCCGCACACCGAGAGCGGCGAGGCGTACCGGCTCTACCTGCACGGCCGCTACGAGTTGAACAAGCGCACCGGCGAGGCCTTCGCGAGCGCGATCAAATGGTTCCGCGACGCCATCGCCCGCGATCCCGAATACGCGCTCGCCTACGCCGGCCTCGCCGACTGCTACATCCTCCAGTCGATCTACAACGAGGCGCCGCCGTCGACGGCGTTGCCGCTGGCGCGACAGGCGGCCACGCGCGCGCTGGAGCTCGACGAGACCTTGGCCGAGGCGCACACGTCGCTGGCGTACTTCCAGATGAATTTCGGGAGCGATCTCGATGCGGCGGCGGAGGAGTTCGAGCGCGCCATCGAGCTCAATCCGAGCTACGCCACCGCGCATCAGTGGTACAGCCGCTGCCTCGTGGAGATGAAGCGCTACGACGATGCCGTGCGCGAGATCCGCCGCGCCGAGGCGCTCGATCCGCTCAGCCTGATCATCATCGCGGAGCTCGGCGGCGTCTACGCCGATGCCGGCCGGCTCGACGAGGCCGTGGCCGAATGCAATCGCGCCCTCGGCCTCGAGCCGGGCTTCGCCTTCGGCCACTACGTCCTGGCCGGCGCGTACCTGAAGCAACACCGCGCCGACGACGCCGCGCGCGAAGCGATGAAGGCGTGGGAGCTCGGCCGCGATCCGCGCAGCCTCGTCCGCGCGGGACTCAGTTACGCCGCCGCCGGCCGCACCGCCGCCGCGAATGCGACGCTGGCGAAACTGCAGGAGCTCTCGCGCGAGCGCTTCGTCTCCTCGTACGCGCTGGCCACGCTCTTCGCCGCGACGGGACGCAAGGACGAGGCATTCGCGCGATTGCAGAAAGCGTCGACAGAGTTGCCGCCGGGACAATATCGGAGGCTGCTCGCGAACGATCCGCTGCTCGCGCCGCTGCGGACGGATGGCCGCTTTTCCGCACTTCAGTAGATCGTGTAATCCACCGTTGCGGCCAATTCCTCGCGGCGCGCTTCGTACACGGCGCGCATGACCAGCGAGTCGCGGTCGAGCGCGCGATCGACGGCGAGAATGCCGTCGAGGTGGTCGAGCTCGTGCTGCAGCAGCTCCGACTCCGCGCGTCCCAGCTCGCGCCACCACTTCGGCGCACCACGCTCGTCGACGTACTCGATCGAGATCGACTCGTGCCGCCGCAGCCGCACCAGCAGGTCGGGAAAGCTCATGCAGTCGTCCCACATCGTGAACGTCTCCTCGCTGCGCCAGGTGATCACCGGGTTGACGAGGAAGAACGTGCCGCGGCCGAGGTTGCAGGCGATGACGCGTTGCGCGCGCCCGATCTGCGGCGCGGAGATGGCGCGACCGAAACCGTGACGCTTGCGGAACGCGTCGAGCGTAGCGGCGAGGTCGTCGAACGACGCTTCGAACGAGGTCACTTCCGCGGAGCGCACGCGCAGGCGCGGATCGCCAAGGAGCAGCACGTCAGCCATGCAGCCTTTCGAACACCGCCTCGCTCACGTTTGCTCCCGTGGCGATCAGCACGACGCTCTTGCCGCGCAGCGACTCGCGCTGCCGCAGCGCGCCGGCGAGCGCGGCGGCGCCGGCCGGCTCGACCAGCAGTTGCGCGGAGACGATCATGGCGCGCATCGCCGCGACCAGTTCCGCGTCGCTGACGAGCAGCGCGTCATCGACGTGCCGCAGCAGCAGCTCGAGCGCGAGCCGCGCCGGCACGCGCGCCACCAGCCCGTCGGCGATCGTGTCGATCGGCCGCTCGATGGCGCGCCGCGCGTGAAAGCTCTCCGCCATCGCCGGCGAGCCGGACGACTGCACCGCCACGACGCGCGCGTTCGGGAAGCGCTCCTTCACCCCGATGGCGACGCCGGCGGCGAGCGAGCCGCTGCCCATCGGCACGTAGACGACGTCGATGCGCTCGAGCGATTGCGCGAGCTCGAGGCCGATCGTACCGGCGCCTTCGATCACCGCCGCGCTGTCGCCGTCATCGACGAAGGCCAGACCTTCGCGCTCGGCGAACGCCAGCGCGAGCGCCTTCGCCTCGTCGAGATCGGCGCCCTCGTCGTGGATCGAGGCGCCGAGGAGCGCGATCTTGGCGCGCTTGGTCGGATTGGCGCCGAGCGGCAGGAAGACGTGCGCCGCGACGCCGGCAGTGCGCGCGGCCCAGGCCACGCCCTGACCGTGATTGCCGGTGGACGACGTGACGACGCCGCGCGTGCCGCCGTCGCAAAGGATCGCGTTCAGCGCGCCGCGCCACTTGAACGACGCCACCGGCGAGACCGTTTCGTTCTTGACGTACAGCGCGCAATCGAGCTCGCGCGAGAGCAGCAGCGACTCGACCAGCGGCGTCGGCGGCGCGTACCGTGCGAGGCGCTCGGCGGCGCGGGCGATGTTCATCGCGGCGAGCTGCGCACCTGCTCGAAAAACTCCACGAGCTTCGGCGAGAAAGCGGCCGTGTCGAGGCGCAGCGAGCGGTTCTGCCGCAGCGCGGCCTTGAAGTCGTCGGCGGCGATCGGCAGCAGCGCGTCGGGCGTGCGCGAGAGCATTGCCTTCGTGTAGCGCGCGCAGCCGCGCAGCAGGTACGCCTCCGCGCTCGGCGCCGAGGCGATGAGCTTCGTCAGCAAGTCCTCGGAGCCGAGAACGTCGCCGGCGGCGAAGGCGCGCCACGCCTCGCGCAGCTCCGGCGGCGGGAGCACGACCTGCTTCGGCAGCGGCGACGGCGTGAGCGGCGCGGTGGTCGTTGCTGCGGGTGTGGGTGACGGTGCGGGCTTCGCCGCCGGCGCGCTCAGTTCCGCGAGCCGCTTCGCCAGCGCGTCGTTACGCTGCTCGGCGGCGGCGGCGATGCGTTGAAAATCGGCATCGCTCTTTGCGGCAGCGAGCTCTTTGCGCAACTTCTCGCCTTCGCGTGTTTCGCGGGCGAGCAGACCCTGCGCCGCCGCGCCGCGTGACTTCGCGACGGCGTCGCCGATCGCGCGGCGGTACTGCTGCACAGCAACTTGTGCAGCGACTTTCGCCGCGCTCTCGACGGGCGCCGGCGGCGGCTGCGTGGCCGTGGCGGCGGGCGGCGGTGCGGCGGTGGTGGTCGTGACCGGCGGCGTCTGGATCGCTGGCTGCGGAGGCGCCTGCACCGGCTTCTGCACCGGCACCGGCTTCGGTACGTTCGCCGGCCGCGCCGCCTTCTCCTTCCTCCCCTGTTCCGCCGCGGCGGTGAAGAGCGCGGTAGCCTGCTGCGCGGTGTCGCCGGCCGCGCCGTACGCGTCGACGTTCGTGCCGGCCTTGTTGAACTGCGCCAGCGCCTCCTGCAGTTTGCGCTGCGCGGCGCGATAGTTGTCGGTGCGGTCGCCGCCGGCGGAGAGCGCCTCGACCTGCGTCGCCAGCGCGCGGCTGATCGCGGTATCCGCGGCCTTGCGCGCGCCGGAGGCGGCGTTCTGCGCGAGCCGCTCTTTCTCCGCCTGCGCCCGCGCCACCCAGTCTTTCATCCGCGCGTAGTACTCGGTCTTCGCGATCGTTCCCTGATCCTCGGAGGTGCGCCACTCGCGCAGCGCGCCGTCGGGATCGCCGAGGTTCAGCTTGGCGATGCCGAGCCAGAAATGCGGCACGTACGTCACCAGCAGATTGCCGGTGCGCACGTTCGTGCCTTCCTGCGGATTCGCGGCGATGGCCTTCTGCAGCGCCGTGGCCGCGCCGCGATAGTCTTTCGCATTCACCGCCGCGACGCCGCGCTGATACGCATCCCACCACGCGTCGGTGGCGGCGAAGAGCGGCAGCGCGAGCAGGAGCAGCAGCAGCGCGGCACGCTTCATTGCGCCGCTCCGAAGTCCGGCAGCGACGCGCGCGCCGGATCGGCAAAGTGCACGGTCAGCAGCTCGTCGCCGCCGGCCGGGATCGCGACCGTGCGCGTGATCGGCGCCGGAAAATTCGGATTCGACAGCGTCACCTCGTAGCGTCCCGGCGCGAGCTCGATCGGCGCCGGCGTGACCAGCGGCGCGCGCAGCTCGACGAGCTCGCCGCGATCGACGTTGCGGATGCTGGTGACGTTCGCCCACGGATAGGCATTGATGCCGAGGTGACCCGGCGTCGCGGCCGCCTGCTGCGGCGTCGACGGCGGCGCGGTTTTGCGCGCCACGAACCACGCAGCGGCGATGGCGATGAACGCGGCGAGCAGCGCCACGAACACCATCCGCCGCGGCTTCGACGTCCGCGGCGGCGGCGCTTCCTCGACCGGCGTCACGCGATTCAGCGTGCGCTGCACCGCCGGCGCGCGCGGCGCCTCGGTGGCCACCGTCGGCGCATCGCCGGCCACCGACATCACCGTGGCCACGTCGGCCGCATTCCGCGCCGCGACGCGCGTCGCCTCGTTGGTGATCTCCGCGGCCAGCGGCAGCGGCGGCGGCGCGCCTGCCTCGTCCGACAGCATCGGCGCGATCCGCTCGAGCGCCTGCGCGAACTCGCGCGCGGTGGCGAAGCGTTTGGCGCGGTCTTTCTCCAGCGCCCGGAAGATCAGCGCCTCCAGCTCCGGCGGCACCGCGACGCTCGGATTGGTCTCGCGCAGCGCGCGCGGCCGCTCCGAGGAATGCATCATCAGGAACGCGTGCGGCGTGTCGCCCTGGAACGGCGGAACGCCGGTGAGCATCTCGTACAGCACGATGCCGAACGAGTAGAGATCGGCGCGGCCGTCGATGCGCTCGCCCGGCTGCAGCATGCCGAGGTGCTCGGGCGAGCAGTACTTCCACTTGCCGACGAACATGCCGGTCTTGGTGTTCTGATCTTCCGTCGCGGAGCTCTTGGCGATGCCGAGGTCGATGATCTTGACGCGCTCTTCACCTTCATCATCGCGCGTGATCATCAGGTTCTCGGGGCTCACGTCGCGGTGCACGATGCCGGCGCGATGAATCGCGTCGAGACCGTGCAGCGCCTGCACCGCCAGCAGCGCGGCGTAACGCGGCGAGAGCGGCCCGCGCTCGTCGATCAGCTCGTGCAGGTTGATGCCTTCGATGTACTCCCACACCATGTAATGCGCGCCGTCGGTGAGGGTCGAGAAGTCGAACAGCGTGGCCACGTTCGGGTGATTGATCTTCGTGGCCAGCCGCGCCTCGCGCAGGAAGCGCTCGTGCGCGCCGGGATCGCTGGCGATGTTCGAGCGCATCAGCTTGATCACGCGAATGGCATTCAGGTGGATGTGCAGGACCTTGTAGACCTCGCCCATCCCGCCGACGCCGAGGCGCGAGAGGATCTGGTACTTGCCGTCGAGCGGCGTTTCCAGATAGCGGCGCAGGAAGTCGGTGATGGCCTCGCCGCAAAACGGGCAGGCCTTGAACTTCGGGTCGACTTCCGATTTGCAGTGAATGCAGAAAAAGGGCATGGGGCCTTAGGTTTTTCGGAATTATATGATCGCCGCGATGAAAGAGACGACGTTCCGCGTGCGCACGAACGAGCGCGAACAGATCGTCATCGTCACGCGCGAAGTGAACGCGGCCCTCGGCTCGCTCACCAGCGGCGACGGCATCTGCACGATCGTCGTGCCGCACACGACCTGCGCGATCTCGGTCAACGAGAACGCCGATCCCGACGTGCCGGCCGATCTGGTGAAGGCGCTCCGGGAGATGATTCCGAACGTGAACTTTTCGCACGGCGAAGGAAATTCGGACGCGCACCTGCTGTCGATGATGATCGGCTGCTCGCTGAGCTGGCCGTATCGCAACGGCCAGCTCGTGCTCGGACGGTGGCAAGGCGTCTATTTCGTCGAGCTCGACGGACCGCGCGAGCGGAAGGTGACCGTCTATGTCTGACGCCTTCGACGTGGTCGTCATCGGCGGCGGCACGGCCGGCCTGGTGACGGCGTCCGGCTGCGCGCGCCTCGGCCGCCGCGTGGCCATGATCGAGAAGGAAAAGCTCGGCGGCGATTGTCTCTGGACCGGCTGCGTGCCGACCAAGGCGCTCGTCGCGTCGGCCAAGCTCGCCCATCAGATGCGCCACGCCGACCTCTGGGGACTGGAGCGCACCGCGCCGCGCCTCACTCCCAAGTCGATCATGGACTCGATGCGCGAGCAGCGGCGCACCATCAGCCGCCATGACGATCCGCAGAAGTTCCGCGACCTCGGCATCGAGGTGATCGAAGGGCACGCCACCATCGCCGCGCGCGGCGCCGTCGACGTGAACGGCCGCACAATCGAGGCAAAAGACATCGTCATCGCCACCGGCTCGCGCACCGCGGTGCCGCCCGTCGAAGGGCTGAGCGAGTGCGGCTTCCTCGATCACGCTTCGTTCCTCGCGCAGGATGCCTTTCCGGAGTCGCTGCTGATCCTCGGCGGCGGCTACATCGGCATCGAGTTCGCGCAGCTCTTCGCCCGCTTCGGCTCGCGCGTGACCGTCGTGGAGATGGCCGAGAACATCATCGCGAAGGAAGACGCGGCGATCATCGCCCGCGTGCGCGAGCTGCTGCGCGGCGAAGGCATCGAGATCCACACCGGCTTCGCCGTCAAGTCGGTGCGCCGCGAGGGCGCGCGCAAACTCGCGCGCATCGAGTCGAAGGATGGTGCGTCGCGCGAGATTGCGGTGGACGAAGTCTTCGTCGCGTCCGGACGGCGCGGCAACACCGAACACCTCGGGCTCGAAAACGTCGGCGTGCGGCTGGAGCGCTCGTACATCGCAGTCGACAAGTTCCTGCAGACGTCGGTGCCGCGGATCTGGGCGTGCGGCGACGTGCACGGCGGCCTGCAGTTCACGCACGTGGCCGCGTACGAGGCGGTCAAGCTCGTGCGCAACCTGCTCTTCCCCGGAAAATCGGCGGTCGATTACACCGACGTGCCGTGGGCGCTCTACACCGACCCCGAAGTCGCGCACCTCGGCATGACCGAGGCGGAGGCGCGCGCCGCAAATGGCGACGACGTGCGCGTGTACGAAGTGGACGTAAGCGACGTCGACCGCGCCGTCGTCGACCGCACGCCGCTCGGCCTGATCAAGATCGTCTGCGACGGCAAAGGAAAGATTCTCGGCGCGCATGCGATGTGCGCGAATGCCTCGACAGTGATCGAGGAAGTCGTGCTGGCGCGGCGGCACGGGCTGAAGATCGGCGAGCTCGCCCAGCGCATCTCTCCCTATCCGTCGCTGGCGGACGGAGTGCAGAAAGCGGCTTCGCTCTACTATCAAACTGTCGGCAGCGGGTGGCTCGGCGCGGTCGGGAAGAAGGTGGCGTCGTGGTCGCAGTGATGCTCGCGGCGGCGCTGCTCGTGAATGCGGCGCGGCACGAAGTCTCGTTCACGGCGACGGTGCAGCCGTCGGCGATGGCGCGCTCGTCGCTGCTGCCGGGCGGCGTGCCGGGGCATCACGCCATCGTCTGGAAGGATGGCGGCGCGCACGCGCATGCGCTCTTCGCCGCCGACACGAGCGATCGCGACGTGCGCGCCGCGCTCGATGCGCTCGGCGCGCGGCGCGGCGAGAACCTCACGCCGGCCGCGTGGAATGAGCGCGACAATCCACGCAGCAGCGCGCCCGATGCGCGCGTCGACGGGAGCGCGATCGAGGTGTTCGTGGAGTGGCGCGGCTCGCGTGGGCGCGTGCCGCTCGCGTCGCTCATCACCGAACGCGGCGCGCGGCCGCGGCTCGATCTCCGCTACGGCGGGAACGAGCGGTGGCAGAAGGAGTTTCACTCCGGCTGCATCGTCTGCCTCTACTCCTGTCCCGGCGGTGCGGTCGGCAATCGCGTTCATCCGATCCGCGACTACGCGCGCGACGGCGTCATCTATGCATCCGTGCCGGAGCGGCTGCCGCCCGCCGGCACGAAGGTCACGTTGATCCTGAAAGTGAAGGAGCACTGATGAAGAAACTGATCATCCTCTCTCTCTTCGTAGCAGCCTGCGCGACGACGCAGGGACCAAAAGCGACCGCGACGCTCGCGGCGACGAGCGGCTCGAACGTGAGCGGCACCGTCGCGCTCAGCGAGCAGAGCGACGGCGCCGTGCGCGTCACCCTCAACCTGCAGGGCGTGCCGCCGGGCGTCCACGGCTTTCACATCCACGAGAAAGGCGACTGCGGCGACAACGGCAACGCCGCCGGCGGACACTTCAACCCGATGTCGACGCCGCACGGCGCGCCGACCGCCGACCCGCATCACGCTGGCGACTTCGGCAACGTCACCGCCGACGCGAACGGCAACGTCTCGACGAGCTTCACCACCCGCTCGATCACCGTCGGCCCCGGCATGCACTCGGCGGTCGGCCACGCGTTGATCCTGCACGCGAATCCGGACGATCTGACGAGCCAGCCGAGCGGCAACGCCGGCGCGCGCATCGCCTGCGGCGTGGTGACACTGCAGTAGTTGTCATCCCGAGCGTAGCGAGGGACCTGGGTGGGTGGGGCGGGAGGCATGTGGTCCGGCGGGATGCATGCACGCGCTGGCCGCGCTACCGTGCACATGTTCGGCGGCCTGCCATGCACGCGCTCGCCGCGCCGCCCTGCACGTGCCCGCCACCCCACCCACCCAGGTCCCTCGCTACGCTCGGGATGACATTTGCACCAGCGTGCTGCATGAAACGCAATGCGCTCGTGCTCTCGCTCTTCGCTCTCGTGCTCGCCGCTTGCGGCGGCGGGCCGCGCTCCGGGACGACGTCCGTGCCGGGGCATGGCGCGATCGCCATCGCCGTCCTGCCGAATCCGATCGTGGCGCAGAACGCGTCCGGCAATACGTACACCTTTCCGTTCGACGTCTCCGTGCGCGAGACCGGCGGTCATCCCGTCGAGATCACGCGCGTCAGCGCGACGGTGTACGGGCCGGGTGGCATCTCCTTCGGCAACGAGACGTACGACGCGGAGAAGATCCGCTCGATGGGCTACAGCACCAGCATCGCCGCGAACGGCGAGCTGCGCTACCACTTCGCGCCGCGGCGCGAGGTGCCGGACGAGCGGCTCTTCGGCGGAGTCTCGGCGGAGCTGCGCGTTGAAGCGACCGACGACACCGGCGCGACGACGTCGGCATCGACGCGCGTCACCGTGACGCGGTAGTCGTCGTCGTTGCCGGCGCGGGCGGCTCTTCGCTCACGAACGCTTTGTAGTGCGCGAAGCGGTCCATGATCCGCTCCACGTAGTCGACCGGCTCGGTGCCGCGCGCGAAGCCGTACTTGACGACCGGGTCGTTGTAGACGCCGCGCTTCGACTTGCGGATCAGCCAGTAGGCGACGTCTTCCCACGAGGTCGGGTCGTCGCCGTACTTTTTCGCCAGCCGCCGCGCGTCGTCGACGTGGCCGGCGCCGACGTTGTACGACGCGAGGATGAAGCGGATCCGTTCTTTCTCCGACGGGATCTCCTTCTTCAACCGGTCGTCCATCTGCCAGAGATAGCGGCAGGCGCCTTCGATGCTCTGCCGCGGATCGCGCGGGTTGATGCGCAGCTCGCGCGCGGTGCGCGGCATGATCTGCATCACGCCGACCGCGCCCGCCCATGAGTGCGCGTTGGCGTTGAAGCGCGACTCCTGATACGCCTGCGACGCCACCAGGCGCCAGTCCCAGCCGGGGATGCGCGCGTACTCGCGGAACCAGGCGTCGTACGGCGAGAGGATGTCGGTCTCCGCGGTGAGATAGCGGCTGGCCGCGCGCTGCTGGAAGCCGCGGCGGTCGAGAAAGTACTTGCGGTAGAGCACCGCCAGCAGACCGGACTTGCGCTGCGCGGCGATGAAGGCGTTCAGCGCGTCGTGGAGTTGCGGCGCGTTGCGGCGCATCGCCCAGACCACCTGCTGCGGTGGTCCGAGGGCGGGATGAATGACGAGGTTCGCATACTCGTTCGTCTTGAGTTGAGCGAGGTTCTCCGGCGCCACGGTGAAGCCGATCTCACCCTCGGACAACCGTTGAATGAGGCGGTCCGCCGACTCGTCCACTTCGACGACGTCGACGTCGCGATCGAGCTCGTTGTTCAGCTCGAGCAGCGTGGCCCGATACGGCGAGCGCCGCGAGATGTGCACGCGCTGGCCGGCGAGGTCGGCCGGCTTCGCCACCAGCCGCGCCCGGATCACGAGATCGCGCGAGCCGGTCTCCCGTTCCTCGCGCGCCAGCGCCGTCGACGTGGCGGCGCTGTGGCCCGACTGCTCGTTGCCGCCGCCGCGCTGCACGACCACCGGTGCCGTGGCGTAGAGGCCGTCAGTGACGAGCACCTGCTGCTCGTTCGACGGCGCGACGAGCTGCGCCGCGACGAGGTCACCCTCGCCGCGGTTGAGCTGCTCGAAGAGCGTGTTCGTGTCGCGCACGACCACCGGCACGAGCTTCAGTTTTGCGGATTTCGCAAAACGGCTCAGCAGCTCGTACTCGTACCCCATCGTCTCGCCGCGGAAGACGAAGTAGCCGGTCGAGTTGAAGGTGAAGAGCACCCGCAGCGTCTTCTCCGCCGCGATCTCCGGCAGATCGCGCGCGATCGGCGGCGTCGTCGCGGGCGGCGGCGCCGGCGTATCGACCGGCTTCGGCGTCGGCGTTGCTGCCGGCACGGCCGCGGGCGGCGGCGGTGGTGGTTGTTGCGCGCGCGGCGCCTCGGCGCGGCGGCCGCACGCAAGCGCCGCGAGCAACAACATCGCCACGGCCGCGTTGCGCATGATGATCAGGCGAAGAGACCGGCTTTGTTCGCGCGGTTGATGAAGACCAGCGTGGCGATGCCGATCACGGTGCCGATCGGGAAGTCGAGCAGCAGCAGCACCGCCAGCACGATCCCGAGCGTGCGCGCCCAGCGCCGCTGCGCCTCGATGCCGCGCGCGGTGACGATCGCCAGCACGACCGAGATCGCCGTCTGCGCGAGGCCGAGGATGCTGCCGCCGCGTCGCGTGGCGAGCAGCACCACCATCAGCACGAACCCGAGCGCCGAGAAGGCGGCCACGACGTAGAACATCCGCGCTGCTTTCTTCAGCCCTTCTTCACCGGGATCGGGCGCGAGGCTCTCGAACATGTCCTACTCCACCCACCGCGCGATGTAGAGGTTCGTGTCGCGCCCTTCGGGGTTGGCGCGGTTCGAAGCCCACACCAGCCACTTGCCGTCGGGGCTGAACATCGGGAAGCCGTCGAAGGCAGGACCGGTGGTGATGCGCTCGGGCGTGCCGCTGCCGTCCTTCGCGATCATGAAGAGATCGAACTCGCGGCCGCGCGGGTCGAGCATGTTCGAGGCGTAGATGATCCGTTTTCCGTCCGGTGCAAAGTACGGACAGAAATTTGCGGCGCCGTTTTTCGTGAGCTGCCGCGCGTTCGTGCCGTCCGCCTTCGCCACGAAGAGCTCCATCTTCGAAGGGCGCACCCAACCTTCCGCGAGCAGCTTGCGATAGTCGGCGAGCGACGCGTCGTCATTGAACCGCGACGCGCGCCAGACGATCTCCGTGCAGTCGGCGTTGAAGAACGCGCCGCCGTCGTAGCCGGGCGTCGTGGTGATGCGCCGCACGTCGCCGCCGTTCTCGTCCATCGTGTAGAGATCGAGATCGCCGTCGCGCACCGAGGTGAAGAGAATGCGCCCGCCCTTGTGGCACCACACCGCCTCCGCGTCGTAGCCGGGCGTCGTGGTGATGCGCTTCTTGTCCGAGCCGTCGGGTTTGGCGACGTAGATGTCGAACGACGGATAGACGCCCCAGATGTAGCCCTTGCTGCGGTCCGGCGGCGGCGGGCACTCCTTGCCGGCCGCTTCGGTGGACGCATAGAGAATGCGGTCGCCGTTCGGATAGGCGAAATAGCCGCAGGTGGTGCGGCCCTCGCCGCTCGAGACGAGCTTCGACTCACCCGTGGTGAGATCGAGCACGTACTGCTGATCGCAGCCGCCGCGCTCGTCGGTGTGTTGATAGATGAGCTTCTTTCCGTCAGGACTGAAGTACGCCTCGGCGTTCTCGCCGCCGAAGGTGAGCTGCCGTACATCCGTCAGATGCTTCTCGCCGTCGAAGGTCTTCTCGAACGGCTTGCCTGCCTTGATCTCGAGCGTGGCCGCGCCGTGGCCGCCGCCGCCGGGCGCGGCATCGGCGCGGCGCGAGCCGAGGGTCGCGCGCAGCGTCTTTCGCTCGCCGTTGCGCAGCACGATCACGTCGATCGTCTCGCCCGGCTTGTGATCCTGCAGCGCGTACGTCATGTCGTACAGATTCTCGATGTGCGTGCCGGCCATCTCCACGATCACGTCGCCGCCTTTGATGCCGGCCAGATCGGCCGGGCCGCCGCTGCGCACGTCGGCCAGCTTCACGCCGCCGCTGGCCGCATCCATGGCGCTGTAGTCGGGGATCGTGCCGAGGTAGGCGCCGTAGCCGCGGCTGTCGCCTTCCATCGCCGGCGCCGCGGCGACGCGCGCGTACGTCGGCGTCACCTCGCCGCGCGCCACCGCCGCCGCGACTTGCGCGGTGAGCTCCGCCACGCGCGCGGCGCCGGCGAAGTTGATCGCGTCGGCGTCGTCGGCCGGTGTGTGATAGCGCTCGTGCGTGCCGGTGAAAAAGTGCAGCACCGGGATCTGCTTCGCATAGAACGCGGTCTGATCGGACGGACCGTAGCCGTCGCCACTCGCGGTGAGCTGCAGCTTCGCATCGGCCGCAACCTTCGTCAGCAGCGCGCTCCACTGCGGCGCCGACTCGCTGCCGAATGCCACCAGCTTGTCGTCGCGCAGCGCGCCGACCATGTCGAGGTTGATCATGGCCACGACGTTCTTCAGCGGCACCGGCGCATGCTCGACCAGGTAGCCGCTGCCGCCCAGCCCCATCTCCTCGGCCGAGAAGAGCGCGATCAGCACCGTGCGGCGGTTTTGCGTGTCGTGCAAAAGCTCGCCGAGGCGGCGGCCGATGACCAGCACGGCCGCCGTGCCGGAGGCGTTGTCGTCGGCGCCGTTGTGCACCTCGTGCACGTTCGGCTGCAGCGAGCCCTTGCCGCCGTAGCCGAGGTGATCGTAGTGCGCGCCGACGACGACCACCTGACTGGCGAGCGCGCCGCGGCCCGGCAGGATTCCGGCCACGTTCTCCGCGTTCTCATACATCGCCTGCACGTCGACGGTGCCGCGCAGCCTGCGATCGAGCGTGCGCGAGCGCGGACGGAGATCCGTATCGACGTCCTTCTGGAACTGCGCCAGATCGACCCACTGCTGCGCGACGCTCGTCTTCAGTTGCAGCACCGGAATGCCGGCCGGCGACTCCGGACCGTCGTTCACCAGCGCCGGCAGCTTGTCCTTCGCCTCGTCCTGCAGCGGCCCGGTGACGAACACCACCGCCACCGCGCCGCGCTCGCGCGCCTGCATCGCCTTGTAGCGCAGCGCCGACCAGCGGCTCGGCTTGCGGCCGTCGAAGGGCGAGCTCTCGTCGCGCTCCTGCGGCTCGTACCGCAGCATCAGCGCGACCTTGCCTTTCAGGTCGATGCCTTCGTACTCGCGATACTGCAGCGGCGGCGCGTCGATGCCGTAGCCGACGAAGACCACCGGCGCGTCGAACGAGCCGGCGCTCGAGAACGGCAGCGGCGTCCAGTCGTCGTCGCGCACTCCGTCGAGATGATTCTTCGCGCCGAGCGCGACGCCCATCTTCACCGGGAACGGCTGCCGGTACGACTTGCCGAACGCCGGCTGCAGCTTCGCCGCGCGCAGCTCGCGCTCGACGTAGTCCGCCGCTTTCGCCAGCCCCTTCGTCCCGAGCCCCCGTCCTTCCATCGTGTCCGACGAGAGCGTGCGGATGTGCGTCTCGATGGGCGATACGGTCAGCGCGGCGGCGAGCAGAAGGTCGAGCACCTCACCATCCTAAAACATAGGCAAACACCAGCGGCGCGACGATGCTGGCGTCGCTCTCGATGATGTGGCTCGGGGTGTCGACGCCGAGCTTGCCCCAGGTGATCTTCTCGTTCGGGACGGCGCCGGAGTACGAGCCGTAGCTGGTGGTCGAGTCGCTGATCTGGCAGAAGTAGCCCCAGAGCGGGACGCTGGTGCGCTGCAGGTCCTGATGCAGCATCGGCACGACGCAGATCGGGAAGTCGCCGGCGATGCCGCCGCCGATCTGGAAGAAGCCGATCGTGCAGCAGGCCGAGACCTTCGTGTAGAAGTCGGCCAGCTCGATCATGTACTCGATGCCGGTGCGGACGGTGTGGACGTTCTTCACGTCGCCGGAGATGCAGTGGCCGGCGTACATGTTGCCGAGGGTCGAGTCTTCCCAGCCGGGGACGAACATCGGCAGGTTCTTCTCCGCCGCGGCGATCATCCAGGAGTGCTTCGGATCGATCTGGTAGTACTGCTCGATCGAGCCGTCGCGAAGAATCTCATACATGAATTCGTGCGGAAACAGACGCTGATTATTCTTGTCCTTTTCCATCCAGTGCCGCAGCACCGCCGACTCGATCCGCCGCATGGCCTCACCCTCGGGGATGCAGGTGTCGGTGACCCGGTTCATGTGCCGCTCGAGCAGCAACTGCTCGTCGACGGCGGAGAGATAGCGGTAGTGCGGCACGCGCTCGTAGCAGTCGTGCGCGACGAGGTTGAAGATGTCCTCCTCGAGATTCGCGCCGGTGCAACTGATGGCCTGCACCTTGTCCTGCCGGATCATCTCGGCCAGCGAGAGCCCCAGCTCCGCCGTCGACATCGCGCCGGCCAGCGTGACGAGCATCTGCCCGCCGTTCGCGAGGTGCTTGTTGTAATCCTGCGCCGCCGCCTTCAGCGCCGCGGCGTTGAAGTGGCGATAGTGGTGGTCGATGAAGTCGGTGATCGCGCCCATGGGCGCGGATCATACTGTCACTGCACCACGATCGGCACCGACACCTTGCGCTCGTCGGCGGAGCCTTTCTTGCGGATCGTCACTCCGAGCTCGTGGGCGCCTTGCGGGACGCTCTCGAGGGCGAAGACGAGCTTGGTGACGTCGGTGCCGTCGGGCTTCGACTGCGAGACGAGCTTGGCGACGGGCGCGGTCTCCCACGTCAGCTCGTCGGGCTGGGCGTTGTAGACGAAGACGGTGAAGAGGCGCGGCTCGCCTTTCTTGAGCGACGCGCGCGCGGCCGGGATGAACGACTCGCCATCGAGCACGAACGGATAGCCGGCCTTCGCCTTGTCGCTCCCCTTGACCATGATCCAGTCGCCCGGCTGCTCGAAGAAGAGCGGCTGCACGACGGCGACGTCGCCGTCTTCCGGCACGATCACGTCGAGGCGGCGGAAGCCTTTCTTCTCCGACTCGGCGGTGCGCACCAGCGTCTTGATCGCGTACTTGCCGGGCGCGAGCGAGAGCGTGCCGTAGTACTTCACGCCGCTCTCGCCGAGGCGCTCGCCGACTTTGGTCATGTCGAGAGTCATGCGCTGGAAGAGCGAGTCGCGCACGACGCCGTCCTCGTCGAAGGCGTAGACGAAGATGTCGGTGGTGGCGACGTTGTTCTTCGCGCTGGCGCGCAGATCCTCGCCGCGGATCTCGAGGATGACCGGCACCTGCGATTTCGCATGCAGGGTCGGGAACGGCGTGGCGATGGCGTCGACGGCGATGTCGGTCTGCGGCAGATCGTTGAGGATGATCTCGGCCGTCGACAGCGAGCGCTCGACGATGCTCTCCGAGCCGGCGTCGTAGTAGCCGCCGCGATGCTGCACGCGCGCGCCGCCCGGCACGTTGACCAGCTTCACTTTCAGCGCGTGGAACTCGCCGGCGCGGCCGATCGGCGCCTGGAAGCCGAGGACGTAGACCACTTCGTGCTGCCGCGTGAGCCGGTCGAAGTCGTCGTTGATGTTGTTCGAATTCTTGAACACCGTGCCGCCGGTGGCGCCGGCGAGCAGGAAGAGGCCGTCGTTCGAGTTGACTGACGCGCCTTCGCGGACGCTGTTCTGCACGCGCACGCCCTGGATGTCGACGGCATGCAGCACGACGTCCGCGCGCCGGAACTCCTCGGCCATGATGTCGATGCTGTGCTGCGTGGCGGCGTTGCCGTAGCGCTTGTCGCTGTCGACCTTCCACACCTCGCCGTTGGAGATGTCGGAGTTCTCCTGGAACTGCTCGGCCGACTCCTGCACGCCGCGACCCTGCACCAGCCGCGGATCGAATCCCTCGGACAGCAGCACGATGTGCTTGCGGCCGGCGAGCTTCTGCAGCGAATGCGCGACCGTGGCGAGGATCTCGACCTGCTTCTTCACGCGCTGGCGCCGGTAGGAGTCGTCGAGCTTGGCGTTGTTGCGCGCGAAATCGGCGGCGATCTCCGACGCCACCGACTCGGCCTCTTCCTGTCGCGTCGAGGCGGCGGAATTCGAGTCGGGATTGACGAAGGGATTGTTCGAGATCTGCAGCGGATCGAATGCCCGGAAACTGCGCGGGTCGGCGATGGCCGCCATCAGCAGCTCGCGGTCGCTGGTGAATGCGGTGAGGAAGCGGAAGCCGCGGTCGACGTCGGTGGAGGCGATGGCCACCAGATCGCGGCGGCCGATGCTGCGCGCGATGAAGTTGCGCGCGGCCTGCTGTGCGCGGCCGACGGTGACGGGAGAAGAGAAGGAGAGATCGAAGAGGAGCAGGAAGTTGCGGCGCGAGGCGGGATTGAGCGGCGAGATCGCCTTCGCTCCTTCGGCCGCGGCGAAGTCGATGGCGTCGAAGGAGTCGACGCGCCGCTTCGCGTTGTCGTCGTAGACCTCGAAGTTCTCCTTCGTCAGCCCGCGCACCGGCGCGCCGTCGCGGCCGATGACCGTGACCGGCACCTCGACATACGTGACCGTGACTTTCTCGCCGAACTGCTGCGCAAATGCCAGTGAAGGGGCCGCGACGAGCACGAACAGCAGAAGCCGTGTGAAAGCACGCATCGATTGTTCTCCGTTACTGAAAGAGAATCGTATGCGCGAAGGAAGGATTCCTGACGGACGCTACGGGAATGTTGCCGGATTGTAGGCGTCAGGTTCCCATTACCAGGCCGCCGTCGACCGACAGCACCGCTCCGTGCACGAACTTCGCGGCGCTGCTCGCGAGCCAGACATACGCGTTGGCGATGTCGGCCGGCTCGCCCATCGTGCCGAGCGGCGTCTTCTGCGCCATCGACTCGAGCACCTTCGGCGGCATCACCTTGACCATCTCCGTGGCGATGAATCCCGGCGCCACGCAGTTGACGCGGATGTTGTAGCGGCCGAGCTCGCGCGCCCAGGTCTTCGTGAAACTGATCACGCCCGCCTTCGCCGCGGCGTAGTTGGTCTGCCCAAAGTTTCCGTAGAGGCCGACGATCGATGAGGCATTGAGGATCGCGCCGCCGCCGCCGGCGATCATGTGCGGCACCACCGCGCGCGTGCAGAGGAAGACGCCTTTGAGGTTGACGTTGACCACTGCATCGAACGTGGCGTCGTCCATCATCCCGGCGACCGCGCCATCCTTCCACTTGATCAGTTGCGCGTCGCGGACGATGCCGGCGTTGTTGACCAGCACGTCGATGCGGCGATGTTGGGCGATGACGTCGCGCGTCGCCGCTTCCACCGCCTCGCCGTTCGTCACGTCGACGTCAGGCAGATCCCACACCACCGCGCGCGCGCCTTCGTTCGTGAATGCTTCCGCCGTGGCGCGGCCGATCCCGCGGGCGCCGCCGGTGACGATGACCACTTTGTCGCGCAGGTTCAGGTCCATTGCCGCTCCTCAACTGGAGTAGGATGTTGCACACTCGGTCCGGTAACTGGTGTCCATCGTCGCATGACTCCGAAAGAGCTCCGCTCAAGGCGGATCGCGCTCGAAATGAGCATCCCGCAACTCGCGCGCGAGCTCGGCCTCACGCCGGCGGAGTTGCAGCAGCTGGAAGAGGGCACGACGCCGATGCCGCCGCGCGCTCCGCTGCTCGACGCGCTCGAGGAAATCGGCGAACGCCTGCGCGCCTCGCGGACGCGCGACTGCCTGATCGTCGAGGACGATCCGGGCGTGCGCGAGCTCTTCGCGAAACACATGCGCGCGCAAGGCTGCACGGTCGACGTGGCCGCGGACGGTTTCGCCGCGCTCGACGCGGCGGCGGTGCGCGACTATCGCATGCTGCTCCTCGACCTCCGCCTGCCGAAGCTGAGCGGCGCCGAAGTGCTCGCGCGCGTACTGCGCAAGCCGGGCGCGAGGCCGCGCGTGATCGTCATCTCCGCCGCCGGTTCGGGCGACATCCGCGAGATCGCCAGCCTCCGTACCGTGCAGGCGATCCTGCGCAAGTCGTTCGCGATCGCCAACGCCGAGGTGATTTTTCCGGCGCTGGCGGCGGTCGCGTGCGAGCCGGCGTAGCGAAACGTTTCCTCCTCTTCTCTCACTACCGTTCGAGGAGAAGAACGATGAAACGGTTGATGACGCTGTTGGTGCTGTTGCTCGCGGTGCCGATGTACGCGCAGGTGAAGACGGAACAAGGGACGGAGACGTTGTGGAACGTCAACCGCCTCGGCTCGGACATCGCCCACTTCGAGTGGGATGCGCCGCCGGCCGGGGAGTTCGACCTGCGGCAGTCGCAGTGCGCGGCGGCCTGCTGGACGAACAATTCCTGTCTGTCGTGGACGTACGTCAAGCCGGGATATCAGGGGCCGAAGGGCAACTGCTGGCTCAAGAACAGCGTGCCGGCGGCGAGCGCGAATGCGTGCTGCATCTCCGGTACGGTGGCGGAAGTTGGTACCGATCGGCCGGGCGGCGACTATCGCCGATTCGAGAACGTCGCCGGCGCGCCGGTGACGCCGCGGGTGTGTCAGGCGAGCTGCTTCCACGACGCCGAATGCAATTCATGGACGTGGGTGAAGCCGGGCGTGCAGGGTGCGCTCGCGCACTGCTATCTGAAGCACACCGTGCAGCCGCCGGCGCGCAACGCCTGTTGCGTCTCCGGCTACTTCGCCACGGAGGTCATCCGCTGACGTTGCGCGTGGCGGTGTGCGTCTACGCCGCCACGCCGCACAACCCCTTCACCACCGCCGCGGCCACGCGCGGCTCGAGCGGCTTGGCGAAGAGGAGCTTGACCTGGCGCTCGTCGAACCGTGTGGAGAGCTCGCGGTCGACGAGGATCACCGCCGGCACATCGTGATGAGTCTCGGCGAGGTGCCGCAGCACGTCGAGCCCGCTTCCGTCGCGCAGCGTCAGCGCCAGCAGCATGCCGCAGTAGGGGCGCTGGTCGAGCAGCGAGTTCGCCTCGGCCGCGGCCGCTGCGCCATCGAGCACGATGTCGGGATCGGTGATCAGTCCGCGGAGCGATTGGATGAGGCTTTCGTCGCCGTCGACGATGAGAACGGAGCCGGGCACGAGTCGGCGAAAACGCACGATCGGTGCCATCGCCGCGCCGTTCGAAGATACACTCCGCATCCGACGCCAACGCATCGCCCGAGGCGTCGCGACAGGAGCCCGCAATGTTCAAACGACTGGGGAATGTGATCCGCGGTTTCTTCAGCCTCTTCATCTCCGGCATCGAGCGCCGCAATCCGGAGGCGCTGCTGGAAGTGGAGAAGGAGAATCTGCGCAAGCAGATCGCGAATTACAACGAGGGCCTGGCCGCGCATGCGGGACTCTGCGAGCGGCTGATGACGCAGATCCGCAAGCTCGAGCAGGAAGAGCGCGAGCTGCGCGCGAAAGCAGCGGCGCATCTCCGCGCCGGCAACCGCGACTCGGCCGGCCAGTACGCGCTGCGCCTGCAGACCGTGCAGCGCGAGCTCGCCGAGAACCGCGGCCAGCTCGAACAGGCCGAGACCACGTACAAGGAATTGATCAAGGCGCGCGACGTCTCGGTCAAAGCCGCGCAGGCGAAGATGGAAGCGCTCAAGAGCAGCCTCGATGATCTGAAAGTGAAGCGCGCCACAGCCGAGCTGACGGAGATGGCCTCCGGCATGATCACCTCCATCGGCGGCTCCGGCGACACGCTCGACCGCCTGCAGAAGATGGTGGAGGAAGAGCGCGAGCAGGCCGCCGGCCGCGCGCGCATCGCCCGCGACTCGCTGAACACGACCGACTTCGCCATGAAGGAAGAGGAGCAGCGCGCGCTCGCCGATCAGGCGCTGGCCGACTTTGCGGCGAAGGAAGGTCTCTCCCTCGAGTCGGGCGCGAGCACCACGGCGTCCGAGCCGGTGAAGTCGATGGGACCGGCCACCACGGAGTAGCCGCGCGCATCGATGCGCTATCTCCTCCACGCGTTTCTCGCCCGCCCTGACGTGCCGCTGCTGCGCGTGCCGTGGAACGCGCTCGCCTGCGTGGCCGCGGCGGTGGCCGGCTACTGGGATCCGGCGGTGTGGGCGGTGGCCGGCGCCGGCGAGTTCATTTACCTGCTGACCATGGCCTCGAATCCCGGCTTCCAGCGCTTCATCGACGAGCGTCGCGCGGTCGAGTTGCGCGGCGATACCGAAGACGCGCGCCGCCAGCTCCTCGGCCGCGTCGGCGGCGCGGCGCGGCAACGCTACAAACGCCTCGAGGAGAAACGGGAGCGGCTCGAGCTGCTCTATCGCGATCATCGCGATGACGATCTGCTCTACGACAGCAACGTCGCCGCGTTGCAGAAACTGACCTGGCTTTTTCTCAATCTGCTCGTCGCGCAGCGCGACCTCGTCATCGCGCCGAGCTCCGACGCGCGCGATCTCGAAAAGCAGATCGCCACGCTCGACCGCGAGCTCGCCGCTCCGTCGCTCACGCCGGCCTTGCGCACGTCGAAGGAAGCGACGCTCCGGCTGCTGCGCGAGCGGCTCGACAACATCGATCATCGCGCCACGTCGCTCGCCGAGATCGAGGCCGACCTCGCGCGCATCGAGACGCAGTTCGATTTCGCGCTCGAAGAGACGACGCTGCGCGGACGTCCGGCCGCGGTCTCGAGCGACATCGGGCTCACCTCCGACCTCCTCGGCAACCTCGGCGACGACGTGCCGTACACGCCTGCGAGGCAGATGGAATGACCGCGCCGCTGCCGCAGTGGTCGCGCAAGCTGGTCTCGCTCTACGAGTCGGCGGCGGCCAATCAGTTCCTGCTCTACGGCAACGTCAACGACCGCTTCCTCATCGAGCGCCGCCTCGGCAGCCTGTACGAGTTCCTCACCCGCGCGATCATGCCGCGCTTCGACGTCGTGCTCAGTTACGACCTCGGCAACGGCGTGCGCATCGACAAAGGCGGCGACATCGTCTCGCGCTGGCCCGCGTACCGCGAGTCGCCCGAGCTGCCGCGCGCGCCGCGTCCCGCCATCGAGTGGCTCACTCGGTATTTCCGTTATTCCGCAAATCTGGCAAGGCTCGGCCAGGAGTCGCACCAGATCGGCTTCTACATGAAGGCCGCGCATCTGGTGGCGCCGCCGCTGCCGGGCGCGCTCAACTACGACCTCGCCGCGCTGGCGCTGCTCATGCGCGACTGGGCCGCCGACGATCAGCTCGCGCGCCATTCGCTGGCCACGTTCCTCATCGCCGACAACCTGCACGATCTGCATCCGCTGCTGGTCGGCAATCCGCGCGCGGCCTCGATCGAAGTGCCGCTGCCGTCGACGGCCGAGTTGCGCGACGGCATCGAGCTGCTCGCACACGATCACGCCGCCGCGCTCGCGGAGTTCGCGCCCGCCTACGACGCGCTCGCCGCGCAGCTCACCGGCTCGACGCTCACGTCCGTCGAGAACCTGCTGCGCATCAAGTCGCACGCAGCGGAAGTGCTGCACGCATCCGATCTCGTGGCCATGCGCAAAGAGCTCGTCGAGAAAGACGCCGGCGGCCTGATCGACTTCATCGACTCGAAGCGCACGCTCGACGATCTCTACGCGCAGGAGCGGCTCAAGACCTGGCTGCGGCAGGACATCCGCCTCTGGCAGACGAACGACGTGCAGGCGATGCCGATGGGGTACCTGCTCTGCGGTCCGGTCGGGACGGGGAAGACGTTTCTGGTCGAGTGTCTGGCCGGCGAAGCAGGCGTGCCGGTGGTGAAGCTGAAGAACTTTCGCGACAAATGGGTCGGCAGCACCGAGGGAAATCTGGAGAAGATCTTTCGCCTGCTGCATGGACTGGGGCGCTGCTTCGTCTTCATCGACGAAGCGGATCAGGCGCTCGGCAAACGCGACGGAGGCACGAGCGACTCCGGTTTGTCAGGACGGATCTACGGCATGTTCGCCGAGCAGATGAGCAACCCGGCCAATCGGGGACGGATCGTCTGGATTCTCGCCTCGAGCCGTCCCGATCTGATCGAAGTCGACTTGAAACGCCCCGGCCGACTCGACGTGAAGATCCCGATCTTCCCGACCACCACGCCGCAGGAAGGCTTCGCGCTGATCCGCGCGCTGGCCCGCCGCCGCGGCGTCGAACTGCAGGAGACGGACCTCGCCGCGATCGAGTCGATGGTGCCGTCGCTGCTCACGCCCGGCGCCGCCGAAGCGATCGCGGTAAAGCTCTACCGCAGCGTCCGCACCGAAGGCCTCACGCCCGCCGACGCACTCCGCGACACGCTCGACAGCTACCAGGCTCCCGTGCCGCGCGACGTCATGGAGTTCCAGATTGCACTGGCCGCGCGCGAAGCGAGCGACGGCGATTTTGTGCCGGAGGCGTTTCGGCATTTGAGGTGAGGTCGGGTCCGCTCCGACGAACTACAATCGCTCCATGTCGCTACTCGCCCAGCGTTCCGGACCGCCGTCACCTCTGCCGCGTCTCGATGGGCGCGAAGTGCTGGTCGGGCCGGATCCGTCAGTGTGCAAGGTCAAGGGCGTGATGTTCGGCGGGCGGAAGCAGTTTCTGCTCGACACGCTGGGCGAGCAGGATTTCGCGGCGTTTCTGAACAAACTCACGCCGCGCACGCGTTCCTACACGCGCACGCCGCTGGCGTCGTCGTGGCTCGAGTTCGACTCACTCATCGAGCTCGATCGCGCCATCTACGAAGAGCTGCACGCGCGCTACCCGCATGTGCTCGCGCTCATCGGCGCGGCGTCCGCGGAGCTCGGCATCGGGCGCGTCTACCGCTCGCTCGATTCGGAGGAGTTGCTGCAGTTCCTCGCCAACAACGCCCTCTTTCACGACCAGTATCAGAAATTCGGATCGGTCTCGTTCGAGAAGACGCCGAAAGGCGCGCGGATGACGTACACGAACTACCCCTGCTACAGCCCGATCTACTGCGCCAGCGCCGCCGGCTTCTTTCTCGAGTCGATCCTGCGGCACGGCGGCACCGACCCGAACGTCACCGAGACGAAGTGCCAGTGCCACGGCGACAAGACCTGCACGTACGAGATGACGTGGCGGTGACGGGCGACGGCGCGCGCTACCACTCCGCGCGCGGGCGGTCCGACAGCACCCAGGCGATGTAATCGACCAGCGGCGGCGTGCCGCCGAGCTCGCGGATGCGGGCGTTGATCTGGCCGCGGTGATAGGTCGCGTGCGAGACCGACTGATACATCGCCTCGCCGTACGTGAGCGGCGCGGCGGCGCGGCCGATGCGCTCCTCGAGCCAGGCCGCCCACGGCAGGCGCACATCGTCGGCGAGCCGCGCGTCGTTGAACGTCGTCGCGCGCACCGCGTCGTGATACTCGCGCACGAGCGGCTGCAGCTCGTCGAGACTCCGCTCCGCCATCAGCACGCCGAAGTCGACGTCCTCGCCGTGCCAGACGTGCAGGAACGCGCGCGCCACTCCGTACGAGTGCCGCAGCCGCACGTCGAGCAGCTCGTCGTCCGCGCTGCCCGCGGTCGCGCGGATGGCGCGCCACACCGCCGCCTCCGCCCATTCCATGTGCGCGAAGAGATCGCGCAGCAGCTCCGCGCCGATCGGCGGCGCCATGCTCGTCACGCGTTCACCGCCGGCTGCGCCGCGCGCGCGTTGCGCTCCGGGCGCGGCACGCGCGCGAGCAGCTCCTCGGTGAGGAAGTCGACCTTCTCATGCAGGTTCCCGATCTCCAGCTCCGCCTTCAGATTCACCTCGTAGTCGGCGTCGGCGCGCAGGCGATCCTTCGCCGACTCGCGGTTCTGGCTGACCAGCACGAAGATCGAGAGAAAGATCGCCTCGAGCGACACCACCATCGTCAGAAAGCCGAACGGATACGGATCGAAGTGATGCACGCCCGGCGTGACGTTCCAGCCGATCCAGCCGGCGAACCAGAGCGCGTTCAGCATCAGGAACGGGATGCTTCCGCTGAACTGCGCGATCACGTCGGCCATGCGCTCGAGCGGCGTCGAGCGGATGGCCATCTCCTCGTTGATGTTGCGCGAGACGCGGCGGCGCAGCATCTCGTCGGCGGCGCGCATGCGCTGCCCCATCATCGTCAGCAGGTCGAGCGCGGCGTCGGGATGGCCGCGCAGGAACGTGAGCAGATCGTCGCGGTCGAGCACGAGCAGCGTGCCGTCTTCCTGGCAGACCGCGTTGGCCGTGCGCGCGCCGCCGTCGAAGAGCGAGAGCTCGCCGAAGACCTCGGTCGGGCCGCAGGTAGCGAGCACGATGTGCGAGCCGGCGTTGTCCTTGACGAAGAGCTCGACCGCGCCGCTGCCGACGATGTAGAGCGAGTCGCCCGGCTCGCCGAGGGCGAAAATCTTCTCGCCGGAGCGCACGTCGCGCCGCTCGAAAACACGCTCGAGGTCGGCGCGCTCGCTCTCGTCGAGCAGCTTGAAAAGCGGAACGCTGGCGAGCAGTTCGGACGTCTGCATCGGCCTGATTCTAGCGTGCTATTCTGCCGCCCGTTTGAGCGACGACGACAAACATCCCGAGGAATTCGACGAACGCTCCATCGGGAAAAAATATGGACTGCGCGAGCTCGTCTATCCCGACTCCGAACAGGTGAAGACCCTCGTCGCCTTTCTGACCAACGCCATCACCACGAATCGCTGCGGCCCGCTGCCGAAAACTGCGGTGATGATGGTGCTCGAATTCCTCCAGGCCACCATCAACCGCCAGCACATCACCAAAGGCCCGCGCATGTCGCAGGAAGAATTCGACGTGCTGCAGACGCCGTACTACGTCGCCGCGCGCATCATCGCCAAGATCCAGCGCACGCGGCAGAGCGCGAACTCGACGAAGAAGGTCTACGAGACCACCTACGTCTCGCTCAATCAATTCATCGAGCTGCTGCGCAGCCTCCTCGACCCCGGCTGCTACTGGATGCGCATGAAAGACCTGCCGGCCGGCGTGCGCGAGGCGATGGAAGCGCTGCGCGATTTCCTCATGCTCTACCCCGAGCAGAGGCGGAAGGGTCGCGCCACCTGATTGACGTAGAATCCGCCCTCGTGTCGCGGTACCTGCAGAAGATTTCCTTGCGTCCTTACAGCGATGTGGAAGTGTGGACGGGTTGGGAGCTGGAAGGACGGAACGGCGAAGTGGAAGGGCTCATCCTCGCCGACGGCCTCAGCCCCGAAGAGGTGGCCAGGCGCTACGGCGTGACCGAGTTCCACAAGATCCCGCCCGAGTACCTCGCCGACGGCGAGTTCAAGGCGCGCTCCTAGGACATGCCGAAGCGCTACGACCGCCGCTACTTCGAGCGCTGGTATCACGACGCGGAGACGCGCGTGAACACGCCCGCCGACGTGCGGCGCAAAGTGGCGCTGGCGGTGACGGCCGCCGAGTACTACCTCCACCGTCCGCTGCGCAACGTCATCGACATCGGCTGCGGCGAAGGCGCGTGGCTCACGCATCTCCGCGCTCTCCGTCCGCGCGTGCAGTACCTCGGACTCGATCCATCCGACTACGTCGTGGAGCGCTTCGGCGAGTCGCGCAACATCCACAAAGCCGCTTTCGGCGAGCTGCCGGAGCTCGAGCTCGGGTCGTACGACCTGGTGGTCTGCTCCGACGTGCTGCACTACGTTCCGGAGAATGAGATCCGCGGCGGCATCGAGACCATCGCCCGCATCTGCGACGGCGTGGCCTTCCTCGAAGTGCTCACCCGCGAAGACGAAGTGGTCGGCGACCTCGAAGGGCTCACCCAGCGCCCGGCCCAGTTCTACCGCAACACGTTTCGCAAAGCCGGCCTGCTGCAGGTCGGCCCCTATCTCTGGCTGCCGCGCGAGCTCCGCTCGACCGCGGCGGAGCTGGAGATCGTGCTGTAACGCCCGGTCCGCCTCCGTCACTACGTGACAAGGAGGTAGACCATGTCTCGCACAGCAACGTTCATCGCTCTCGTTCTCGCCGCGATCGCGCTCGCGGCACCGGCGGCCACCGTCGTGCCGCTCAACACCGGATACGACCACGCGAACTTCGCACCGTATCCGAACGTCACGGTTCCGGTCTCCACGACGCAGGACAACTACTGGATCAATCTCGCCACCTATCCGCCGACGGTGCCGGTTGCGCCGACGGGATCGTGGGTGCTGCAGTATCCGGGAGCGTCGTGGCTTCCGCCGCTGGCCGGCACGAGCTGGATCGGGCCGCGCAAGAGCGTCGGCAGCGGCGCCGGCACCACGCTGCAGAACCCCGGCTACGCGATCTTCCGGAAGTGTTTCTGCCTGCTGCCGAACTTCAAGAACGCGTCGTTCAGTTTCCGGCTGCGCGCGGATGACACGGTGCAGGCGTGGTTCAACACGCAGACGAACGTGGTCGTGCCGCCGCAGTTCGGCCGCTTCAACGCGGTGCCGATCGCTTCGCTGCCGAGCAATCCGCAGTGGTTCCGCACCGGCGTGAACTGCCTCTACGTGCTGGTCGAGGACACCGGCGGCTGGATGGGCTTCGATCTCGCCGGCACGATCCAGGCCGACGGCCTGATGCCGATCCCGGCCTTCGGCGCCGGCGCCTCGTTCCGCTGTCCGTGCGAGAGCGGCCCGGCCGGCGCGGCGAACGACGCCGCGATCGTGAACGCGATCCGCCAGTTCGCCGAGCAGCGCCGCCTGCAGCGCGCCGCGATCCCGCTGCAACCGCATCCGTAGTACGCGTTCGTCGAGGCGCGGCCGATGCGCCGCGCCTCCGCCGCCCACCCTTCACCTACCCCATCGGGCGGGCTCACGCCTCTCCTTCCGCGTTTTCGCGACTACCCGTACGCAGATCGTGCGCAACGAGGCGCGAACCGAGAATGCAGATCGGAGGAAACAATGAGCAAAGCAACCGCAATCGCACTCGCACTCTCGATCCTGGTGGCCGGCAGCGTGGCCCAGGCTCAGGGTCTGAAGATCGTCGACACCGACACCAACAAGCTCTACATCACCCTGCACACGGTCGGCACCGCGCAGGCGCTCGATCACAAGAACGCCTTCGACTCGAAGGGTGTCGCGCTCGCGAAGGTCGAGCCGGGATTCCAGAACGCGTTCGGCGATCTCGGTTTCCGCGGCGCCTTCGGCAAACAGCGCGAAGTGGAAGTGGTGTTCGACCTCTATCTGTCGAGCCGCAACCATCCGTCCACGACCTACGGCGACGAGGGCTACATGATCCTGCACGGCGTGCCGGAGAACCTCGAGAGCCTGAAGTTCCTCGCGCCGATCCTCAGCAAGGTCGACATCAAAGCGGGCCAGATGCTGCTCGACTTCGGCGACAACAGCCAGCACCGCTCGAACAACGCCATCGTGCAGAACAACCCGCTGGTCGGCAACTTCGTCATCGACCCGAACATCGTCTCGATCGGCATGCAGGTCACGAACAAGCCGAACGGCCGCTACGGCTGGCTCGTCGGCGTCTCGAACGGCACCACCACCGAAGACTGGAACGCGGGCCGCGGCCTCGCCTACAACGGCAAGCTGATTTTCTATCCGATCAAAAACGCGCTCCGCACCTCGATCTCTTACATCGGCGCCGACCAGAGCGACAACGCCACGAAGGCCGCCGGCGGCAGCGCCATGCAGATGTTCAGCGGCAATCGCAGCGGCGAGCGCTACGCCGGAATCCTCGGCGGCGGCCAGGCGCCGGGCAACATCTTCCCGCAGGCCGGTGAGAAGTTCAGCGCGGCGCAGTTCGACGTCACCTACGACCGGAAGAACTTCCCGGTGAAGCTCTACGCGCACGCCGGCCGCACCACTGACAAAGACATCAACGGCACCGCGAACGGCACTCCCGAAGAGACCTGGAGCTACTTCGCCGCCGACGCCAAGTACGAATTCACCCCGACCGTCTACGGCGCGGTGCGCTACAGCGGCGCGATCGCCGACAAGATCGCCGGCATCGACTCCGAAGGCAAAGTGAATCGCCTGCAGGTCGGCGGCGGTCTCTGGCTGACCAGGAACGTGCTGCTCAAGATGGAGTACGTCCAGCAGAAGTACCGCGGCTTCGCCAGCGGCGTGATGGTCAACAACGGCATCCAGGCGTGGCGCAACCCCGAGTTCAGCGGCGTGATCTCGGAAGTCTCCTTCTCCTTCTGAGGATCGCACCGATGAAACGCACGTTCACTCTCCTCTTCCTGGCGCTCGCCGCAATCGCGGCGGGCGCCGACCGCTTCGCCGCGTCGAAAGGCAGCGCCGTGAAGATCGAAGGCAGCTCGACGCTGCACGCGTGGACGATCGAAGGCCACGCCATCAACGGCGAGATCAGCGCACCGTCGCCCGATCAGTGGACCGGTCCGGCCAACGCGGTCGTGACCATCCCGGTGGCGAGCCTCAAGAGCGAGCACGCCAAGATGGACAAGCTGATGGCCGACACGCTCAAGGCCGAGAAGTTTCCGGAGATCCGCTATCAGATGACGGAAGCCACGCCGCAGCGCGCCACCGGCGACGCCTTCGTGATGAAGACCCGCGGCAAGCTCACCGTCGCCGGCGTCACGCGCGAGGTGACGATGGACGTCCAGGGATCGCGCAACGCCGACGGCCGCTACACGCTGGTCGGCGAGGCGCCGATCAGGATGACGAGCTTCGGCCTCAAGCCGCCGACGGCGATGATGGGCACCATCAAGACCGGCGACGACGTGAAGGTCACGTTCCGCTGGGTCGTGGAGCGCGCGCAGTAAGCATCGGAGACCGTCATGCGCCGCCTCGCTCTCATCGCCGTGCTGCTGTGGCCCGCCGGCACGCTGTTCGCCGCATCGGCCACCCTCCTCCGGTCGACTGCGCCGAGCCGCCTCGTCCTCGAAGGCTCGTCGAACGTGACCGGCTGGCGCTGCAGCGGCACGGCGATCGACGGACGGATGGCGGTGGCGGCGCCGCTCGAGCGGATCAACGACGTGATCGATCGCATCGAGGACGGCGACATCGCGCGGTGGATGGCCAACCCGTCCGCCGCGCGATTCCCGCAACCCGACCTGCAGTTGCGCGTGCCGGTCAGCGCGCTCCGCTGCGGCAACCGGCAGATGGAGCGCGACATGTACCGCGCGCTGCGTTCAGCCGAGTATCCGATGATCGAGTTCCGCTTCACGAACCTGGTCGGCGCGGTGAATCACGACATCGACGCGCGCAGCTATCACGCCACGATCGCCGGCGTGCTCTCACTCGCCGGCGCGAGCCGCACCGTCACGCTGCAGGTCTCGGCCGAACGGCTGGCGCGCGACCGCTTGCGTCTGCGCGCGCGTCTGCCGCTGCGCATGACCGACTTTCGCGTGACGCCGCCGACGGCGCTGCTCGGCATGGTCAAGGCGAAGGACGAGCTGGTCGTCGAGTTCGAGCTGATCATGCAGGCCGCGGCGGAGTCGCAGTCATGACCGCCGCCTCGGAGCTCCTCACGCCGCGCGGTGGTACACAATACGCGCTCTTCATGTCGCTCCAGCGCCTGCGCGTCGTCGCCATCGTCCTGCCGATCCTGGCGGTGATCACGCTCGAAGTCGTGCGCTATGCGGTCCTCGGCGCGATCAGTTGGGAAAAGCGCGTCGGCCTCGATGTCATCGTCGTGCTGGCGATCGTCCTCTTCGCCGTCTTCATCTTCCGCGCGGTCGAAGGGATGCAGCAGCGGCTGCTGCGGCAGAACCAGGAGCTGCTCGCGCTGCACAACGCCACGCTCGACGTCACGTCGGAGCTGTCGCTCGACACGGTGCTCAAGAAAGTCGTCGACCAGGCCAAGAACCTCGTCGGCGCCAAGTACGGCGCGCTCTCGGTCATCGATCGCGACAACCGCATCCTCTCGTTCATCACCTCCGGCATCACGCCCGAGGAGCGCGCGCTCATCGGCCCGCCGCCGGTGGGCCACGGCGTCCTCGGCGTCGTGCTGCGCGAAGGCCAGCGGCTGCGGCTCTCCGACGTCACGCGGCATCCGCGCTCGCACGGCTATCCGGCCAATCATCCGCCGATGCATTCGCTGCTCGCCGTTCCGGTGCCGTGCAAAGGTCCGTTCCTCGGCAACCTGTATCTCACCGAGAAGCTCGGCGCGAACGAGTTCACCGAGGATGACGAGCAGACGCTCGAGCGCTTCGCGGTGCAGGCCGCGCTCGCGATCGACAACGCGCATCTGCACGAACAGGTGGCCGATCTCGCGGTGGCCGGCGAGCGCATTCGCATCGCGCACGAGATGCACGACGGGCTCGCGCAGGTCCTCGGCTACGTCAACACGAAAGTGCAGGCGGCGGAGATGTACCTGCGCCGCGACAAGACCGCCGAGGCGGGCGCGCAGCTTCGCGAGCTCGCCTCCGCCGCGCGTCAGGCGTACACCGACGTGCGCGAATCGATCGTCGGACTGCGCTCGCTGCCGGCGGCCGACAAATCGCTCTGCGACGTGCTGCGCGACTACCTGCAGCAGTGGCAGGAGATGAGCGGCGTCTCGACCTCGCTCGACGTCGACTCGTCGATCGATCTCCGTCCCTCGGAGGAGCTGCAGCTCGTGCGCATCGTGCAGGAAGCGCTCACGAACGTGCGCAAACACGCGCGAGCCTCGCAGGCGCGCGTCGAGCTGCGGCGCCGCGGCGAGCGCATCATCGCCACGGTCAGCGACGACGGCGTCGGCTTCAACGCGGCGGCGCGCACGCGCGGCGAGTTCCCGCAGTTCGGCCTCACCACCATGGGCGAGCGCGCCGCGGCCATCGGCGCGACGCTCGCCGTCGACAGCGCGCCGGGCAAAGGGACCACGGTGCGCTTCGAGCTGCCGGTCGTCGATCGCGGCGTGTAGCGGACGCTATACTCGCAAGCGGTGCGAATCCTCATCGCAGACGATCACGCGCTGTTCCGCGACGGCTTGCGCAGCCTGCTCGCCGTCGAAGGTCACGAGGTGATCGGCGAAGCGCGCAACGGCCGCGAGGCGGTGGCGCTCACGCGCGAGCTGCAGCCCGATCTGGTGCTGATGGACGTCTCGATGCCGGAGCTCGACGGGCTGGAGGCGACGCGGCTGATCGGTGCGGAAATGCCGCACATCAAGGTGGTCATCCTCACCGCGTCGGAGGAAGAGTCGAAGCTCTTCGACGCCATCAAGTCGGGCGCGCAAGGGTATCTGCTGAAGAACCTCGAAGCGGAGGCGTTCTTCGAGATGCTCGAGCGCGCCAGCCGCGGCGAGCCGGCGCTGACGCCGGCGCTCGCGCGCAAGCTGCTGCAGGAGTTCGCCAAACCGGCCGAGCCCGCCGCGGCGGCGCCGTCGGAGGAAGAGACACTGACCGCGCGCGAGCGCGAGGTGCTCGAGCTGATGGTCGAAGGCGTGACGTCGAATCGCAAGCTCGCCCGGCGCCTCAACGTGAGCGAGAACACGGTGAAGTTTCACGTCCGCAACATCCTCGACAAGCTGCGGCTGCACAACCGCGCCGAGGTGGTCGGCTACGCGCTGCGCAAGGGCATCGTCGAGCCTGGCGGCTCGCGCGGTTAGCGCGGCAATTTCGTCCGCGCGCGTTTCGTTGATCACGAGCATGAAACGCCTGGCCATCGCTGCTGTCGTTCTGCTCGTCACGGTCTCCGCCTCCGCCGCCACGTCGCTGTACGGCAAGTACGAGGCGGTGCGGCAGGCGCTGCTTGCGGAGTCGCTGACGCGTGTGACGACGAGCGCGAAGGCGCTCGCGGATGCGGCGGCGGCGGAGAAGCACGCCGACGTGGCGAAGTCGGCGCTGGCGCTCTCGCGCGCGAAGAATCTCGACGACGCGCGTGGCGAATTCGGCGCGGTGTCGACGGCGATGATCGCCATGCGCGCGCAATCCAAAGCGGGCGCGCCGGCGGTCTACTACTGCCCGATGGCGAAGCAGTCGTGGCTGCAGGCGAAAGGCACGATCGGGAATCCGTACGAGCCGGCCATGCCGGAGTGCGGCACGCTGAAAGACGAGTAGGTGCTCGCGGTTCCACCGATCGGGCTCGGCACGTGGCAGACGTTCGACGTCGGCCGCTCGCCAGCCGCGCGCGCGCCGCTGGCTGCCGTGCTGCGCGAGTTCGTGGAGCTCGGCGGCACGCTGATCGACTCGTCGCCGATGTATGGCCGCGCCGAGGAAGTGGTCGGTGAGCTGGCGACGTCGCTGGGCATCCGCGATCGCCTCTTCATCGCCACGAAAGTCTGGACGGAAGGACGCGCCGCCGGGATCGCCCAGATGGACGAGTCGATCCGGAAGCTCGGCGGACGCGTCGACCTGATGCAGGTGCACAACCTCGTCGACGCCGACGCGCACCTCGACACACTGCAGACGTGGAAGTCTGAAGGTCGCGTGCGGTCCATCGGCATCACGCACTACACCTCGAGCGGCTACCGCGGGCTGCGCAAGTACATCGAGCGCGGCGGGATCGACGTGGTGCAGCTCAATTACTCCGTGGCCGAGCGCGAAGCCGAACGCGAGCTGCTGCCGCTCTGCCGCGAGCGCAACCTGGCCGTGCTCGCCAATCGTCCGCTCGGCTCCGGCGCGCTGATCCGCCGCGCCGCCCGCATGCCGCTGCCGCCGTTCGCAAAGGGCATGACCTGGCCCGAGCTGCTGCTGCGCTTCGTGATTTCGCACGACGCGATCACCTGCGCGATCCCGGCCACGGCGAATGTCGAACACCTGCGCGAGAACCTGCGCGCCGCGCACGGCGCACCGCTCGACGACGCGCAGCGCGCGGAGTTGATCGAGCTCTTCTGAGCGCGACTCAAAACAAGTCGCGCAGCGCCACGCGATCCATCCTTCCATACGTCCGCACCTGCAGCTCGGCGAGCCGCGACTCGTACTCGCCGATCGTCCAGCATGACTCCGCCTCGAGCTCTTCGAGCGCGACCTCGTTGAGCGTGCAGATGTCGCGGTACTCCGTCTCCGCCTCCTCGTCGAGCCAGCGCAGCGGCAGCCCTTGCGTGCGGCAGACGTATGGGCGCGAGGCGTAGATGCGGCACTCGCCTTCGCTGCCGAGGAAGGCGCAGGCGCCGGGCGGGTGTGGGGCGGCGGTGGCGAGCAGATCGGCGTGATTGCGGCGGATGCGCTCCGCTTCCACCTCGAACACCGTGATGCCGTCGATACAGCAGGCGCTGCAGCCGCGCTTGCAGGCCAGCCGGGCGGCGTGCTCCGCGGCGAGCGCGGCCGCGGCGTCGTCGACTTCGGCGTGCAGATCGTCCACCATCCGCCGGGTGAAACAAACCTAACCGTTTGAGGAATCCAGGGTCTAACGGAGTCGGAATGGAATCGACGGACATTGAGCTGGTTGAGCGCGTACGGAGCGGCGACGACGACGCCTTCCGGCAGCTCGTCGAGCGCCACACCCGGCCGATCTACCGCCTCGCCTTCCGCATCACCGGCAACGCGGCCGACGCCGATGACGTCGTGCAGGAAACGTTTCTCCGCGCCTACCGCCGGGCCAGCACGTACGACGCGCGGGCCAGCTTCGCTACCTGGCTGCACCGCATCGCCGTCAACTGCTCGCTCGACCTGATCGACTCACGCAAGCGCCGCGACGCGCGCGTCGAAGCGACCGACGACCTCTCGTCGCTCGCTTCGACGGACGCATCGCCCGACCGCATCGCCCAGGGCAACGAAATGCAACGCGCCGTCGCCGCCGCGCTCACCTCGCTCAGCGGCAACGAGCGCACCGCCTTCGTGCTGCGCCACTACGAAGGGATGCCGCTCGAGGAAATCGGACAAGTCCTCGGCACTCGGATGAACGCCACGAAAAACACCGTCTTTCGCGCGGTGCGCAAGCTCCGCGAACAACTGCAGCCTTACACGGGATCACTGGTATGAATCATCTCTCACAGGAAGACCTCGTCCTCTGCTTCTACGACGAGCCCGAGGCGGCTGGCGCGCGCGAGCATCTCGCGCAGTGCGCCGACTGCCGTGACGAACTGGCGCGACTGGCGGCGGTGCTCTCGAGCACCGATGCCTTCGACGCGCCCGAACCGGAGGCCGGCTACGAATCGATCGTCTGGAACCGCCTCCGCTGGCGTTTGCGCGCCGAGGAGAAACGGCGTCCGATGTGGGCGACATGGAGCGCCGTGGCCGCGGCCGTGCTGATGGCATTCCTCGGCGGCGTGCTCTGGAAAACCTCGCGCCGCACCGAGCCGGCGCCGCAGATCGCGCAGCAGAAACCTGCGGCCGCCGTGCAGCCGGTCGCGCAGACCCAGCCGGCGCCGACGCAGCAGGTGCGCGACCGCATCCTCTTCGTCGTGGTGAGCGATCACTTCGAGCAATCGGAGCGCATGCTCGTCGAGCTCACCAACCTCGCGCCGGGCGAAGGCACCGACATCCGCAACGAACGGGAGCACGCCGAAGCGCTGCTCGCCAGCAACCGTCTCTACCGCCGCACCGCCAGCGAGCGCGGCGAGGACTCCGTGGCCACGGTCCTCGACGAGCTCGAACCGGTGCTGCTGCAAATCGCCCATACGCCCGACGAGGTCAGCGCCAGCGAGCTGCGCGCGATCCAGAAACGCGTCGAAGCGAAGGGCCTCGTGTTCAAGCTGCGCGTCCTGCGCTCCGGCGTCCGCGACGCACAACCGAAGAACCCACAACAACCGAGCATCTGAAGGACATCGACATGAGACTCACGAACATCGTTGCGGCCGCGGCAGCCGCGGTCATCCTCGGCGGGACGGCTACGCCGCTCCTCGCGAACTGGGACGCCTTCGCCACCGCCTACGCCGCCGAGAAAGGCGCGCGGGCCGGCCGCGAGGCGGAGCTCTACGACGACGGCACCGACGCCATCGACGAAGAAGAGTGGGAACGTGCCATCAGCAAATTCACCGCGGTCGCGGAGATGAAAGGCACGCGCGCCGACGGCGCCATCTACTGGACCGCCTACGCGCTCTCGAAGCTCGGCCGCCGCGCCGAAGCATTGAAAGCAATCGAAGCGCTGCGCAAGAGCTATCCGAGCAGCCGCTGGATCGACGACGCGAAAGCCCTCGGCCTCGAGATCCGGCAGGCCGGCGGCGAGCGCGTCGCGCCGGAGCGCGTCGATGACGACGAGCTGAAGGTGATGGCCATCCACTCGCTGATGAACACCGATCCCGAGCGCGCCTTCCCGCTGCTCGAGAAGATCCTCAAAGGCGGCTCGACCGGCAAGGTCAAAGAGCAGGCGCTCTTCATCCTCAGCCAGTCGTCCTCGCCGCGCGGCCAGGCGCTGATGGCGGAGATCGCCCGCGGCACGGCGCGTCCCGAGCTGCAGCGCGACGCCGTCAAGTACCTCGGCATCAACGCCACGCAGCGCAATCGCGAGCTGCTGGCGGAGCTCTATACCTCCGCATCGACGGAAGTGCGGAAGGAGGTACTGAACGCCTTCATGATCGCCGGAGACAAGGCCCACATCGCCGCCGCGGCGCGCGGCGAGAAGAACGCCGACCTGCGCGAAGACGCCATCCGCCTGATGGGCGTGATGGGCGCGCGCAACGAGCTCGCCTCGATGTACGGCACCGAGACCTCGCGCAACGTGAAGGAGGCGATCATCAACGGGCTCTTCATCGCCGGCGACGTCGATCACATGACGGAGCTGGCGCGCTCGGAGAAGGATCCCGATCTGCGCGAAGAAGCGATCCGCCACCTCGGCCTGATGGGGCAGCGCACCGCGCCGACGCTGATCTGGCTCTACGACAACGATCCGAACGAGAGCGTCAAGGACGCGGTGATCCAGGGGCTCTTCGTGCAGAACAACGCCCGCGCGCTCATCGAGCTGGCCAAGCGCGAGAAGAACCGCGAGCTCAAGCGCGACATCCTGCAGAAGCTCTCGGTGATGAACAACAAAGACGCCATCGACTACATGCTGCAGATCCTGGAGGAATAGCCACATGCGACTGCGCGCCCTGTTTGCCTCGCTCCTCTTCGTGGCCGCCGCCGGGAATCATGCGGCGATCACCATTCCGCAAAACGCGAAGTGGGTGGCCTGGACCGTGCCGACGCCGAGCGACGTCACGATCTGCTGCTCGTTCAACAACGGCCGCTCCTCCTGCTGCGACTGCACGCTCGAGTCGGACGGCATGAGCATCGGCGACGACCGCCGCACCGGCAGCGGCTCGATGACGGTCGCGGTCAAGCTCGAAGGCGGCGTGGCGCGCAAGGTGCGCGTCCTCGACGGCGCGTGCGACGTGCGCGGCAAGAACCCGTCGATCCAGTGGCTCAGCGACGTGACGCCCGAGGAGAGCATTCAGTACCTGGCGGCGCAGGCGCGGCGCGACGCCGGCGACAACGGCTCGTTCGTCACCGCCATCGCCCTGCACAAGAGCGCCAGCGCGGAGCCGACGCTCGAACAGCTCGCCGGCCGCGGCGCGCCGACCGACACGCGCGAGCAGGCGCTCTTCTGGCTCGGCCAGCGCGGCGGCGACGCCGGCTTCCGCTACCTGACCGCGTTCATGAAAACCGACGCGACGATGGAGCTGAAGAAGCGCGCCGTCTTCGCCATGACGCAGACGAAGTCGGAAGGCGCGATCGACGAGCTGATCTCGCTGGCGCGCAACAATCCCAGCTCCGAGATCCGCCGCGAATCGCTCTTCTGGCTCGGCCAGAAAGCAGGCGAGAAAGCGGCGAACGAGCTGCGGCGCGCCGTCGACGACGATCCCGACGACGACGTCCGCGAGCACGCCGTCTTCGCCATCTCCCAACTGCCACACGACCGCTCGGTGCCGCTGCTGATCGATCTGGTCAAGCACCACAAGAGCGCCAAAGTCCGCGAGCGCGCCATGTTCTGGCTCGCGCAGACGAACGATCCGCGCGCGCTGCAGGTCATCGAAGACATCCTCACAAAGTAACCGCCGCGCGTGTCATCCCGAGCGTAGCGAGGGACCTGGGCGGGCGGTGCTCGAGGAACGTGCCTGCCGCGCCACCCGCCCAGGTCCCTCGCTACGCTCGGGATGACAGCGCGTGTCCCGGGACTTGGGCGGGCGGTGCGCGAGGAACGTGCCTGCCGCACCACCCGCCCAGGTCCCTCGCTACGCTCGGGATGACAGCGCGATGCGGAATTCGGCGCCGCCGCTGCTGCCGTTCGCGTGGGCGAACGGCAGCTCGTGGTTGGCGAGGATCTCCTGGACGATGGTCAGGCCGAGGCCGCGGCCGTCGCGCTTGGTGGTGAAGAAGGGCGTGAACAGCTCGGCGCGCGCGGAGTCGGCGATGCCGGGGCCGGAGTCGGCGATGGTCAGCACGCCCTCGTGCAGCGCGGCCCGGATCACGCCGTCGCGCTCGATCGCGTCGATGGCGTTGCGGAAGATGTTCAGGATCACCTGCTCGAACTGGCTGGCGTCGACGTCGTACGCGCTGCGGTCTTCCAGCGCGAGCTCGACGCGGATGCCGCGCTCGGCGAGCTCCGGCCGCAGCAGCGCCGCCACGCGCTCGACCAGCTCGCCCACGATTGCCGGTGCGCGGTGCGGCGGCGGGATGCGCACGACGTCAGCGAAGGCGCTCATGAAGCGGTTCAGCGCGTCGATGCGCGACGAGGCGATGGTCAGCGCGCTGGTGAAGTCGGCGCGATCGTCGGCGCCGATCTGCGGCGCGTAACGGAGCGACGACTCGAGCAGCGAGCGCACCGCGCCGACGGAGTTGTTCACCTCGTGCGACATCATCCGGATCAGTTTGTCGTACGCCGATTTCTCCGACAGCCGCAGCTCCTCGGTCAGCTCCTCGATCACGAAAAATGTCTTGGCGAAGCCGCGGTCGCGAAACTCCGCGCGCGAGACTTTCAGCCGCCGCACGCCGTGCGTCACCAGCCGCGACTCGCCCGGCGCCAGCGCCAGCATCGACTCGCGCAGATCGGCCGTCATCAACCGCTGCGCCGCCGGATTGAAGCGCTGCGGCGCGCCGTCGAAGTCGCAGATCACGATGCCGGCCGGCGAGGCCTCGACGATCTTCTCGAGCAGTTGATGCTGCTCCTCCGCCGCCAGCCGCTCCTCGCGCAGCCGGTCGATCATCCGGTTGTAGACGTCGATGAGCGTGTCCATCTCCGGCTGGCCGACCGGCACGAAGCGCGAGGTGAAGTCGCGCTCGGCGATCAGCTCCGCGCCGGTGCGGATGAGATCGAGCGGCACGAAGAGCGCGCGCACCAGCCGCACGCTCAGCACGACGGAGAGGACGAAGAACGCCTCGACGGCGAAGAGCCAGGCCGGACGCTCGAGCAGCACCACCACCGCGGCCGCGCCGACAAGCGCGTGCAGCGCGACCAGGTAGATGATGATCTTCGCCCGCAGCCTCATTCGCCGGCGATCCCGTACTTCTCCAGCCGGCGGTAGAGCGCCGCGCGCGACAGCCCGAGGGCCTCGGCCGCGCGCGAGACGTTGCCGTCGTAATGGGCCATGCACTTGACGATCATCCGCTTCTCCAGCTCGTCGAGCGTGATCGTGCCGGCGTCGGGCAGCTCGACCTCGCGCGGCGCCGATGACGCGTCGCGCACGGCGAAGAAATCGTCGACGTCGAGCTGTTTGCCGCCGCGGATCAGCACGGCCCGGTCGATGGTCTGCCGCAACTGGCGGATGTTGCCGGGCCACGGCTGCGAGCGGAGCCAGTCCATGGCCCGCGGCGTGATGGCCTGGACGTCGGTGCGGTAGGCCTCGTTGGCCATGCGTAGAAAATGCGAGGCGAGGCGCGGGACGTCGCCGCGGCGGTCGCGCAGCGGAGGCAGATGAATATTGATGAGGTTTAATCGATACAACAAGTCTTCACGAAAATCACCGCGCTGCACCATCTCCTGCAGCGGGCGATTCGTGGCGGCGACGACGCGCACGTCGACGGTGCGCGGCCGGCTGGAGCCGAGGACCTCGAAGGTGCGGTCCTGCAGCACGCGCAGCAGCTTGACCTGCGAGGCAGGATCGAGCTCGCCGATCTCGTCGAGAAAAATCGTCCCGCCGTCAGCCAGGTCGAAGCGGCCGCGCCGCGCCTCGCGGGCGTCGGTGAAGGCGCCGCGCACGTGGCCGAACATCTCGCTCTCGAACAGCGTCGAAGAGATCCCGCCGAGGTTCACTTTCACGAACGGACCGCTCCGGCGCCGGCTGTTGCGATGCACCGCCTCCGCTACGAGCTCCTTGCCGGTGCCGCTCTCGCCGGTGATCAGCACCGAGGCGTCGGTGGCGGCGACGCGGCCGATCATCTCGAGCATGCGCAGCACGGCGGGATCGGTGCCGATCAGGTTCGAGAAGTCGTAGCGCTCGTCGAGCTCCGCGCGCGAAAGCTCGGCGGCGTTGCCGCGCGCGTCGACGAGCTGCAGCGCGGTCTCGACCGACTGCAGCACCGTCGCGTTCGACCACGGCTTGGTGATGAAGTCGGCCGCGCCACGCTTCATCCCTTCGACCGCCAGCGCGATCGAGCCCCACGCCGTCATCAGAATGACCGGCATCGAGGGCTCGGCGGCGCGAATGCGCGCGAGCAGCTCCAGACCTTCCTCGCCGGTGGTGCGGCGGCTGAAGTTCATGTCCTGGATGACCAGACGCGGACGCTCGCCGCCCTGCTGTTTCTGCAGTGCGGCGAGCGCCTCGACGGGAGAATGCGCGGAAACGGAGCGGTAGCCGTGCTGCTTGAGCAGCAGCGCCAGCGACGCGGTGATCGACGCGTCGTCGTCGACGATCAGGATCGGTTCATTCACTCGTAACGCAGCGCCTCGGCCGGCTCCAGCCGCGAAGCCAGCCAGCTCGGGTAGAGCCCCGAAGCTAACGTGATGCCGTAGATCACCGCAAGCGCGGCGACGATGCCGGCGGTGAAGACCGTCGGCGTGAAGATGGCGAACACGCCGATGAGCGGCAACTGCAGCACGACCACCAGTCCGACGATGACCGCCAGCGTCGCCAGCAGCGCCACCTCCGCGAGGATCTGCCGCCGCACGCCGGTGCCGCTCGCGCCGACGGCGCGCCGCAGTCCGAGCTCGCGCGTGCGCCGCGTGACGTTCTGCCAGAGCACGCCGGTCAGTCCGAGCGCGACCATCGAGATGAGGAAGAGCGCGATGATGCCGCCGACGATCAGCGGCGTGGCGCGCATGCGGTTCGCGAAGTCGCGCATGCGGTCGAGCCGGCGCACGTCGAAGGAGAGGTCGGGCATCGTCGAGTGCAAGTGCTCGGTGAGCTGCGCCTCGAACTCGGCCGGCGTGCCGGGCCGCACGCGCACGAGCAGATCGGTCGGGATGCGGCCGTTCGGCTTCTCGAGCGACTTCCGGTAGAAAACCATGTTCAGCCCCGGCGCGGAGAACTCGCCGTTCTTCCGGTACGGCGGGACCACGCCGACCACGCGGTAGACGACCTTCTGATACTCGTCGAACTTCTGCCCGATCGGGTCCGCGTCGCCGAAGAAGGCCTTGGCGAGATCGCTGTCGATCACCACCGGGCGGAAGTCGAGCGCGTCGTCAGCCGGCGAGAACCAGCGGCCGCGAATCACGTTCATCTTCAGCGCGGCGGCGAAGCCGTCGCTCACTTCGTCGCGCGTGATGCGCACGGTGCGTCCGTTGCGCTCCCACACGCCTTCCGAAGTGCCGTTGCCGAAGGGCGGCGTGTCGGAGAGCCCGGCCGCGACCACCTGCGGGAAGGCCTTCGTCTCGCGGACCACGCGCGCCATCGTCTCGCGCATCGGGTCGTCCGGACTGTCGAGTTGCTCCGGCGGTCCGCCGAGGCCGCCGACGTGGATGACCCAGACGTCGTCCCACGCGAAGCCGAGCGGACGATGCCAGCCGGTGATCAGCGCGATGGCGCCGGTGACGACGGCGAAGACGACCAGGAACGAGAAGAAGATCTCCACCGCCACGAGCGCGTTCGCGCGCTTGCGGTGCCACACCAGTTTGAGCAGATGCCGGATCATGCAACACCTCCACGCAGCGCGCTGACGGGATCGAGGCGCGACATCCGCCACGCCGGATAGGCGCCCGAGAAGACGCCGAAGAAAATCGCCACGAGCAGTCCGTACCCGAAGACGCGCAGGTTCAGTGCGATCTCGGCGTGCGGCACGACGCCCGAGCGGTTGAAGAAGAAGAGGACGATGCTGGCCAGCACGTACGCGATCACGCCGCCGATCACGGTCAGCACGACGTTCTCGAGCACGAACTGCGAGACCAGCGCGCCGCGCCGCGCGCCGAAAGCCTTGCGCACGCCGATCTCCGGCGCGCGCTCGAGGATGCGGCTGAGGTTCAGCGTGACGAGGTTCAGCGCCGGCAGCGTCATGAAGAGCACGGCCAGCACGCCGAGGAGGATGCGCACGAACGTGCCGGCGCGGTCGCGAAACTTGTTCAGGCCGGGACCGTTGACCATGTCCCGCGCGAACGCTTCGAACGGCGTGTCGAGACCGGCGCGGTAACCCTTGAACACTTTCGGGTCGGTCACCGGCACGCGCGGCAGCACCTCGGCGAAACGGTTCTTGAGCTGCTTGCGGTCGCTCGCGTCGTGCAGCAGCAGCACCGCCATGAAGTTGCCGCCCATGATCTGCCGCGTGTACTCCGACGACTTCGCCGTCGTGTGCGGCACCCACATGTCGCTGTACGCGGTGAGGCGCGTGGTCGACGCGGCCGGCACGACGCCGATGACGGTGAAGCGCTGCCCGTCGAGCACCACCGTCCGCCCGGCCGCGCTCGCGCCGTCGAACAGTTTGCGGCGAAGCTCGTCGCTGATCACCGCCACGAACGAGCCGCGCGCGACCTCATCCTCCGTGAAGGGACGTCCTTCGATGAAGCGGAAGTCGAGCACCTTCCAGTAATTCGCATCGGTGCGCCGCAACTGCGTGTCGATGCGCCCGCCGCGCAGGTAGATCGTGCGCGGCAGCGGATCGGTGAAGGCGGTGGCGCGCTCGACGCCGGGCAGATTGAGCACGTACTGCGCGAGAAATCCGTAGCCGGGATTCGTGCTCTCGGTCGCCTGCGGTCCGTACTGCGAGAGCCGGTGGATGACCAGCACGCGGTCGAAGCGCGACTCCGGGCCGGTGGCGGCGAAGAGATCGTCGAGGATGGCCGTCGCCACCACCAGCACCACCAGGGTCAGCGTGATCCCGAACAGCGAGATGAACGTAAAGAACTTGCGCCGGGTGAGTACTTTGAGAGCGAGCTTGATGTAGTTGCGCATCACGCCACCTGTCGTCCGTCGAAGAGCCTCACGATGCGGTCGGTGCGGCGCGCGAAGCGGTCGTCGTGCGTGACCATCACGATGGTGGTGCCGTCGTTCTTGTTCAGGCCGTGAAGGATCTCCATGATCTCCTCGCCCATCTGCGAGTCGAGGTTGCCGGTCGGCTCGTCGGCGAGCAGGATCCGCGGCTGGCCGACGATGGCGCGGGCGATGGCCACGCGCTGCTGCTGGCCGCCGGAGAGCTGCGTCGGGAAGTGATGCATGCGCGAGGCGAGGCCGACCCGGTCGAGCGCGGCCGCGGCCAGCTTGCGCCGCTGCGCCGCGGAGACTTTGCGGTAGAGCAGCGGGATCTCGACGTTGTCGATGACCTTCAGATCGGGCACGAGGTGGAAGCTCTGGAAGACGAAGCCGAGCTTCTCGTTGCGATACTTCGCGAGCTTGCCATCGCCGGCGCCGTTGATCTTGCTGCCTTCGAGGGCGAGCGAGCCGCTGGTCGGCTTGTCGAGGAGGCCGATCAGGTTCAGCAGCGTCGACTTGCCGCAGCCCGACGGGCCCATGATCGAGACGAACTCGCCCGGCGCCACGTCGAGATTGATGTTGTGCAGGGCGAGCGTTTCCACGCGCTCAGTGCGATAGACCTTGTCCACGTTTTCGAGTCGGATCATTTGCCTTCCTCCTGATTGAGACGCTAGTTGAGACGCAGTTCGCGGATGCCCGCGTAGTCGTTCATGTTCGAGATCACCAGCTCGTCGCCTTCGGCCGCGCCGGAGACCACCTCGAGCTGTTCGTCGCCGGTGAGGCCGTAGCGCAGGCGCGTGCGGACGGCGCGGTCGCCGCGCACGATGAAGACGTCCTCGACGTCGCTCTGGCCGAGGGCGCCGCGCGCGACGCGCAGCGCATTGCCGCGGCGCGCGGTGACGACGTAGACGTCGACGCGCAGGTTGTTGCGCAGGCGCGGCTGGGCCGGCTCGTCGAGCGTCACCGAGAACGTCACCACGCCGTTGACGATGCGCGGGTCGACGCTGTCGATCGTGCCGCCGACCGACGTCGTGTCATCGAGCTTCACGCGTGCGCGCATGCCGGCGCTCAGCTTCGCCGCGTGGATGTCGGAGATGGTGGCGTTGACGCGGTAGGCCGTCAGGTCGGCGATCCGCGCCAGGATGTCGCCGCGGCGCACTGTCGCGCCGACTTCCGGCACGACCCAGGTCACGACGCCGGAGCGGTCGGCGCGCATCATCGCCAGCACGAGCTGCCGCTGCGACTCGTCGCGCTCGCGACGCGCGATGCCGACTGCATTCGCCGCCGCGGCGAGCTGCGCCTCGCGCGAGCGCCGCGCCCGCGCCAGCGCTTCCTCGAGCTGCCGGATCTCGATCTCGCTCTTCTTCGCGGACGCCGCCGCAGCGAGCACTTCCTGCTGCGAGGCGAGACCTGCTTCGCCGAGGCGCGACTTCTGCTGCGAGGTGTACTGCAGGATCGTCGCGTCGAGCCGCTTCTGTTCGATCTGCGCCTGCGTCGAGGCGATGATCTCGTCGAGCCGCAGCCGCAACTGCGCGAGGTCGCTCTCCTTCTGCGAGAGCGTCTGCTGCAGCCGCTCGGTGTCGAGCCGCGCGCCGGCGGTGTCGAGCGTGACCAGCGCGTCGCCGGCCTGCACGGCGTCGCCGGCGCGGCGGTCGATGCGCAGCACGCGCGCTTCGACGGGGCTGGAGACGACCTGCTCGACGCGCGGCACGACCGTGCCGCTGGCCTGCAGCGTCGCCTCGACCGGGCCACGCTCGACGCGCGCGGTGCGCAGGTCGCGGCGCTTCACCGACGGCCGCAGCCAGGCGATCGTCGCCGCGAACGAGAAGACCACCGCCGCCACGGCGATCAGCACGATGAGGACGCGCCGCGCGGTGCGCCGGGTCCGGACTTCCTTTGCGATTTCGCGATCCATACGGGTCGCTCTATTGGCGAACGCGGTGCCACCTGTTTCGGCAGCAGAATCAATGACTTACGTGAACGGCGGTGTTCGCTTTCGCAAGGCGGTGTCCGGATTCGGACAGTAGGATGCGCGGCGATGCGTACATGGCTGGCCGCGCGCCGGCGAGCACCACGCTGACGTCGGCGATGATCGTGTGGAACGGCACCTGTACGAATGCGTTCAAACTGACGCGACGTGCGTGTGCGTCAAACCCTGGCAGCCGGTGTTCGACAGCACCGTCACGCCGATCAGGTCACCGGCGAGCACCGGGACGCCGGCGAACGTCACCGTCTGCGGGCCGCTCGCGGCGTTGAATGGGCGGCGCTCCGCGAAGACCGACAGCGCGGCGCGCGAACAGTAGAATGCGCGCCGATGCGTACGCTACTGGCCGTCCTCACCTTCGCCGCCACGAGTCTCTCCGCCGCCACGATGGGTGTGGTCGGTCCCGGCCTCACCACCTACGGCGCGAATCCGCCGTTCACGTCGATCAACGCAACCCATCCCGCCACCACGGACGCGGCGATGACGTCGGCGACGGTGATCTGGTCGGGGCCGTGCTCGAGCGCGTTCAAGTTGAAATTCCTCCGGCCGCAGCCGAACGGCACGCTGTTCGTGCTCGCCGAGCGCGGTCCGTTCAACGCCACCGGCGGCGTGCAGGTGGTGACGTTCAATGCCGTGGAGGTGGCGAACGGAGACCTGATCGGCGTGACGGTGCTCGCGCTCAGCGGATGTCAGGGTCTGACGCACACGTTCACCGCGCCGTCCGACGTGGCCTTCCTGGCCGCGGGCGATCCCGCCGCCGGCGCGTTCGTCACGCCGACGCTCGCACGCGGGCTCTCGCCGAACGTCGCCGCCACCAGCGACGGCGACTATCTCGCTGGCGTCATTCCGGTGGTCGGTTCCGCCGCCGGCGTCGGGACGTTCTTCCGCACCGGGCTGCAGTTGGCGAACAACGGCGGCACGCCGGTGCAGGGGCGGCTCGTCTTTCATCCCGCCGGCAGCAGCGGATCTCCCGGCGATCCGTCGACGACGTACTCGCTGGTCCCGCGCCAGACGAAGTCATTCGCCGACGTCGTGGCCACCCTCGGCCGCAGCGGACTCGGAAGCATCGACGTCATCGTCACCTCCGGCTACGCGCCGCAGGTCACCGCGCGCGTCTACGCCGACAACGGCGAAACGCGCGGTACGGCCGGCTTCACGGAACCGCTCATCACACCGTCGCAGTTCCTCCGCTTCCCGGAGAGCGGCACGCTCAGCATGCCCGCCGATCCGGCGAACTTCCGCGTCAACATCGGCGTGCGCACGCCGCCGGAGCAAGGCGCGGCACTCGACATCTTCGTCTACAGCAGCGGCGGCGTGCTGATCACCGGTCCGGTGCGGCGCACGTACGACGCGAACTTTTTCGAGCAGATTCCGTTCAACGACTTCACCGGCCTGACCGGACCGCTGCCGGCCGACGCGCTGATCGTCGTGCAGGTCTCGGCCGGCCGCGCGATCTTCTACTCGGCCACGACCGACAACCGCAGCAGCGATCCGGTCATCGCCTTCCCGTCACGACGCTGACCGGTGCACGCCGAGGCGGCGGAGCGCGCGCGCATTCGCAAAGCCGCAGCGCTGCGCCACCGCGTCGAGCGTGAGCGATGGGTCGTGTACGAGCGCCTGCGCGAGCTCGAGCCGCACGCGCGTGACGAAGTCGTGGATGGAGATGCCGGTGGCGCCGCGAAAGGTGCGCGTCAGGTTGCGCGGGCTCATGCCGGCCACTTCGGCGAGCTCGCCGATGGTGGCGCGCTGCCGCGGGTTCTGAACGATCCAGTCCTGCACGCGGTGAATGCAGGGATGGATGTGCGTGCGGTAGTCGAGGTAGACGCTGCGCTGTTCGTGCGCGCCGTCGCGGCGCATGTAGACGACCATCTCGCGCGCCACCTCGGCCGCGACGAGCGGTCCGTCATGCTGCTCGATGAGCGCGAGCGCCATGTCGATGCCGGAGGCGATGCCGGCGCTGGTGGTGATGTTGCCGTCGCTCACGAAGAGGCGATCGACGAGCACGCGCGCCTGCGGGAAGCGGCGCTGCAGCTCGCTGGTGCGCGACCAGTGCGTCGTGCAGCGGCGGCCGTCGAGCAGTCCCGCCTCGCCAAGGATGAACGCGCCGGTGCAGACCGACGTCACGTGCGCGCCGGCCTTCGCCGCGTTGGCCAGCCAGCGCGTGATGGCGCGCTCGACGCGCTGCGTCGCGGCGTACGGCATGCCCGGCACGACCACGATCGACTCCGCGCCGACGTCATCGGGCAGGCGGTCCAATCCGGCCAGCTCGACGCCCTGGTGTGTGCGAATCGAAGAGCGGGTCGCGCAGACGCGGATGCGATAGCGCTTGCGATCGCGGTTCGCGTCTTCCAGCGCCTGCAGCGGCCCGGCGAAATCGAGGATCTCCACCTCCGGCAGGAGGACGAAGATCACCTCGCGCACGCGAGCAGTTCCTCCTGCAGCTCTTCGACGCGCACGATGCGGGCGAAGCGGTCGCGCAGCACCGCCTCGGTGCGCTCGACGATCGCATCCGTCGACAGCGCGCCGATCGGGAACGTGGCCGTGGCCTCAGTGACGAAATCGACTTCGTAGCCGAGGTCCGCGGCGACTCGCGCCGTCGTCTCGCAGCATTGCTCCGTCGAAATCCCGCAGATTGCGAGGCGTTTCACGCCCTTCGCCTCGAGCCGCTGCTGCAGGTCGGTGCTGGTGAACGCGTTGCGCGTCGTCTTCACCAGCAGCGGATCACCGTCGCGCCGGTCGACGAACTCCATCAGCCGCACTTCCGGATCGCCCGGCCGGAAACCGGGATCGGAGTCGTTGTGCAGAATGAAGTAAATCGGGAGTGACGCCTCGCGGTACGTCCGGATGAGCGTCGTGACGTTCTTCTCGAAGTGCGGATTGCTGCGCTGACTCCACCGCGCGGCGCTCTTGCGGAACGAATCCTGGATGTCGATGACCAGCAGTGCGTTGTTCATGGACGTGAAGATAAGCTCGCCCACGTTACCGATGGGGACGGCGACCGGTCAAATCGGGCCAACAGATGGACGGAGTTCCACGGAAGACGCCAGGCATCCACTCCGAGGAACTCCGTCACCCGAGGTCACCGGGAAAAGACGATCGAGATACCGCCCTTGTTGTTGTCGCCGTAGAGCGGCGGACGCTCGCCGCGCTCGTATTCGAGGGCGATGGAGAAGTTCTCCGTCAGGCCGAACGTCAGCGACGCTTTTCCATACATCTTGAAACCGTCCTCGAAGAAGCGCGTGAACGTCTTCTCGTCATCGGTCTGCTGCGCGCGCGGAAGAGGCTCGACGTCCGGCTCCCGCTCCAGCAGATAACGCGACTGCACCGAGATCGAGAACTTGATCGCCTTCGTTCCCGCAATCCCTTCGAAGTCGCGCGCCAGGTAGAGATCGACCGTGGGCCGCACGATGCGGTAATCGCTGAACGACTCCAGCTTCGTTTTCAAGGCGAGGTTCGTCCCACTCTCCAGGCCGACGGCCGGCCGGAAATCCCACTTCGCGCCGGCGAACTGCCACTCGTAATCGAGATCGGCGATGAGATTGCGCGAGTCGAGTCCGTCGCCCAGTTCGATTTCGGGCGTCACGTCGAGACGCGTCAGAACGAAGCGGTCGTCAGCGGTACCGGGAGCGGCATCCTTGCCGCGCGTGACGAAATACCGCAGGTGTCGAAAGCGCCAGCCTGCCGTCGCGGAGCTTTCCCCATCGTCGTCCTGCGTCGCTGCGTCGACGAGCAGCGAAGGGCCGTGAAACCATGAGATCGAGTGGCCGATCGGATGGAGCGCGCCGTCGTACTTGAGATCGACGAGCACGTTTGGCTTCGACCCTTCGTCGAGCTCCACTTTCCCGCCGACGTAGATCACCGCGCTCTCGATGTCTTCCGGAGCCTCGAAATCGACATCCCCTTTGACGCTCACCAGATCGCCGCCGTCGAGCGACTTGGCCGTGATCTCAACGCTGTCTTCGTGCTCCAGCGGTGTCGTGAGCCGCAGCGTCATGACGCGCTTGCTCGAAGCCTGCTGATCGACCGTCGCGGGCACCTCGCGGTCACCGACAGCGACCTTCACGGACAGCGGGTCGACGCTGCAGGGAAACGTGGCGGTGATCTCGCCGGGCCGCTCGCGCCGGAACTTCACGGAACTGCTCGACACGGGAACCGGCTTCACATCGAGGATCGTATTGGCCCGGAGCAGCTCGAGAAAAAACCCTTCCGTGATCGTGCGCGCCGGGTTCGTGCGAAGGTTCGCGCCGAGAAAAACGTCTCCGCCCGCCGTTCGCGGCGTCACATCGATCGGTACGTGCACGCCGTGCGGATCGACGAGGACGAATTCGAAGGTTGGGAACTCGGCGAGCGGTAAGGCCGGCTCGACGTCGGCGCGCATCGTCGATCCGCACACCACGATGGTGCCGAGCGTCGGCGGATCGGCAGCGTACATCGATGCGGCAGACGCCAGGAGAACGAGTGCAAGCAGTGCGTGTCTCACTCGTCGTCCCCCAGTCCCGGGCCGATCCGGAGGTCTCCGAAGTCCACGTCCTGCAGCTCCGCCGGAACCGCGACCATACCGAGGTTGATCGGCTGCCCCTGCACCCGCGGCTCGACGACGTCCTGCTGCAGATCGCGCACGCGCGTCTTCGGACCGAAATCATCCTCCTCGATCGGCGGGAAGAGCCGGAGCTCGGAGTTGAGCACGTGGATATGTCCGGCGTGGCGCGCGGCGTAATTCGGGTCGAGGTCCTTGAGTTTCTTCTGGAGCATCTCCGGCCAGCTTTCCGGAGGCTGCTGAAAAAACTGGAGCTCGATTTGACGAAACCGTTCCTTCCATTCTTCGATCATGCGATCTCTCCTCACTCCTTGGAGAGACCGGCGGTGGAGCTTTCCCTACCTCAGTTGCCGCCAAGCTCGAAATCATCGAACTCGAAGCCGGGACCGACCGTGCAGCCGACGAGCGCGTACGCGCCGAGCGGCCGCGCCGACTGCCACGCGCCGGCCGTGACGACGTGCACGCGATGGTCGGTGTCGAGGATCACCGTCTCGTCATCGGAGCGCAGCTCGAGCGGGTCGCCTTCGTAGAAGTGCCACACCTCGTCCGAGGTCACGCGATGCGGCGCGCTCACGCTGCCTTCGACGAGCAGAAAGTAGATCGTGGTGAGCGCGCTGCGGTCGGCGCCGTCGCTCAGGCGCGTCACGCGCGCGGACGACTTGAACACCTGCCGGTACCACCCACCCTCGGGATGCGGCGCGAGCGCGAGCGACTCGAGCAACTGCCGCGCGCGCTCGTGCATCAGCCCTTGAACATCGGCGGCTCCGGCGGCACCGCGTGCACGTGTCCCGGATGCCGCAGGCGGCTGTGGCGGTAGCCGTACGCGAAGTAGACGATCATGCCGAGGGCGAACCACTTCACGAAGCGTCCCCACGACGCAGGCGGCAGGTAGATCGCCAGGCCGATGCAGGAGATCGCGCCGAGGATCGGCAGGACGATGCCGAACGGCACGCGGAACGGACGCTCGCGATTCGGCTCCTTCACCCGCAGGATGATGATGCCGATGCAGACCAGGAAGAACGCGAAGAGCGTTCCGATGTTGGTCAGGTCGACCATATCCGAGAGCGTGGTGAACATCGCCGAGACGCCGACCACCACGCCGGTGATGATCGTCGCCACGTGCGGCGTCTGGTACTTCTTGTGGACGCGCGCGAAGAAGGGCGGCAGCAGTCCGTCGCGCGACATGGCGAAGAAGATGCGCGGCTGGCCGAGCTGAAAGACCAGCAGCACCGCCGTGTGCGCGATCACCGAGCCGAGAGCGACGACGCCGACCATCCAGTTCGGCATCGCGACGTACTTCATCGCCAGCGTGAGCGGCTCGGCCTGTTCGGTGGCCAGCGCGTGCGTGAGCGCCGGGAACGGAATCATCCCGGTGAAGACCGCCGCGACGATGCCGTAGATGATGGTGCAGACGATCAGCGAGCCGATGATGCCGATGGGCATGTCGCGCTTCGGATCGCGCGCCTCTTCCGCGGTGGTCGAGACCGCGTCGAATCCGATGTAGGCGAAGAAGACCACCGCCGCGCCGGAGAAGATGCCGGTCATGCCATTCGGCGCGAACGGCGTCCAGTGCTCGGGCTTCACGAACTTGAAGCTGACGATCACGAAAAAGCCGAGGACGATCAGCTTGATGCCGACCATCCAGAAGTTCAGGCTGGCCGACTCGCGGATGCCCCACACCAGCACCACGGTGATCGCGGCGACGATGGCCAGCGCCAGCACGTTGACCACGATCGGGAAGCCGAAGATGTGCGGTGCCGCCGCCATCACGTCCGGCATCTTCTGCGCCGCGGTCTGATAGTCGACGGCCATCCAGCGCGGCAAGTGGAGGCCGAGGCCGTCGAGCAGCGTGTTCATGTAATTCGCCCAGGAGATGGCCACGGCCACGTTGCCGATGGCGTATTCGATGATCAGATCCCAGCCGATGATCCAGGCGATCAACTCGCCGAGCGTGCCGTACGCGTACGTGTAGGCGGAGCCGGAGACCGGCACCATCGACGCGAACTCCGCGTAGCAGAGCGCGGTGAACCCGCAGACGATGGCCGTGATGACGAACGAGAGCATGAGCCCCGGACCGGCGCCGGGGCGGTGCGCGTCGCCGGCGGCCGCGGTGCCGATGGTGGCGAAGATGCCGGCGCCGATGACCGCGCCGATGCCGAGCGCCACCAGGTTCCACGGACCCAGCGCCTTCTTGAGCTGATGCCCTTCTTCCTGCGTCTCGGCGACGAGCGCGTCGAGCGATTTCGTGCGGAACAACTGCGGCCTTGTCGACATGTGGCCGCATGATGCGGGCGCGGCCGGAACCGGGTCAAGAGCGGGTCCTCGGGTCCAGTGATACATTTTCCCCATGACCGCCATCGAACAGACCGCCACGAAATATCCGAACGTCCGCAACTACATCGGCGGCTCCTTCGTCGACGCGCAGGAGCGCTCGTATGTCGACGTCACCAATCCCGCCGACGGGAGCGTGATCTCGCGGGTGCCGCTGTGCGGCGCGAGCGAAGTCGATCGCGCGGCCGATGCGGCGCGCGCGGCGCAGCCGGCGTGGGCGGCCATCCCCATCAAAGAGCGCGTGCAGGTGTTCTACCGCTACAAGGCGCTGCTCGAGAAAAACATCGACAGCCTGGCCGCGCTCGTCTCCGAGGAAAACGGCAAGGTACGGAGTGAAGCAGAAGCGGAAGTATTGAAGTCCGCGGAGCTGTGCGAGTTCGCCTGCTCGCTGCCCCAGATCATTCCCGGCGAAGTGCTCGAGGTGAGCCGCGGCGTCGAGTGCCGCGTCGAGCATTATCCGGTCGGCGTGGTCGCCTCCATCACACCCTTCAACTTCCCGAACATGGTCCCGAACTGGACCATCCCGAATGCGATCGCGCTCGGCAACGCCATGATCCTCAAGCCGAGCGAGCAGGTGCCGCTCAGCGCCGCGAAGATCGCCGAGCTGCTGCGCGAAGCCGGCCTGCCCGACGGCATCCTCAACATCGTGCACGGCGGCCAGGAGACGGTCGAGGCGATCTGCGACCATCCTTTCATCGACGCGGTGAGCTTCGTCGGCTCGACGCACGTGGCCAAGATCGTTTACCGCCGCGCCTCGCAGTCGCTCAAGCGCGTGCTCGCCCTCGGCGGCGCGAAGAATCATCTGATCGTCATGCCCGACGCCGAGCCGGAGATGACCTCGACCAACGTCGTCGCCTCGATGTCGGGCTGCGCCGGCCAGCGCTGCATGGCCGCGTCGGTGATGATGGCCGTCGGCAAGAGCGATCCGGTCATCGAGCGCATGGTCAACGTGGTGCGCGGCATGGTGCCGGGCGTGCACATCGGGCCGGTCATCTCGCGCGCGGCGAAGGAGCGCATCGAGCGCTACATCGCCGAGGCGGAGGAAGCGGGCGCGAAAGTGCTCATCGATGGACGCGGCTACACCGTGCCGGGAAAAGAGAACGGCTACTACGTCGGCCCGACGCTCATCGATCACGTCACGCCCGACATGCGCATCGCCCAGGAAGAGATCTTCGGGCCGGTGATGGTGATCATCCGTGCGAAAGACGTCGACGAAGCGCTCGACGTGCAGCAGCGCTCGCGCTACGGCAACGCCGCATCGGTCTTCACCGAGAGCGGCGGCGTGGCGCGTTACGTCATGGAGAAAGCGAGCGCCGGGATGGTCGGCGTGAACGTCGGCGTGCCGGTGCCGCGCGAGCCGTTCGGCTTCGGCGGCTGGAACGAGTCGAAGTTCGGCACGGGCGACATCACCGGCCGCGGCTCGATCGAGTTCTGGACCCGCTCGAAGAAGATGACCACAAAGTGGAACAAGGAAGCGGGCGTGAACTGGATGTCGTGATGCAGCGCCGCAGCGCTGCAATCCTGCGGCGCCGCAGCGCTGCAATCCTGCGGCGCAGCCGCAGGATCTCCGGCTACACCGGGTCGCGATCGCCTAACGTCGCGACGATGGCCTCCAGCGTCAGGATGAACTAAGCCGACGCACTCGCTCCAGCAACTGCTCCGGCGTAGCCTCGAACGTGCGCGCGATGTCCGGCGCGTAGATGGCGTCGTGCAGCGTGCCGCCCATGTCGTCGCAGACGCTGCGAAATTCTTCCGGCAGCGACGACCACTCCGCTTCCGTGGCGCTGAAAAAGTTGCAGGTGGCCGAGCAGTTCGCGTCGGTGCGGCCGGCGTCGCTGGCCAGAAACACCAGCAGTTTCTCGAGCGCGGAGCGGAGCGCGGCGAGCTCGCCGAGGTGCGCGTAGACGTCGTGCACGAGCGGCTCGAGCTCGCGCGAGACCCGGCGGTAACGCACCGATGCACGCCACAGCGGGTCGAAGTCCATGCACATGAGTGTATGCATGTTTGGGTGTATCGTCACCGGTCATGGCGACATCCGAGGACCTCAACTCGTACAACATCGCCCAGCGTCAATTCGATGAAGCGGCGCAGCACGTCGTGGGATTGCCGGACGGCCTGCGCGACTATCTCCGCGGCACCTCGCGCCTCCTGAAAGTGGAGTTCCCGGTCGAGTGCGACGACGGCGTGGTGCGGACGTTCTCCGGCTATCGCGCGCTGCATTCGCGCGTGCGCGGCCCCGGCAAGGGCGGCATCCGCTATCACCCCGACGTGAGCGCCGACGAGGTGCGCGCGCTGGCGTCGTGGATGACGTGGAAGTGCGCGGTGGCTGACATCCCGTTCGGCGGCGCCAAAGGCGGCATCGTCTGCGATCCGAAGAAGCTCTCCGCGAACGAGCTGCGCCGCATCACGCGCCGCTTCGTCGTCGAGCTGGGCGACGCCATCGGCCCGCACACCGACATCCCAGCGCCCGACGTCAACACCACCGCGCAGACGATGGCCTGGATCTACGACACCTACGACATGATGCACGCCGGCCGCAACAATCTGCCGGTGGTGACCGGCAAGCCTCTCGAGCTGGGCGGTTCCCTCGGCCGCAACGAAGCAACCGCGCGCGGCTGCCTCTTCGTGACCCGTCGCGCAGTCGAGCGCGGCGCGGTGCCGGGGCTCAACACGCTCGAAGGCGCGCGCGTGGTGATTCAGGGTTACGGCAACGCCGGCTCCATCGCCGCGCGGCTCTTCACCGAAGCAGGCGCGCGCGTCATCGCTGTGAGCGACTCGAGCGGCGGCGCGTACGACGCGCATGGACTCCATCACGCCGCGGCGCTGCAGCACAAACAGCAGACCGGTTCGGTCGCCGGCATGCCCGGCGCGCAGCGCGTCACGAACGAGGAGCTGCTGCACATCGAATGCGACGTCCTCATCCCGGCCGCGTTCGAGAATCAGATCCGCGCCGACAACGTCGCCGGTGTGAACACGAAAGTGGTGGCAGAGGCGGCGAACGGACCGACCACACCCGCCGCCGACCGAGCGCTGTTCGAGCGCGGCATCCCGGTGCTGCCCGACATCCTCACCAACTCCGGCGGCGTGACGGTGAGCTACTTCGAGTGGGTGCAGAACATCGAGAACCAGCACTGGAGTGAGCGCGAGGTGAACGAGAAGCTGCAGTGGAAGATGGAAGCGGCGACGGACGCGGTGCTGGCGATGCAGCAGGAAATCCGCGACCGCCGCAACGCCGCCGTCGATCTGCGCACGGCGGCGTTCGCGCTGGCCATCAAACGCGTAGCCACCGTGGCGGTGGAACGCGGGATCTGGCCCTAAACGCTGAACCCGTGCTTCACCGCGACCGCGGCCACCTTCTCCAGCTCCGTCACCGCGTCCACTTCCTCGAAGAAATTGCTCGCGCCGCCGGGGCTCGTCACCACCACGAATCGCGCGCGCGGCGTGGTGATGCGGTAGGAGTGCTTGATGCCGGGCGGAATGTGGAAGAAGCAGCCCGGCTTCGCGGCGATGGTGCGGCCGTCGAGGAGCACCTCCGCTTCGCCTTCGAGGACGACGTACGCTTCCGACCAGGGATGCGCGTGCGGCGGCGGACCGCTGCCTTCCGGTCCTTCCATCTCGAACACTTCGTACGCGCCGCCGGTCTGCTGCGCGGTGGCGAGCACGCGCATCGTGTCGCCGACCACGCGCAAACGCGCGCCGCCGGCCGGTGTGACAATGATCGATTCCATCCGTCGTCTCTCCTTTTGCCGTGCACTACGGCGCGGAGCGACGCGCGGATTTACGCCGCTTCCGCCGCCGCCACGATGTGCGGCTTGGAGATCTTCATCAGCGCGTAGTGCAGCGCGAAGGCGACGAAGAAACCGACGAACCAGGCGTAGTCGTACAGCGTGTGCAGCGACGGCACGAAGCGGCCGATCCAGGCGAAGAAACATCCCGCCGCCGTCGCCACCACCGCGCGCCAGTTCCATCCGGCGGCGTAGCGATACGCGCCGCGCGTGCGATAGAGATCGGCGAGCTGCAGCTCCTTGTCGCGCACGAGCCAGTAGTCGGCGATGAGCACGCCGGCGATCGAGCCGAGGCCGCCGCTGTAGCCGAGGAGCCACTCGAAGATGTAGCCGCTCGGATCGGCCAGCAGCCGCCACGGCATCATCAGGATGCCGACGATGCCGGTGATCAGCCCGCCGGTGCGGAAGGAGATGTACTTCGGAAACGCGTTCGCGAAGTCGTTCGCCGGCGACACCACGTTCGCGGCGATGTTCACCGAGAGCGTCGCCACCACCACCGTGAACATCGAGATCGCTACCACCCACGCCTGCGAGAAATGTCCGACCAGCTTCACCGGATCCCACAGTTCGTTGATGCTCTCGTTCGGATAGATGATCATCGCCGCGGACGTGATCATCACGCCCATCGCCGCGAACACGGTCATCGTCGTCGGCAGCGCCACGGTCTGGCCGATGGCCTGCTCGCGCTGGCTGCGGCCGAAGCGGGTGAAGTCGGGCATGTTCAGCGAGAGCGTGGCCCAGAAGCCGATCATGGCGGTGAGCGACGGGATGAACACCGGCTTGAACGCCGGCCACGAATTCAGCTTGCCGGGATGCGCGACGAGATGTCCGAGTCCGCCGGCGCGCCACACGGCCCACGCGAGCAGCAGCGCGGTCATGATCAGCACGAACGGCGCGGCCCAGTTCTCGACCATGCGCAGCAGGTCCATGCCGCGATAGATGATGTAGATGTTCATGCCCCAGAAGACGAGGAAGGAGAGCCACTCGGTGGGCGTATGTCCGCCGATCGGGCCGCCGAGAAGCGTCGGCCACGACGGAATGATGGAGTGCAGGAACGTCTGCAGCGCCTGCCCGCCGATCCACGCCTGAATGCCGAACCAGCCGCACGCGACCAGCGCGCGCATGATGGCCGGCAGGTTCGAGCCGATGGTGCCGTAGCTCGCGCGGGCGAAGACGGGAAACGGGATGCCGTACTTGGTGCCCGGATGTGAATTCAAGAGGATCGGCACGAGCACGATGGTGTTGCCGAGCAGGATCGTGATCAGCGCCTGCCACCAGTTCATCCCGGCGCCGATCAGCCCCGACGAGAGCATGTACGTCGGGATGCAGTGCGCCATCGAGATCCAGAGCGCGGCGTAGTTGTACGTGGTCCAGTTGCGCTGCGCCACCGGCACCGGCGCCAGATCCTCGCTGTACAACGCGCTGCTCTCGATCGACGAGCGATCGCGCAGCTCGACACGGCCGTCATCGTGGCGGATGAGTTCGGACATGGGGCCTCCTGTGGGGTCCTCGGCTCCTCGGGTCCTCGGGTCCTCGGGGAATTGCGCGCCCGAGGACCCGAGGAGCCGAGGACCCGAGGAACCGCGGAAAGCGTATCATTCCGCCTTTCGCCGAAAGGAATGTCCATGGCCGATCTGTCGACGATCTTTACCGGGCTTCGGTTCGAGAATCCGTTCCTGCTGGCCTCGGCGCCGCCGACGGAATCGGACGCGAACATCATGCGCGCCTACGAGGCCGGTTGGGGCGGCGTGGTCACCAAGACCATCGGCATGCATCCGGTGGTCAACGTCAAAGGTCCGAAGACGAAGTTCCTGCGCGCCGATCACGCGAACGCGCGCATCTCCATGGCCAAGCGTCCCGACACCACGCTGCTCGCCTCGTGGAACTGGGAGCTCATCTCCGACAAGAGCATCGACTGGTGGCTGCCGCGCATCGAGAACATCAAGAAGGCCTTCCCGCAGAAGATCCTGATCGCCTCGATCATGGCCGGCTCCGGCAGCGACAAGGAGCTGCACAACTGGCAGAACCTCGCCAACGCGGTGCAGGACGCCGGCGCCGACGGGCTCGAGCTGAACTTCTCCTGTCCGCACATGGACCGCGTCGACATGGGCTCGAACGTCGGCAAGGACAAGGTGCTCTGCTCGGTCGTGACGATGGCGGTGAAGGAAGTGGCGCGCGTGCCGGTGTGGGTGAAGCTCACGCCCGCGACCGCGAACATCGCCGAGGAAGCGGAAGCGACGTTCCGCGGCGGCGCCGACGCCATCGCCTCGTCGAACACCTTCCCGTCGCTGCCGCCGATCGATCCCGAAACGCTCGACTTCGAGATGAACGTCGAGGGCTTCGTCTCCTCCGGCGGCCTCGGCGGACCGGCCATCCTGCCGCTGTCGATGGCGAAGATGGCGCAGATGACCACCGCGTTTCCGACGAAAGAGTTCTCCGGCATCGGCGGCGTGTCGAACTTCGAGCACGCCCTCAACTACTTTCTCCTCGGCTGCGGCACGGTGCAGGTCTGCACCGCCGCCATGCTCGATCACGCCGTCGGTCCGAACGTGATCAAGACGTTGACGAGCGGCATGGCTGCCTTCATGGAGCGCCGCGGATTCGCCTCGCTGAGCGACTTCAAAGGACTGCGCCGCGACCGCATCGTGGCGCACTCGCAGATCAAGCGTCCGGAGCAGCTCGAGTACCACGGCGGGTACGAAACGGAAGGCTACGCCACGTCCGTAGAAGCGTAAATGTGCTTTTAATTCAGTAAGTTACTAAAAGTAAATTTTAGTAACCCTTTCCCAAAACTGCCGTACTATCCCTGAGCCGGTGCCAGCCGGTCCATCGTCAGATCGAGTCTAAAAAGGGATAGTTATGAGCATTGACCGCCGCCGTGTGGCGCGTGTCTGTACACGCGTTCTCCGTCTTTTCGTCGCCATCCTTCTGCCGCTCGTCCTCGCCTCGCCGGCGATGGCGGCGACCTACATCGTCACGACGACGAATGACGAGGTGGACGCCGGCGCGTGCGCGCTGAACAGCTTCGGCGCGGTCTCGACCGACTCCGACTGCTCGCTGCGCGAGGCGATCATCGCCGCGAACGCGCACTCGAACTCGCTCAACTCGAACAGCGCCAACGACACGATCCAACTGACGGGCGGCACCGTCTATCAGTTGACGCTGAGCGGCGCGAACGAGGACGCCTCGGCGACGGGCGATCTCGACATCACCGAGAACGTCACCATCGGCACCGAGTTCGGCGCGACGAACCCGGCCATCATTCAGGCGGGCGGCAGCGCCGGCAGCGGCATCGACCGCGTGCTCGACATCAATCCCGCGAACACGTCGTCGGTCAGCGTCTTCTTCCACCACCTGCACATCCGCTACGGCAAAGTCGCCGGCAGCGGCGGCGGCATCCGCTTCCAGGGCGGCGGCGCGGCGGCGACCTCGAGCATCATCGCGCAGTACCTGAGCGTCTACGACAACCAGGCCACGGTCTCGGGCGGCGGACTCTTTTTCAAAGACCTCGCGAACGTGAACATCATCGTCGGCAACGAGAACGGCTCGCCGTCGGCCGAGGGCATCGCGCGGAACATCGTCACCGCGGGCAACGGCGGCGGCATCTACCTCGACAACTCGCCGTGGGCGGCGATCTTCGGCAACACCGCGAAGAACGTCGAGGCGAACGAAGCGTCCGGCAACGGCGGCGGCGCGTACGTCATCAACAGCGGCACGAAGTCGGTGGTGTTCCTCGGCGACTGGCTCGGCAACAAGGCCGATCGCGACAACAACAACAGCGGCGACGGCGGCGCCCTCTACGTCGCCGCCGGCTCGACGGTCTCGTTCGCGCCGGGCAACGCCGGCTCCGCCAGCAAGCCGAACTCCGCGATCAACGGCGGCGCCGTGGCGAACTTCGGCACCGTCGACATGACCGGCAGCACCAGCAACACCTTCAGCTCGAACACCGCCAAGGTGCACGGCGGCGCGGTCTACAACTCCGGCACCTTCACGCTGACCAAGGGCTCGTTCCAGTACAACGCCGCCGACTCCGACAACAACAACACCGGCGACGGCGGCGCGTTCTACAACGCCACCGGCACCGCTTCGATCAGCTCCTCGGTCGTCGCGACGACGAGCGCACCGCCGCTCAACGTGACGTTCCAGAACAACACCGCGCGCAACGGCGGCGCGGTCGCGGTGGCGGGCGGCACGGCCACGGTGTCGACGCTGCAGATGCTCAGCAACAGCGCCACGGCGCAGGGCGGCGGCGCGTTCATCAGCGGCGGCACGCTGACGATGTGCGAGATCTACTTCTACAACGGCGGCGCCACGACCAGCGGCGGCGCGTTCGCGAAAACCGGCGGCACGCTGAACGTCAAGCTCTCCTGGATCGCCGCGAACAACAACGGCGGCCCGACCGCGGTGGCCAGCGCCGGCACCACGCCGACGCTCGAGAACAACTGGTGGAACTGCGACGGCTTCCCCGTGCTCGACGGCTCGGCGAATCCGCTGAATTGCGCGACCTTCACCGGCACGATCGACGCCGATCCGCGCATCGATCTGCGCGCGCTCGTCTCGCCCGGCACCGTCGCGCCGAACGGCTCGTCGGTCGTCACCGCCGACGTCTCGCAGAACACCAACGGCCAGAGCTTCACCGCCTGCAACGCCACCGGCCCCGGCCCGGTCGTGCTGCAGAACTCGCAGGTGACGTTCGCGAATGACACGGTGTCCATCGGCTCGTTCAACAACACGCTGGTGAACTTCGACGCGAACGGCGAGGCGCAGAGCACCTGGACCTCGAACGGCACCACCGGCACGCAGCCGATCAGCGTCAGCGCGGCCGGCGGCACGCAGAGCGGCGCGATCGTGGTGGCCAGCAATCCGACCAAGATCGATCTCTCGCTCTCGAAGTCGGTCGACAACGGCGCGCCGCAGGTCGGCACGAACGTGACCTTCACCGTCAGCGTGCGCAACGCCGCCGGCTTCGGCACGGCCACGAATGTGGTGGTGAACGACCTGCTCGACAGCAGCGCATTCACCTTCGTCTCCGCGTTGCCGTCGCAGGGCTCGTACAACAGCACCACCGGCGACTGGACGGTCGGCACCGTGAATCCCGGCGCGTCCGATCTCACGCTGCAGATCGTGGCCACGGTGAAGAACACCGGCACGCTTTCGAACACGGCGCAGGTCAGCTTCGCCACGCAGCCCGACAACGACTCGACGCCGGCCAACGACGACGCCGCCGAGGACGATCAGGCCACCATCACGGTCACGCCGCTGCAGGCCGATCTTTCCGTGACGATGTCGATGAATCCCTCGGGGAACCTCGGCCTGAACAACGAGAGCACCTTCACCATCACCGTCACCAACGCCGGCTCGCCCGACTCGACGGCCGATGCGAACCCGACGCTGAAGGCCGTCTTCTCCTCCGGCATCAGCTACGTCAGCGACTCGCCGACGCAGGGCTCGTACGACTCCTCGACCGGCATCTGGACGGTCGGCACGCTTCCGGTCGGCGCGAGCGCGACGCTCACCGTCGTCGAGAAGGTCACCGACATCAGCACGTTCGCGAAGTCCGCAAACGCGCAGGTCTTCACCTCCGACCAGGACGATCCCGACTCGACGCCGAACGACGGCACCGGCGATGACTACGCCGCGGTCTTCTTCAGCGCGCAGGCGCAGCAGGCCGATCTCTCACTGACCAAGACCGTCAACTTCTCGACGCCGTCCGTCGGCCAGGGCGTCACCTTCACCATCACGCTCTCGAACGCCGGTCCGCACTCCGCCACGAACGTGGATGTGACGGACCTCCTTCCTTCCGGACTGACGTACGTCACCTCCAACCCGAGCCAGGGCACCTACGATTCGTCCACGGGCGTTTGGGACGTCGGCACGGTCACGACCAGCGGCGCGACGATGACGATCACCGCCACGGTCACGTCGAAGACGGCCGTGACCAACACCGCCAGCGTCACCGCCAGCGACGCGCTCGACAACACGCCGGCCTCGGCCAGCGCCACGGTCACGCCGAAGAAGGCCGACCTCTCGCTCACGCAGAGCGCGTCGGTGCTGACGCAGGTGGCTGGCTCCGACGTGACGTTCACCATCACGCTCACCAATCCCGCCGCGGTCGCCGGCCAGACCGGCAGCGCGACGAACGTCTCGGTCGAAGATCTCCTCGGCAGCGGGCTGACGTACGCGTCGCACACCGTCACGCGCGGCAGCTACGACAGCACCACCGGCATCTGGAGCGTCGGCACGCTCTTCAACAATCAGACGGCGACGCTGACGCTCACCGCGACGATGCAGGCCAGCGGCACGACCACGAACATCGTCGAGGTCTCCGCGGCCGACCAGGCCGATCCCGACTCGACGCCCGACAACGGCGTGAGCACCGAGGACGACTACGCGCGCCTGACCATCACCCGGCAGAGCTCCAACACGTTCTGCGCGGATGAGAACATCATCATCAACAGCGTCAACGGCGGCGGCTCGCCGTGCGACAGCATCGCCGCGCTTGTCCCCGGCGTGACCACGAAGATCGCCGGCGACATGACGGCGCTGGCCGCTGCGACCGTCCCGACCGCGTCGACGCCGTATCCGTCGGAGATGTACGTGAGCGGCGTGACGCCGAACACGCTCACCTCGCTGACCGTGTCGATCCGCGGGCTCAAGCACCCGCGTCCGGACGATCTCGACATCATGCTCGTCGCGCCGGACGGAACCACCCGCGCCATGATCTGGTCGGACGCCGGCGGCCGCAACCCGATCGTCGCCACGAACGGCATCAACGTGACGCTGGCCGATTCCGCCGCGTCGTCGCTGCCGGACGAGAGCGACCTGGCCGACAACGCCACGTACAAACCGGCCGACTACGACGCCGCGTCGATCTGCGACTCCGGCGACGACTTCCCGGCGCCGGCTCCCGCCGCCGTGGACAACAGCACGCTCACCGCCTCCGGCGGCGTCTTCAACGGCATCGACCCGAACGGCACCTGGAAGCTCTACATCGTCGATGACGAAGAGGACGAGATCGATGCGAGCGGCGTGGTGTTCGACGGCTGGTGCCTGACCATCGTCACGAACAATCCGCCCGATGCGGTGGACGACAATCTCACCGTGGCCGAGGACAGCGGCGCGACGGTAGTCAATGTCTTGACCAACGACACCGACCCGGAGAACGACACCCGCACCATCACCAGCGCCAGCCCGGCCGCGTCGAAGGGCACCGTCTCCTGCACCGCGTCGAGCTGCACCTACACGCCGAACGCGAACGAGTTCGGCAGCGACTCCTTCACCTACACGATCCAGGACAGCTTCGGCGGCACCGACAGCGCCACCGTCCATGTCACCATCACCGAGATCAACGACGCGCCGGTGGCGGCCGATGACTCGAAGACGACGCCGGAAGACGCGCCGCTCTCCTTCGCCGCCTCGACGCTCACCACCAACGACAGCAAGGGCGCCGCGAACGAGAGCGCGCAGACGCTGACCGTGACGAACGTCGGCAACCCGACCCACGGTACGGTCTCGCTCATTTCCGGCACGATCACGTTCACGCCCGACGCCGACTACAACGGCGCCGCGTCGTTCGAGTACACCGTCACCGACGACGGCACCACCAACGGCGGCGCCGATCCGAAGACCTCCACCGCCACCGTCAACGTGACCGTGACCGAGGTCAACGACGCGCCGGTCGCGGCCGACGACGCGCGGTCGACGGCGGAAGACACGCCGCTCATCGTCACCGCCTCGACGCTGGCGACGAACGACAGCAAGGGTCCGGCGAACGAGTCGTCGCAGACGCTCACCGTCACCGCCGTGAGCAATCCGGTCAACGGCACGGTCTCGCTCAATATCGGCAGCATCACCTTTACGCCGGACGCAAACTTCCACGGCACCGCTTCCTTCGACTACACCGTCACCGACGACGGCACCACCAACGGCAGCGCCGATGCGAAGAGCGACACCGGCACCGTCACCGTGACCGTGACGGAGGTGAACGACGCGCCGGTCGCCACCGACGACACCAAGTCGACGGCCGAAGACGCGCCGCTCACCTTCACCGCTTCCGACCTCGTCGCGAACGACACCAAGGGCGCGGCGAACGAGTCGTCGCAGACGCTCACCGTCACCGCCGTCAGCAACCCGGTCAACGGCACGGTCTCGCTCGACGCCGGCAGCATCACCTTTACGCCGGACGCAAACTTCAACGGCACGGCAACGTTCGACTACACCGTCACCGACGACGGCACCACCGACGGCGCGGCCGACCCGAAGAGCGACACCGGCAGCGTCACCGTCACCGTGACCGAGGTGAACGACGCGCCGACGGCGAACGCCGACAGCGTCGCCACCGCGGAAGACACGCCGCTCACCTTCGCCGCCTCGACGCTCACCACCAACGACAGCAAGGGGCCGGCGAACGAGTCGTCGCAGACGCTGACCGTCACCGCCGTGAGCAACCCGGTCAACGGCACGGTCTCGCTGAACGCCGGCAGCATCACCTTTACGCCGGACGCAAACTTCAACGGCACGGCCTCCTTCGACTACACCGTCACCGACGACGGCACCACCAACGGCAGCGCCGATCCGCTCACCAGCACGGCCACCGTCACGGTCAACGTCAGCGAAGTGAACGACGCGCCGGCGGCCAGCGCCGACAGCAAATCGACCGCGGAGGACACGCCGCTGTCGTTCCCGGCCACCGACCTCACCGCGAACGACAACGCCGGCGAAGCCTCGCAGACGGCCACCGTGAGCTCGGTCGGCAATCCGGTGAACGGCACCGTGTCGCTCGACGCCGGCACGATCACCTTTACGCCGGACGCAAACTTCAACGGCACCGCCTCCTTCGACTACACCATCACCGACGACGGCACCACCGCCGGCGCCGCCGATCCGAAGACCTCCACCGCCACCGTCACCGTCACCGTGACCGAGGTCAACGACGCGCCGGTAGCCAGTGCCGACACGACCTCGACGCCCGAGGACGCGGCGCTGACCTTCGCCGCCTCGACGCTGCTGACCAACGACGGCAAAGGCGCGGCGAATGAGTCGTCGCAGACGATCACCGTCACCAGCGTCGGCAACCCCGTGAACGGAACCGTCTCGCTGAACGCGGGCAGCATCACCTTTACGCCAAACGCAAACTTCAACGGCTCGGCGTCGTTCGACTACACCATCACCGACGACGGCACCACCAACGGCAGCGCCGATCCGAAGACGAGCAGCGCCACCGTCACCGTGACCGTCACCGAGATCAACGACGCGCCGGTGGCGAGTGCCGACACGAAGAACGCCACCGAAGACACGCCGCTGGTCTTCTCCGCCTCCGACCTCACCGCCAACGACGACAAGGGCGCGGCGAACGAGTCGTCGCAGACGCTCACCGTCACCGGCGTCTCGAACCCGCAGAACGGCACGGTGTCGCTGGCCGCAGGCACGATCACGTTCACGCCGAACGCCGATTTCCACGGCACGGCGTCGTTCGACTACGCCGTCTCCGACGACGGCACCACCAACGGCGCGGCCGATCCGAAGAGCTCCAGCAGCACGGTCACGATCAGCGTGGCCGAGGTCAACGACGCGCCGGTCGCGACCGACGACGCCGGCTCCACGAACGAAGACACGCCGTTCGTCGTGAGCGGCTCGACGCTCACTGCCAACGACAGCAAGGGTCCGGCGAACGAGTCGGCGCAGACGCTGACCGTCACCGGCGTGAGCAACCCGGTGAACGGCACGGTCGCGCTGAACGCCGGCACCGTCACGTTTACGCCGGACGCAAACTTCAACGGCACCGCCTCCTTCGACTACACCGTCACCGACGACGGCACCACCAACGGCGCGGCCGATCCGAAGAGCGACACCGGCACCGTGACCGTCTCCGTGAAGGCGATCAACGATCCGCCGGTGGCGAACGACGACAACAAGTCGACGCCGGAGGAGACGCCGCTCACCTTCCCGGCCGCCGATCTCACCGCGAACGACAGCGCCGGCCCGGCCGACGAGTCGTCGCAGACGCTGACCGTGACCGCGGTGTCGAACCCGCAGCACGGCACGGTCTCGCTCCTGGCCGGCAACATCACCTTTACGCCGGACGCAAACTTCAGCGGCGCGGCCAGCTTCACCTACACGCTCGCCGACGACGGCGCCGGCAGCGACGGCGACGGGATGACGAGCACCGCCACCGTCCACGTCACCGTGACCGAGGTCAACGATCCGCCGACCGCCAGCGCCGATGCGAAGACGTCGGCGGAAGACACGCCGCTCACCTTCCCGGCCACCGATCTCACCGCGAACGACTCGGCCGGCGATCCGTCGCAGACCGTCACCGTCACGTCGGTGACCAATCCGGCCAACGGCACGGTCTCGCTCGTGGCCGGCAACATCACCTTTACGCCGGACGCAAACTTCAACGGCATGGCCACGTTCGACTACACCATCACCGACGACGGCACCACCAACGGCAGCGCCGATCCGCTCACCGCCACGGCCACGGTGACGATCACCGTCAGCGAAGCGAATGACGCGCCGTCCGCGACCGCCGACTCCACGTCGACGGCCGAGGATGCGCCGATCACCATCGCCGCCTCGACGCTCGTCGCCAACGACAGCAAGGGTCCGGCGAACGAGTCGTCACAGACGCTCACCATCACCAGCGTCGGCAACGCCGTGAACGGCACGGTCGCGCTGAACGGCGGCAACGTCACCTTTACGCCCGACGCAAACTTCAACGGCACGGCCACGTTCGACTACACCGTCACCGACGACGGCACCACCAGCGGCGCCGCCGATCCGAAGACGAGCAGCGCCACCGTCACCGTGACCGTCACCGAGGTCAACGACGCGCCGGTCGCGAACGCCGATGCGAAGAGCGCGGTCGAGGACACGCCGCTCACGTTCGCCGCCTCCGACCTCACCGCCAACGACGGCACCGGCGCAGCCAACGAGCCGCAGACGCTCACGGTCACGAGCGTCGGCAGCGCCGTGAACGGCACGGTGTCGCTCAATGCCGGCAACATCACCTTTACGCCGGACGCAAACTTCAACGGCGCGGCGTCCTTCCAGTACACCGTCACCGACAACGGCACCACCAGCGGCGCGGCCGATCCGAAGAGCGCCGTGGCGACCGTCACCGTCACCGTCTCCGAGGTCAACGACGCGCCCACCGCGGTCGGCGACAGCGCCACGACGGCCGAGGACACGCAGCTCACCATCGCCGCTTCCACGCTGCTCGCGAACGACAGCCGCGGCCCGGCCAACGAGTCGGCGCAGACGCTCAGCATCACCAGCGTCGGCAGCGCCACGAACGGCAGCGTCGCACTCGTCTCCGGCAGCGTCGTCTTCACGCCGGCCGCGAACTACCACGGCCCGGCGTCGTTCCAGTACACGATCACCGACGGCGGCACGACCGGCGGCGCGGCCGATCCGAAGTCGAGCACCGCATCGGTGTCGCTGACGATCACGGAGGTCAACGACGCGCCGATCGCCGGCGCCGATGCGCGCACGACCGGCGAAGACGTTCCGCTGACGTTCGCCGCGTCGACGCTGCTCGCCAATGACAATGCCGGCGCGCCGGACGAATCAGCGCAGACGCTCACCGTCATCAGCGTCGGCAACGCCGTCAACGGCGCGGTCGCGCTGAACGCCGGCAACATCACCTTCACGCCCGACACCGACTTCAGCGGCGACGCGAGCTTCACCTACACGGTCCAGGACAACGGCACGACCAACGGCGCCTCCGATCCGAAGACCACCACCGCCACGGTCCTCGTCACCGTCAATGCCGCGAACGACACGCCGGTCGCGCAGAACGACAGCTACAGCGGCACCGAGGACGCGCCGCTGCACGTCGCCGCGCCGCAGGGCGTGCTCGCGAACGACAGCGACGTCGACGGCGATCCGCTGCGCGCGTTCATCTCCTCGCAGCCGGCGCACGGCAACGTCACGCTCGAGCAGGACGGCTCGTTCACCTACGTGCCCGATCCGAACTTCAACGGCACCGACTCGTTCACCTACGTCGCCGACGACAACCAGGTCTCGAGCAGCCCGGCGCGCGTGACGATCACCATCGGCGCGGTCGACGATGCGCCGTCCGCGACCGTGAGCGGCGACGCCACAGTCTGCAGCGGCACGCCGGCCACCATCACCGCCACGCTCACCGGCACCGCGCCTTGGACGATCCGCTGGTCGGACGGCGTGACGCAGAACGCGCCCGCCTCGACAGCCACGCGCACGGTCACGCCGCTCGCCACCACCGTCTACACGATCGTCTCCGTCACCGACGCAACGGCGGCGGCCGGCACGACCAGCGGCAGCGCGACCATCACCGTTCTGTCCGCGCCGCAGCCGGCCATCACCGGCCCGTCCTCAGTGGTCCTGGGCGCGCCGGTCACGCTCACCGCCACGCCGGGCTTCGACAGCTATCAGTGGTTTCACGACGGAAACGCCGTCTCCGGCGTGAACGTCAACATCTTGACCATCTCCTCACTGACCGCCGAAGACCTTGGCCGCTACACGGTGCGCGTCACCGCGAACGGCTGCGCCGGCGACTCCGCGGCGTTCCTCGTGACGCTCAGCAACGAGGCGGTGCTGCCAGTGGTCGGCCAGACCGCGGGCGCGAACGGCGCGAACTTCCGCACGGTGCTCGTGCTGTCGAACCCGACCGATCTCGAAGGCGGCGCGAAAGCGGCCGCGGAGATGTCGGGCGAGGTGCGCTTCTTCCGCGAAGGCGCGCTCCTCGGCGCTTATCCGTACACGCTGGCGCCGGGCGCCACGCGCTACGTCACCGATTTCCTGCCGGCCGGCTTCACCGGCCTCGCCACCGCCAGCGCGGTGCCGACGCGCGGCGCGCTGCCGCTGATCCTCGCGCACGTCTTCGACGATCAGGGCGTGAACGGCACGTCGGGTCTCATCGAGCGCGCCATCCGCACCGGCGACGCCGCGCGCAGCGGCGAGCGTGTGGTGCTCATCGCGCCGTCCGATCCGGCCGTCACGCGTTTCAACGTCGGCGTGCGCGCGCTCGCCGACGGCCTCTCCTTCCGCCTCACCGCGCGCGACGCCAGCGGCGCCGTGCTCACCACCATCGACCGCTCGTACGGCGCGAATGCGTTCGAGCAGATCACCGCCGAACAACTCACCGGCCGCGCGCCCGGCGCGAACGAGACGCTGACGTTCGAAATCCTCTCGGGCAACGGCGTGATCTACGGCGCGTCGACCGACAACCGCACGAACGATCCGAACATGCAGATCGCCGCGCGCGCCGAGGCGAGTTCCGCCGCCGCGTCGCCGTACGTGATCGCCGTGGCCGGTTCGACGCGCGGCGCGTTCGACTCGAACTTCAAGACCGCCGTGCAACTGCACAATCCGTCGAACGCGCCGATGACGGCGACGTTCGTCTATCACCGCGCCGGCAGCGCGGGCTCGCCCGACGATCCGTCGTCGAGCGTGACGGTCGCGCCGCACGCGACGTTCGCCATCGACGACATCCTGCCGCGCCTCGGCGAGAGCGGCATCGGCACCATCGATCTCGTGGTCACGTCCGCAGTGAAGCCGGTCGCGGTCGTGCGCGTCTTCAACGACAGCACGAAGGGTCAGACCAGCATGACCGAGGAGCTGCTGCAGCCGTCCGATGCGGTGTCGAAAGGACAGCGCGCCTCGGTGATCGCCTCGCACCTGCCGTCGCGCGCGCGCTTCAACATCGGCGTGCGCACCCTCGGCAACGGCGCGCGCATCCGCGCGATCGTGCAGGACCGCGAAGGCAACGTGCTGCGCACCACCGAGCTCGAATACGAGCCGCGCTTCCTCACGCACGCCAACGCCGGCGATCTCCTCGGCTTCACCTTCACCGGCGACGAGCGCGTCACCTTCGAAGTGCTCGAGGGCGAGGCCTTCTTCTACGGCGTCTGGACCGACAACGTCACGCAGGACCCGAGCTTCCACTTCGCCATGAAACCGTAGCGTTCGCAGCGCACGGGCGCATCGCCGCCCGTGCGCTGTAGAATCGCCGGCTGCGAGGTGCAGCCATGACCGATCTGCTCGAGACCACCGATACCGTCGATCTCTACAAACAACACTCCTGGCCCGCGGCGGCGACGTACTACGAAGAGCCGCTGGTGATCGAGCGCGGCGAAGGGATGCACGTCTTCGACGATCGGGGCAATCGCTATCTCGATTGCTTCGGCGGCGTGTTGACCGTGTCGGTCGGACATGCGAACGCCGACGTCAACCGCGCCATCCACGAGCAGATCGACAAGGTCTCGCACACCTCGACGCTCTACATCAACAAGCCGGCCGCGGAGCTGGGGAAAGAGGTCGCGCGGATCGCGCCGGGCGCGCTGAACCGCAGCTTCTTCACCAACAGCGGCACCGAGGCCGACGAGACGGCGATGCTGCTGGCGCGGCTCTACACCGGCCGCCAGGAACTCATCGCGCTGCGCCACGCGTATCACGGACGGACCATGCTCTCCATGAGCGCGGCCGGCCACTCGACGTGGCGCCACGGCGGCACGGCGGTGGCCGGGATCAAGCACGCTATGGCGCCCTACTGCTACCGCTGCCCGTTCGGCGCGACGCCGGACAACTGCGGCATGCGCTGCGCCACCGACGTCGAGGACCTGATCCTCACCACCACCGACGGGCAGATCGCCGGCATGATCGCCGAGCCGATCCTCGGCGTGGGCGGTTTCATCGTGCCGCCAAAAGAGTACTTTAAAGTCGTCACGGATATTGTGCATCGTTATGGTGGCATCTTTATTTGTGACGAAGTGCAGACCGGCTGGGGCCGCACCGGCGACAAGTGGTGCGGCATCGAGCATTGGGAGGTCGAGCCGGACGTGATGACGTTCGCCAAGGGCATGGCCAACGGCTCGCCCATCGGCTGCACGACCACGACCGACGAGATCGCGCAGAAGTTCCCGTCGCTGACCTTCGCCACCTTCGGCGGCAACCCGGTCACCTCGGCCGCGGCCGTGGCCACGATCCGCTACATCGACGAGCACGACCTGCCGCACAACGCCGCGGTGGTCGGCGCGTACCTGCGCGAGAAGCTCGAGGCGCTGAAGGAAAAGTATCCGGTGATCGGCGACGTGCGCGGCATGGGCCTGATGCAGGCCATCGAGTGCGTCGAAGACCGCCAGTCGAAGACGCCCGCACCGAAGGCAGTGCTGAAGGTGTTCGAGGAAACCCGCCGCCGCGGCGTCCTGATCGGCAAGGGCGGCCTCTTCGGCAACGTCATCCGCCTCGGCCCGCCGCTGATCGCCTCGAAGAGCGACATCGACGAGCTGGTGTCGGCGCTCGACGCGGCGTTTGGGATGGTCTAGCGGTCAAGGGTAGTGTCATCCCGAGCGTAGCGAGGGACCTGGGTGGGTGGCGCTCGAGGCACGTGCCTCCAGCCGCACCCACCCAGGTCCCTCGCTACGCTCGGGATGACAGCAGCGCGGCGATTGCTGCGTCCACCTCTTCGTCCCTCGTATCGAAGGCCGTCACCATGCGGTAGACGTTCTCGCCGAAGATCGGCCAGTCGTACATCAGCACATCCTGCGGCGGTCGTTGGAGCCGCGCGAAGAGGATGTTCGCTTCCACCGGCCGCACGATCTCGACGCGCTCCCGGAGGCCGGCCGCAAGGCGCGCCGCGGCGGCGTTGGCGTGACGGGCGTTGCGCAGCCAGAGGTCATCGGTCAGATACGCCTCGAGTTGCGCGGAGAGGAAGCGCAGCTTCGACAGGCGGTGTCCGCTGCGGTGCCACAGCAGCGCAAAACGCTGGGCGAGGTCGCGGTCGAACACGATCACCAGCTCCGCGCCGAGCGCGCCGTTTTTCGTTCCGCCGAGGACCAGCACGTCGATGCCGGCGCGCCAGGTGACGTCGGCGAGCGAGTGGCGTTGCGTGACGAACGCGTTCGCGAAACGCGCGCCGTCGAGATGCACGCGCAGTCCGTGTGCGCGCGCCCGTTCGCACAGCGCGCGCAGCTCGTCGAGCGAGTAGACCGTCCCGGCTTCGGTGGCATTCGTCAGACTGAGGCAGGCCGCGTTCGGCGGGATGGTGAAGTCGTGCAGCTTCCCGTCCGCGCCGTCGAACGCGGTCATCGTCGCGCCGCCGCTCAGCAGCTCCGGCGCGCCTTCTTCGTCGCGCACGATGTGCGCGTCGGCGTGACAGACCACCGTCTGCGACGGCGAGGTCATCGCGGCAATGGCCAGCGCGTTGCCGGCCGTGCCGGTGAGCACCGGGAAGATCGCTGCGTCGGTCTCGAACAGCTCGCGCACGCGCGACTGCAAACGCGCCGTCCAGGGATCGCCGCCGTACGAGGTGACGGCATCGCGGTTCGCGCGCGCGACCGCCTCCACGATCTCGGGCGAAGCGCCGCGCGTGTTGTCGGAGCGGAGGTCGACGATCATCGCCGCCGCGCCACCGCCTCGATCTCCAGCAGCAGATCGGCGCGGCAGATGTCCGCCTCGACGTAGAGATTTGAGGCGAAGACGCCTTCGAGCCGCCGTGCGACCGCCTCGTAATCGGAGGCGCGGCGGATGTACGTCTTCGCCGCGACCACTGCATCGAGACCGCCGCGCGCGCCGGCGCGCCCCAGGACCAGCTCGATGTTGCGCAGCGTCTCCTCGAGCTGCGCGGCCACGTCGCCGGCGTGCACCGACTCGTGCCCGACCACGCTCGAGGTTCCGGAGACGAACACCGTGTCGCGCCACACCGTCGCGCGCGAGAACGACGGCGACTTCGGCCCGTAGCGCGGCGGATAGTCGTACGCCGCCACCTGCCGCGGATTCTCCACCTGCACGCCCGGCTCGCGCGCGGCGAGAAAGTACGTCACCACGCCGCCCTCGCGCATCCCGACCGCGCTCGCCGCCGGCAGATCGACGTCGTGGTGATAGCCGGCATCGACGAACGCATCGTGCCGTCCGGCGCAGAAGAGCTGATACCGCTCGCGCCCGCCGTCGTGCGCGTTGATCCGCCCGACGTGATTCCACATGCGCAGAAAGTATGGATATCCATCCTTCCGCACTTGCGCGATCAGCCGCGCGTACAGCTCGCGCGAGCGCTCCTCGATCGAATCGCCGTCGTCGATCGACGCCGCGCCGAAGAGCACCTCCTCGTGCGACGGCCACGCCTCGATCAGCGGCTCCGGCCCGAGCTGCGGCAGCGGCACGTGCAGCGCGTTCGCCACCGCCGAGCCGAACGCCACCAGATGATGGTCGGCCGGAGGCGCAGTCGTGTAGATCGGAAGCGGGTCGCGGGAGAGGACGGCGGACATTCGCCTGCGAATCGTAACGCACGAGCGAGCGCTTAGAATGGCGCGCATTCGGAGGAGCTCGAGCATGAAAACCGTAATCCGCAACGGCCGCATCGTCACGGCCGTCGACGACTATCGCGCGGACATCCTCATCGAGGACGGCACCGTGGCCATGATCGCCAGGTCGATCGACGTCGAGGCCGACCGCGTCATCGACGCGAAAGGACGGCTGGTCATCCCCGGCGGCATCGATCCGCACACGCACATGGAGCTGCCGTTCGGCGGCACCTTCGCCTCCGACGACTTCCGCACCGGCACGCGCGCGGCCGCGCACGGCGGCACGACAACCATCATCGACTTCGCCGTGCAGTCGAAAGGGCAGTCACTCAACGAAGCCCTCGACGCCTGGTTCGCCAAAGCCGAAGGAAAGACCTCCATCGACTACGGCTTTCACCTCATCTGCACCGACCTGCCCGACTCGCGGCTGCCCGAGATCAAGGGGCTGATCGATCAGGGCGTGACGAGCTTCAAGCTCTTCATGGCCTACCCCGGCGTCTTCCTCGTCGACGACGCCACGATCTACAAGGCCATGCTCACCGCCGGCGAGAGCGGCGGGCTGATCTGCATGCACGCGGAGAACGGCGTGGTCATCGACGCCATCGTCAAGCGCGCGCTGGCCGAGGGACACACCGCGCCGAAGTACCACGCGCTGACGCGGCCGACCAAGGCGGAGGCGGAAGGCGTGCATCGCGCCATCGCCATCGCCGACATGGCCCATTCGCCGGTCTACATCGTTCACCTCAGTTGCAGCGACGCCCTCGACGAGGTGACGCGCGCGCGCGACCGCGGCATCCCGGCGTACGCGGAGACCTGCCCGCAGTATCTCTTCCTCGATTACAGCGTCTACGAGCGGCCGGGATTCGAAGGCGCGAAGTGGGTGATGACGCCGCCGATCCGCGAGCAGTGGAATCAGGAGCAGCTCTGGCGCGGACTGAAATTCAACGACCTGCAGGTGGTGTCGACCGATCACTGCCCGTTCTGCTTCAAGGAGCAGAAGGAGCTCGGCAGGGACGACTTCTCGAAGATCCCGAACGGCGGCCCCGGCGTCGAGCACCGCATGAGCCTGATCTACAACGGCGGCGTGGCTCAGGGCCGCATCTCGCTGAACCGCTTCGTCGAGATCACCTCCACCGCCGCGGCGAAGATCTTCGGGCTGTTTCCGCGCAAGGGCACCATCGCCGTCGGCTCCGACGCCGACATCGTCATCTTCGATCCCGACGAGACGATGATCATCAGCGAGAAAACGCATCACATGCGCGTCGACTACTCCGCGTACGAAGGGATGGAAGTGCGCGGCGTGACCAAGACCGTCCTCTCGCGCGGCGAGCTGGTGATCTCCGAGGGAAACTACGTGGGGAAGGAAGGACATGGGGAGTTCCTGAAGCGCGGGCTCGCGTTCTCACCGCGGTAGAGTCCCGACTCGTCTAAAATCCCCCGACCAAGGAGCCAACATGTCCCGACTCGTGAAATGCGGTTTGATCCAGACCGCGCTGGCCTGCGACACCAGTGAGTCGCTCGAGACCATCCGCAACGCGCAGCTCGAGCGCACGCTGCAGTACATCGATCAGGCCGGGCAGGAAGGCGTGCAGGTGCTCTGCATGCAGGAGATCTTCACCGGTCCTTACTTTTGCGCCGAGCAGAATCCGCGCTGGTACGACTCGGTCGAGAAGATCCCCGACGGTCCGACCACCAAGCTGATGCAGGAGTACGCCAAGCGCTACAACATGGTCATCGTCGTGCCTCTCTATGAAGAAGAGGAGACCGGCGTCTACTACAACACCGCCGCCGTGATCGACGCCGACGGGACGTACCTCGGCAAGTACCGCAAGAATCACATCCCGCACGTCGCGCCCGGCTTCTGGGAAAAGTACTACTTCCGTCCCGGCAACCTCGGCTATCCGGTGTTCGACACCGCCTACGCGAAGGTCGGCGTCTACATCTGCTATGACCGCCACTTCCCCGAAGGCGCGCGCGAGCTCGGACTCGGCGGCGCGGAGATCGTGCTCAATCCCTCGGCCACCGTGGCCGGCCTCTCCGAATACCTCTGGAAACTCGAGCAGCCCGCGCACGCGGTGGCCAACGGCTACTTCGTCGGCGCCATCAACCGCGTCGGCATGGAAGGCCCCTGGAACATCGGCGAGTTCTACGGCCAGAGCTACTTCTGCGACCCGCGCGGCCAGATCGTCTCCATCGCACCGCGCGACGCCGACGCCCTCGTCACCGCCGAGCTCGACCTCGACAAAATCCGCGAAGTCCGCAACACCTGGCAGTTCTATCGCGACCGGCGACCGGAGACGTACAACGGACTCGTGCGGCTCTGAGCTGCTACGACAGCCCGAGCAGCGACTTCACCAGCTTTCCCGCCGCCGCCATCATCCCGTTGGCGGCGGCGGTCGACAGCGCCACGCCGATCGCGACGACGACCGACGACGCGCATGCGGTGAGCACGCCGAGATTGTGCACGTCGCGCAAATGCCGCCACCGCAGTCCCGCCTCCTTCAACGTCTCGTAGTCGCCGAGGAGACCGAGGGTGAGGCACTGGATGAACTGCTGCGGAAACCAGAGCATGTACACGCGGTTCGGACCGTCGCCTTCGGCGCGGAAGAGGAACGCCGCCACGAGTGACGGCACGATGAGCGTCGCGAACCACACCAGCCCTTTCTGCAGTCCGTTGGCGCCGCGCAGTGACGGATAGAAGTAGCCGAAGAAGAACCCGCTGAGCGGCCACTGCACCGCGGCGGTGATGAAGACCCCGACGACCGACAGCCACTGCACCGCGACACCGGGCACGCGCTGCGCCGCCACGAACAGAAGAAACCACGGAACGGCGAGGAGCGTCGCGTACGCGGCGGCGCGCACGCCGCGTTCCCACGGTGGCAGCGCGGGCCCGGCAACGAACACGCCGGATTGCGTGCGCTGCGCCGCGACGTACGCGCGCTTCCGCTCCACCGCGTCTTCGATCGCGCCGATGTGCTTCTCGTATTCGCTGTACGTGACCGACGCGTCGGCGATCTTGTTACGCATCTCTTTCCGCGCCGCATCGAGCATGGCCTCCGCCTCGTTCGCGGCGATGCGGTTGCGGACGGCCTCGCGCACGCCGTGCGCCGGCAGCTCGTGCGACGCGGCCGTGCGCGGGACGAAGGACCACCAGCGAAGCAGCGCGTACGCGGCGAGCACTTCCACGATGCCGAACACACCGCGCGCCTCGGAGAAGAAGAACGTCAGCGCCAGTACGATGCGCGCCGCGCGCGCGGCCGCCGGCGCGCGCCGCGTGGCGGCAGAGAGCCGCTCGAGCGGCACGATCAGTGCGCCGGCGACGACGAGCCACAGCAGCTTGTCCGCCGAGTCGACGAAGTAGAGCGAATCACGCGACACGCTCGTAGCGTCGTGCGTCAGCAGCACCGCGATTGCCGCTACGGCCACCAAAGCGAGCGCGAGGCCGCGGCCGCGGCGCCACCACCGCGCGTTGAGAAACGCGAGCGTCGCGATGAGGAACGCGATCGCGACGACCGCCGCCGCCGGCCAGACGCCTTCACGATCGAACACGGCGTCGATGAGACCCAATCCGACCGCCGCGACGGCGAGAGCGGCAGTGATGCGGACGCGAAAGCGCTCCGTCACTTCGGCAGCGATCCAGATGCATACCGCCAGCGCCGCGGCCACGGCGGCGGCGACGATCGGGATCTGCAGCGGCGGCGGCGTCGCATCGCTCTCCGAAGCGGGCGCGCAGGCGACCAATGCGGCACAGGCCGCAGCGGCGACGAGCGCGGTCGCGGCAGCGACTATCGCTACACGCGACATTGGCCGCGCGCCCGCCGGTTCGGCCCGGCGTAGCGCCCAGGCGCGCGCGAGCAGCGGCCATCCGGCGGCGACGAACGCCGCCGCCCACGCCGGCGCACCGAACATCAGGCTCGGCGAGTAGTTGCCGAGTTTGCCCTGCGGACGGACGAATGCGACCGCCTCGGAAGCGACCAGCCCGGCTCCGACCACCATCAGGAGCAGCAGCAACGCCGCGGCAATCTCCGCCGGATGGCGGAACGCGCGCAGCCGGCGCCGCGCGGCGAGCGCTGCGATCAGCGCGTACGGCAGGATGAGCAGCACCGCCGAAAACAGCGTCGAGAGTCCGGGGATGTAGCGCGATTCGAAATGCGCCAGCACGCTCCGGATCACCGGGCGGAAGCGGCGTACCGGCCCGGCCGCGCGCACGATGCCGAAGCGGTGCTCCTCTTCCATGCCGCTGCCGGTGAGCTCAAAGCGCGTGCGCGCATCGGTCTGCAGCACCGGCGTCGCGTCCATGCCGACCACCCGCACGCGGCTCGTGTGCAGCTCGAAGATCGACTGCTGCGCGCCGATGGCGCTGGTGAACCTGACGATCCGGTGCGCGTCGCTCTCCGGCGTGGCATCCGCGTCGAACAGCTCGATGTCCCGCGGGACGCGCAGCACGAGCGTACATGGTTTCGCGCCGCCGCCGACGAGCGAGACCGGCTCGAGCCGGTACCACAGGTCTCCCACGATCAACACGCCGCCGGCACGGCCGATCGCATCCGACGAGTCCGCAAACGGATTGTCGGCGGCGAGCCTCGCCCGTTGCGCCGCCGCCAGCGCGTTGCAGAACGCCGGATCGTCGCTCACGGTCAGGCTCTCGTCGGCGGACAGCTTCTGCTCGCTCACGACGATTACGACCGCCCGGCTCAGCCTGGCCGCCGTGGAAGCCGGGTGCGGTAGCGCGTTCCAGAACTCGTCTAAGCTGAGCGAGGTCTTCCGGTAGCGGACGCTGTACGGTCTCAGCGCCTCCAACAGCGGATGCATCGCGATCTGCAGCGCCGCTCCTCCGATTGCGAACGCCACCGCCAGCCGCGCGAAGCGCAGATACGTTCGCTTCAGCTCGTCACGCACGGCAGCAAGTCTACGGCACACCGATTGCGATTCTTCCTCTCCGGAGGAAACGCCATGTCGAATCAGCACAATCGTGGCGGCGATGACGCCGCGTCGAGCAACACGCCGGCCGAGCCGCATCAGAAGCACAAGAGCGGCGGGCACATGGGAGCCGGGAAGTCGGGCGGGAAGAGCTTCGGGGCGGAGAAGCCGGAAGTCCGCGACGACAACGGCAGCCGTGAGGCCGGCCGCGACTGGGACGGCGACAAGACGAACTGATCGGGAGTCGCGATAGACTCGCTCGTCATGAGCGATCCGCGATTTCCCGTCGGCAAGTACCAGCGCAACGATCACCTGAATGACGACGAGCGCCGGGCGAGCATCGACGTGCTCGCCGCGGCGCCGGCGCGTCTGCGCGAGGCGATCGCCGGACTCACCGACGCGCAGCTCGACACGCCGTATCGCGACGGCGGCTGGACGCTGCGCCAGGTCGTGCATCACCTCCCTGACTCGCACCTGAACGCCTACATGCGGGTGAAGCTCGCGCTCACCGAGGACGCGCCGACCATCCGTCCGTACGACGAGGCGGCGTGGGCGCAGCTCTCCGACTCGCGCGACACGCCCGTCGACGTCTCGCTCGCGCTCTTCGAGGCGCTGCACGCCCGCTGGACGACGCTGCTGCGCGCGCTGCGGCCGGACGACTTCGCCCGCACCTTCAAGCATCCCGAGCACAAGGGCGACTTCACGCTCGATGATGTGGTCGGCATGTACGCGTGGCACTCGCGGCACCATGTCGCCCACATCACCACCACGCGCGAGCGGATGGGTTGGTAACGCGGACGCTGACGGCCGAGGACTTTGACGCGGTCCATGCCGCATTCCTCGACGCATTCAGCGACTACGTCATCTCCCTGGCGTTCACGCGCGAGCAGTTCGCGGAGCTGCTGACGCGCCGCGGCTGGCTGCCGGAAGCCTCGGTGGGCATCTTCGACGGCGAGCGGCTGGTGGCCTTCACGCTGAACGCCGTCGACGGCGCGCGCGCCTACGACAGCGGCACCGGCGTGGTCCTCACCCACCGCCGCCGCGGCCTCGGCCGGGCCATGCTCGACTTCATCGAGCCGCGGCTCCGCGCGCGCGGCTGCACCGAGTACGTCCTCGAAGTGCTCGAGCAGAACCAGCGCGCGCTCGAGCTCTACCGCTCCTCCGGCTTCGAGGTCGCACGCGGCCTGCAATGCTGGCGCTACGGAGGCGCTGCCGCACCTCCGGAAGGACGCAGCTCCATCCATCCGGAATGGTGGGACGTGCAGCCGTCGTGGCAGAACACCGCCGCGTCGATCGGGCGCGCCCGCGATCCGCACGTGATCCTCGGCGACGCGCATGGTTACGCCGTGGTCTTCCCGTCGAACGGCGACCTCGCCCAACTGGCCGTGGCCCGCGAGGCGCGGCGGCGCGGCGTCGGCACGCGCCTTTTGCGTCAGGCGCAAACGCTCGCCGGCAAGCCGCTTCGCATCCTGAACGTCGACGACCGCGACGCCGGCATCGCTGCCTTCCTCGAGCACGCCAGCGCAGCGAAAACCGTTCGCCAGTACGAGATGATCAAGCGACTGTGATCGAGATCAAGATCTGCTGCCGCGTGGTCTTCCCGTCGAATGGCGACCTCGCCCAACTCGCCGTGGCCCGCGACGTGCGGCGGCGCGGCATCGGCACGCGTCTTTTGCGTCAGGCGCAAACGCTCGCCGGCAAGCCGCTGCGCATCCTGAACGTCGACGACTGCGACGCCGGCATCGCCGCCTTCCTCGAGCACGCCGGCGCGGTGAAAACCGTCCGCCAATACGAGATGATCAAGCGGCTGTGATCGAGATCAAGATCTGCTGCATCAGCAGCCACGACGAGGCGCGGCTGGCGCTCGACGCCGGCGCGAACATCCTCGGCCTGGTCTCGGCCATGCCGAGCGGACCGGGCGTCATCGACGAAGCGCTCATTGCCTCGATCGCCGCCGCCGTCGCGCTGCCGGCGCAGACCTTCCTGCTCACTTCTTTGTGCGACGCCGATGCCGTCATCGAACAGCACCGCCGCCTCCGCACCACCGGCATCCAACTCTGCGACGCGCTGCCGCCCGGCAGCCTGCCGCGCATCCGCGAGGCGCTGCCCGGCGTGCGGCTGGTGCAGGTCATCCACGTCACCGGCGAGGCCTCGTACGACGAGGCGATGCGCGCCGCGCGCGACGCCGACGCGCTGCTGCTCGACTCCGGCAATCCCTCGCTGCAGGTCAAAGAGCTCGGCGGCACGGGCCGCGTCCACGACTGGCGCGTGAGCCGCCGCATCGCCGCCGATGCGCACGTGCCGGTTTTTCTCGCCGGCGGGCTCAGCGAACAGAACGTGGCCGAGGCGCTGCGCAGCGTCGGCGCGACCGGCGTCGACATCTGCAGCGGCGTGCGGACGAACGGCCGCCTCGACGGAGAAAAGTTGCGGCGCTTCATCGCCGCCGCGCGCGGCTGAGCACGGAATCTGCTTATGAAGCCATCGGGTAGACCATGGCTCAGATCCTCGTCGTGGAAGACGATGATGCCATCCGGCAACTGCTGATCGAGTACCTCGCCGAACGTGCGGCGCTGGCGGTCGAAGGCGCACGCGACGGCGTCGAGGCGCTGCATCAGATCTCGACCAGCGACTACGCGGTGGTCGTCCTCGACCTGATGATGCCGCACATGAGCGGCATCGACCTGCTCGACTCGCTCGCGGCGATGGAAGCCGATCCCTCGGTCAAGGCGCCGCGGCGCAAGCCGGCCGTCATCGTGATCACCGGCGCGCCGCCCGACGTCGTCGCCGCCGACGATCTCACCCAGCGCTTTCCCGACACCGTACGCGGCGTGCTGCGCAAGCCGCTCGACATCGAGACGCTCACCAGCCGCGTCGCCGCGTGCTGCAACGGCGATTCATAGCACCGCGTCGATGGCCGCCGTGACGACCTCGCGCGAGAGATCGCCTTTGTAGACGACGCGCGCCGCGCGCGTCAGGATCTGCTCGCGCTCCGCGTCGTTGACGAAACGCGACGTGACGATGATGACCGGAATCGGCGCGGTCATCGGATCGCTCTTGAGCCGCTGCAGCACCTCGTGTCCGCCGAGGCCGGGCATCATCATGTCGAGGAAGATGAGATCGGGCCGCTCGGACTGGGCCATGGCGATGCCGTGCAGTCCGTTCTCCGCCTCGAGGATCTCGGTGCCGGTACGCGTGGCGAAGTTGGCCAGCGTGTAGCGCGCGGTGGCGTCGTCGTCGACGATCAGCAGGCGTGCCTTCCGTTCGGCGGCGCTCGCGCGCGGCGGCGGCGCGGCGTCGCCGTAGCGCAGCGGAATCTCCGCGGTGAAGGTCGAGCCGGCGCCGACGCGGCTCTCGACCGACACGTGTCCGCCGAGGAGCAGCGCCAGCTTGCGCGTGAGCGGCAGCCCGAGGCCGGTCCCTTTTTCCTTCTGCTGCAGCTTGTGATGCACCTGCGTGAACTCGTCGAAGATGCGCTCCTGATCTTCCGGCGCGATGCCGATGCCGGTGTCGGCGACGGAGAAGAGGACGCACTTGCCGTCGCGCGACAGCGACGCCGACACGCGCACCTCGCCGGCCTCGGTGAACTTGAGCGCGTTCGAGATGAAGTTGCGCAGGATCTGCGCGAGCTTTCCCTCGTCCGTGTACATCGGCGGCACGTCGTCGGGCTCGTCGAACACGAGCGCCAGCGAGCGGTTCAACAGCAGCGGCCGCAGCATGCCGCGCAGCGCGCTGAACAGCGTGGCCACCTCGAACTCCGCCGGCCGCACCTCGACCTTTCCCGACTCGATCTTGGCCAGGTCGAGCAGGTCGCTGACCAGGCTCTCCAGATCTTCCGCGGCGCTGCGGATCAGCGAGAGCTGCTTGCGCGGCTCCTCGGTCAGCGGCGCTTCGTCGAGCAGCCGCGAGAGCGCCAGGATCGAGTTCACCGGCGTGCGGAACTCGTGGCTCATGTCGGAGAGGAAGCGCGTCTTCACCTCGTCGGCGCGGCGCAGCGACTCCGCCTTTTCGTCGAGCTCCGCGTAGAGCGCGAGCACGCCGCGATTGGTGTCCTCGAGCTCCTGGTTCAAGCGCTCGAGCTCCTCCTGCCGTTCGTTCAGTTGCGCGAGCGCGCCGAGCAGCTCCGCGTTCTGCTGCTGGATCTCGTCGAGCGGACTCTCGGCGCGGCTGCGCGCCAGCGCGTCGGTGATGCGCAGGATGCTCTCGCTCGTGAGCGGCGGCGCGCTGGCCGGCAGCCGCTTGCGCATCATGACGGTCGTGCCGCGGCCGGGCGCGCTGTTGATGGTCAGCTCGTCCATCAGTCGCCGCGCGCCGACGATGCCGACGCCCATGCCGCTGGTCGACTGATACCTGCCGCCGAGGACTTCGTCGAGATTGGCGATGCCGGGGCCGCGGTCGGTGACGGTGATCTCGAAGGACTGCACGTTTTCCATCCCGCTGGAGATCCCGAATTCCACACGTCCGCCTCCGCCGTAACGGAGCGCGTTGCGCGCGATCTCCGACACCACCGTGGCGATGCGGGTCTGATCCTGCGCGTCGAAGCCGGTCAGCTCCGCGAGCTGCCGCGCGCGGCGGCGCGCCGCGACGAGGTCGTATTCGAAGTGCAGCGTGATCGAGGAAATCGCGGTGGTCGGCATGCGTCAGGATGCTTTCGCCACGACTACCGTGGCATCGTCGGTGCCGCGGCAATGGTCCCGGTAGAGAACCGCCGCGATCAGCGCCGGGTCATGTTGCATCAAGCCGGGATAATTCGCAGGACTCCAGCTTCCTGACACGCCGTCGGAGTGCAGCACCAGCACCGACTCCTCGGCCCACGGGTACGAGAACGTCTGCGTCTTGCGCATCTCGTGGCCGACGATGCCGGGCTGCGAGACGGTCCTGCGCACGTTCTCATCGGCGATGACGATGCCGGCGATGTTGCCGACTCCGCAGAAATCGATGCGCCGTTGCGACGCGTAGATGCGGGCGATGCCGACCGCCGCGCCGCGCGTCGCGCGCAACGCGCCGTGCATCTCCTCGTAGAGGCGCGGAAGCTCGGCGTCGGCATGCGCATCGAGCACGCGCACCGCGGCCTGCGACGCCTGCGCCGCGATCGGACCGTGCCCGAGTCCGTCGGCGACGCAGATGGTGATGGTCTCGCCCGTTTCGGCGGCGGCCCAGGTGTCGCCCGACTCCGTCTCGCGCGGCTTCGGGATGCAGACGCCGGCGGTGACGATGTTGCTGCGCGGCGCGCGGCCGCGATCGCGATCGTGGTCGGGACGATCGGCGTCGCGCACGCGGCAGAGCACGGCCGTGCCGCGGTCGGGCAGCGAGTAGACGTCGAAGCCGCTGCCGCCGCGCGCGATCGCGCCGAGGCCGGTGCCGGGGCTGCCGGCGGTCGAGTAGCCGTCGCGCATCGCCGCCGGAACGTTGTCGATGCCGCGCCCTTTGTCGAGCGCGATGATGGTCAGCGCGCCGTCGTCCGATCCGAAGAGCATCGTCCCGCCGCCGCCGTGCTTGATGAGGTTCGTGGCGAGCTCGGTGGCGACGAGCGACGCGCGTCCCGCGGCGGTCTCGCTCATCCGCAGCACTGCCGCGCATTCCGCCGCGGCGCGCCGCGCCACCGCGACTTCGCTGGCGTCGATCACGCCCACCGAGCGGCCGGTGCGCATCACGACGCGGCTCTCCAGCGGGTGATGGTGACGCGCGTTCCTTCGCCGGGCTTCGAGTCGATCGCGAACTCGTTGGAGAGCCGCTTCGCGCCGCCGAGGCCGAGGCCCATGCCGGAGCCGCTGGTGAACCCGTCGCGCATCGCCTGCTGCACGTCCGCGATGCCGGGACCTTCATCGGCGAAGGTGAGGCGCAAGCCTTTGCGTGTGCCATCCTCGAGCGCCTCGAGGCGCACCACGCCGCCGCCGCCGTAGTCGACCATGTTCCGCGCGAGCTCGCTCGCCGCGGTGACGATCTTGGTCTGATCGACCAGGCTGAAGCCGAGCTCCACCGCCCACTTGCGCACCACGTGGCGGACGCTCACCACTTCGCCCGGGCCGCGCACCGCGACCTCGTCACTCCTGGTCGTAGTCGGCATCGTCGGCGCCGGCGGCGGCGATCTCCTCCCGTTCGTGTCGCGCCGAGACTTCCTGGAGCAGAGCCATCCCGCGCTCGATGTTCAGCGCGGAGCGCACGCCTTTGAGCACGAGTCCGAGCTCGACGAGCGTGATCGCCACCGACGGCTGCATGCCGACGACCACCGTCTCCGCGTCGAGTACGTGGGCCATGGCCGCGGTATTGGCGAGCATGCGCCCGATGAACGAGTCGACGACGTCGAGAGCGGAGATGTCGATGAGCACGCCGCGGGCGCGGTGGCGGACGATCTGCGCGGTGAGATCGTCCTGCAGCGCGATGGCGGTGCGGTCGTCCATGTCGACCTGAATGGAGACGAGCAGATACCTGCCCATCTTCAGAATCGGGATGCGCTGCTCCATCGGCTACTCCGCCGCTTCCGCTTTGCGTGCGGTCCTGCGCGAGATGGTGAGGCCGACGCGGCGCAGCGCGACGGCGAAGGCATCGGCGAGCGTGGCTTTGGTGATGACGTCGTTGATCTCGACGCCGAGGTGCACGATGGTCTGCGCGATCTGCGGACGGATGCCGCTGATGATGCAGTCGGCGCCCATGAGGCGCGCCGCGGCCACGGTCTTGAGCAGATGCTGCGCGACCAGCGTGTCGACCACCGGCACGCCGGTGATGTCGATGATGGCGATCGACGAGCCGGTGTCCACGATGGCCTGCAGCAGGCTCTCCATCACCACCTGCGTGCGCGCGCTGTCGAGCGTGCCGATCAGAGGCAGCGCCAGCACGCCTTCCCACAACTGCACGACCGGCGTCGAGAGCTCGAGGAGCTCCTGCTGCTGGCGGCTGATGATCTCTTCGCGGCCACGCTGATACGTATCGGTGGTGAAGAGGCCGAGCTGGTCGATGACGCGCGTGACGCCCCAAAGGCGCTCGGGCGAGGTGTCGCCGCTCGCGCGCATGGTCTCGAACAGCGGCTGCTTGAGCGAGAAGACGAAGGTGGTCGTCTCGACGGGCGTGAAGCCCTGCCGCGCCCGCGACCGGGAGACGGTGGTGAGCAGATCGCGCACGGCCGCCCAGTCGTCGGAGCGGTTCACGTCCGTGTCCGCGCCGCCGCTCTGCAGCGCCGCCACGAAGAGGTGGAAGAACTCGCGCGCCTGCTGCTCGAGCTCACCGGCCCGCAGCAGATGATTGCGCAGCGACAGATCCTGCTGCTGCTGCCGCACCCACGCATCCACGATCTGGTCCTCGCGGCTCCGCAGCAGTTCCACTAGTCCGTCATTCTGTTTGTCCGTCATTCCGTTCCTCCACCCGGCGCACTCGCGCGCGGTGAATCGTACTCCGCCGTCCGCCCGCCCGGTTCCTCGGAGTTCCTCGGTTCCTCGGTTCCTCGGAGTGGCTTAAGCCTTCTCCTACTCCGAGGAACTCCGAGGAACTCCGAGGAACCCGAGGAACTCCGATCCACCGCACATGCGCTACGATTCGCCGCCTGTGCTCCCGACCCGCTACATCACCATCCATGGCCACTTCTACCAGCCGCCGCGCGAGAATCCGTGGCTCGAGGCGGTGGAGACCCAGGATTCGGCCTTTCCCTACCACGACTGGAACGAGCGCATCACCGTCGAGTGCTACGAGTCGAACGCGACCGCGCGGATCATGGACGAGCACGACCACATCCGTCGCATCGTCAACAACTACGCCTCCATCAGTTTCAACTTCGGCGCCACGCTACTGAGCTGGCTGCAGTGCTGCGCGCCCGACACCTACGAAGCGATCCTCGAAGCCGACCGCATCTCGCGCGAGCGCTACTCCGGCCACGGCTGCGCGCTGGCGCAGGCGTACAACCACATCATCCTGCCGCTCGCCAACGCGCGCGACCAGCGCACGCAGGTTCGCTGGGGCGTGCGCGACTTCGAGCATCGCTTCGGACGCAAACCCGAGGGCATGTGGCTGCCGGAGACGGCGGTCGACATCGCCTCGCTCGAGGCGCTCGCGGCCGAGGGCATCGCCTTCACCATCCTCGAACCGCATCAGGGTGCGCGTTGGCGCGCTGCCGGCGAGAGCGAGTGGCAGACCACGCCGCTCGATCCCACCATTCCTTACACCTGTCATCTTCCGTCGGGCAACAGCATCGTCATCTTCTTCTACGACGGCCCGATCTCGCGCGCGGTGGCCTTCGAGCAACTGCTCGCGCGCGGCGAGAACCTCGCGCATCGTTTGGCCGGCGCGTTCAACGACGCGCGCACGCATGAGCAGCTCGTGAACATCGCCACCGACGGCGAGACCTACGGACATCACCACCGCTACGGCGACATGGCCCTCGCCTACGCGCTGCAGTTCATCGAAGACGGCGAGCTGGCCACGCTCACGAATTACGGCGAGCACCTCGAGCGCAATCCGCCGGTGAACGAAGTGGAGATCGTCGAGCGCACGGCCTGGAGCTGCTCGCACGGCATCGAGCGCTGGCGCAGCGACTGCGGCTGCAACGCCGGCGGCGGCGCCGGCTGGAATCAGCAGTGGCGCATGCCGTTGCGCGACGCCCTCGACTGGCTGCGCGACCGCTCGTGCGAGATTTTCGAGGAGCATGGCGCGCGCACGCTGCGCGATCCGTGGCTCGCGCGCGACGCGTACGTCGAGGTGATCCTCGATCGCTCCGAAGGCAACGTCGACGCGTTCCTCGGCCGCCATGCCTTGCCCGATGCGGATCCGGTGACGGTGCTCGAGTTGCTCGAGCTGCAGCGCAACGCCATGCTGATGTACACGAGCTGCGGCTGGTTCTTCAGCGACGTCAGCGGCATCGAGACCGTGCAGGTGCTGCACTACGCCGGCCGCGTCATCCAACTCGCCGAGCGCATCTCCGGCCGCGAGCTCGAGACGCCGTTTCTGGAACAGATCGCCCGCGCCACGAGCAACCTCGCCGAGCGCGGCACGGCCCGGCAGATCTACGAGCGCGAAGTGATTCCGGCGCGCCTCGATCTCGAGCGCGTGGCCGCGCACTACGCGGTGCTCTCGCTTTTCGACACGTTCGACGACGACGCGCGCGTCTACTGCTACGAGGTGACGCGGCGCGATCTCGAGATTCACAAGGCCGGGCGCGCGCGCGTCTCCATCGGCTCGATCGAGGTGCGCTCGACGATCACGCGCGAGACGGCGTCGTTCGAGCTGGCCGCGCTGCACCTCGGCGAGACGGAGCTGACCGGCGGCGTCCGCGCCGCAGGCGATCCGGCCAGCTACGAGGCCGTCAAACGGGAGCTCGCCGCGGCCATGCAGCCCGGCGGCATCTCCACCGTCATCCGCCTGCTCGATCAGCATTTCGGCGAGATGCCGCTGTCGGTGCGCTCGCTCTTCCGCGACGAGCAGCGGCGCATCCTGCACGAGCTCATCACCGCCACGCTGGAAGAGGCGGAGTCGGCGTTCCGCCAACTGCACGAGCGCTACGATCCGCTGATGCGCTATCACACGCGCCTCGGCGTCCCGGTGCCGAAGGTGCTGCAGACCGCCGCCGAGTTCGATCTCAATCTGCAGATCCGGAAGCTCCTCGCACAGCCGCTGCCGCCGCCGGCCGAGATCGAGTCGCGGCTGCGCGAGGCTCGCGAGGAAAACGTCGCCCTCGACGAGGCCACGCTGCTCGCGTTCCGCCAGGCTGTCGAGCGCGCGGCGGAGCGCTTCCGCGAACGCCCTGAGGATCTCGACCGGCTGGAAGCGCTGGAGACGATCGTGTCGGTCGTGCGCGAGGCGCAGCTCCCGGTCGATTTTCGTCGCGCGCAAAACCGCTATTACAGGATGCGCAAAACGCTCCGTCCGGCCATCGAGAGCTCGTCCGGCAACGGCGAGCGCAAGCGCTGGCTCGAGCTGTTCGACCGCCTCGGCGAAGAGCTGTCGATCACCGCCTGGTACACGAGCCCGCGACGGCTCCGCACGTTCGCGTAAACTCCGCGCCGATGCTCCATACCTCGGTCCATCCGCCGGGCGATCCGCACCGCGTCGCCGGCATCCTCCTGCATCCGACCTCGCTGCCGAGCATGTACGGCATCGGCGATCTCGGCGACGACGCCATCGCCTTTCTCGACTGGGCCGCCGGCGCGGCGATGAAGCTGTGGCAGGTGCTGCCGCTCAATCCTCCCGGCTACGGCTACTCGCCTTACGGCTGCCTGTCGTCGTTCGCCGGCAATCCGCTGCTGATCTCTCCGCAGCGGTTGCTGCAGGATGGTCTGCTCGAGACGAGTGACGTCGCCGCGGTGCCGCGCTTCTCCGATGTGGTGGTCGAGTTTCCGCGCGTCATCGAGTTGAAGCACGCGCTGCTGCGCACGGCGTGGCAACGCTTCGACCAGCACGGCAGCGACGAGTTGCGCGCCGCGCACGATGCGTTCGTCAACGCGCCCGAGCAGAGCGAGTGGCTCGGTGACTACGCGCTCTACATGGCGTTGAAGGATGCGGCCGGCGGCGCGGCATGGTGGCAGTGGGAAACGCCGCTCGCCCAGGCGCAGCCGAATGCGATCGCGCGTGCGCGCCGCGAGCGCGCCGGCGACGTCCGGTTCTGGAAGTTCGTGCAGTTTCTCTTCTTCCGTCAGTGGGAAGCGGTGCGCGAAGCGGCGCACGCGCGCGGCATCCGCATCATGGGCGACGTGCCGATCTACGTCGCCTGCGACAGCGCCGACGTCTGGGGCGAGCGCGAGCTCTTTCAACTCGATGAGGCCGGCCAGCCGAATGTCGTCGCCGGCGTGCCGCCCGACTACTTCAGCGCGACCGGGCAACGCTGGGGCAATCCGCTCTATCGCTGGGACGTGTTGCGCGAGAGCGGTTATCGCTGGTGGATCGCGCGCGTGCGGACGAATCTCCGCTTCGCCGACATCATCCGCCTCGATCATTTCCGCGGCTTCGCCGCTTACTGGGAGATTCCGGCGAACGAGCCGACGGCGGTGCACGGCCGCTGGATGCCGGGTCCCGGCGTGGCGCTGTTCGACGCGATCCGCGAGTCGCTCGGCGAGCTGCCGCTGGTAGCGGAGGATCTCGGATTCATCACCGAGGATGTGCATGCGCTGCGCAATGCGGTGGGATTGCCGGGCATGAAGATCCTGCAGTTCGGATTCGTGCAGGCGGACAGCCCGCACCTGCCGCATCGCTACGAGCCGCACACCGCCGCCTACACCGGCACGCACGACAACGACACCGCGCGCGGCTGGTTCGAGCACGCGAGCGACGAGGAGCGCGAGAACGCCATCGCCTACCTCGGCTGCGACGCGGAGAACATTTCCTGGGGACTCATCCGCGCGGCGTATACCTCCGTCGCGGAGATGGCGATCGTGCCTGCGCAGGACATCCTCGCCCTCGGCAGCGAGGCGCGCATGAACACGCCCGGCGCGCAGCACGACAACTGGGCCTGGCGCCTGCCGAGCGGCGCGCTGACGCTCGAGCACGCGTCGAAGTTGCGCAGGCTCGCCGAAGTCACCGGAAGGTTGTGACCGCACGCGCTCGCGTCAGATGCCGACCATCATCACCCATCCCGCCGTCGCACTGCTGCTCCGGCGCGCATCGCCGGCGACGCTCTTCACCGGCGCGTTGCTCGCGATTCTTCCCGACGTCGATGTGCTCGCGTTTCCGCTCGGCATTCCGTACGCGCATCCGCTCGGGCATCGCGGCTTCACGCATTCGATCGTCTTCGCCGTCATCACGTCATTGATCGCAGCGCGGCTTCTGCGCGTGCGCGGCGCGTGGCCGGCGCTCGTCGCCTGCGCGCTGTCGCATCCGCTGCTCGACGCGCTCACCGACGGCGGCCTCGGCGTGGCGCTCTTCGCGCCGTTCGACAACCGGCGCTACTTCTTTCCCTGGACGCCGATCCGCGTCTCGCCGATCGGCGCCGGCTTCTTCAGCGCGCGCGGCCTCGAGACGCTGCGCAGCGAGATCCTCTGGGTGTGGCTGCCGTGCGCGGTCGTGGCCGCGATCATGGCCGCGATCATGGCTTCGGCGACACGCGGCTCCCGTCCTTCGAAGGGCCGTAAGGGCTGACGTAGACGCGCTCGACGACCGGCGCATGCGGATCGTCGCCCGGCTCGCGCACCGCCGGCAGGATCGTCTGCGCCGGCAGGTCGTTCGATGCGGCGAACGCTCCTTTGCGGCTCGCGTAACCGCCAGCCTGCGTGGCGATCACCAGATCGAGCTCCGGCACGACGAACACGGTCTGTCCGCCGGCGCCGCGCGCGCTGTACGAGCGCACCATCCTGTTCTTGTACGGGAAGTCTTCGACCCACCAGAGATAGCCGTAATAGATGTTGCGCAGGTGGTAGAGCGGCGAGCCGGCGCGCGCGGCGAAGTCGCGGCTGAGGATGCGGCGGCCGTCCCACGTGCCGCCGTTGAGCAGCAACTGCCCGAGCTTGGCGAAGTCGCGCAACTGGAGCATCGGCCCGCCGCCGCCGTACGGATTGCCGGCGGGATCGAGGCCCCATTCGTAACGGCGGATCTTCATCGGACCGCCGACCAGTCGATCGAAGAGCGACATCGGATTCTCGTGCGCGGCGCGGCCGACCATGCCGAGGGCGAGATTCGCGACGGCGCTGCAATAGACGGAGTTCTGGCCGGGCGGCGTGGCCATCGGCGCGCGCATGAGGAAGCGGTAGAAATCGTGCTCCTCGCTCTGATCCCACATCGTGGTCTCGTTGCCCGGTGCGTCGTCGTTCGTGTCGTCGCAGAAGAAACCGGCCGACATCGTCAGCAGATCCTCGAGCGTCATGGCCTGCTTCTGCGGATCGAGATCGGCCGGCATCGTGCCGCCGTTCATCACCTCGTAGACGCGGCTGGAGAGTTTCAGCGGCACGCCGCTCTCCATCGCTGCACCGGCGATGATCGCAGTCAGACTCTTACCGGCCGACCGGAGGTCGTGCAACTGATCGCGCTGGTGCTCGTGAAAGTACTCCTCGAAGACGATCTTGGCGTGACGCGCGAGCAGCAGCCCATGGAACTGCGGCGCGTCGGGCGAATCCATCGGCATGTCGAGGATGCGCTGGACGAAGCGCTCCATGGCCGCGCGATCGATGGCCGCATCGTCGAGCGTGCCGACCGCCCACCCGTCGTCGCGCGCGAGCGGCGCACGGTACGCGTAGCGTCCCGGCTGTTTGCCGCGCGGATAGAACGCGCTCTCGTCGCCCTCGCGCCGGAAGTCGTAGCTGCCGCCGCGCGTCGGAAAGCGGAGCGTGATCACGTCGGAGTCGGGATCGTACGCGCCCGGCGCGACCTCCAGCTCCTTCCCGCCGCGCTTGCCCATCAGCCGCAACGCGTTGCCATCGCGCACGAGCCGCTCCACACCGAACTGCGTGCCGAGGTCGCGATCGGGATTGCGCAACAGCGCGGAGAAGGTCGTGTCGTCACGCTTCTGCAGCAGGAGATACAACGTGAACGAATCCTGGTGCGGCTCGACGCTCCCCCGCCACCGATTGGCCCCGTCCGGCAGCAACACCACCCGCGACGCGCTCACCGCCGGCCCGAACCCGCCATTCACCGGAGTCCCCGGCCGATACCAATGCCCGACGATCGCCCCCTGCCCATCCCGCTTCCCCCGAAACGTCCCCTGATGATCCGGCAGCTCGAACGACAGCTCCCCCTCCCCCGCCCCCACCCCCCCCCCCCCCACCCCCCCACCCCAAGACCCCCGG